>JBEKME010000011.1:0-105339 GCA_050008675.1 Terriglobia bacterium
CTTACACGCTGCGCGTCCCTTATGGGGTATGCGCGTTCATTGTGCCCTGGAACTTTCCTTTCCTGCTGCTGAGCTGGGGAATCTCACCCGCGCTGGCGGCGGGTAACGTCGCGGTGGTGAAACCTGCCGAGGACACGTCGCTTTCAACGATTTATTTCTGCCGCTTGGCGCAACAAGCTGGCGTGCCCGATGGCGTGATCAATGTTATACCGGGTTACGGCGATCCCGCCGGTGCGGCGCTGGCTGCTCATCCGGGCATTCGGCGCATGTCGTTCACGGGTTCACCCGAAGTGGGCCGGAGCGTGGCCGCCGCCTGTGGAGCGAATCTGGTTCCTGTGAAGCTGGAACTGGGCGGCAAGGGGGCAGCGGTGTTGTTCGATGACATTGACCTTGACCAAACCGCCAGCGCCTTGGTGTCGGCGCTGACCTTGAACACGGGGCAGGTCTGCTGCACTGCAACCCGCTGGCTGGTGCACGAGTCGATCTGGGATCTCTTTGTGGAGCGCGCCAAGACCCGTTTGGAACACTTGAACATTGGCTATAGCCTGTCACCGGGGACCGAAATGGGACCTGTTGTGAGTCTGAAACAGAAGGACCGCGTCCTGGGATATCTCCGGCGCGGCGTGGCCGAGGGTGCCTCAGCGTTGCTGCCCGGCGGGGAAGCGGAAATCCCCGAGTTCAAGGAGGGATTCTATGTTAAACCTGCCCTGCTGACAGGTCCTGCTGAGAATGTGTGTGCGCGGGAAGAAATCTTTGGTCCGGTGGCTTACGTGATGCCTTTCAAGGCCGAAGATGAGGCGGTCGATTTGGTCAATCGCTCTTTCTACGGTCTGGCCAATAGCGTCTGGAGCCAAAACCTGGAAAGAGCTCAGCGTGTTGCGGAAGCGATGGTGGCAGGGAATAGCTGGATCAATGCGCACAACGTCTTTGCGCACGGAATTCCGTACGCCGGGACGAATCTGAGTGGCTTTGGTGGCGGGGTGTTAGGGCCGGAGACCTTGTTCGATTACCTGCGGTCTCAATCCGTGGTTCGCCCGCTGAGCTGATTCCGTGAATGTCCGCTTGATCCAACGCAAGGCTCTCCTCCTCGAAACTCCGGTGGTAGAGTGAACAATCAGATGATTCTGGTCGGTGAAAAGCCCGAGAATCTTTTTTTGCGCGAATTGCCAAGGGATGGACAACACGAATCATAATCAGGGCGCGACTTGACGGGGGGGCAGACTGTGGATAGAAGGACCTTTCTCCAGAGTATTGCAGGGCTTGGTGTCGCTTCGTCGGCGTGGCCGGGTGCGGGGATGTTTGCGCGTCCGAGCAGCGCCCCCGCTTACTTCGGGTTGCATCCCTTCATCGAAGCGCATCCAGAGGCTGTGTTCATCCGCAAGACCCACGTCGCATCGAAGGACGATTCGGACGGTAAGCGGCACGAGGCTTTTCAATTAGCAAGGCGAATTTTCACCCTGCGGAAAACTCCGGGCGTTGATTTGTCGCATAAGTTCGCGATCAAATCAAATCTGACGGAGACCAACGGTACGGGGCTCACATACGCCATTGTTACCGATCCTTACGTGGTCGAAGGCCTCATCGACGGAATGAAACAGGCGGACGTCGGAGTCGAGAGCATTTATGTGCGGGAAGGCCTGATGACTGAGCAAGCGGGTACCGGTTACCACGAAATGGCTCAGCGCAGTGGAGTGCACTATGGAGACAACGACTCGAGGGCGCCAACATTGAGGGACTGCCCAGACGGTGTGGTCTTCAGGCGCACGAAATACCTCGGCCCGTTCAACTATCCGGATTGCCACCTGCTCAATGTTTCCAAGTTGAAGACCCACTCGATGGGGCTGACTCTGTGTGTCAAGAACCTTCAGGGAACCAACATTCCACCCTACATCGAGTTCTGCGGCGGTCTCCAGGACGCCATCGCCCAGGACTTTCAACCGGATGCCCAACGTCATGTTAACGATCTTTACGCCAAGCACCGGCAGGCAGGGATTCCGCGCTGGGATGCGGAGAAAGCCAGTTGGATGGAGATGTGGGTTCACCGAACGATCGACTCCTACTCACTCATACGATCGTCAGTCCTGCTGAACATCATCGAAGGCGTATATGCACAGAACGGCGATGGGTTCGATGTTGGCCCCGGACCAAATGGTGTGCCCGAAATCTTCATGGCCAACGTGCTCATTTTCGGCAGGGACGCTTTCAGAGTGGACATCATCGGTCATTGGCTGGCGGGGCACGAGCCTGGGAATTTCGGCCTTTTTCACCTCGCTAAGGAGCGCGGCGTTTCAAGCGCTCTCAATCCTCATAACATTCCGGTCTATCGCTGGGAGGACAGCGGCCCCAAGCTCGCAGCGCTCGACCAGTTTGCACGCACGCCGCTGAAGACTCCTTACCTTGCGAAGCGGGCGGAGCCGCAATTCCACCTCTGCGACGAGCCCTTTGCCTATCCCACAGAGCCGGTGTCCGCTTGTCTTTCGGGCGATGAACTGCCGGGCCTTCGAGTGCTTGGCCAAGCCAAGCCGGGAATGGGCCCTTCATCACTCCTGATCGAATATAACCTTCCTGAAGACGGACTCGCCTCACTCGAAATGTACGATGTCTTCGGCGAGCGAGTGGGAGTGTTGGCTCGAGGATGGACGAGGAGAGGCGTGCACGTGGCGGATTGGAGCACGCAGGGAACAGCCCCAGGCGTTTACTGTTGCCGGCTTATGGCCAAGGGCGTAACCTTGGCGAGAGCGGCTTGGTTGTAGTGGAAGTCATCCCGCCGCATTCGATGCCTGCACTCTGCAAAGGTCTGTCAAGAGTTCATTCTATCTGATGAGAAGACGTCGCCCCAAACCCATAGACGTCCGCTCAACCATGCTTGCGCCGGGTACGCCGTCATCAAGTCACTGCTGCGGGGCGCTTGGCGGGTTCACTTCCGAGGCCGCTGTGATCAAAACCAACGCGAACTCGAAGTCCTTTGATTTCCCGCTTGTAGTGGTTGCGTGAAGGCGCATTCGATCCTTGTAGATGGTGAAGGTGGCTTGCTGGCCGATGGCCAGAAGGTCGGTCTTCTTCTCTTCCTTCTGTCGGATGTGGTACTCGGTCGAGCCTGAGCGCAGGACGTACTCGTGGCAGAGCAGTTCGTGGGTCTCCTTGTGATGCCCGGCCTGGGTGCCGCAAGGGACCGAGTTCATGCTGACAATTGTCGCCGTCTGGCTGACATCTTTGGCTTGTGCAGCAGCCGACAGGAGAGTCGCACCGACCACAACACTGAGAACGAACGCAGTTTTCATAGCTGAGCCTCCGCTTTGACCCCTTTCTGCTTCGATGCAGGTGACGCCCCGCGCCGGAGCCAACGACCAAATCAGGGTCTGCCAGCCTTGTATCACGCGTTCCGAGGCGTGTCAACCGATCTCCTGCGGTGGTAGTGTCCTAATGTGGGATGTAGGGCCGGGGCTTGCCCCGGCCTAGGCCGTCCCGTCCCGCCCCACGGGAGAGGCGGCCCTACATTCGAATTGGGACACTACTGAGTGTTGCGGCATGAGTGCGGCGCAACCAATGCGCCGCTGCGGGTTAACTATTGACCCGGTGAGCTTGCCCTCGGATTCGGAAGCGCGAATCTGAGCGTGTAGCGCGGACCCCCGTTTCTTGGGGTCCGCGGTTCTTCCTTGAGATCCGTGGCATCGTTGCGAAAACTATCGGTCCGGCGCCTTTGATTGCACAATCCGTCAAAACAATTGAGGGCATCGAGGAAGCCTATCTCTACGGGTCGTTCGCGCGAAACCAGCAGGATGCTGCTAGCGACATCGATGTGCTGGTGATCGGCACCCCTCGTGGCGAACCCTTGGCGGAAGCCATACGGAAGCTCGAGCGGCAACTCGGGCGGGAAGTTTATGCGGTCTTGTCGCGAGATGAATTCGAGTCGCGTCGCACTCGGAAGGACGCTTTCCTTGAGAGTGTCTGGCACGATAGGCGTGTTTCGCTCATAGCTCCACACGAAAAAGCTCAAGTCGCACAACGTTGACTGGGAAACTGCTTTAGGGCAGCAGGCCTGCTGCGTGGTCTGACGATTCGGTCGGCTGGATGACGCGATCAAATCGCTCCAACAGATCGCTTGCGGGCGAAATAGCCGTTCTCACCAAGTGAGCCATGTATCTGCCTCCTGACCATCGGGAGTGAGCCGTGCTACGTAACGTGGTAGCACGAATTGTGAAATCGTGTTATCCTTTCCATCTCCATCCATCGGGTGGAAATTCATTAGTGCCCCCCCTAACGCTTTCTGTCGAGGCAGGGCGTCGCGAATGGGAGTAAACGTCTCGGTGAGGATTCCCCGATGCTTTCATTATTGCCAAACCATCGCATCGTCATCCTTGCCGTCCCTAAAGCTCGTGTGCTTGATCGCCTTGGTGACGGCACACATTCTTGCCGCCGGCCCCGCCGGGGGAATCTCCGGCCTGGTCACTGACCCCCAGGGCGCTGCGGTAGCACACGTCCAAATCAAGGTCAACGATCAGAAGAACTGGACTGTGTGCCAAACAACTTCCGACGCACAAGGATACTTTTATTGCCCCTCGATCGGCACGGGCGAGTTTAGCGTAACCGCCACGGCGCCGGCATTCAGTCCGGTCACGATGACCGTCCGAGTGGAAGCGGGGGCGCGGGTTGAGGCCGAATTGCAATTTCGCGATCTGGCTTCGCAAAAGCAAGCGATCACGGTGGTGGCGACAGCCCCTCCGCTGCTGGCTCCCGATCCCGCCGCGCGCCTCGTGGTCCACGACGAAGTCCTGGACGCCAACCCCGGCCGCCCCGGCGCGCCCATTTCGATTCCCGGGTTGCCGATTGAGACGGCCTCGGGCGGAATCAAGGCGCCCCAGTATTTTGCGCCGGGCGTGGCCGGCGATCACGGCGAGCCCATCGGCCAGTTTGTGCAGGTCGGAAACTTCCTTTATCCGAACAATCTTCCCGCCAACGCTCATGGCAACGGCTACGCCGACCCCAATATCCTCATTCCCGCCACCCTAAGCGCTGTGCAAGCCGACGCCGGCGCGTTCAATGTGCGCGAGGGAGACCACTCCGTCGATCTGGCAGCTACTTACGAGGTCAGGCCGCGCCTCAACCGCTTTGCCCAAATCACCGGCGACTACCGGGACGTGGATTGGGTGACAGGATGGAGCCCCCGCAACCCCTCCAGCGATGAATGGGTGGCCTTGGAGGTCTCTCTCGGAAACGGCTACCTGGAGCGCCTGGAGCACCGGCATCAGTACAAACTGAATGGTTTTCGCACCCTCCACAGCGGACGCCATGATATCTCCCTATACGGCATCGGCTATTACGGCTTTTCGCGCATTCCGGGCTTGATTCCCATGGATGTTCCCGTCCCTGGCGATACGGTTGACTACCGCCAGCTTGATCGGACGCATACCGCTCTCGCCGTCGCTTCCGATACCTGGCATTTGAGTAGCTCGAGCCAGGTTTTGTTCGGCGGATTCTTTCGCGATTACGACCTGACGTTGCAATCGAACTTCGGCGAGGGGCTCATTCAGCAGCGCGAAAACCGCACGGTGGCGGGGGGCGAAGCCGCCTATCTTGTGAAGCTCGGCCACGGCCTCAATTTGATGCTGGGCGCTGACCTGCGGCTCGATGCGCCCCGCAATCTCGACCTGAAGCACCTGGACGATCAGGGTCTGTTCGAGCTGGTCACCAGCAACAACTTTAGCTTCAGCTTCGCCGAGCCTTTCGTCTCCCTTGACGGAACCCTGGGACGCCACATGCGCTTCGATCTCGGTACGCGGCAAGAGGAAATCTCTATTCGAAATCAAGACTTGCTCACGCCAGGGAATTCCTTTGCCAAGCTGATTTCCACCCATATGCCCAAGGCCACCGTGACCTTCCTTCCGCCCGACGGCACGCCGCTCCCGTCCCTGTCTTTGAGTGGCGGCGAGGCCTTCCACACTGACGATCCCCGCATCAGCACCGACTCCGGTCTACCGGGGCCGCCCAACCTCATCACCACGTCGAGGGCCTATGCGGCCACGCTCAAGAAGGATGTGGGCAACACCACCCTGCGCCTGCTCCTGGTGCGGGTCGCCAACTCAGAGGAAACCGCCAACATCGATCCCGACACAGGGCTCCAGCAGTATGTCGGGCCGTCGCTCAACCGTGCCCTCACTGCTACGGCCAAACATTTTTTCACGGGTGGGTCGATTGAGGCTTCCTTTTCTCGCGCCGACGCGCGCGATCGCACCACCGGCCAACCCGTTCCTGAGGCTCCCCGGCTGATTTGGGACGTCGTAGGGCATTGCGAGCGCTTGCCTCTCGGCCTGCGCGCGCGCGGCGAGTTCGAGTACGTGGGCCGCAAACCCCTCGGCGACGGCTTTACCGGTGTTCCCGTTCGCGAGGTGCGCGGCGCCCTGCTGCGGCCTTTCGACGACGGGCGGACGAGCCTAGGGGTTAATTTCCTTCTGCCCAGCGGCTACTCAGGCGAGACCCTTGAGACGCTCGCCCTGCCCAGCGACGCCGAGCCTTTTGAGCGCATCGTCGGCGTTCCCACCAAGCCGTATGTCTCCTTGACGTTCACGTACTACTTTGGTTCGCCGTCGAGCCATCGGGTGGTCCGGTGATCGGGTAATTTATCGACAGCGTGATCGGGTGATTTGGCGGGATGGAACAGTCATTCGAAAGTCGGCGGGCGAAACCACTTTTGCTGATAACTTCTTTTGCGGGAAGTCCTTTGGGTACGACTCTACGCCCGCGCCGCTTGTGGCTCTGCTTCAACGGTGACCTCTGGTTTTTGCTTTTTCTCGTTTCGGTAGTGGCGGATGGTCTTCAAAACCTTCTCTGTGGAGACATCGCCCATATCCTGAGCCGCCTCCCTTAGGGTAGCCAGGAACTCCTTTTTCCAGCCGGGCCGCTTTCTCCCTCTGGGCAGGTCTTTGTAAAGCTCCACCCACTGAAGCCGCTGCTGCACCTGCTGTGCCAGCTCACGAAAAGGCACCTTTACTTCGACTGCAATCCAACCTGGCGCGGGGCGAGATTTGAACACGATGGCGTCCACTTTCCCTTCCCGGAAAGAGGGCAACTGACTCACGAATGCGCCGGCAAACTCAGAGAGTAGCTGCGTGTTTGTGCCCAGCGCCCTTTTCAGAAATAGTGCCACCTTGGCAGCAAACAGAGCGCTGGCATCAAAAACACACAGACCGGCACGCCGTCTTGGGTTCAAAACCCCACACTGAACAAGGTTCTGCAACTCTTTTGGTGTGGTTTCGAGGACCGCGCTGGCCTGTTTCAATTTCAGTTGGACTGTCTGCATACCTTTTCCCCTTCCATTTCCATCTAAGTATTAGACAATAATGCGGCGGTTTGTCAAGAGCTTCACAAACGAGATGTCCAGAAGGGCTCCAAAGGACATAGACGAAATAGGCTTTACCAGAGACGCGGGACATAACAGGAAAGGGGCCCAACTCCCGTTCCGGAATTGAGCCCCGTGTTGGTTGCGGAGGCTGGCTTTGAACCAGCGACCTTTGGGTTATGAGATGTTACCAGACAAGCTAACTCGTTGATTTTGCGGCACGGTTGGCCACCAAAAAGCACGCAAAAGCACGCTCAGAACGCCCAAGTTGTACCGATCTTGTACTCGCGATAGACTACAGCGTAGCGTACGAAGGCCCTACCGCAAGAACAGTTCTACTCGGTCCGTCGTCCAGGTGGCTACGCCGCTGCCGAACAGGTCCTGGTCCTCTGTCCAAATAGGCAGGTCCAGCAACAACCCCACCGCCACGACAGGCCAATCGTCTGGATCACGAATCTCGATGCGCTCTCTTGCGAGCTGCTCAAAATCCCCGTAGAGGCTTCGGTCAACCGGTTGCACCATTCCACTTAGTTGATCGAGCGCCACAAGTCCGGCTGCGGGATCGCGGCCCCGTTTTTCCAACAGATTTCCTAAGTAGCGACGGGCGTCGGCGAAACAGACGTCAGGGCTGTAAAAGGTCGCGGCATCTTCATACGTTTCCAGTAGGCCACGAACGCGTCGGCCCAGGACGGCGCGCATGAGGATGTTGGCATCGAGCACTAGCCCTTTCCGTGGGTTCATTTACGCCCTTCGGCACGCCACCGCTTGAAATCCGCGATGATTTCATCTTCAGTGATTCCTTCGGCGATTAGCATTTCCTGAAGCCGGGCGGCTGCCTCTTTCAACTCCGCCCGCTCCGCATCCGACCGCCTTCGACGCGCCGGGAGATAGTAACCAACTGTGTCGCCGTGCCGTGTAATCGCGACAGGCTTGTCGCTCTGTAACAGGTAGTTGGCAAGCTTTTCTCGAAACTCACGGATTCCGACTTTGAGTAGTCCCATATGCGTTCACCTGTGTACACATTTTAGAAGACACCCCGATACCTGTCAAGTGGTAAAGCGGGGCAAAGCACGTCGCCTTCCAACTATTTTTCACCGGTCGACAAATGTAAGAACCGACCGCCTTATGGGGAGAAGGCCATGGTTGCCAACTTGGCCATATGGGGGTGGAAGGGCATCACTCGGGGGGATAGCCTGCACGAAGGATCTGGTCGGCGGCGCGGAAGATGCGTTGGGCTGACCGCTCGGTGAATGTCTGGCCTTGGCCCCATGATTGGATGTAACCACGGCTGTACTCTGCTTCTGGCAGTCCAAGGGACTCAGAGCACAACAAGGAAACGGCCTCGGCTTCCATCTCCCGGATATCACGTGGTGTGCGCTCGGTGTCCGCAAGGTCGCCTTCGTCCGTGTGGCCAAGCATTACGTGACCGGCTTCATGGAAAAGGGTCTTTACCGGGAGAGCCGCGATCGGGCTGACCGCGATCTTCCGGCCACGCTTCGCGTAGCCCTGGGTGTTGCCGTCGAGGTCCTCGAACGGTACACGCTCGATGTCCAGGGCGGCAAGGGCTCTTTCCTCGTTCCATTCCGGGATAACGGGCGGCTGGTACTCTGCGCCTTCAGTCTGTGAAAGAAGAAAGAAATGGGCCTTGTAGGTGAAATGGGTAAAGGAAAATTCCTCCTCCTGGTCGGTGCCGTCAACTTTTCTTGACGGTCTTGGTGCGCTTGCAAGTCAGAGGGATGCAGAGAGTCAGCGCCTTTTCGCCCTTCTTAACGTATCGGCCTAGCTCTTTCCACTTCGGGAAAGTGGCAAGCGGTCCCGGCTGGATTCCGCGCATGAAGCACTGGAACAAAGCCAAGAGTTGGTTTCCAAGTGAGTAATTGTGGAACCGGCTGTAGGCTTCGTGAATGAAGCCGGGCTTCTTCACGGCCTCGTCTAATAGCGCTGCCCACGAAACCATCGGCTTTCTCTCTACGCCTGTTGGCGCATTCGCTGTGCGAACCTGCAACGAACCCTCAACATTAAATTGACCTCGATTGGTCTGTTTGATTTGCTCGATCATTTGTTTTTTCTCCTTTTCTGCGCCCGTTTCTCGCGGGGCACGAAAAGGGCGAGTGGAGCCTGCTCGCAAGCGCCAAGGGCTGCCTTTTTGTGGGGGAGCCAAGAAACTTCGCTCTTCGTTTTGTTTCTTGGGGGCACCGCAAACCCGGAGGGTGTCGCCTAGGCGACAAAGCAGAAGCCCGCCGTGCCGCCAGCGCGCGAGCCGATGACTTCGCTTCCAAATGGGAAAGCCAACAAAAGCGATGTTTACAAGGACTACATGGCGCACTCGAAACCCGCCAACAAACGCATGTTTCACCTCGTCTATCTTCGAAGTGAGAAGTCTGGGGAGACGAGCACCAAAGGGCCCCTTAATGAGCAAGTGCTCACCGTCGCCAAGGATCTGTGTAACCTGGCCAGAGAATTCATCGAACATATCGACGATTCGGCTTCTCAAGAGCTGGCACGGACTGCGCTGCAGAACGCTTTGGGCGAAGGCCAGAAAGCTGCGGATCACTACCACATTGCCAACCCGCTAGCGTTTTAGGGGCTAGCCTTGTCCGTGCTCATGCAGCTCGCTCACTGATTGGTGCTCGGCGTTTTCAGTCGCGGGGCCTTGGTCTTGGCCAGCCATTTCATGCCCGGTTTCCAATGCGGACTGCTTGGAAACGTCGCGGCTCAACTCTGCCCCTAATTTCACTGCGTCCTTTGTGTAAATCTGCGCATCGTAGCGCCCGCGTGAGACGGAGACATACGCCAGCCGTGAATTGACAAGCTGCTCGTGCGCCTGTTCGGTGTCCACGCGCACAAGCACGCGGTCGGCGGTGGCTCCCCGACTGCCGTCTACACGAAGGCTGTGTCAGAGTAGAAGCGGGAAGCGGCAAGCAAGGTCGCGAGAGTGCTTCTAAGGGGGATGAGGGAGCCATTGATAGCCCCGGTTGTACCAACTTGTACTCAGAGGTTCTTGCTGATGACCCGTAACTCTATGATGGCTTTGGTTGCGGGGGCTGGATTTGAACCAGCGATCCCGCGCCTGCGGGATTATGAGCCCAAGGAGCTGGGGGAGAACTGCGAGGGATCGAGACCCGTGGCAGTCCAGAATCCAGTGCCGTGCTTTTGGGCCTTGAGCTGCAACTCACGACGCTTGGCCAGTGCGTAATTCTCGCAACGCTCGCTGTAAACCAGTTGCCAGGGGGCGTGCCGAGCGGTCCAGCCGCGTCCGCCGTGGTTGTGCTGAGCGAGCCTCTTCTGGGGATTTTCGCTTAGGCCGGTGTAGAACCGTCTCGCACGCGGACTCCAGAGGATATAGACGAAGTAGGCCTTGCCAGAAACACGGGACATGAGGGTTGGTTGCGGGGGCTGGATTTGAACCAGCGATCCCGCGCCTGCGGGATTATGAGCCCAAGGAGCTGGGGGAGAACTGCGAGGGATCGAGACCCGTGGCAGTCCAGAATCCAGTGCCGTGCTTTTGGGCCTTGAGCTGCAACTCACGACGCTTGGCCAGTGCGTAATTCTCGCAACGCTCGCTGTAAACCAGTTGCCAGGGGGCGTGCCGAGCGGTCCAGCCGCGTCCGCCGTGGTTGTGCTGAGCGAGCCTCTTCTGGGGATTTTCGCTTAGGCCGGTGTAGAACCGTCTCGCACGCGGACTCCAGAGGATATAGACGAAGTAGGCCTTGCCAGAAACACGGGACATGAGGGTTGGTTGCGGGGGCTGGATTTGAACCAGCGACCTTTGGGTTATGAGCCCAACGAGCTACCAGACTGCTCCACCCCGCAAATACATCATATCGAAAGCGCGGTGATTTGACAATGGAGATTTCGCGGGCGTGCTGGTGTTATTTGGAATGGGGATCTACTCGAGCCGCCGGTCATTCCCGCGAAAGCGGGAATCCAGTCCGACGACAGCACATTTCCAAAGGTTCGCGGAGTGGATTCTCGCTTCCGCGGGAATGACTGGCGCTTCCGCGGGAATGACTGGCGCTTCCGCGGGAATGACTGCGCTCCAAATGACACCACTACTTTCGTGGGAACAACCCTTCGTGTGCGCGGAAGCTTCGCATGTGCTAACATTTTGGTTCTTGGGATACGTCGGAATTTAGGGAGCGTGTTGTGGGAAAGCCAGCGGACCCTGCCCCGAAGAACTTTGCGGTTAACCGCCAGGCGCCACATCTCTATCATTTGCTGGAAAGGTTCGAGAGCGGCGTCGAGCTGACGGGGACGGAAGTGAAGTCGGTTCGAGAGGGCAAGGTCAATCTGAAGGACAGTTACGCGATGGTCAAGAACCACGAGGTGTGGTTGATCGATTGCCACATCAGCCCTTATGCGGCGGGCAGCCGTTTTAACCACGACCCGCTGCGGGACCGGCGCCTGCTTTTGCACCGCCAGGAAATCGACAAGCTTGCCGGGCGCACGCAACTGAGGGGCTTTACGCTTATCCCCACGCGCGTTTACCTGAAGAACAACATGATCAAATTCGAGATTGCGCTGGCCAAAGGCAAGAATGTTTTCGACCACCGGGAGACTTCTCGACGGCGGACCATCGAAAGAGAAGTCCAACAGGACATCCGCGAACATCGCCGGCGGCACACGTGAAGCAGGTGTCAGGTGCCAGGTGTCAGGTGTCAGCTAGGGACTAGGGGCTGGGGACTCGGGGCTGGGGTCAGAAGAACAGGTTTCAGGTGCCAGGTGTCGGATGTCAGGGAACCTGCGTTGGGTGTGCCCCCAGCCCCCAGCCCCTAGCCCCAAGCTCCTAGAGCCCGACTGTGAACTGTCGACTGTTGACTGTCGAAGAGGAGTCAATGCTCTGTGATTATTGAATTTCGCCACGAGCCTCTGGCGCAACTCGCCAGTTCTGCTCTGGTGACTTTTTCTTTTGAAGGGTCGCCGGCATCCAGCGGGAGTGTTGAGTGGCTACCCTCCGAATCCCTTAGCCTTTTGCACGAGCTGCAATCTACAGGTGAGCTTTCGGGCAAGGCTTACGAGTGTACGCTGATTCACCACCCGCCGGGATTGGTAGCGGCGAAGCTATTAGTGGTGGGGGCAGGGAAGAAGGAGAAGTTCAATAGCGCGCAGCAGCGTCGCCTTGCAGGCACAGCGGTGCGCTACCTGAGGGGCCGCGGGGTTCGCGAAATGGCCTGGGTTGTGCACGGGGCGGGGTCGGAGTCGGAGTGCATTCAGACCGTCGTGGAAGGCGCCTTACTTGCGGATTATGACGCGGATTGGTACAAGACCGAGCGCACCGACCCACGTCGGATCGACCGGCTTGACCTGGCACTCTCCAGCCCACCCGGCGAGGAGGCGCAGGCCGCCCGGGAGCGAGGCCGGATTCTTGCCGAAGCCCAGAACTTCACGCGTAATCTGGTCAACGAACCTTCCAACCAAATGACGCCGACGCTCCTGGCCCAGCAGGCGAAGGAAATGGCGAAGCGTTTCGGCCTCGACTGCCAAGTTCTCGGCCCGGATGAGATTCAAGCTTTGAAGATGGCAGCGTTTTGGGCGGTCGCGCAGGGCAGCGAAGAGCCAGCGCAGCTCATCGTGGTGCGGTACGCACCGCCGGACGCGCCCGAGACGCCGGTGATCGGCTTGGTGGGTAAGGGGGTCACATTTGACAGCGGCGGCATCTCCATCAAGCCCAGCGAGAGCATGCACGAAATGAAGACCGACATGGCGGGTGGCGCCACGATGCTCGGCGTTATGCAGGCCCTAGCACAACTGAAGCCCAATCTCCGGGTCACGGCGGTCGTCCCGGCGACGGAGAACATGCCCAGCGGCAAAGCTTACAAGCCCGGCGACGTCATCACCTCAATGTCCGGCAAAACCATCGAAATCCTCAATACGGATGCCGAAGGACGCCTGCTTCTTGCCGACGCGCTCACCTACGCGAAGCAGCTCGGCTGCACGGTGCTGATTGATGCTGCCACCCTTACCAGCGCCGTCACCATCGCTTTGGGGAATACCACCACGGGGGTTTTCGGCTGGAACAAAGAATGGGTGGAGCGCGTGCTGGCAGCGGCAGCCACGGCGGGGGAGAAAATGTGGGCGCTTCCGGTGGACGAAGATTACCGCGACCTCTACAAGAGTTCTATCGCGGATCTTGCCAACACGGGGGGAAGGTACGGTGGCGCCATTACGGGAGCGATGTTCGTGGGCGAGTTTGCCGGTGACACACCCTGGGTACACTTGGACATTGCGGGAACCCGGTGGTCGAATGAGGAGAAGCCCTTCATGGCGAAGGGGCCAACCGGCCATGGCGATCGAACACTGGTGCAGTTGCTGACGGACATCCCAAAATCTGAAATTTGAAATCTGAGATTTGAAACCTGAAATTTGGATCTGGAATCTGAAATTTGGGTTGCAGCTGCGGGCGGCGCTGGGGAAGAATTCTGAAAGAATCTCCTCGCCACAAAGGCACCGTACGACCGTGCCAAAGAATTCTGAGAGAATGTCCTCACGGTAGAAGTGCCGCGCAGCCGCACGCGGCGCTGTGTCTCGGCGCCTCTCGGGTGAAAAACGCCCTGCACACCGCCACTTTCAGCATCCTCAAAGACCTCACATCCGCTCCGGGATCTCAATCCCCATCAACTCCAAAGCCGAGGTCAGCGTCTGATTCACAAGGTGAACCAGATACAAGAGAAACTGCTGTCGATCGGCATCGGGCTCACTCAGGATATGGAAGCGGTGATAGAAATTGTTGAAGGCTTGCGCGAGTCGGAAGGCGTATTTGGCGAGTCCTGCGGGTTCCTGGCTGGTGATGGCCTGATCGACAATCATCTCCAATTGCGCCATCAGGAGAGTCAGCTCCCAATAGGCAAGCCCATCGTCGCTGGAGAAGAATCTCCTCAGCACCTCAGTCCCGACGGCGCGGTCAAGGCTCCCGGGTTTGAAGTCCGCATGAGTTTCCTGGAACTTGTTGAAGATGTTTCTTGCCCGGACGACACTGTATTGCAGGTAGGGCCCGGTCTCACCCTCGAAAGCGAGCGCTTCCTTGAAGTCGAAGGCAATGATCATGCGGCGCGAGAACTTGAGCAGGAAATAACGCAAGGCGGCAACGGCAATCATGCCGGCATAGGTTTGCTGCTCCTTAATGTTCTGGGTCATTTGGCGGGAGCGGACTTCCTCGAGCGCCTTGGCGATCAAAGTGTCGATTAAATCATCCGCCTTCACCCCCAGTCCTTTCCGGCCGGAGACTTCCACGTAGGGGCGTTGCCGGTCTTCCTGGCTCAGCTCCACTCCCAATTCCTCGGCGCAGCGCGCAGAAAGTCCCACCACTTCGTAGGCGAAGTGGTGCAGGTTGCTGGCTTGCTGGTGATACCCCAGAGCATGAAGCGCCGCGTTCACCAGGTTCTGGAGGTACGACTGGCGCGTGTCAATCACAGCATAGGCGCTGGAAGCGTGGCCGCAGGAGGGGGCCTCGGGCTCGCCTTGCAAGCTGGTTCGCCACACCGCATGGCCGTCAGGGTAGCGATAAAAGAGCGCGTAACCGAAATCTTTTCCCAGCAGCGCAAACTTCCAAAGGTGGTAAGCGATGTCCTTGCCTACATAGGTGACCGTACCATTGGACCTCACGATGATTTTAACGTCTTCTTCGCCAGCCTCTTCTTCGCCCTCCTCGGGAGTGGATTCCGCCAGGCTCATGACCCAGCAGCCGGCATTCTTGCCGGTATCTTCGTAGCGAATGGCGCCGTTCTTCTTCAGCAGCTCGAAGGCGGATTTCCAAAAGTCCAGACGCAGAATTTCGCTCTCCTGCACCAGGAGATCGTATTGCACGTTGATGCGCAGCATCGTTTCCAGATGTTTGCGCACAATGGCGGTGGAGATAAGGTCGGCCATGCGGGCCGGTTCTCCGTGGCCTTCTTCGATCTCTTTCAAGGCTTGTGAACGGAGGTTGAGCGCGTCTTGGTTTGCCTGGTAGAACTGAAAAACTCTGGCGTAGAGGTCCCAACACAAATAGTCGAAGCGGACGTTTGGGTCCCGGACGAGTTGTTCGACGTCCTGAAGGTTTTTCTTTTCGAGGTGGATAAAGCCCACCACCACGTCAGCGACCTGCACCCCTGTGTTGTCAATGTAGTTCTGCACTTCCACTTGGTTTCCCCGGAACTTGAGCAGGCGAACGAAGGTGTCGCCCAGAATCGAATTACGCAGATGCCCGATGTGGGCAGCCTTGTTGGGGTTGATGCTGGTGTGCTCGACAACGACCTTGCCTGGGTGAGAGGGCAGGGAAGGCTGGCCTGAGGCCCGCAGGGTAAATATTCCGGCAGCGGCTTGCGCTCGGTCCAGATGGAAATTCAGATAACCTGCGCCGGCGGTGCTGACACGTTCCACCCCCTGCATGGGCAGAAAGCGGGCAGCGAGTGTCTGCGCGATTTTGCGGGGTGGCAGCCGTAAGCGTTTGGCCAGCTCGAAGCAGGCGGCTAGAGACAGATCGCCCATCTCGAAAGAGGGTGGGGAGTCGAGTGCCGGGGGTGCGAAATCCAGGTCAAAGACCTCGCGAACCAGTGTCACAAATCGCTGCTGAATCCTCTGCTGGATGTCCCGATACAAGAATGGCCTCCCAGGAAAACGGGGCTAGGGGCTGAAGAGAATTGAGTGATTGATTCATCGGGTCATCGAATCATTGAAGAGCAGTTGCACAGTTGCTTTCTCGATGAGCCAATAATTCACTGAACCCTCGCGCTTCCTTCCTTTCCCCCGCTACATGTTGCCGCCGGCCTTCTGACTCCTGACTTCTGACTCCTGACTTCTGCTTTCTCGGCATCTTGCTAAGCCTGCGATTATAGCAGACTGAGTCCGAATGAAGTTGTAGCGGCGATTTTAGGTAGTGAGGTCTTCTAGCTCGCTGTACATTGCGCACTACAATTTCGTCCGCGTTCATAGTACACTCAGAGCGACACCTGCAATGGCAGCAGGAGGAGCCGGACATGAGGGTAATGGTTAAGGCTGAATTCACGCTTTTCGGTGTGATGAAGCGGGAAGGTGATTGGTATATTGCTCACTGCCCCCCGCTTGACCTCACTACCCAGGGCAAAACGTTGGCGGCAGCCAAGAAGAATCTGATCGAGGCTTCCGAACTGTTTATTGTTAGCTGCCTCGAACGGGGAACGCTGGATCAAGCCCTGAAAGAGCTGGGATTTATACCCCTCAAGGCTAAACCTGAAAATATTGCAAATGCATTTCCGATTTCCATTCCCGTTCCATTCGGCTTCGAAAAGAGCCTACCGTGTCGCGCCTGACTCCCCTAAGTTGGAAGAAGATCATGAGAAAACTTACGTTTTTGCGCATTTACAATTTGGTGATTCTCGCGTGTTTGCTTGTGCTCCCGGTGGCAAGCGCGCCGGCGCAATCGGCTTCGAATCCGAGCCTCACCGGGTTTGACGATTATGTTGTTGCGACCATGAAGCAGTTCAAAGTGCCTGGCGTTAGCGTCGCCATCGTCAGGGATGGTCAGGTCATCCTCAGTAAAGGTTACGGTTATCGCGATGTCGAGGGGCAGTTACCGGTCACTTCCAAGACGCTCTTCGCTATCGGATCGGTGACGAAATCTTTCAGCGTCACCATGCTGGGAACGTTGGTCGATGAGGGCAAGCTCGAGTGGGACAAGCCGATACGCGATTACTACCCGGCCTTTCGCATGCACGATTCGGTAGCGACCGAAGAAATGACCATGCGGGACCTGGTCACGCACAGGTCGGGCCTCCCTCGTCACGATCTGGTTTGGTACACGCAGGATATCAGCAGGGAAGAAGTAATCGAACGACTGCGCTACCTGGAGCCGAACAAACCCTTCCGCAGTACCTATCAGTACAACAACCTGATGTTCATGACGGCCGGCTATCTGGGCGGCCAGATCTCCGGTGGAACCTGGGAACAGGCGGTGCAGAAACGCGTGCTCGACGCGATCGGCATGTCCGGAACCAACTTTTCGGTCGGAGACTCCCAGAAGAGCCCTGACTTTGCTCAGCCCTATCGCAAGGATCGCAAAACCCAACTCGTCTATAAAATCCCTTTCTACGTTCAGGGCGCCGTTGGTCCGGCGGGAGAGATCAACAGCAATGCCGACGACTTGGCGCGCTACTTGATATTCCACTTGAGCCTTGGATCCATCGGCGGCAAGCAGATTCTTTCCAAAAACAACGCTTTGCAGATGCAGACCCCGCAGATGGCAATCCCTGGACAATCGCCTTTCAAGGAGTTTGGCGGCGCCAGCTATGGCCTGGCGTTCGATATTACAACCTACCGCGGGCACGCGCTCATCCAGCATGGTGGCGCCATTGATGGTTTTAGAGCCAGCTTCAAATTCCTCCCGAATGACAAAGCGGGAATCATCGTCCTGGCCAATTTGGACGGGACATATCTTTCGGAGGCTATCGCCGACAACGTCATTGACCGTCTGCTAAGCCTGGATCAGATTGACTGGCCCGAGCGTTATCAAGCCATTGAGAAGCAGGACAATCAAGCCGAAGAGGCGGCTGAAAAGCAGGGCTACACCGGGCAGAAGCTTGGTACCCGTCCTTCTCACGACTTGAAAGAGTACATTGGAGAATTCTCCCACCCGGCTTATGGTCATGTGACCATCGCGCTCGCAGATGGCTCAACTGGCCACGCCTTTCAATTAACCCTCAATCGCATCAGCAGAGCGCTGGATCATTTCCACTACGACACGTTTCAGGTTCCAGCCAATCCCAAGGATGAATTCGAGAAATTGAAGGTGACCTTCAATACTGATTTGAAAGGTGATATCTCCGGCGTTAGCATGCCGCTCGAGCCAACGGTAGAGCCCATCGTCTTTACTCGCGTACCGGAAAAGCGCATGTTCGATCCGGCCTTCCTCGGCGCGTTTGTCGGGGACTATGACACACCTGGGTCACCCCTCACGGTCATTCTGGATGGCAATGTCCTCGCGTTTGCCAGCCAGGGCAACCCGAAGATGGCATTAGCTCCGGACCACGGGACCACTTTCCGGGTGGTCGACCGCCCCGGTGAAAACGCTGAATTCAAGCAGGACGCCACAGGGAAGGTTAGCGGAATCGTTATCTACGCACCCTACGGTGTGGCCGTCTACAAGCGCAAATAGCTAGGCTGGTTGCTCCCTTGGACGTTGTTCTTTCACGATTTGATGTCGTCGAACCTGACCTGCTCTTCGTCTCCAAGTCGCGCTCTTCTACTGTTACGGAAACAAATGTCCAGGGTGCTCCGGATCTTGTTGTGGAAGTCCTTTCCAGGACAAGCGCTGAGATTGACCGCACGACGAAGCTCAAGCTTTATGCCCGGTCCGGCGTTAAGGAGTACTGGATCATTGATCCGGACGGGCCCTCGGCCGAGATTTATCGACGACAAGAGAAAGGATTCGAGCGTGTCAAGACGCTGGGGGCCTCGGATTCCCTGACGTCATCTCTTTTCCCGGAGTTCAGCCTGCCTCTCAAGGATCTCGTCGAGTAAGAAGGGCAGCTCTCAGCCGTCAACCTTCACTTATCTGTCAAACCAAGACTACCCCAATCTTTCCTGAATCCCGAATCCTGAATCCTGTATTCTTGCCCGGACTGGCGAAGACTGTTTCAGGTGATGCGCTTTGAGATATAATTGCAGGGAACTTGGGCTGAGGGAGGCGTTGGTGATCAAAGACACGGCGCTTTGGGAAGCGTGGGAGAGGGAAACGGTTTTGCGCCAACCTGCCGATTTCCGCCGCAATCTGCGTCTGCTCGAAGCCATGTACGAAGAGGCGCGTGCGCTCGGAGTTATGAGCGTGCCTCAAGCTCTCGAAGGGTTAGAGAGCCGGTTGCGACTAGCCAGAGTGCTCAATCACCGCTGGATGCGCGAGTTCGACCGGGGCCTGGGCGAAAGATCGCTGGAGCGGTTCGAGGAGGCGCGGCAAGCGCTCCCCACACCATCCGATGGCCCATCCTCAAGCTAGTTTGGACAAGCCTGGTCTGTGACCGTCGCGTGTTGCAGTGCCGCTCCGGGCAGGATGACAGCGCAACCAAAGTCCCTGCTGATGCCTTCAAAATCACGCCGGTTAAATGTCACGATAGCATGGGCGTTCCCGTTCACGGCCGTTTCCAGAACCATGTCGTCGTTGGGATCCGACAACCCCGGTCGTCAGCGAAATGCAAGCCTGACCGGCTGGGCTACCGCTGCCAGATCGTCTAGGACTCGCTCGACCTCCGAAGCGCTCAGTCCGCACGCGGCCAGGTTTTGAGGCCGAGTGAGCACAGCACAGAACAGGTCCGCGTTAGGCGCTCTTTCAATCAGCAATCGGCGATCAGCAATAGGAGACCGGTCTTTGGCGCCGCTGGTCTCACCAAACCCGGCGTACGCCGTAGGCTTCAAAGGTGCGCTCATTGGTGACGATGGGTACGTTCTCGGCCTGAGCCTGGGAAATCAGCATGCGGTCAAACGGGTCTTTGTGAGGGCCGGGCAGGAGACCGGCACGGATGCCGTGATCGGCGGTAATGTCCAGTTGTACTCCCAGGCGGAAAGTTCCTCGGCAGGAAGCGGCTCAAAGAATTCCGGACCCACCCGAAGCTTGCCGCGCAAAACGCCCGGCTGCCGCCGCCCTTGCACTTCTCCGATGGCAACCAGACGAACGACGGGGGTCGCGCCGCGCGCGATGATGACCTCTTCACCGTGGCAAGCTTGCTCAATCAGCTTCGATAGATTGGTCTTGGCTTCGTGTACCTTTATAAAGCGCATAACGATTCCTCTTAGCTAACCCATATTAGCTAACTTCCATGGCGTGTGCAATCCTAATTTCAACGGCACCCCTGCTTTCTGACGAGGCTGTAGGTCGAGAGTTCATTTACAGCACTCGCGGCCAGTAAATGGCTACGTTTTGCTCTGCATTATTTCGGACTATATTTCTTCTTCATTTCGCGCGTAGCCTGGCAGCGCCCCCAACCGCAACCAAAACGAGATTCTCCGTGTTCTCCGTGCCCCTAAACCCTTAACACAGAGAGCACGGAGCATCTCAGTGGCCTCTGTGCTGAGGCTCTACTAATAAGAGAGGACACGGAAGCACTATTGCCGCGCGGAAAAAACTTCGCACCGAGAGAAGAAGATGTAACCTGGTGGGACGGAGAAATACTAACAGGTCGCTGGAATGATCCTGGGATTGCATTCTGAGTGGCCATGGGCCTGCGGTTCACCCGAGGAGATGAAAATTGCGGGTGTTGTCACCCCCGCGTAAAGCTTGCCCTGAGCTTGCCGAAGGGCGGGGGTCCAGTTCAGTCCACGTAGGGCTGGATTCCTCCCGCCATGGCGGGACGGGAATGACTGACCTGGGGCGATTTTCGGGAGAGCGAAGTTGCCCGTCGTCGAGCCGGGTCGGCCGTTCCGGGGGACATCGTGTCTCTTGACAAGTTGAGGGAGATAGGCTAGTATAATAAGTGTGGTCGTGTAGGAACGAGGATTCAGGAGTCAGGAGTGAGAATCAAGAGCATTTGCTTCCCGCCCTCTACGTTCTGCCTTCTCCTTGCTGCCGACTGCCTACTGCGTTTGAGGGGAGTTCCGGTTGGCGCGACTCTCGGCCCGTACCGCAGTCTACGACAAGATGTCATCGCCAACAGGGAAAGAAAAGATTTGTAACGTTAAAAAGTGACGGAACGACGCGGGAATGTCATTGAAAACAAAGGACCACTCAGGATTCAGGATTCAGGAGTCAGGAGTGAGAATGAAGAGCATCTGCTTCCAGCCTTTTGCGTTCTGCTTACTGCCGGCTGCCTACTGCCTACTGCGTTTGAGGGGAGTTCCAGTTGGCGCGACTTTCGGCCCGTACCACAGTCTACGACAAAATGTCACCGCCGACAGGGAAAGAAAAGATTTGTAACTTTAAAAAGTGAAGGAACGACGCGGGAATGTCATTGAAAACAAAGGACAACTGTGGAAAACCTGGCAACGAAGCGGCAATGTTATAGAAAACAAAGGTAGTTACGCGTCGAAAGAGGGTATGTTATTGAAAATACAGCCCTTGTTTCTTGGCCCTGGGGACTTGAGGCTAGATCAACCTGTGCGGGACGACTGGAGACAATTAAGCGTGCCAAGAGAACGGCAGGACGGCGAGAATCCCCCGTGCAGCCTGTCGTTCCGAGGAGCCGCAGCCGGTGCTGAGGGAAGGGAAGGAGGAATCTCCCAACTCCCTTGTTTCCAGAGCGAGATTCCTCCCCTTCGCTCCGCTCGCTCGAAAATCACCCGAGGCCTGTCATTCCCGCGAAAGCGGGAATCCAGCTCGATGTGGACTGGCCTGGACCCCCGCCCTTCGGCAAGCTCAGGGCAAGCTTTTCGCGGGGGTGACAACACCGGCGATTTTCATCTCCTTGGGTGGGCCGCAGGCCCATGGACGCTCAGGGTCGGAATGACAATGTTCGCAGACGCTTTCCAGCATCCGCTAGGGACGGGAAGAGCTATTACCAGCAGGCAGACGGGAAGAGGATGCATCAATTCAGAATTCACCATTCACAATTCACTATTCAGAATTGCCTTTGCCCGCTGCTGAAATTTGACCCCCTTCGAACGGCTCTGTTAACATGAAGGATTAAACCTTTGGACACATTCGCGTGAGAGTGGGTGTTCACACTTCGATTGCCGGGGCGCTGGAGAACGCGGCGCATCGCGCCAAGAAGATCGGCTGTGACACTTTTCAGATGTTCTCCGCCAACCCTCGTGGATGGAGAGCGCAGGACCCCACGCCTGAGGAGTGCGAGCGATTCCGTGAAGTTCGTGCCGCTTACGGCCTGTCGCCACTGGTGATTCATGACAACTACCTGATCAACCTGGCGTCGGCGGACTCCTTACTCAGGGAAAGGTCGATAGCGGCCTTCCGCAAAGAACTTGAGCGGGCGGTGGCCCTGGGCGCGGATTATCTGGTTACACATCCCGGAAGCGCCAAAGACAGCACCACGACGCAAGGAATCAGAGCGTGCATTGATTCCGTGCGGCAAGCAGCGAACGGCCTGAAGCTCGACGGGCTGCGGATTCTGATTGAAAACACAGCGGGGCAAGGCTCGGCGATTGGGCGGACGTTCGAAGAGGTGGCGGAAATCGTGGTTGACGCCGAAAAGGACTTGCCCATGGGCGTCTGCATCGATACGGCGCACAGTTTCGAAGCTGGCTACGCGGTTCACACTCAGGCCGGCCTTGCCCAGACGGTGAAAAGCCTTGACTCAACGGTAGGCCTGAAGAACCTGCGGGTGATTCACGCCAACGACTCGAAGACGGGCTTTGGCTCCCATGCCGACCGGCACGAGCACATTGGGAAGGGCCAGATCGGGAAGGAGGGTTTCCGCCGCATTGTTCGTCACCCGAAGCTCAGGGCGATTCCATTCATTTGTGAGACGCCGTTTGACGGGCCTGGGGATGACAAGCGGAACCTCCGCATGATGAGGACGCTGGCTGGAATTCTGAGTCGAAAGTCGAAGGTCGAAGGTCGAAAAGGGACATGAAGGGCGTGGCACTCGTGTCATTCCAGAGAAACAGGAAAACTCATGTGAAAAGACTCGCATTCCCATGAGTTCCTTCGTCGCATTCGGCCTGTCAGCGTGGTGGCGCAGCAGCTTTCACCCGCGTTCCGCTGGTTATCGATCCAAGGCATTCGACTCAAACGTGGTTTGTGACTTTTGAACTTTCGACTCTAGACTCTAGACTGTTCTTATGGACTCCAATTACGACCCACAAAAAACCGAAGCAAAATGGCAGAAGCGTTGGGAAGAGGCAAGACTCTTCGAGGCTGAGGCAGCCGTCGAGCGAGCGAAGTATTACGTGCTGGAGATGCTGCCTTACCCCTCTGGCGACATCCACATGGGGCACGTGCGCAACTATTCCATTGGCGATGCGCTGGCCCGTTATATGTGGATGAAGGGCTACAACGTGCTCCATCCCATCGGGTGGGACGCCTTCGGACTGCCTGCCGAAAACGCTGCCATCCAGCAGCAGCGCCATCCCTCGGAATTTACCTTCAACTACATCGACCGGATGCGGGGGCAATTGAAACGGTTGGGCGTGAGTTACGACTGGCGTCGCGAGATTGCCACCTGCCTGCCCGAATACTACCGCTGGAACCAGTGGTTCTTCCTCAAGATGTATGAGCGAGGCCTGGCGTACCGCAAGAAGAGCCGGGTGAACTGGTGTCCGCAGTGCGAAACGGTACTGGCGAACGAGCAAGTGGTGAACGGCTGTTGCTGGCGGCATGAGGACACATCCGTGGTCGAGCGCGAGCTCGAGCAGTGGTTCTGGAAAATAACCGCCTACGCCGAGCAACTCCTCGAAGACATGAAAGAGCTGGTGCGCTGGCCCGAACGGGTACTGGCCATGCAGCAGAACTGGATTGGCAAATCGCTGGGGACGGAAGTGGACTTCGGTGTGGTTGAACTGGGAGAGCCTCTGCCCGTCTTTACCACGCGCGTGGACACGATTTTCGGCTGCACGGCAGTTTTCCTGGCCCCTGAGCATCCCCTGGTGGAGAAACTGGTCGCCGGCTCGAACTCGCCGGAGAAACTGCGCCAGGAGGTGGAGCGCATTAAAGCCTCCGCCGTGCGTGCGCGCGTGGAAGTGAATCTGGAAAAGCTTGGGGTTGATACTGGATTCGGAGCGCGCAACCCCTTCAGCGGGGAGGCAGTTCCCATCTGGATTGCCAACTTCGTCTTGATGGAGTACGGGACGGGGGCGGTCATGGCGGTGCCGGCCCACGACCAGCGGGATTTCGAGTTTTGCTCGACGTTCGGGCTGCCCATTCGCACCGTCATCGTTCCCGCAGATTCAAGTGGGCACGCGCCCGCATCCACGCCCAAAGAGGCTTATGTTGAGTACGGAAAACTGGTGAATTCCGGCGATTACAGCAACTTCTCTTCGACTCAGGCCATCCTGCGCATGACCCAGGACGCGGAGGAAAGGGGCTTTGGGAGGCTTACCGTAGAGTACCGTCTGAAGGACTGGGGGATCTCGCGCCAGCGGTATTGGGGCACGCCCATTCCCGTTATTTATTGTGACCAATGCGGGGTTGTCCCTGTGGCGGAGGAAGACCTGCCGGTGGTGCTGCCCTCGAACGTCAAATTAACCGGCCGGGGCCGCTCGCCACTCGCTGACCTTCCCGAGTTCGTCAACACCACATGTCCCAAGTGCTCGGGAGGCGCGCGCCGCGAGACGGATACCATGGATACGTTCGTGGACTCCTCGTGGTACTTTTACCGTTACACCGCGCCCCACATCTCCACGGCCCCGGTCGATAAAGAGGTGGTCAAATACTGGTTCCCGGTGGACCAGTACATCGGCGGAATCGAACATGCCATCCTGCACCTGATCTACATGCGCTTTTTCACCAAGGTGATGCGGGACATCGGCTTGGTGGAGTTCTCGGAGCCGGTGGCGCGCCTCTTCACGCAGGGCATGGTGATCAAAGACGGGGCGAAGATGTCCAAGTCGAAGGGCAACGTGGTGGACCCCACGGAAATGTGCGCCAAGTACGGCGCGGACACGGTGCGGCTCTACATGCTTTTCGCGGCCCCGCCTGAGAAAGACCTGGAGTGGAGCGACGCCGGGATTGAAGGCGCCGCGCGCTTCTTGGCGAAGGTCTACCGGCTGATTTCAAAGCATGCGGACAATCTCCGGCGTGTGCAGGCGCTTTCGAGTGCCGGAGACACACAGGGTCAATTCACGCCCCAGGAGCGGGGTGTACTTCGCAAGGCGCACCAGACTCTTCGGCACGTCACGGAAGACATGGAAGGCCGCTGGCATTTCAACACGGACGTTGCCCTGTGCATGGAATTGGTCAATGAGCTGGCTGAGCGGCAAGGAGCGGTGGAGGCGGGCAAGGTGCGCCCGGAAGTGCACAAGGCCGTTCTGGAACTTCTGCTTATGATGCTTTCGCTCTTTGCGCCGCACATTGCCGACGAGCTCTGGGAAGGGCTTGGTCACGCCCAGCCCCTGCTGCGCGTTTCCTGGCCTCCCTTTGACCGCGAACTTGCTGCCGAGGATGAACTGGAGATGCCCGTGCAGGTGAACGGAAAACTGCGGGCGCGAATTCGCGTCGCGGTCAGTGCCGGCGAGGAAGAAATTCTCGCTCGAGCGCAGGCGGAAGAAAAGGTGGTCCAGCACCTGACGGGCAAGGAAATTGTCAAAGTCGTGATAGTGCCACAAAAGCTGATCAATATTGTGGCCAGGTAGCAAATGGAACATCCTCGTCCGGTTATCGTTCTCGATTTCGGTTCTCAATATACGCAACTGATCGCGCGCCGCATCCGCGAGATGCAGGTCTATGCGCTCATCGTCCCCTGCCATATCCCTTTCGATGAGCTGCTGGGGATGAACCCGCAGGCTTTGGTGCTTTCCGGCGGCCCGTCGTCTGTCTACGACCCTGCCGCTCCTGTCTGTGACGAGCGGGTCTTGAAGATGAACATCCCTGTGCTCGGTGTTTGCTATGGGTTGCAGTGGATTTCCCGCAAGCTCGGCGGACGGGTGGAACCCGCCCGGCGCCGGGAATACGGGTTCGCCCAGCTCGAGATTTACCCATCCACGAGACTCCTGAAAGGCCTCGAGTCGCCGCTGCGCGTTTGGAACAGCCACGGCGACCATGTGGCGGAAGTTCCGCCCGGGTTCTCTATTACCGGGAGGACAGAGAACGCCATCTCGGTGATCGAGAACCCGACGGCGAGGATTTACGCGGTGGAGTTCCATCCGGAAGTTCGCCACACGGAGCACGGCGCGGAGATCCTGAAACGGTTTGTACAGGATGTCGCCGGAATTCAGCCGAACTGGTTCCCTAGGTCTTTCATCGAGGAGACCGTGGAGCGGGTCCGCAGGGAGGTCAATGGTGAGCACGCGCTGTGCGCGCTTTCGGGGGGAGTGGATTCTGCCGTTGCCGCCACGCTGGTGGGACAGGCCATCGGCGACCGCCTGAGCTGCTTGTTCGTCGATAATGGCCTGCTTCGGAAGAGCGAGTTCGGAGAGGTGGCAGCAATGCTTCGGGAGCAAGCCCACTTGAATGTCCGCACAGTGGATGCCTCATCCCGCTTCCTGACCCGGCTCAGGGGGGTTACGGACCCCGAGCAGAAGCGCAAAATCATCGGGGAGGAGTTCATCCGCGTCTTTGAAGCCGAAGCTCGCCAGCTTGGCGATATACGGTTTCTCGTGCAGGGGACGCTCTACCCGGACGTGATCGAATCGGTTTCTGTCAAGGGTCCTGCCGCTACGATCAAAAGCCATCACAACGTGGGAGGATTGCCTCAGGACTTGAAGTTCCGGCTCATCGAACCGCTGCGGGGACTTTTCAAGGACGAAGCCCGTGCCGTGGGCCGGGAATTGGGCTTGGATGAACGGCTGGTGAACCGGCAGCCATTCCCCGGCCCAGGGTTGGCCGTGCGGATCGTAGGTGAGGTTACGGAGGAGCGATTGGAAATGGTCCGGAATGCTGACGCCATTGTGAGGGAAGAGGTGGAAGCAGCCGGGCTTGGCACGCGCTTGTGGCAGGCTTTCGCTGTTCTACTGCCTGTCTCGAGCGTCGGTGTAATGGGCGACGCGCGAACTTATGCCTCGACCATCGCCATTCGAGCTGTCGAATCAGAAGACGGGATGACAGCCGACTGGGCGAAGCTTCCCCCGACGCTTCTGCAAAGGATGGCTACCAGAATTGTTAATGAAGTGAAGGGAATAAACCGCGTCGTCTTCGACATTACCTCAAAGCCGCCGGGAACGATCGAGTGGGAATAGACTACTCCCCGGCCGCCATGATGGAAGCCAAAGACACTACACCTTCAAACGCTAAAGAGCGATGGCTACCGACTTGCCAGTTTCTGAGCCATATAGAGCAGGAGTTGCCGGTCCTTCTCATCAATTTTCGAGAGAAGCCGTCTTACCTTCTCAAAAAAGCGCAGTTCCTTTTCCTGCTCGGCATCGAGGACTAACTCTTCCGTGGTTCGACGCTTGCTCAGGTTTGGCAGGACCGGCTCTGCGTCCCCTTCGTAGAAGAGCTGATAGAGGGGGATTTCCAGTGCTGCCGCAAGCCGCTCCAAGGTTTCGAGAGACGGTACCGTGTGGCCGTTCTCCACTCTGGAGATATAGCAACGCAAGAGTCCGGTGCGCTTTTCAATGTCGCCCTGGGATAGTGATCTATCTTCTCTTAACTTCTTAAGACGTGTTCCTATGATCATACTCTCATTTTTCCATAAAGCATTGATTCCGTCAATGGTTTCTATTGGCAGAGTGCAGATTGGTTTGGGCCGCTATCTGTAACCAATTGGCAACCTCCCTCGTCCCTGCTATTGAGGGAGGCCCAGATATGGAAGTTGAATGGCAAGCTTGGAGTCTGAGGCCACCCACGAAATCGACTGCATTCGACGCGCTCAACAAGGGGATGGTGAAGCATTCGGTCCCCTCGTGGAAAGGCACCAGCAGCGTATCTTTTCAATCGTGTTTCATCTGGTCCGCCGCCGTGACGAAGTGGAAGACCTCGCCCAAGAGATATTTTTCAAGGCTTTTCGCGCCATTCGAAGTTACAACTTTCAGTCTTCCTTTGCCACCTGGTTGTCCCGAATTGCGGTGAACCATTGCTATGACTATTTGCGCAAAGTTCGCGCCTCTCGCATCAGCTACTACTCGGAGATGACTGAAGAAAGCGCGCGAGAACTGGAGCGCAAGGTGGAAAGCCCTCAGCCGCAAGGTTTAGATCACGGAGAGAAGGTAACCCTCAGGGATTTCGTCGGTAGACTACTCGCTCGTGCGCCAGCGGATGACCGCGTCATTCTAACCCTAAAGGAGTTGGAGGACTTCTCCGTGGAGGAAATTGCAGACCTCTTGAATCTGAAGTCAAGCACCGTTAAGGTGCGCCTCCACCGTGCCAGGAAGAGGATGCTTGAAGACCTGGAGCGATGGCGGCAGGAGGGAAAATAGGCCATGGATTGCAAAGCGATTCGGGATCTTGTCAGTGATCTGAGGGGCGGCGAGTTGTCTGCGGAGGCGCGGGAGCACCTGAGCAAGTGCGCGGGTTGCGGGGGGTTTTTGCGTGACGCACGTGTAGTGCATGCCGGCTTTTGCGCCTTAGCGGAGGAGGCGGCGCCGCAAGCCTCGTTCGGGTTTGCCTCCCGACTGATTCGGCGACTGCAAGAATGGGAAGAGAAGGGGGCGCGGCAGGAATTTTTCGAGACCGTAGGCCGGCGGTTCGTTTATGCCACGCTTGCTCTGACTCTGGCCTTGCTTCTTAGTTTGGTGCTGCCGACCTCGGGGCCGGTCCGGGGAGTTGCCGGCGCGGATTTTCTCGGCTTGCAAGCCGATACTCAATCGTCGCAGCCCGACGTAATCGGTGGCGACATCGGTGATTCACACGAATGGATCCCAGCAAGGCTGCCCGACTAAAGTCGGTTAAGGAGATCAATGAGCCGAAGAGCCTACCTCTATTTCGCGTTGACATTTCTACTCGGTGCCATCGTCGGGGGGGCCTGTGTCTACTATTATGCCTGGAGCACGGGTCACTGGCATCGGCCGTTCAATAGACGAAGTTTCGTCAGCCGCCTCAAGGGCGAGCTAAACCTCTCCGATACGCAAGTCCCACAACTGGAACAGATTATAGATGGTTCAACCAAGAAGTTTGAAAGCGCCCAGCAACAAGCCGATTCCCAGTTAAATGCGATCCGGCAGGAGACGCGCAACAGAATTCGGCAAATCCTGTCGCCGGAGCAAACCCAGAAATTCGATGAGCTCGTTCGCCGCTGGGATGAGAGGAGAAATCGGCTCGCGCGCTGAAGTGGAGTCGCGTTTGCGAAAGGCCGAGAGCTATAGCTCTTGCTCAAAACGGAACATCTTCGTCCGTAATTTCGGGTTCGGCGGGTGGCTCTGGGGCTGGTGGCTTTTCCACGGGGGCGCGCTCCGCCGGTGGCGCCGCTGCGGCGGCTGCCGCAGCACGATCGCTTTCTGCCTTTGAGCCCAACATCTTCATCGTCCACGCGACGATGTCATAGGCGGTGCGCTTGTTTCCAGCCTGGTCTTCCCATTGCCGGCTTCGGATGCTTCCCTCGATGTAGACCAGCTTGCCTTTGGTAAGGTATTGCCCGCAGATCTCGGCCAGCTTGTTCCAGGCGACGATGTTATGCCATTCGGTGCGGTTCTGCTGCTCGCCGCTACGGTCTTTGAAAACTTCATCCGTGGCCAGGCTGAATTTGGCTACGGGTGCGCCACTGGGTGTGTATTTTACTTCCGGATCCTTCCCGAGGCGGCCAATCAGGATCACTTTATTAACGGAGCCAGACATAGGAACCTCCCTCTAGCGGCCCGTGTTTAAGCTGCACGCACACGGGTTGTCATGGCCAGGCAGCACAGCACATGCGCCTGGGAGTCAGTCGGAGCGTCCCCGCGCTACGGTATAGCCCAGCTTCTTGAGTCTTTGGCGCGCCAAATCGGCCTCGCGGGAGTTAGGATACTGGTCAATCAAGGAACGCAATTCCCGCACCCCGGCACTCTTTTCGCCAAGCTCGATCAGTGCAAATCCCTTCTTTAGCTGCGCTGCCGCGGCTTTGTTGCCCTGGGGATACCTTTCGATGCACTTGTCGTATTCCGTGATCGCGTTCTTGTAATTCTTCTGGATGTAATAACTGTCTCCGATATAGAACTGGGCGTTCGAAGCCCTGTCCGTCCCACCGTAGAAGCGGAGATAATCCTGAAACGCCTGAATAGCGAGGTCGTACTGCCCGCCGTTGTAGCAACTCAAGCCTGAGTTGTATAGGCTATCCGGATCGGGAACATTTGCCTGGGGTTTCAATTCCCCGCCTGGCCCGGGAGCAGCAGCACCTGGCGATACACCCGGAGGTTGGCTGGGGGCGCTCAAAGTCTGGATGATGTTCTGAGTCTGCGCTAATTGCTCGCCGAGCTTGCCGATACGCGACTTGGTTTCCTCGAGACTTTCGCTGAGGGCCTGGATTTGAGTTGTCATGGAATCGAGGTGGGCGTTGGAAGTGGCCAGATTTTTTTGGGTGGAGTCGCGCAGGTCGTCCATGTTGGACTTTATCTTGTTGACGTTATCGCTGGCCTGTTCGATCAAGGTCTTCAACACCGCGGTCTGGGTGTCAACGGTCTTCTGCAGGTTTTGGACAGCCTGTTGCAGGGCGTCCAGTTGCTGCATCATCTGGAGCATCTCTTTGCTGATGGCATAGCCGGGCCGCGCCCCAGCAACCAGAAGGCTGATGATGAGCAGAGTCAGTAGGGCATGCTTTTTCAAAGGGCGTCACCCTCGCTGTTTAAAGTAAACTCACGCCAGTGTACTCTCTTGCTGGCGTCTGGGTCAACCGGCAGGAATGGGCGCAAAAGCAGAAAAGGCTAGCGATTCTTTGTGCCGCGTCTGGTGGATGTAGGCACAATTCCCCCCTTCCTGCGCCGGCTACCCGTGTCAGTGAGACATGTGAAGGTGCGAAGAGAAATAGGCCGGGAGTCCCAAGGGTTCCCGGCCGGGTCGTCTTACTTTGTCTCAGCACCGAAGTGGAAGTGAGCCCGACGATTCTTCTGCCAGCAATCCTCGTTGGAGTCAGTGCAAACCTGATGCTCCTGTTCCTTGCCGTAAGAAATCGTGTTGACGCGGTCTGCGCTGATACCCAGATTTACCAGGAAACTCTTGGCAGAGGTGGCGCGTCGGTCACCAAGAGCGAGGTTGTACTCTTCGCTCCCACGTTCGTCGCAGAGGCCTTCGATGGTGATCTTGATACCCGTGTGCGGCTTCAAGAAGTCAGAATCGGATGTCAAGGCCTGCTGCGCGTCAGGACGGATGTCCGACTTGTCGAAATCGAAGTAGGCATCCTTCACATTTTGTGTGAATTGGTCCTCCTCGCTGACCTCGACTATCGGTTGTGGCGGTGGCGGTGGTGGTGGTGGTGGAACCGTCACGGTAACCCTCACGGTGGAGGTTATGGTGCCACCTGGACCGGTGCCTGTCAATGTGTAGGTGGTGGAGTCCTGTGGGGTAACTGTCGTTGACCCCTGCGCTTGAACTTTTCCCACGCCGGGATCGAGGTTCAGGTCAGTGGCGTTTTGAGAAGTCCAACTGAGCGTGACGGACTGGCCTTTTTCAACCGTGCCAGGCTCGGCCGTCAAGTTAACGGTTGGCGCCGGCGGTGGGGGCGGTGGTGGCGGAGGCGGTGCGGCCACCTGCTTCTTGTGGCACGCGCCCGCCAGAAGAACAACTCCCAATAAACCGACGAGAAGCGCAAGACTGCGTTTCTGCTGTGGCATGCTAAATCCTCCTTGATAGGTAAAAAGAATTCTCGTGCTCCTGTGGACGAATTGAACTACCTGGATTACCCCTCTGGCGGCCGGGCCTGACGCAAGCGGCCTGCCCCGCCTCAGGCGGGATAATAACTTTGTAAAACGTAGATACTAACATCAACCCCCAAGAAAACACAACCGGTTAATTTGGAAAAGGGTGTGTCATGACGATCTTGTTTGGATGCCGGTCTCTTCCCGGAATCATCAGAGTTGAGGCGATTGTCCCCACGAAAATGACACTTTCTCTTACCCTCCGAAAAACTAGTTCGACCAGTTGGGGTTCCAGTTCTGCCCTTCCTTGGTCAGTGGCTTGGGGTTACCTCCATTGGCGAGCATGGTCCAGACTTGGCGCGTGCCGGAGCGGGTGGACTCGAAAGCCAGGTGGCGCCCGTCGGGCGACCAAGTAGGATGCTCGTTGCGTCCCGCGTCGTGAGTCAACTGGATGATTCTTCCCGTGGCGATTTCCATAACGTAGATGTCGTAGGTCCCGGTTTCAGAGAGCCTCCAATGAAAAGCGAGAAACAAACCGTTGGGAGACCAGGAGGGGCTGCTGGCATCGCCGCCCCCTCCCGCGGTGGTGACGCGTCGCAGGTTGGTACCGTCCGCCGACATGATGTAAACCTGGGGCGTGCCGCTTCGGTCAGAAACAAAGGCCATTTCACTGCCCGTCTTGCGATTCCACGCAGGAGAAATATCCACCCCCGGCGAAAATGTGAGCCGCTGGAGGTTGAAGCCATTGACGTCCGAGACGTAAATCTCCGGGTCGCCACTCATACTGGAACAAAAGGCAATCTTCTTTCCGTCGGGTGACCAGGCCGGTGTGGTGTTCAGTCCCTTGTAACTGGGGAAGGGGACGCGGTGGTTAGTCTCCAATGAAAATATGTAAATCTCCGGGTTGCCGGAGGCGTAGCTCGTGAATGCAAGTTTGGTATTGTCCGGCGCCCAGCGCGGTGTCGTAGAAAGGGAGCCGTAACTAGTAATGGGGTGCTGGTTAAAACCGTCGTAATCCATTACCCAGATCTCGGCGTGCCCGGTGCGGCGGCTCACAAACGCAATTTTGGTGAGATAAATACCGGGAACTCCACCTCCAAGGGTCTGAACAATCTCGTTGGCAAAGCGGTGCGCAGCCTCGCGGGTCGAGATCTCGTTCAAGGTTGCGACGTAGCGCTTGGCAATAACGCTGGGATTAGCCGGATTGCCAAGGTCAAACAAGCGCCCCGTAATGACCAAATTGGAATTAACGATTTCGGTCTTCCCGAAAGAAAGCATCTGGGCAGAAACCGGGGCCGAGCTCCACGTTTTAAAGTCCACCTCCTGGGGCTCACGGGGAGGCGTCAAAGGGTAGTAACTCTTGCTGACCAGATCGAAGATGCCGGACTGGTCGAGGTCGTTCCACAAGGCCTGATTAAACTCCTGGGTGAGGTTGACGAGGTTCGGGTCCACTGAACTGGCAGGAAAGTCCGACACTGCCATCTTGATTTTGGGCGCGCCGAGGTTAATTCCGATGCTGAACCAGTCCTGACTCTGGCTGGTGTGGAAGGCCATCAAGAGCAACGGAAGCGTGGTCACAAAGAGCAAAATGCAAAGTCGGATTCGCTTGAAGAACAAGTGCATGGGGTACATGAACTCCACAGGGTATTAGATGCGCGTCCGTTGCCGGCGGTGTCACATATTCCGTGCCACATGACGAGAGGGAGTATATCAAGGCGTGTCTCAGTTCGCAATCCTGGCGAGATCATTCGATGTATTCACGCCCCTCGACGACGCGCCAGGCAGCCCCCGTTACCGGCGAAAATCAAAATAGAGATTCACCTTGACCCTGTTTCCTGCATAGTCGGAAGGAAGCGCAGGCAGCGGGTTGGAAGCCAGAACGGCCCGCAGAGCAGAGCGGTCAACTTCCGGTAAACCGCTTGATTGCGTAATCTCAACATTGGTGACAGTGCCGTCACGCAGAATAGTAAAAGTCATATAGAGGCGGGGCGCCCTCAGGATGCTTGGGCTGATCGTCGAGAGCAGCCAATTGCTGCTAATGCGGTTCCGGACTGAAGCGACGTACCACCCATAGCGTTCGCCAAAATCCCCCCCTTCCCCGAAGCTGAGACCACCTTCGCCGGCCCCACTGACAATCTGGGTGTAGCTCATTGAAGGTTGGCCCCCCAGGCCATAGGGGACGGCATTCTCCGCATAGACGGCTTTTTCCTTTTGGATATGTGTATTGATGCGCTCAGCCTTCTCGGGCTTCACAGACTCTTTGAACTTGGGAATCTCGACAGCCTTGGGCGCCGGCTCGGCCTTCGGCTGAGGTTCCGTCTGATGCAGTCCGGGGTTATCGCTGGCCAGGGTATTGTGGGTGGTAAGCATGGGGGCGGGCAGCGGCACGCCAGGGAGGGATGCTACCGCCCCAATGCGCGTGGGGCTGCCGCTTCCCCAACTCTTTCCCCAGCCGCCCCCAAAGCTCGCCCCGAAGGTCGTGTATCCCGCCAGAAGCACAAAGAGCAAAACGTGCATGGCGGCAGAAACAGCTAGCGTGCCGCCGAGCCTTTCGCGTCGGTCGTAAACCATAAAGGAGATGGCCTGAGCGTTCATCCCAACCCTGCTACTACCCCCAGATCAGTTCGATGCATTTGCAGCCGTCAGCTATCAGCCCTCAGCTCTCAGCGAGAGTCAGGCAACGGCGACATATGTTTACCCTGCGGAAATTGTCTTGTTCTTTTTCCCCTCTTCCTGTTCCCGGCTGCTCGAAAGCCCAGCCCTAAAGAACAGATCTGACAAGCAGATGTCCGAAGTAAGAGGAGCCTTCCCTGGGGCCAGTGTTTGCTGCTTCGAGCCCCATCTTTCGTCAGCGGTCTCGCCATCCCACTGTCCCCTGACACCTGACACCTGGCACCTGCTCTTCTGCCTACTGTTTACTGCCCGTCTCCAGCGGCTCCGTCACCACGTTAAGGTTGGTCAGGTTGGCCTGCTTCAATGCGTCCACAACGGTCGCAAAAGCACCGAAGGGCACCTTCTGGTCACAGCGGATGAATATCGGTGTCTCACCCGCGCCTTTCAAATGGTCAAGAACATAGGAGCCGAGCCGGTGAATATTCACCGGATCGTTGCCCACATAAATAGTCTGACGTTTGTCGATGGTCACCACCACTTTTTCATCCGAAATAGCCTTGACGGTGTGGGTCTTCGGCAGATCTACTTCAATCCCTGACTCAAGAATAGGCGCCGTCAGCATGAAGATAATGAGGAGCACCAGGACCACGTCCACGAAAGGCGTGATATTGATCTCGGCCAGCGAAGTATGCGTCCGACCTTTGAGTGTAGTAAATGCCATGGATTACCTCAGATTGTCCGTAGTCTCCCCACGGCGGGTCCGTCGTCAGTGGCAACAGACCGCGGACTACAGACAAGTGACAGCTCTTCCACGCCGCAGCCAGAGAGATGCTGTTGCTACTTAAAATACCGCTCCGTCAGATTGAGGAATTCGAGCCCGAAATCGTCCATCATGGAGCCAAATTCTTTGATGCGCTGAACGTACTGGTTGTACGCGATGACGGCCGGGATGGCCGCAAAGAGGCCGGCAGCAGTAGTGATCAGAGCTTCTGAAATTCCGGGTGCGACGCTACGGAGAGAAGCTGTGCCCGCCGTGCCCATTCCGTGAAACGCGTCGATGATTCCCCAGACCGTTCCGAAAAGCCCCACGAAAGGCGTGACGGCCCCCGTCGTGGCCAGCCAAGTGAGCCACTGCTCCATCCGCGTGAGCTCGCTGGACGAGGTCATCTGCAAGGCCCTTTGCACCGCCTCCAGACTTCGGATGCGGGGCTTGCCAGGGTTCTCGTTGACTGCTGCCTGGCTTTCGATTTCACGATATCCGGCCTGGAAGATCTCAGACAGCGGGCTAAACTTCAGGCTCCGGCTGAAGGTGCGGATTTCGGAAAGTCGCTTGCTTTGCCGGAACACTTTCAAAAACTCCTGGGACTCCCGGCGGGCCACCCTGAAGTTCCTATATTTGTGAATAATAATTGCCCAGGATAAGACTGAAAAGCCCGCCAGCAACAACAAAACAATCCTGGCTACCAGCCCAGTGTTCGCTAGTAATTGCCAGACTTCGCCTTGGTAAAAGTTCTGAAACAGCGCTAACAGTGCAGGGAGCAATTAGCCTCCTTTACAAACAATGAACTCCCTCTCTCCCTATCTGTTCAAGCTAACACAGCACCCAGGGTCAGTCAATGAATGGGTTGTCCTATTGATGCCTTGGAGGGCGTATTTCTGTTGGCTCTGCTGTCGGCAGGACTTTTTTCCCGTGGATGAGGTTGTACCCGACTTCGAGATAGTAGATGCTTGCGGGGAGGAACTAACTGGAAATCGACTGGATGTATGCCGCTTGCACCCCTCGAGACGCGCCACGCGGCGCTTGATGCCGGCGAAGACGAGGGGTAGAATACCCCTCCATGAACAAGCGCATCTCTCTTGGCGGTTCTGCCATATTGCTTATGTTTGTGTTCTCCATGCTGCGTGGGTTCGGCCAGACCCGGTACGATCTGCTGCTCCAGGGCGGGCGCGTGATCGACCCCAAGAACAAAATCAGTGCCGTTCGGGATGTGGGGATCCTGAATGGCCGCATAGCGGCCGTCGCCGAACACTTGGATACGGCTGCCGCATTGAAGACGGTCGATGTTTCGGGACTGTACGTCACGCCGGGGCTGGTGGATATCCACGTGCACGTTTTCGCGGGCACGGGTGAGCGCGATTCGTACGCCGGAGACAACAGCCTGTATCCGGACGGCTTCACCTTCCGGGTGGGCGTGACCACGGTAGCCGACGCGGGCTGCGCGGGCTGGCGCAATTTCGAAGATTTCAGGGACCACGTAATCAGCCGCTCGCAGACGCGCGTGCTGGCGTTTCTGAACATCGTCGGCGCCGGCATGCGCGGGGCCAAGTTCGAGAATAACCTCGCCGATATGGAAGTTGCGCCAGCCGTCGAGATGGCGTTGCGCCATAAGGACCTGATCGTGGGGATCAAGACCGCGCACTACGCCGGGCCGGAGTGGGCCCCGGTGGAGCGCGCGGTGGAGGCCGGCGCCAAGGCCGGGATTCCGGTGATGGTCGACTTCGGGGAGAACCGCCCGGAGCGCCCCTCGAGCGAACTCTGGACCAAGAAACTGCGGCCGGGCGATATCTACACGCACTGCTATTCCGGGCTGCGGAACGAACTAGACGACTCCGGGCACGTGAATCCCGCCATGGTGGAGGGACGCAAGCGGGGGATCATCTTCGACGTGGGGCACGGCGGCGGCAGTTTCGCGTGGCGCGTCGCCATGCCGGCGGTCAAAGAGGGTTTCCTTCCGGATTCGATCTCGACGGACCTGCACATCGGCAGCATGAACTCGGGCATGAAGGACATGTTGAACGTGATGAGCAAGTTCCTGGCGATGGGCCTCTCGCTGGACGACGTGATCCTACGTTCCACCTGGAATCCCGCCCACGAGATCCAGCGCGAGGAGTTGGGGAACCTTTCCGTGGGCGCGCCCGCCGACGTGGCGGTGCTGCGGCTGGAAAACGGGAATTTCGGCTACACCGACATGTACGGCGCGCGGTTGCGAGGCACAAAGAGGCTGCTGTGCGAGCTGACGCTGCGCAACGGCAGGGTGGTCTACGACCTGAACGGCATCACGCGTCCGGATTGGGACATGCTCCCGAAGAACTACACGCAGACGGGCGACTCGCGCTGGGACGCGGTGAGCCCGGCAAGAAGGACGAACGCCAAGCCGCCGGCCAAGTAGCTCGGGGACAAGCGAGCCGGGAGCCCGCATTATGCGGTTCTCCCCCCTCTGCGCCGTGAGTGAGTTGCGTTCGCCCGCTCAGCGCCCCATCAGAGGTACGCGATCACGTCGATTTCGACCAGCGAGTTGCCCGGAACTCCGGCGGCGGCGATGGTCGTGCGCACCGGGGGCTCGGGTCCGAAACGTCCCTGAAAGACCTCATTCATGCCCGCGTAGTCCTTCAGGTCGGCCAGATAGACGTTGCACTTGAGGACCTTCTCCATCGAGGAGCCGACTTTCTCGAGTTCCTGCTGGATCTGGTCGAGGACGCCCTTGGTATGCACCTTGATGTCCCCAGCAGAGTGGTATCCCACGCCGGCTATGAAGACCAGGTTGCCGTACGCGACCACGCTGTTGAACAGGGGCGTGCGGCCGCCCGCGGCGTTGCTACCGAGTACCTTCTTGGCCGGCTTCTCCTGCGCGGCGGCAGGCACCGCCGCGGCCGCCGCGGCCCCCGCCGCGACTCCAACCCGCAAAAAACGCCGTCGATTCGTGTTGTTCGTATAAGCCTCCTTTCGTAGCTCAACTCAAACTCACTGCTGCGGCGGCGGCATGCTGCCGCCGCCGGCTGGAAGCCCGCTCCACGGGAGGGCTGCCGGGGTCTACAGCGCGTGCGGCAGACCACAAAAAACGATGGCCTGCCCCACTTTACCCGCCAGGGCGTCCGCCAGTATCATACTGATGCCTCTGCGCCGTCCAGCGCGCCTCGCCATACTCGCCCAGGTTGACGGCGCCCGCCATCTTGTCGCCATCCGCCGTCCCCGTGAAATCATACGAGAGGCGGGTGCCTTCGGCCTGATGGGAACTCTGGAAACGGACCGTGTTGGCGGCCACCGTCCCGTTGAGGTCGCCGGTGTAGAATTCGCCGCGGTGCGTGCCGAACAGCTTGGTCCCCTGCTGCTCCAGGAAGAGGGAATGGGTCGCCGAACCGCGATCGAACTCCAGCCGGAGTTCCCACCGCCCGGCGACGGCCGCAGGTTCGCCTTGCGGCGGTGGGGCGGGGTTCTCGAATTTCGGCGGACTGGAGAGCGCGGCGTAGAGGCGCTCGCCAATCACTTTTTCGTCGCCGGGCATCAGCATGTAGGCAAGAATGGAGGCCGAGCTGAACATGTTGCCTGACCTGCTGCCGCTGGCCGAGGCCAGCACCACACGGGGCTCGGTATCGAGCAGCAGCCTGTTCAATTCCTGCCCAGTGATGCCCAAGCGCGCGCCGTCCCACTGGATGGAAAGGCTCGGCGAGCGGTTCGACAGGTCCGCCGGCGGCTGGTTGATGCGCGTGGTCACGCCGTCGATTCGCTTGACCCTGGTCGAGATGGTTTCCAGCCAGCTCTCCCACAGCTTCCATTCGGCCTGGTGATCGCGTTTCACCCACATCTCGACAGCCGCCAGCATGCCCATGATCTCCTCCTTGCCGACTTTCAGGGAGCGGCCGAAGGCATGGTGCGGCGCGCTGTTGGCCCACGCCGCCTGGAGCAGGTTCTTTTCGCCAAGCAGGAGGCCCGCCGCCTGAGGGCCGCGGATGCACTTGCCGCCGCTGTAGGCAACGGCCGTGGCGCCGCGCTGGAGGTGAACGTTGGGGATGGTGAGGATCTCGGCCGCCGCGTCCACGATGACGGGCACGATGTGGCGCTGGGCGGTCTCCGCGACGATCCTAGTTCCGAGCGGGCCGTCATCCCCCGGCCCGCCGAGGATGTAGACCATGGCGGTGCGCTCGTTGAACGCGGATTCGAGCTGGGAAGCGTCGTGGACGGTGACGATCTTCACGCCCAACATGCGGATGGCGTGGTCGTAGACGTTGCGCGAATAGGCCGGGATCACCACCTCGTTCTTCAACCCTTCGAGGTAGGGGAGGCGCTGCATGCGCTCGGGGTTGGAGCCCGCAATGCAGGCTGCCGTGCAGTGCGTCAGCGCGGCGCTGCAACCGGCTGTCACGATACCCCACTCGGCCCCGGTCAACTCCGCTAAACGCCGGCTGACGCCATCCATCAACTCATCCATCTGGACGTAGGCGCGCGAAGCATCGTCCATGGCGCGCTTGACTTCGGGCAGCGTTTGCGAGCCGGTGATGATGGTGTAGGTACCTTTGGCGTTGATCAGCGGTTTTACGCCGATGGAGCGGTAAAGATTGGCGCCGTATTCAAGCGGGGCCGCCACGGCCCGGCGGATGCGTCCGCCCAATGCCAGCGTGGCGGTGGCCAGCGCTCCCCGCCGGAAAAATTCCCGGCGGCTGTGACCGGTCAACGGCTTTGCGGCTGTACTCCAAAACGGAACCTGCATGCTTTCCACCTCTCAAACTGCGCGACACGGGTGAACTGGCCTTCGCTGCGACGGAACCCGCACGCTTTCCACCCCTCAAACTGCACAACACGGGTGAACTGACCTTCACTGCGGATGAGGCAAGCTTCAGGTCGTGCGAGATTATACGCCTGCTATCCGAAAGGAGCAACCGGCGGTAGCTGTCGCGTTGTCCATTTGTCAATAGTCAGTCGACCGTGGTCAGTGGCCAGGAGTTTGAAGAGCCCAGAAGCCGGAAATCATAGTTGCTCCACTCGTCTTTCCTTAGGCAATGTAACGTAGCGTATAATCGCGGGAGTGCGCACCAAGCGCAGCGCACAACGGACGACTGCCCACTGAGAACGGATTACTGACTATGCTCCACGAAATACATATTCAGAATTACGCGGTGATTGACACTCTCAAGGTCGAATTCTCCCCGGGACTGAACTTGCTCTCGGGTGAAACAGGATCCGGAAAATCCATCCTGGTGGATGCTCTGGGCTTGGCGCTGGGGGGAAGAGCTTCGCCGGAGGTGGTCCGAACCGGCCAGGAACGCGCGCTGGTCACCGCAGTGTTCCGCACGGAGGGACGGCCGCCCTGGTCAGACTGGTTGGAAGAATACGGCTTGGCTGGAGGTGAGGAACCCGAAGTCATTCTGCGGCGGGAAATCCAGGCGGGTGGAAAGAGCCGCATGCTGGTGAACGATCAGCCCGTCACTTTGGCGGCGGTGAAGTCGTTGGCCAGGTTGCTGGTGGAGATGCATGGCCAGAACGAACACGTGGCACTGTTTGCGCGCGAGGCCCAACTCGACCTGCTGGACCAGTTTGCAGGCGTCGAGGATGAGTTGGAAGGAGTTCGGGAACTGCACGCCCAGCGCCGGGAACTGGAGTCAGAGTTCGAGAGCCTGAGCCAAAACGAGCAGGAGCGGCTGCGGACGATTGACCTGCTGAGCTTTCAGGTGCAGGAACTGGAGCGCGCCGGGGTTCAGCCCGGCGAGGACGCGCACCTGGAAGAAGAGAAACGCATCCTGTCGAACCTGGAGCGAATCCGCAGCGCCGCGGCGGGGGCCTTTTCCGAACTCTACGACGAAGAGGGTGCCGCGTGCTCGCGCCTGGCGGCGGCCATGCGGCAACTCGAGGACCTCCGGCGCTACGATGCGGCCGTCGAACCTTACCTCGAACCGCTGGCGGGCGCGCGGGCCACGCTTGAAGATGCAGCCAATTTCCTGAGCCATTACCTGGGAAAGCTGGAAGCCAACCCGCAGCGCCTGGAGGAAATCGAGGACCGGCTGGCCTTGCTTGACCGGCTGAAGCGCAAGTACGGGCAGACGCTGCAAGAAATTCTCGCCTACGGTGAGAAAACCCGGCAAGAGTTGGCAAAGATGGAACATGCCGACGAGCGCCGCGAAGTGCTCCAGCGGCAGCTTGAGAAGGTGGTGGAGGATTTCCGCAAAGCTGCTGAGGCGCTCTCCGCCAAGCGGCGAGAGGCGGCGCGCAAACTCACCCGGCTGGTGCGCGATGAATTGGCGCAACTGGGCATGGAAAAAACCCGCCTCGAAGTTCACTTTGAGAGCTTGCTGGAAGGGCGCGGTGGGCCGCGTGGCATTGACGAGGTGGAGTTCCGAATTTCTCCCAACCCGGGGGAGGAATTGCGCCCCCTCGAGAAGATTGCCTCGGGCGGGGAAATCTCGCGCCTTATGCTGGCGCTCAAGACCGTGGTGGGGATGAATCGGCCCGGAGCCGGAACCGTCCGGCGGGTCGCCCGCACCTTCATCTTTGACGAAGTTGATTCCGGGATCGGCGGGCGGGTGGCGGAATCCGTCGGGCAGCGCCTGAAGCGCCTGGCCCGCGATGGCCAGGTGCTGTGCGTCACGCACCTGGCGCAAATCGCCTGCTTTGCCGACCAGCACTACTACGTGGAGAAGTTCGAGCGCGCCGGCCGCACCCTGACCGCCGTGACCCACCTTGCCAGCGAGAAAGAACGAGTGCGGGAATTGGCGCGCATGCTCTCCGGCAGCCAGATCACCGATGCCGTGCTGAAACACGCCAGCGCCATGCTGAAGCACGGCGAATTGAACCATTGATTCATTGAGTCATTGATTCATTGGAGGAATCGGAGTGACGCATAAATAAAAGGCAATCTATGTGACACCCGGCGCTGTCATTCTGAGGGCCGTTCTTTGGGCCGAAGAATCCCCGCAGTTCGCAAGGGTCGCGGAGACGTTGCCTTCCCATGCCGCCGCCTTGTGGGGTAGTAAGCCGACAATGCCAAAAAGGGGGCGCATACATAAAAGGTCTGCCGCGGCGGATATGCGCCAAGCTGTTAAGCTGCGCTGGGAGGTGCTGCATGAGAGTCGGGAAACAAGAATCAACAACCCTTGCCGTCACGGTGGTTGCGCTGCTTATGACGTGCGTGACCGTGCCGCGAGCCGGTGCGAGCGAACGGCAATCTTCGCCTCCGCCGCAAACCCCTCGCGTTTCTGGGCCCGCTGCTGCTGCACTCGCAGCGAATCCGGCCGACGTTGGCTCCATCGACGCCATCCTGCATGCCGCCTACGAGACAATCTCCGGCCCCGCTGGCCAGCAGCGCGACTGGAACCGCTTCCGCTCCCTATTTGTCTCCGGAGCCCGTCTGATTCCTGTGGTTCCAAACCCCGAGGGCGGATTCCGCACCGTGCCGTTCAGTGCAGACGAATACGTCGAGCACGGCGACCCATATTTCCGGAAGAACGGCTTTTTCGAGCACGAGGTGGCGCGCCGCACCGAACGCTACGGAAGTATGGCACATGTGTTCAGCACTTATGAATCGCGCCACGGCGCCGCCGACCCGAAGCCCTTCGAGCGGGGTATCAACAGCTTTCAGTTGATGAACGACGGCCACCGCTGGTGGATTGTCACCATTCTCTGGCAAGGCGAGACTTCCGGCAACCCGATTCCCAAGGAGTATCTGCAAGGCGTAAATTGAGGCTCAGCGGGTAGCCGCGGTCAGTGCTTTCCTGACCGTGGACTTCTCAACGGCGCGATTTGACTGGGTTGATAAAGTAACCTGCGCTCGGTGTGGCGCGGCCGATGGATGTCTGACACGCCCGGAGGTAGGTGGCGGCCTTGATTAAGCACAGTTCGGCATCACAAGAAGAGCCCACGGTATTGACTTCTTACCGCAGTTACACCTAAAATGTGTAACATGAAAAGCGTGACAGTCCGAGAGGTCCGCCAGCAGTTTTCGCGCAAGGTTGAGGCGCCGCTTCGGCGGGGCGAGACCCTGATTCTCCGCAAGCGGAAAGAAGTGCTCGGCCGTATCGTTCCGGACTTAGGCCAGGGGAAAGCGTACCCGGATTTTGATGCCCGCCAGAAGAAGATCTTCGGGAACCGGGCCATTCATCTCAACATCGGCGAGATCCTTCGAAAGGAACGAAGCCGCTTTTGAACTCTTACGCGGATACGAGTTTCCTTGTGTCACTGTATGGTAGAGACGTGAACTCCCGTTCTGCCATTTCGCTGCTCCAAGAGCATCAGCCTGTGTTCCTGGTTACGCCCTTCGGGGAAACGGAATTCACGAGCATCGTTTTCGCTGTTACGGCTCGCCCAAGGGGTTGGACTTTGCGCGAAGCTCGAGCGATTGAGGAGAACTTCGCCCACGACTTACAGACGGGCGTTTGGCAGTGGGAGGACTTTCCCTCCGAGATCTGGGCACGAGCACGCGAACTGTCCCGGCGCCACGCGCCTGCCCTGGGGTGCCGTGCCTTGGACACCCTCCACGTAGCCTCTGCCCTGACTCTGGCGGCCGACGATTTCTACACCTTCGACCACGACCAAGCCAAGCTCGCCCGGGCCGTTGGACTGAGGGTTTTGGGCGGCTAAGAACAGGTTTCGGGTGTCAGGTTTCAGGTGTCAGGACTCCGAACTAAGCCCGAACTGCTGGGGGATGGAAGGGCGGGGTTCTTGACCCCCCCCGCGCGACCCCCTGACCCGGCCCGCCCCGGCTGAAGAAAACGCTGGCGGGACACGCTCTCCCCAGGGACAGGGCAAAGAGTTCTTAACCCCTGGCATCTGAAACCCGCCACTTCACACCACGCACCTGACTCCTGGCACTTGACACCCGGCACCTGACACCTGAAACCTGGCACCTGACACCTGCCCTCAGACTTGCAGTAATCCCTGTGCTGTGCTACGTTTTTTGGGTTTGCTGCGTGAACTCACGCTTTCAGGCCCCTGTGAAGACTGAATATCCTGAATCGAGTCTACTGGCCCAAATCGATCTCGACCGCCTGCCCGGCCACATTGCCATCATCATGGATGGGAACGGCCGGTGGGCGAAGAAGCGGCGCCTGCCGCGGATTGCGGGGCACCGAGCGGGGATCCGGGCCGTCCGGCAGTCTGTCGAGGCGTGCGCGCGACTGGGCGTGCCCTTCCTGACCTTGTACGCATTTTCCGTTGAAAACTGGAAACGTCCTCATACTGAGATCACGCTTCTCATGAGGTTGCTGCGCGAGTATCTGAAGAAAGAGATTTCGGAACTCAACCGGCAGAATATTCGCCTTTCGGTCATCGGCAGAATTCACGAACTGCCGAAGCCCGTGCAGCGCGACCTCGAGAGTGCGCTCGAAAACACAAGGCAGAATACCGGGCTGCGCTTGACCCTGGCGCTCAACTATGGCGCGCGCGCTGAACTCGTGGATGCGGTCCGCGAGCTTTTGTCAAAGGCAAAGCAGAATGGGGACGTAACCATTGACGAAGCCACTCTGAGCAGCCATCTTTATACCCGTGATTTACCCGATCCGGACTTGCTTATTCGGACCAGTGGCGAATTGCGGTTGAGCAATTTCCTCCTCTGGCAGGCTGCCTACTCGGAGTTTTGGGTGACGGAAACCCTTTGGCCGGACTTTACCCAGGCGGACTTGTTCCAGGCCATCATCGATTATCAGAAGAGAGAACGCCGATACGGAGGCATAGGGCTGGGCTGATTGCCGATTGTCGAATGAAGGAATGGCGTGGCAATTTCTTCCTCTGTCAATCAGTCCCGCGAGGCGGGATCAATCGGAAATCGGCAATCCCAGCCATTCTCGGCCAAACGATAATCGCAGAGATTCTCATTAATGAAAGCGCGAATCCTCACCGCCCTACTATTGATTCCCCCGGTAATTTATCTAATCGGCTGGTCGCCGAAATGGCTCTTCCTTGCGGCCGTGATTGTGAGTGTGGAGTTGTGCCTCTACGAGTTCTTTAAGATTTGCCAGCACGCGGGTTTCAAACCCTTGTCGGTGCTGGCGTATCTGGCCAGTGCGGCGCTTTGCGCGCTGCGAGCTGTGGATACCAGCAAACCAGAAATGTATTCGTTCGTCCTGCTTATTACTTTCGTCCTTATGACACTCAGCGTCGCGCTGGCGATAACCCGCGACCTGAAGACCTACTTGGGCGCTACCGCCACAACCATTTTCGGTGTGGCTTATATTGGATTGACACTCTCCTGCTTGCTTCCGCTGAGGTTTTCGCGGCTGGGTGCTGGTAGTCTTGGCCTCGTCGGCACGGCGGGTACCCCAGGAGGGCGGAAGCTGATGCTCCTATTGTTTCTGGTGATTTGGGCCGATGATACTTTTGCATATCTGGTAGGTCGCACGATCGGACGGAAGATGCTTTTTCCCTCCATCTCTCCCAAAAAGACCCTGGAGGGATCGGTGGCAGGATTTGTGGGGAGCCTTCTGGTCGCTTGGGGATTTGCCCGCTTGTTCTGGCAGACAGCCAGCTTGAAAACAGTTATCCTGTTAGCTGGCTTGGTAGCACTGTCTGGGCAGATCGGGGATCTGGCGGAATCCGCAATGAAGCGCGGCGCCAACTTGAAGGACTCGGGGTCCGTGTTGCCGGGCCATGGTGGTTTGCTCGACAGGGTGGATAGCCTGTTGTTTGGCGCACCCGTTCTGTGGCTCACTCTAGCGATTATGGACGTTTGGCGATGACCAAGGGTTTATGTGTTTTGGGCTCCACGGGTTCGATTGGGCGGCAATGTCTCTGTGTCGTCAAGAATGCCTCGGACCGATTTCATGTGGTCGCCCTCTGCGCCGGAAAGAACCTGGAGTTGCTCGCCCAGCAAGTCCGTGATTTCGCTCCAAAGCTGGTGGTGGTCGGAAATTCGGAGTGTATTGAGCCCCTGCGCGAGCGACTTCGAAATCTCGGAGTTTCCCCAACCGTCCAAGTCGCCTGTGGGGTGAGCGGGCAAATCGAGGCCGCAACGCAGTCTGAGGTTGATACTGTCGTGTCTGCTTCCCATGGAACGACGGGGCTGGTGGCGACCTATAAGGCGATCCAGGCTGGAAAACGAATCGGGCTGGCGAACAAGGAGGTTCTTGTCGCGGCAGGTGAGTTGGTCACACGAGCGGCGAGAGAGCGGGGAGCCGAAATCCTGCCTGTGGACAGCGAACATTGCGCCATCCATCAATGTCTTCGGGCGGGAAGCCATGCGGAAGTCCGCCGTCTCATATTGACCGCTTCCGGTGGCCCTTTTCTGAAAACCCCTCGGAAACATCTCGATCGCATAACCCCCGAAGAGGCCTTGCAGCATCCCATCTGGAAGATGGGAGGGCGCATCACCATCGACTCTGCCACCTTGATGAATAAGGGCTTAGAAATCATCGAGGCCCACTGGCTGTTTGGTTTCCCGTCGGAGAAGATCGACGTCCTTATTCATCCCGAATCAGTTGTTCATTCCATGATAGAATTTAGAGATGGATCTGTGATAGCCCAGATGTCGGTCCCTGATATGCGTTTGCCGATCCAGTATGCGCTGAATTTTCCGGACCGGCTGGCCATGAACGGTGATTCACAGGGCTTGGATCTGACTGCGCTAAGGAAATTGCGTTTTGCGGCGCCTGACACGCGGCGTTTCCCGTGTCTGGATTTGGCTCGGGAGGCTCTACGCAAGGGTGGCTCCTTGCCCTGCGCCTTGAATGCTGCCGACGAGGTAGCCGTCGAAGCCTTTCTAGCCCATCGGCTACGCTTTTCGGATATTCCTCGAGTGATCGAGGGAGTTTTGGAACAAACGACCCACGCACAATCATGTAGCTCCCTGGACGACGTTCTTGAATGTGACCGCGAAGCCCGACGTCTTGCCCTGGAGCTTGTGACAACGCCTGCACGATAGGGAGAATCAGCGGCATTATGGCTGGAAGCTTCATTACGGATGCGGTGGTGGTAGTCCTAGTCCTGGGATTCATGATCTTTGTCCATGAACTTGGCCACTTCCTGGCGGCCAAGTTCTTTGGGGTCCGGGTGTTGGTTTTTTCATTGGGCTTCGGCAAACGACTGCTGCATTTGACCCGGGGGGATACCGATTACCGGATCAGCGCCCTTCCTTTTGGTGGGTATGTGAAGATGGCAGGGGACGATCCCTCCGCGGATCGCCAGGGCGATCCCGGCGAGTTTCTGGCAAAGCCTCGTTGGCAGAGGTTCGTGATAGTTGTGATGGGACCGGTCATGAACATTCTGCTGGCCCTGCTTCTCCTCACGTGTCTTTACAAGTTCCATTTCCAGAAGCCCGCTTATCAGGAGCAGCCGGCTCGGTTGGGTGCCGTCGAGGCAGACTCTCCGGCGTCCAGAATCGGCCTGATGCCTGGCGATCTTGTGGTCCGCCTTGACAACCTTCAAAATCCCAAGTGGGAAGACGTGGATATCAAAATCCTGACCACGGTGGGCGAGGCTATGCCGCTAAAGGTCGAACGTGACGGCAAGACCTTGGACCTGACGCTCACGCCGCGCGCGGAAGGTCCGAGCCGGGTCGGGTATGCCGGCTGGTATCCGTATGCGCCCGGAGTTATCGATAAGGTCGAGCCGGGGCTTCCTGCGAGTCAGGCTGGGCTCATTACCGGTGACCAGATCGTGGGCATTGATGGGCGTAAGATGCTCTATTGGCCACGGGTCTTCTATCTGCTGCAATCCGGCAAGGGGAAACCGGTTCAACTTTCAATTCTTCGCGACGGGCGGGAATTCCAAACCACTTTGACACCGGTTCTTACGGACGTGATGGGAGAGAAACGCTGGCGGATCGGAGTCAGTTTTCACAACGACATGATCGTAAGGAAGTTGCCCTGGAGCACTGCAATTACGGCTGCCTTCCAAGATAACTTGAGGAACTGCCTGGTGACGTTTGACGTGCTCGGGAAGATTTTGACCCGCCGCATGTCCACTCGCTCTCTCGCCGGGCCTATCGGGATCGCGCAACTTTCAGGTGAAGCGTACCGGGCGGGACTTTCTGAGCTCGTGATGCTGGTCGCTTTCATCAGTCTCCAGTTGGGTATCTTCAACTTGCTCCCCATTCCGGTCTTGGATGGTGGAGTGATCCTGCTGCTGCTCATCGAGGGTCTGATTCGCCACGACCTGAGTGTGGAAGTAAAAGAGAGGTTCGTGCAGGCCGGGATCGTCTTCTTGTTGTTGCTGGCGGTGTTCGTTATGTATAACGACATCGTGAAGACCCTAAGGCCCTACTAAACGGGGCTAGGGACTGGGGACTAGGGGTTGGGGCAATTCTGAATGATGAATTGTGAATAGTGAATGGTGAATTGCCCAGTGCTTGTCACTGAGATAGGCCGCAGGTGAGGAGAAGCTCCAGCATTCTGCGGGCTGTGAACTGTCAATTGTTGCTGGAAGCTGATAGCTGAGCGCTGAAGGCTGACGGCTTGCAACGGACCACTGACCACTGACAACTGACAACTGACGACGGACCACTACGTGAATTTCAGCGATACCGAGTATTTTCCTCCGCGCCGCAAGACGCGCGCCGTCCAGGTTGGCCGGCTCACGATGGGCGGCAATGCCGCCATTGTTGTGCAGTCGATGACCAAGACGGACACGCGCGAGGTTGGGAAGACGGTCGAGCAAATCCAGCAGATGGAGGCAGCAGGCTGCGAGATGGCGCGCCTGGCTGTCCCCGACATTGAAGCTGCCAAGGCGCTGGCCGAGATTCGTAAGCGCTGCCCCGATTCGATCCTCGTCTCGGATATTCACTTTCAGCACAAGTTTGCCTTGATGGCGCTTGATGCCGGGATGGACAAGCTGCGCATCAATCCCGGAAATATCGGCGATGCTGAGAAAGTTCGCCTGGTGGTGCGCCGCGCGCAGCAGCAGAAAGTTCCCATCCGCATCGGGGTGAATGCGGGGTCGCTGGAGCGCCGGCTGCTGGAGAAGTATGGTTATCCGACGCCCGAGGCCATGGTGGAGAGTGCGCTCTATCACATTCGGATTCTTGAAGACCTGGGATTCACGGACACCGTCGTTTCCTTGAAAGCTTCCAATGTGAAGCTCTGTGTCTCAGCCTATCGCTTGCTGGCGAAACAGGTTGATTATCCCTTCCACTTGGGGATTACAGAGGCCGGCACCCAATTCACGGGGACCGTCAAGTCGTGTGTGGGTATGGGAATGCTGCTGGCCGAAGGTATAGGCGATACCATCCGCGTCTCGCTGGCTACCGATCCCGTCGAGGAAGTTCGCGTGGCCTACGAGATGCTCAAGGCACTGGAGTTGCGCAGCCGCGGGCCGGTGGTCATTGCCTGTCCCACTTGCGGGCGCCTGGAAGTGGACCTGTTCAAGATCGCGGCCGAAATTGAGAAGGCGACTGCCCACATCAAGATGCCTCTAAGCGTCGCCGTCATGGGCTGTGCCGTGAACGGTCCGGGCGAAGCGCGGGAAGCGGACCTGGGCGTGGCTGCCGGACGCGGCAACGGCATGATCTACCGAGAAGGGAAAGCTATTCGGCGGGTTAGCGAAGCGGAGATCGTTCCTGCATTGCTGGAAGAGATTGAGCGCTTCGTGGCGGATAAGACAGCGGGCATTAACACGTCCCCAAAGGAGATCCGACCCGAAACCGCGCCAACGCTGGATTCTTCCTTGCCGATCTTGAAGTAACAGGCCGTTTCGTGCCTTGCATCGACATTGCTTTCGCGCTGAACGCGCTGAGCCCATTTTCACGCACGTTTGCTTCAGTTTCGACTGCAAGAGTTTCGCCGCACGAGTTGCGCCAAGAGCTATTATGAGGTAAGTTGAGAGCATGCAGAACTTTAGTGTGGAGATCCCAACGGAGCTTGTCTTGGCGGCAGGGTTAGACACCAGCAACCTGTCGGCGGAAACGGCTCGGCTGCTGGCCCTGGAACTCTACCGTGAGGACAGGCTCTCGCTAGGGCGTGCCTGCGAACTCTGTCAGATGGCAGTCGAGCAGTTTATGGAGTTTGCCGCCCAGCACAAGGTTCCGCTTCATTATGGCGTTGAGGAACTAGAAGAAGATCGTCGGACTTTAGAACGGCTCGGCTTGTGATTGTTGTTTCCAATTCCTCGCCACTGGTAGCCCTCGCCCGGATTGGGCGGCTGACCCTTCTCGCCTCATTCTACAAACGGATTCTGATCCCCGCCGAGGTTCATTATGAGGTGACGGTGGCGGGCCGTGGTCTTTCTGGGGCCGAAGAGGTACGGAATGCCAACTGGGTCGAAGTGATATCACAGAAGTCCCCGGTGCACCCCTTATTGGCGCAGGTATGCCAGGGTCTCGGGGCGGGTGAGCGGGCTGCCATTCTCCTGGCCAAGAGCCTCCAAGCCGATCTTGTTCTCATGGACGAGTGGAAAGCCCGTCGGGTGGCGCGAGCCGATTACTCTCCCGCCGTGGGGGACTTGTGACCCCCAGGGGAGAAGGCTCTTTTGTTGCTTTCGGCCTGCCACGTCCAGTTGCAACGGCAGCCCCGTGAGAGTATAATATCTTACTTGAATCTTACTCAGCGTGGATGCGAGGCCAAGGATGGAAACGACCAAACTTTCGTCAAAGGGTCAGGTGGTCTTGCCCAAGTCGGTGCGAGATGCGCGGAGTTGGGAGCCAGGCACAGAATTTGGAGTGGAAGAAGTGCCGGAGGGGATTCTTCTGCGGCCTTTGCGGCCCTTCCCATCCACCAGCATCGCCGAGGTTTTTGGTTGCCTGAAGTACACCGGGCCCGCGAAGACTCTCCGTCAGATGGAGAAGGCCATTGCTCGAGGCGTGAGGGCGCGGCATGATCGCGGTCGATACTAACGTTCTGGTTCGGTTTCTGGTACGCGACGATGCGAGGCAGGCAGCTCGTGCTGCGGCGCTGATTCAGGCCAATGAGATTTGGGTTTGCAAGACCGTGCTCTTGGAGACCGAATGGGTTCTCCGCAGCCTCTACGGCTTCTCGCCGGAGAGTCTGGCGGGGGCTCTGAGGTCCCTGGCAGGGCTCCGAACGGTGTTCTTGGAAGATGAGCTCGCCGTAGCTAAAGCCTTGGACTGGCTCCAGGGAGGTCTTGACTTTGCCGACGCGCTGCATTTGGCGAGCGCTGGGAACGCCAGACGGTTCGCCACCTTCGACCGAAAGCTCGCCAGGCAAGCGAGCCGCACGACCACGCTTGAAACCATTTCCCTCTGATTCGAGATCACAACTCGAGCTTGCGATCTTGTTATATAACTCATTTGTTTTCAATAATATTCCCGCCTTAAACCAGCAAGTACCTTTGTTTTCTATAACATACCAGCTTAGCCCCTAAGTTTTCCACAGCGTCCTTTGTTTTCATAGACATTCCCGCGTCGTTCGTTCATTTTTGAAGAATTCTTTCTTGCTTCCGTTCAGATCGCAGACTTTGTGTCCGTCGCACGACGGGCCAATTTGGGAGCTTTTCGTAGCGCCTGGCACATTCTCGCGACTTCATGGAACAACTCATGTGTTTTAAATAACATACCCGGATTAAACCCGCAAGTACCTTTGTTTTCTATAACATAACAGCTTCGCCCCAAGTTTTCCACAGCGGTCCTTTGTTTTCATAGACATTCCCGCATCGTTCGTTCATTTTTGAAGAATTCTTTTTTGTTTCAGGTCAGATTGCAGACTGTTTGTCCCTCGCACTGCGGGCCAATTTGGGGGCTTTTCGTCCCACTTGGCACATTCTTCCGACTTCGCTGAACAACCCATGCTTTTTCAATAACATACCCGGATTAAACAAGCAAGTACCTTTTTTTCTACAACATACCAGCTTCGCCCCGAGTTTTCAACAGCGGTCCTTTGTTTTCATAGACATTCCCGCGTCGTTCGTTCATTTTTGAAGATTCCTCCCTTGCTTCCTGTCAGATGCCAGACTGTTTGTCCCTCGCGTGGCCGGCCAATTTGCGGGCTTTTCGCCCCGCTTGTCACATTCTCGGGTGTGGGTCGGGGCGGGCGGTAGCATGGCAGCATCGTGTTCCTGGGAGGCCGTGACCTCCTGCGCAGCTTCGATGTAGTATTCTAGCCTATCTTTTCCGCTTGTCAAGAGAAATCGAATCTGTTTCGGTCCGCCCCGGGACGGCACGCGCCTCCGCCGGCCCCGCGCGGGCGGGATACGCACTACGTTGATGCAGTGCGTGCGGAGCGGTCGGTTTAAACCCGAATTCGTAAGGCATTCGACACTAACGTTTTGGTTCGGTTTCCGGTGCGCAACGACGCGAAGCGGGCTACTCGTACTGCGGTGCTGATTCAGGCCAATGAGATTTGGGTCTCGAGGACGGTCCTTTGTGCAACGACTCCCGAACCCTGTCGAGTGCTGTCCCGACGGCATCGGCGGGACTTTACGGACAAGTGGCCGGCCATCTTCCCACATGAGATTACTTCCGGATGGCTGACCATACGGACGGAATTCATTTCCGACATGTGTCTCTTGCCGATAGGCTGCGAGCGGCACGGAACGGGAATCACAATTTTGGTGGAGTTTCGGAGAATCTGGCAAGAACTTTAGAGAAATAGGCAACGGCCCGAAGTGTAAGCAGACTATACTTCAGCTTTGGGGCTAGCCGGAATTTCGCAGCCTCATCTGCGGCGCCCGGAGGAGCGGCAGCGACGTGATTTTGAGGCTGACCAAAACGGTTGGTTCATCAACCGCGAAAGTACCTCGAAGGAGAAACAATGCAAAAGCGCAAACTTGGAAAAAGCAATCTGGAAGTTTCGGCCCTCGGGTTGGGCTGCATGGGAATGAGCTTTTCTTACGGCCCGCCCAAAGACAAGCAGGAGATGATCCCTTTGATCCGTTCAGCCGTTGAACGCGGCGTCACGTTCTTTGACACGGCCGAAGTCTATGGCCCGTACATCAACGAAGAACTCGTGGGCGAAGCCCTCGCTCCCTTCCGTGGGCAAGTGGTGATCGCCACCAAGTTCGGGTGGAAAATTGATCCCAAGGCGGAGCGAGGCTTGGCTGGGCTGGACAGTCGGCCGGAGCACATCAAAGAGGTGGTGGAGGGCTCGCTCAAGCGGCTCAGGGTCGATGCCATCGATCTGTTCTATCAACATCGTGTTGACCCGGACGTGCCGATCGAAGACGTGGCGGGAGCGGTGAAGGACCTGATCCAGCAAGGCAAGGTGAAGCACTTCGGCCTTTCGGAAGCAGCCGCAAAGACGATTCGTCGCGCGCACGCTGTCCAACCGGTCACCGCCCTCCAGAGCGAATACTCGCTGTGGTGGCGACGCCCCGAAGAGGAAGTGTTACCGGCGCTCGAGGAACTTGGAATCGGCTTCGTTCCATATAGCCCTCTGGGCAAGGGCTTCCTGACGGGAAAGATCAACGAAGATACTAAGTTCGACAGTTCCGACTTCCGCAACATCGTTCCTCGCTTTACGCCGGAGGCTCGGAAAGCGAATCAGGCCTTGGTTGATCTGCTTTGCCAGATCGCGGAACCGAAGAAGGCGACACCTGCCCAGATCGCGCTCGCTTGGCTGCTTGCGCAGAAGCCGTGGATCGTTCCAATCCCGGGCACCACGAAATTGAATCGCCTGGAAGAGAACATCGGAGCAGTCGCAGTCGAACTTACGCCGGACGATCTCCATGAGATTGAAAGCGCCGCCTCAAAGATCACTGTGCAAGGGGCTCGGTACCCCGAGAGCATGGAGCGAATCACCGGCCGCTGAGCGGCAAACAATGCGTCCTCTAGCGGGCAGAACGAGGTGCTGCGCGCCCGAACGCACCACTCTAGTCACAACCCCGCAAGGAGCGTCGATCATGACAAATAAAAGAGTTTCTATTCTTGTGATGACAGCACTGGTCGCGGCGCTGGCCATCTTTGTCGCCACAGCGACTGCGGACGAACACTCAGGAACATGGAAGATGAATCGGGCCAAGTCGAAGTATAGCCCAGGACCGGCGCCGAAGAATCTAACGGAGACAATTCAATTAGACGGGAACAGCTACAGGGTTGAGGGCAACGGGACGGCCGGAGATGGGAAGCCCATGCATTTAGAGTTCGACGCAAAATTCGATGGAAAGGACTACCCGATTCGCGGAGTTCCGTGGGCTGACATGCAATCGGCCAGGTGGGTCGATGCCCACACGCCGCAACTGATACAGAAGAAGCTCGGCCAAGTCATGATGACCGTAACCTGCAAGGTCTCCATGGATGGAAAGACACGCACGTGCACGATGAAGGGTAAGGATGGGCAAGGACGCAACGTGAGCAACGTCGTCTTTGACAAGCAGTAGAACAATTTTCCGCAGCACTCTTGGAATTTGAAATGAAAGCACGCGACTCTCATCGCCTAGAAGAAACTTATCGCCGGATGAGTGACGGTGAATTGCTTCAGCTGGGGGCGGATGTCGAGTCTTTGACGGACGCGGCCCGAGCAGCGCTGGACGCGGAATTGCGCGCTAGAAACCTGGAGCCAGCGTCGCGAGGTGAGATCGAAACCACGGTGCAACCGACACCGCCGGAGGAACCGGCCCCAGCAAGAAGCACTGGCAGGGGAACCGCCGCCATGACAGCGGCGGGCTTTATCCTTCTCGTATTCAGCGCTGCGCTACTGTTTATAACGGTTTCGACGCCGATCTTGCTTTGGGGGCGATTGCCGCAGAACCCGTGGCTGCTGGTCCACAAGCTCATCAATTCGGAGTGTCAGGCGGTCCTTGCCTGTTGGGGCATCGTAACCGCCATTGGAATTCTGCGGCTGCGATCGTGGGCTCGCGTTTCGGGTGTGCTGATTTGCAGCTTACTTGCCTACAACGGGTCCGGAGCGGCGGTGGGCGGTTTGGTCACGCTGCCGGCGCTAGCGCAAACTTACGGGACACCGACCACCACCATGGTAATCGGTACCGGGCTGATTTTTTTGGGCATCGGCGGCCTGGGCGCCTTGGGGGCGAGTTTCCTGAACTCCCAAAGTGCGCAGGTGCAGTTCGGCGGAGATGCGCCCATTCCGAGCGACGCGCGGCCGCTCGCCGTGACCTGCATCGGCATCTGGCTGGTGGCCGCATGGCCGCTGGCGCTCGCTCTGAACCTGCTGAACGCTCACCCGCCGCTTCTTTCTCTGCCATCGATCCCGTTTGCCTCGTTCCTCTCCGGGCGGACGGCGGTCGCTTTCCAATATGTGATCGCTGGGGTAGCCGTGGCGCTGGGCGTGGGAATTCTATGCACGAGGTCATGGGCAAGAATCGGCGTCCTGGGTCTATGCGCTGCCGCATTTCTCAGCGCATTGGGCGTACCACTGAAGCCGAATATTACTGCCGCGGGAGCGATCGTGCGGGGCATCAGTGTCACGCGCCCGGGAGTCGCAGTACTTTCTCTTTGGGACGCGTCGCCCTTCATGTTCACGGCGTGGCTGCTGATGAAGAGGTGGCGGCGACCCACTCCCGGTGGCGTCGCGCGGCCGCAGGCGCCCAGCGCAGAGCAAGCTAACGGAGAGCTAGCAGTGTAGCCGACTGAGTGGGACCGACGATCTCCGTGAAATCGATAGCGCCTCCTCAAAGATCAGGGTGCAAGGGGCTCGCTATCCCGAGAGCATAGAGCGAATGACCGGCCGCTGAGTGGCAAAAAATGTCTTCTCTGGCGGGCAGAACTAGGTGCTGCCCGCCCGAACGCACGACTCTAGTCACAACCCCACGAGGTAGCTAAATGAGCAAACGCGTGCTGATACTTTCCTCGAGTCCTAGAAGAGGTGGGAACTCGGATACATTATGCGACCGGTTCATGCAAGGCGCCAAAGAAGCCCATCATCAAGTTGAGAAAGTGGTGCTCGCAGAAAAAAAGATTAACTACTGCAGTGGTTGTTATGGCTGTGGGGGAAATGGGGAATGCGTACAGAAAGATGACATGGCGCATATCCTCGACAGCATGATGGCCGCCGACGTTATCGTATTGGCTACACCGGTTTACTTTTACACCATGTGCGCTCAAATGAAAACCGTGATTGACCGGACGGTGGCACGGTATACGAAAATCAAAAACAAAGATCTTTATTTCATCGTAACTGCCGCGGTCAGCAAGAAGGCCGCTCTGGAGCGAACCATCGAAGGCTTCCGGGGATTCACTTCCTGTCTGCCCGGGGCAAAAGAAAAAGGCATAGTTTATGGCACGGGCGCCTGGGACGTTGGGGATATCCTGGGAAGTCCTGCCATGGACCAAGCGTACGAAATGGGTAAAAGGTTGTAGACAGCCCGGAACTGGCTTACCGGGAAATTCGGCCGGGTGACGTGATTTGGATCCCGCCGGGTGAGATGCATTGGCATGGCGCCACCCGCCAACAGGCCAGAGAGACGTGTGATGGTGCCGTTTTCGACTTCAAACAGGAAATTTCGGTTTAATGCTTGTTCGGCGGCTTCGCAAGGTCAAAGGATGGTGCTATGAGACCAGTCATTGAATTTCTTGTCAGGGCTGCCCTCTTGGCGTTTATCTTGTTCGTCTTCTGGTGGGGGTCCGATGCACCACTTTCACATGTCATGAATCTGTCTATCATTGTGGGAGGGGTATTGTTGACGTTCCCCCTGGTTTGGCTCGGCAGGAAGTTACTGGACCGGCACCAAACAATAAGCGGAGCCGCCTGGACAACCACCTTTGTGCATTTTGCTTTGGGTTTCACATTTGGTGTTCCCATCGTTCGAGCATTAAGCACTCATCGAGATTGGTCTGGTTGGGTACTCCCAGTACCATCGGCAATCGGCCTGGCGCTGGTAATTATTACTGGGGTGGCTTTCTTGCTTACCGTGGTAAACCTTGCCTTGAGAGGATTCGGCGCGCCCTTTTTCATTGCCCTCAGCCGGAAATTGGCGGCAGATTGGTTGTATGCTTGGACGCGTAATCCCATGGTGCTTGCAGCTCTGGCTTTTCTCCTGTCATTGGGGATCTGGTTTCGGTCAGTGCTGTTTGTACTCTGGGTACTCATCCTGTTTGCACCGGCATTGCTTTTCTTCCTGAAGGTGTATGAAGAACGGGAATTGGAGATTCGATTTGGGGCATCGTATCTGGAGTACAAATCCAGAACACCGATGTTGTTTCCAAGAACGCCGAAAGGTTGAACGATGTGCCAGCCCGAAAACAGTGCGGAAGTCCCAATTTCTCTGTATGATCGATCGCGCAAAACAGACCAAGGAGGATGGAATGAAACCCAATTGCTCTCGTCGCGATTTTCTGGCGGCCGGCCTGGCTCTTCCCGCCGCCGGTCTTCGCCCTTCTTCCGACTCGTCTCTTCGCCTTGCCGTCGGCCAAGCCAAGCCCGAATCCGCCAAGCTGGAGTATCGCATGTTGGGCAAAACCGGCTTGAAGGTGACGTCGCTTGCTTTCGGCTGCATGACGACCTCTGACCCGTCCGTGATCGAGCGCGCCGCGGATTTCGGTATCAATCACTTCGACACGGCACGCGGTTATCAGAACGGAAACAACGAGCGGATGGTCGGCGCGGCTCTCAAGAAAGTGCGGTCGAAGGTCATCATCTCCAGCAAGAGCCCGGGTAAGACGAAACAAGAAGTTCTTGCCGACCTCGACACAAGCCTGCGCGAACTGGGAACCGACTATCTGGATATCTGGTATCTGCATATGAAAAACGAGCCGGAGCAGGTGACCGATGACCTGCTGGAGGCGCAGCGCCTTGCAAAGCAGAACGGGAAAATCCGGTTTGCCGGCGTCAGCACGCATTTCAACATGGACAGGATGCTGTCCCACTTGGCAAGACTCGGCCAGACGGATGTCGTGCTGACCACCTACAATTTCGCCATGCGGTCGGTGGATGCCGGCGCGAACACGAATCCGGACGCGCCGAAGACGGACATGACGGCAGCCATCCGGGCGGCGCGGAAGGCGGGCTTGGGGATCGTGGTCATGAAAGTCCTCGCGGGCGGTGTCGCCCGTGTGCAGCGTGGCGACCGGCTCTACGGAGCCAATCCGCAGGCTTTGAGCACGCGGCTCGGCCAGGAGGGCGTTCCGGTTGCCGCGATCAAATGGGCCCTCAAGAACGAGTCGGTCGACACCGCCATCGTCTGCATGACGAGTCACGATCAGTTCGAAGAAAACGTGCGCGCCATGGTGGAACCGTACACCGAGAAGGACGAGAAGTTGCTGACCGCGCAACTCGTCGCCATCGGCCCGAAGTACTGCCGGATGTGCGGCGCCTGCGGTGGTGTTTGCGAGAGGGGCGTCCCTGTTCCGGACGTGCTTCGATTCCTGACTTATGCCGAAGGCTACGGCCAGTTTGCCTTGGGCCGCGAGCAGTTCTTGAAGCTGGGGCCCGAAGTCGCAGCGGTGCGCTGCGCCGATTGCGAGCGCTGCACGGTCCAGTGTCCCTACGGGGTCCAAGTCGCGGCCCGACTCCGCCGCGCGCAGGAGTTGTTTGCATGAAGCGGGTAGCGCGGACCACCGCTTTTGTGGTCCGCGTCTTTTCGGCCTCGTGATGGAGCAATCAAATTCGTGCGCCCGGATCGGAGGGCATTCTCACCCGGTCGACGATCACACCGCAGCGTTCGTTTTGTTCGTGGGCGCTCATGCCGGTGTATTCGTTGTAACTCGACCACCGCCAATCTTCGGGGCGGCTGACCAAACCGGCCTACCGGGTTAGGCAAGTGGCACGGGCCACCACCCGTAGCGCAGACCGCCGGGTTTGCGGTCTGCGGCTCTTCGTTGACGACGGTTATGCGATGGCACGAGATCACCCCTGGCATGGAAGAGACGCGGACCGCAAAATCGGCGGTCCGCGCTACCTGCTTTGTTTTCATAGACATTCCCGCGTCGTTCGTTCATTTTTGAAGAATTCTTTCTTCCTTCCGGTCAGATGGCAGACTTTGTGTCCGTCGCACGGCGCGCCAATTTGCGGGCTTTTCGTCCCGCTTGGCACATTCCCGGGAGTGGGTCGGGGCGGGCGTTGGCATGGCAGCATCGTGTTGCCAGGAAGCCGTGACACACAATAGGGAACAGGGAATAGGGAGTAGGGAAGAACAGCATTGCAGCATAATGTTCCCGGCGAGGCCCCGACCTCTTGCCTAGTTTCACGGCAGAATTGTAGCCTATCCTGTTTCGTTTGTCAAGAGACAGGAAGTCTGTTTCGGTCCGCGCCGGGACGCCGCGCGCGCCCGCTGGTCCCGCGCAAGCATTCGTCCAGCAGAATCTTCACCCAATCCTCGTCAAAAGCGAGTCCTTTGCAGTCTCCAGCGCCTCGATGGCCATTTGACGGATAACGGTTGGGAATTGCTCGAGGAACTGGTCGAGGGTGTCACCCGCTTCAAGGCAATCCAGCAGATTTTGAAAGGCAACACGCGAGCCGCGAAAGCAGGGGATTCCTCCCAGAATCTCCGGATCACGCACGATGACGGTCGCGGCCATGTTTCACTCCTTGGCCTCCATTGTAGCGCAACTCGTCCCCGCTAGGAGCTAAACATCACAAGCGTCCACAACTTGATCGACATGCAGGACGAAAAGCCGCGGAGTCATCCCGCTCGGCGCGGGATAACCCCGCGCTACCCGCTGACGGGGTTCTGAAGGCCGCTGTTCACGAAGCCGGCTTGGCGATATTTTCGGTGAACCAAAACGCAGCGCCAGACGTATTAGACAGTAGTTGAGAAGGAGGCGCGATGGAGAACCTGATTCGCGACATCAAGCACGGCGTGAGGTCTTTGCTCCGGGACAAAGGGTTTGCCGCGACGGTCCTGCTGACTCTGGCCATTTGCATTGGGGCGTACACCGCCACGTTCGCGATTGTCCATTCGGTTTTATTGCGCTCACTGCCGGGTCCAAACGCCAACGCGATTGTGCTGATGTCCAACGAGTATCCGAAGGCCGGCGTCGCCGATCAGAGTGCCAGCAGCGCTGCCGATTACTACGATCGTCTTCGCGTGGTGACAACCTTGGAAGAACAAGCGATGTTCCAGCCGGTGGCCCAGGCGCTGGAGGTCAACGGCACGCCGGAGCAGGTTCCGGGCATGGCCGTGACGCCGTCCTTCTTCAAGCTCGTCGGGATTCCTCCGGCGCGCGGGCGGGCATTCACCGCAGAGGAAGGTGAGATCGGCAGCGAGCACAAGGTGGTTCTGAGCCACGCGCTGTGGCAGCAGCTTTATGGCGGCGACCTCTCCGTGATGGGACGCGAGCTGCGTCTGGGCGGCACGCCTTTCACCGTCGTGGGCGTAATGCCGCGGGACTTTGTCTTCGTGGATCCGGAGGTGCGCTTCTGGGTTCCCCTGGCGTTCACTGCCCAGCAGAAATCTCAATATCACAGCAACAACTGGAACCACATCGGGCGACTCAAGCCGGGGGCCACTTTAACCCAGGTCCAGGCGCAGATCAATGCTCTCAATGCCGCCAACCTGGAACGGTTTCCCGAGTGGAAGGACATCCTCATCAATGCGGGCTTCTACACCAGAGTCGAACCGCTTCAGCACATGCTGGTCAAAGACGTAGAAGGCGCGCTGTACCTGCTGTGGGGTGGAGCGGTGTTCGTGCTGCTCATTGGAGGATTGAATATCGCCAACCTGGCGCTGGCGCGCTGGAGTGTCCGGGGAAAGGAGATCGCCACGCGACTGGCACTGGGCGCGGGCCGAGCCCGGCTCGCGCGCCAGTTGGTGGTGGAGAACGTGCTGGTGGCAGGGGCTGGTGGCATCGCAGGCGTGCTGCTCGGTACAGCGCTCCTGCGGGCGGTGGCGGCGACGGGGCTCGATCGTTTTCCCCGGGCGCAGGAAGTACGTATCGACGGCACGGTGATTGTTGTCGCCCTCGGGCTGGCGGTCGCGCTGGGTGTGCTGGTCGGACTTGTACCGCTTGCCAGCGCTTTCAGAGTCAACCTGAGCGGCTTGCTGCGTGGCGGCGGCCGCACTGGCACGAGCGGCGCCCGGACCCACAGATTGCGCCAGGGCCTGGTAGGCGCCGAGATTGGACTGGCCTTCGTGCTTCTGGCCGGAGCGGGACTGCTGCTGGCCAGCTTTCGCCACCTGCTGGCGGTCGATCCGGGCTTCACGACTAAGGGTGTGGTAACCGCGTCCACAAACGCGCCGCAATCCCGGTACCGCGGCGACGGGGAGTTGCGGATTCTCATGAACCGGGCGCTGGATTCGATTCGGCGCTTGCCGGGCGTGGCCGCTGCCGGGGCGACCACGGCGATCCCGTTCGGCGACGACCACAGCAACAGCGTTATTCTGGCGGAGGGCCATGTCATGAAGCCGGGGGAATCCGTGATCTCCTCGCGCCGCCTAGTCGTCACCCCGGGCTACTCCGAGACGATGAACATCGCCCTGATACGCGGACGCTACTTCGAGGATCGTGACAATGAAAGCGCCGCGCCTGTTGTCATTGTCGATGAACAGTTGGCCCGCCACTTCTGGCCGGATCGCGATCCGATTGGACAGCGGATGTACAATCCACAGAATCCGAAGGACGCAACCAAGACCGACGCGAACACCCGCTGGTACCAAGTGGTTGGAGTTGTGCGCTCCGTCAGGCTGGAAGATCTCGCCGGAATCGGGAGCGGGTTCGGCGCTTACTACTTCCCATACGCGCAGAACCCATCGCGAGGTTATACGTTCGCCGTCAGGACCACTGGCGAGGCGGGCGCCGTAGCGCGCGCGGTCCGCACGGCGGTGGCCAGGATCGATCCGGAGCTTGCGCTTTTCGATGTGAAAACGATGGGCGAGCGCGCCGCGCTTTCGATGTCATCCCGCCGGACGTCGCTGATGCTGGCGTTGGCGTTTGGCGGCCTGGCGCTGTTTCTTTCGGCAATCGGGATTTACGGAGTTCTTGCGTACCTGGTGGCGCAGCGGAGGCGCGAGATTGCCATCCGGATGGCGCTCGGCAGCACGGGAGCGGGGGTAGTGAGGCTGGTGCTCAGGGAAGGCCTGGTGCTCGTAGCCATCGGGCTGGCGGCGGGATTGGCCGGCGCGGCCGGGTTGCAGAAGGCAGTCGCCAACCAGATCTACGGGGTTCGGCCGCTGGATCCGCTGGTGATCGGTGGCGTAACCGTGTTGCTGGGAGCGATCGCGCTCGCTGCCTGTTCGGTGCCCGCGTGGCGCGCCGTCCAGGTCGATCCGGTTGCGGTACTGAAGGAAGAGTGAGGCGGGTGCGTCAGTAGGCGCTGCGGCCGCAGAAGACGACGCGGACGATCTTGAGAAGGACGCGGAGGTCGATGGCGGGAGTCCAGAAGCGGATGTAGCGGGAGTCCAGCTTCCGGACACTGCGCGGGTGGCGCATACATTGCTTCTTATGTATGCGTCCAAATCCTCGCGCGCCCGGCGTTCACGGCATCCCATTCATGGCCAAGATGGAGCCATCATCTGTGAGCTTAGGCCGATCTGAGTCAAAAATGTGGGCGCGCAGACAGATGTTCGCGGTCAGGTTGTGGAGGTGATTCTCGCCCTAGAAATGCTGGAGGCGTGGCACTTGCCCACTTTACCTGGCTTGACCCGGTGGCGCATACATGAAAAGCAATGTATGCGCCACCCGCGAACTCGCAGGTCACGGGATCGACAGGTGCGTTCCAGTGCCCATAAGAATGATCTACACCGATTCGTACGAGTATTGCTGGCATGTTATTGCACGCAGGGGCAGCGACAAAGAATGCGGAATAATGGATAGTGGATGCAAGCTGGGCAACTACGAGAGTTGAGCGCTCAGGGTCCCCTTATGCTGCCTTTCGGCGAAGGCTAACCTGAACAAAGAATTAACTGCCTGAACGACTTGCTGTGCCCCGCCGGGTTCAAAGTAGACTTCGCCACAGCGAAGGCAGACCCACGCCTGGAGTCCACAGAGCTTGACCTTGACCCCTTCTTTTTCGAACTCCTGGGCGACGCTTCTTCTCCGAACCTGGCCGCCACATTCGGAGCACTTTGACTTCACGGGTTTGTTCATATGAGTCTGCCTCTCTTGCCGGGCGTCATCCACCACGGTTTCTGGGGAAGGTAAGCGGTGACCATGTCCACTACCTTCGGGTTTGAATAGTCGCATACGACGTGGAGGGGCTGGCGAACGTTTTCGCCCACCGTGAAGTAACCGAGAAGCAGGCATCGCATCTCGAGGGAATAAACTTCCAAGACGCGGCTCCCGCCACCTACCGCCTCGACCACATTTCCTTCATCGAAGCCCTCTTCAATCATATGGCGCACAGCATGGAGCCTGATCCGATATCTCCCTGTGCCCACGAGCACCCTAATCTTCTCGAGTACGCCCTGTTCGGCTTCCATGTTGAGGTAGCATAGCACATCGCACGTGGCCTCATTTCAAGATAACGCTCTCGGGCTGAAACGCCAGTGAAGCGGCCGTGCTTATGGCCGCGGTGAATCTAGCCTCAGCGGTGATGGCGGCAGCGGGGCAGAGTTAGGCGCAGTTTGCCTTACTCTGCGGTTCTTAACATGATAAACATGTTTATTAACATCCAAGGACGAAAGGCCGCGGAGTAATCCCGCTCGAAGCGGGATAACTCTGCGCTTGTGGCTTCAGCGGCACGATCTGCGCGACGCGTTCCATGACCTTCTTGTTTTGGGCCGCCTTCTTCAGGTCGTACTCTGCTTGCAGGCGCATCCAGAATTCGGGAGTGCTGCCCAGCAGGCGGGAAAGCTTCAGGCACATGATCGCAGACAAAGGCTTCCGCTCGGCTAAAATGTCATGAACCATTTGGCGCGACACGCCCAGCGCCTTCGCGGCGGCCGTGACGGACAGGCCGACCTCGGGAAGAATATCTTCCCTGAGAATCTCGCCCGGATGTACGGGTGGCAATCCGTTCTTACGATCCATCGTTTCCTCCCTAATGGTAGTCTTCAAAATCGACATCCTCCGCGTTTTCGCCTGACCAGGCGAAGGTGACGCGGTAGTTTCCCGTGACGCGCACCGACCATCTCTGCGGGGTGCCGCGCAGGCCGTGGAACCTGTACCCGGCCAGGTTCATCTCCTCCGGCTGCGCCGCCACTTCCAGCGACTGAAGAATACGCACGCACTTCCTGACATATTGGGCGCCGATCCGGCGTGTCTTGCCGGTGAGGTAGATGTCTTCCAGCCCTTTATGCCTGAAGGTGCCCACCATTTTCCCAGTATAAACCGAAAGGCTTATGGTGTCAACTATTTAGTTGACACCATCCGGTAGCGGGGCGAGCCGGGTCCGGATGGCGTGTTATTTTGTTCACGATTAAAAAGCCGCGGAGTAATCCCGCTGGAAGCGGGACGACTCCGCGCCTGCTCAGGGTTGGTTATGGGCTAGAACTACGGACCGTAACTCCAGGCGGCGGGCGTCATTCATGGCGAGCACATGCAGCAAGCAATACTCGCAACGATGGTCCGCTTGTCGCCGGACCAAGTCCCGCGTGGTGGCGTGCATGGCTAGTGTGCTGTAACATCCGATTTTTGACAATGGTCACGCGGCACTAGCGGCGATTCAAATCCAGGTGTCGCCGGGCCTTGAGCTTCAAGATGGAGATGAAGTCCCCCGTATTGATGAAGGCCTCATATTCTGCCCGTTCCTCCTCACTGAGCACGCCATTATTGGCTCGTTCGGCGAGGCTGTCGATCCGCGATTGCACCGCAGGATCAATTCGGAACTCAGTCACACGCCGGGCGCACTAGGCGCCGAGGCAGCGGCTCAACGGATCTAGGAGACCGTCCAGCGCTGTGGTCATGGCAGGATTTCCCATATCTGCAACGTTACCATGGGCAGGCACTGAGGGCCCATAACAAAGAAGCAAGAACCAACGACAACTGAGGTTGGAGGGATCGGGGCTGGGGGCTGGGAACCCGAGCCCGCGCGGGCATCTTACGGCTGGGCCTCCAGATTGTTCTTGATTTTCCGACCTGGAACTGCGAAACTATGATCAATGCGGTGTTCCGCAGGTGGACAGCCCGTAAGGGCTGGCGTGAAAGTGGCCCCCGAAAGGGGCCTTTTCATTTGTGGCCGAGCCTTGCGATGACCCTTACGCCGCCTGCGCCATTCGCTTAAGTTGGCCGCTCGGCGCTAACAGACCAAAACTGCACTGATATTCCCCCCCTCGACTTGGCCGCGCCATCTGTTTATGTTGAACTTCTCCTTGACCGCCCGGCAGACCTCCTTGCCGAACGCTTCGCCGGTATCCGTTATGAGATTCGATTCTAAAAGGCAGGCTTGCTTCACGGGATGTGCCAGGACGTCTGCAAGCTGAAGCCCGGCAATGTTGTCCACCTTGCGATGAAGGATCACGGGCTTGTCCGGGCGCGGACCGAACAGCTCGCGCTTGAATTTGTCCAGGTCGTCCGCGAACGCCACATAGTCATCGGCCTGCCGAAACCACACGCCGAGAAGCGCCAAATAACGGTGGGAAGGCTCGTCCAAGAGGTTGTAAGTGTGATCGCCGGACTCGTCGATGTATAAACGATAGCGGCTTGGCCGGGGTACAGGCAGAGGCATCGTTGATCAACCGAACAAACACACGGCTCCTCAATTACAAACCCTATACGACGGCGACGCGCTCGTCAATCTTAACTTGGGCTTCACGCAAACAGCCTTTCCTGTTGTTCAATGCGCACGCGAGTGTCGATACTCTCCAGGACATCGCGGGCGGGGATTTGGGCGAGTTCTTTCGGTTCGACTTTGTGGAGGCCACCGCCGAAGACAAAGTCCGAAGTCCGGGTCCGGCGTCCGAGGTCGGAGGGATCGGGGCTTGGGCCTGGGGCCTGGGGACTCGAGCGCGCGAGGCAAATAGTCAGGCATGGACCTCTGCTTGTGACTTCACCGGCACGATCTGCGCGACGCGTTCCATGACCTTCTTGTTTTGGGCCGCCTTCTTCAGGTCGTACTCTGCTTGCAGGCGCATCCAGAATTCGGGAGTGCTGCCCAGCAGGCGGGAAAGCTTCAGGCACATGATCGCAGAGAGAGGCTTCCGCTCGGCCAAGATGTCATGAACCATTTGGCGCGACACGCCCAGCGCCTTCGCGGCGGCCGTGACGGACAGGCCGACCTCGGGAAGAATATATTCCCTGAGAATCTCGCCCGGATGTACGGGTGGCAATCCGTTCTTACGATCCATGGTTTCCTCCCTAATGGTAGTCTCCAAAGAGGTAGATCTCTTCCAGCCCTTTATGCCTGAAGCCGCCGAGCATTTTTCCACTGTAAAGCAAAAGGCTTACAGTGTTAACTATTTAGTGGACACCATCCGCTAGCGGGGCGAGCCGGGCTAGATAGAACTTGGCGCACCCCTGGGCGCGGAAGGCTAACGCAAGATCGGGTTTCAGGCGAATCGCCTGGTCGTGGTCCTGAGTAGCGCGGTCGCATTGGCCCTTCTCGTCGTAGGCGAGGCCCTGGTTGTAGTATGTCCCACAAAACGCCGCCGACAGGCGGCAGCGTCCGGAGGACCCTCACTTTGGGAAAGCGCGCAAGCCTTCAGCCTTGGCGAGCCGGTGCTGGCGGTGGTCGAATGTCAGGAAGGCTTCGGCTCCGAGGGTGAGCGCCGCAGCCACGTGAAGGATGTCGAGAGACCGTGTGCCCCGGCGGGCGGTGTGACGGCGGGCCAGAGTCACGGCCCGCGCGAACGTGTTAACGGGAAGGGGGTGCAAGGTCCAGTGCGCCACGTCTTGCTCAAAGTCTGCCCGCGCCTTGGTGGCTTGCGTCGCGGTAATCGCCCGGCGGAAGACAGCCAACTCCACGGCGTTGCTGAATTCAAGTTCGTGGAGAGGCGTCAAAACGAGAGACGCGCGATACTCGAACATGAGCTGGTCGGCTTCGGATGAATGGGCGTCAGTCAGGTAGACCGAGACGAGGAAGCTGGTGTCGGGATAAGCCGTCACTCGTGACCCCGGTCCCAAGCCACAATCTCAGCCCCGGTGATTGGCATCTGTTTATCGCCGAAGATTTTGCGCCGGCGGGCGGCGAAATCCGGCATGTAGGGCTTCTCGGCATCGGGCCGCAACGGCACCAGCTTGGCAATCGGCCGGTTGCGCTTGCGGATTTCAATCTCTTGGCCTTGGCGAAGCCGCGCCTCGAGCTCGGAGAAGTGAAAGCGTAGGTCGCGAACCGTGGCACTCTTCATGTTTCACACTCTATGTGATCCCTGCCGTCGAGTCAAGCCCGGCGATTGTCCGGCGATTGTCCACCGGCGCTTGTCCCCCAATCCGTCCATAAGATATCAGGTGACGTAGCGCCGCCCCTGATGGTAGTGGACAAGGCCTCGGGATGGGGCGAGTTTAGGGACTTGAGAAAATTTGCAAGACTCGAAGGATTTGCACCTCCCGGGTGCGCCAGTTGGGTTACACTCGCGGCATGCGCAAACTCCACAAACCTCTTCGTTCTGGGAACATCTCCGGGGTCAATCTCGGCGGGTCAAACGCAGAATAATGCCGATGACCACGCCGGTAGGCAAGCTCAGGGCTAGGAACCATCGGGCCTCTGGAAGCGCAAGCAGAATCATGGCGAGCACTCCAAGTGTAAAGACAAGCCCCATTGGCCCCTTAACGGGAATCTTGTGCATCGTTATTCCGGGATGCACCTGCACAACTGTCCCTCCTTGCTGGAAGTATCCTACCTCCCCCCAGGGCCAGCCAAGCGAACCTCAGTCACGGTGCTGGTGCCACTTGGTATGGGATCCATTTCGAAGCACTGGTCATTCCCGCGAAAGCGGGAATCCAGTCCGTCGGCGGTGCATTTCCAATGGCTTGCCGAGTGGATTCCCGCCCTTCGGCAAGCTCAGGGCAAGCTTTTCGCGGGAATGACTGCATCTGGGAGCGCCCGTGTCTCGCAAATGACAGCAGTACCTCAGTCACTACTCAGCGGTTAAGCACTCAGGCGTGGCCTTGCCGATTTGCGGTTGTGCAAAGGCCCGGAAGAGCCGGAAAAACTTCAAGGAGCGGCGGGCATCTTCCTGGATCTGCACCTTGAGGATGGCGGGGTTCTGGAACTTGATTTCATCCCGCAGCCTGTATAAGAACTCGATTTCCATATCCGGCTGCTGGATTTCACTGCCCCGAAAGTTGAGCAGAAAGGTCTCGACGGCCAGTTTCTGATTATCACCAAAGGTGGGTTTATGGCCGACGTTGCTAACGGAGTCGTAGAGCTTCTCACCCACCTTGGTGCGAGTGACGTACACGCCGGTCTTGGGCAGTTGTTCCTCGACGGGAGCGAGATTGAGCGTGGGGACGGTGTGTTTGCGTCCCACCCCCAGGCCTGCGACAATCGGCCCATAAAGGGAGAAGGGCCTTCCCAGCAGCCGATTGGCAACATGGACGCGGCCCTCGACCAGCAATTCTCGGATGCGCGTGCTGGAAACCGTCTGGCCGCGCACTTCGAGCAGGGGCACCACTTCCACTTTGAAGCCCTCTTGCCGACCGAGCTCTTCGAGTATTTCGACGTCGCCCGCTTGCCGATATCCAAAGCGAAAGTTGGGTCCCACGAGGACGGCCAGCGTGTGCAATGGCCGGACCAGAATGTTCCGCACGAACTCCAGGGGGGAAAGGTGAGCTAGTTCGCGGTTGAAGGGAAGCACGACCAGCAGGTCAATGCCGCTGGTTTCGATGAGCCTGGCTTTCCTGGAAAAGGGTGTAAGGAGTTTTGGAGCGTGGGCAGGGGAAAGAAACTTGATGGGATGAGGCTCGAAGGTGATGGCGGTAGCTGCCGCCCCCCTGGGACGGGCGACTTCCACAACCCTTTCAAGCAGCTTTCGGTGCGCCCGGTGAACTCCATCGAAGTTGCCGATGGTTAGCACGCAGCCGGAGGGCGATGGACGCAATTCGTGAAGATTGTGAATGACACGCATAGTCAGTCGAAAAGTCGAGAGTCGAACCAAGTCGAGAGTCGAAAGTCGAGGAGTTAAGAACTTCAAGTGGGCGCTGTCATTCTGAGCGAAGCGAAGAATCTCCGCAGTGCCAGAACGAAGCAACTGCAGAGATTCTTCGCTTCGCTCAGAATGACATATTGCTTCGCTCAGAATGACATATTGCTCCAGAGTCGAAGGTCGAGAAGTTAGGGACTCTTCGACTCTCGACTCTTCGACTCTCGACTCCTCGACTTCTCTAAAACTCCAGTTGCAGTCCGTCGTAAGCCAGTCGCACGTGCGGCGGAAGCTGGGCGTTGGTTTCCTCGTGTCCCAAATCGTGAGCGATGTGCGTGCAGTAGCCTCTTGGAACCCTCAACCGCTCCATCACCCTGAGCGCTTGCTCAACGGTCAGGTGGGTGGGGTGGGGCCGGGGCCGTAAGGTATCAAGGATTAAGACCTCGAGACCTTGCAGTAAAGGATAACTCGATTCAGGAATCTCGCTCACATCGGTCAGGTAGGCCATTCCGTTGATACGGAATCCCAGGATGGGCAGATTGCCATGCACCACCGGGACGGGAATGACCTTCAGACCTTCCACCTCGAAAGGCCCGTCAATGAGGCGCGGGTCGAGCCGGGCAATCCCACCGAAGGGATAGTCGCCGTCAAAGATGTACTTAAAGGTCCGCTGGATGTCTTTCATGCACTGGGCGTCAGCATAAATCGGAATCGGCTTTTGCTGCCGGAAGTAAAAGACACGCACGTCATCAAGTCCCAGGATGTGGTCAGCGTGGGCGTGCGTAAAGAGGACGGCGTCCAGGCGGTCCAAGCCCTCACGCAGAGCTTGCGCCCGGAAATCCGGCGTCGTATCAATCACTAGGGCGCGGTCGTCAAAGCGAATCAGGAGCGAAGGCCGCGTACGCTTATCGCGGGGATCAGGAGATGTGCAAACCCTGCAATGGCAGGCGAGGGTCGGAACCCCGCTGGAAGTCCCCGTACCCAAAAAAGTCAGTCTCATTTGCTCTTGCGGGCTTGGCGCGTCTGCATGGCGACAAAGCTCATACGAAGTTCGTAGAGGACATCTTCAAGCAGTCGAGATTCGCTGGCGGTGAGATTGCCTTGCGTCTTTTCCTGCAGGACTTCCAGCAGGTCGACGGTGCGCTGGGCGTTGGGCATGTCCGCAGGGATGTGCTCTCCGGACGGCCCGGGGATTAATCCAAGCTGGAACATTGCCGTGGTGCTCAGATAAGAAACCAGCGTTTCAAACCCAGGAGATTCATCCTCGTATTGGCCGCGGGGCTGGCTTTGCGGCTCGCCTGGCGTGCTTTGATCTCGCTGGGGCGCAGCCTCCACCCTTTCTTCCTGAGCAGGGACATCTTCTTTTCGTGAGCCGTCGGCGGCAAATGGCCGACGGTCAACCACCTTGAATCCAGATGAACTGCTTTCCTCTCCGGCCACTGAACACCTCCCTGCCTCAGCTTCGCGGCCCAAAAACCTTGGCCGATTCTTGCACCTATCTCCGCAACTTCAATTTTACCAACAATCCCATGAACCAACAAGGTGACGTCGTTGCAGAACTTATGTTGCAGTTTATCCTGCCGCCCTGATAGATTAGCAGGATTCAGCGAGGGCAGGCGGTGCAGGTGGCCGCCTGCCTGGGATAGGAGTGACTCTGGCCGGCGAAAAACTCCCTAAGCTTGTTGATCTGATGGCGCATCTCCGAGGACCCGAGGGCTGCCCTTGGGACCGCGAGCAGGACTACGATACCCTCAAGGGGTTGCTGCTCGAAGAGGCCTATGAAGTCATTGACGCGATTAGCGCGCGCGATTTCAACGGGCTGGAAGATGAGTTAGGCGACCTGCTCTTCCAGGTAGTGTTCTATTCCCGTTTGGCGGACGAGGAAGGACGCTTCGACATCGACAACGTGATCGAGCGCGTGCACGCAAAACTCATTCGGCGGCATCCTCACGTTTTCGGCGAGGTCCACGCCAGTAATGCGGACGAAGCGCTCAAGAGTTGGCTGGAAGTAAAAGAGCAGGAACGAGGGTCGGCGGCTCATGGCAAGGACGATAGAAAATCACTGTTGGATGGGATTGCTCCAGCCCTGCCGGCGACCCTCGAAGCTTATGAACTGGGATTGCGGGCCTCCGAAGTCGGTTTCGATTGGAAAAAAGTCGAGGACCTGCTGGAAAAGGTCGAAGAGGAGATTGGGGAATTGCGCCGCGAGCTGAATCGAGATGCAGGCAACATAGCATCCCGGGTTGAGGAAGAGGTTGGCGACCTGCTCTTTGCCGCCGCGAACTTGGCGCGATTCCTCCGCTCCGACCCGGAGACTTGCCTGCGCCGAGCGAATCAGAAATTCAAGCGCAGGTTTCAGGCACTTGAAAAGGAAGTCGCGAGGCGTGGAAGAAATCTGGGGGAGTGTTCTCTGGAGGAAATGGAATCGCTTTGGAACGAGTTGAAGTCAAAAGAAGTCCGTTGAAGTATACGATTCGGCCTTGCCAAAAGCTGGAAGAACTCGCCGCCCTTGTCAAGGTGCAGCGGGAGATTTGGGGGTACGCGGAACACGAACTCTACCCTCTAAGGCTCTTCGTAACCCTCAATCGAATAGGAGGGCAGGCGCTGGGAGCTTTCACGCCCCAAGGCTCCTTGGTGGGTTTCGTAGCTTCGTTGCCTGCCTGGCATGGCACGGACCGCTATTACCACTCGCTCTCCCTCGGGGTTTTGCGCGCGCATGAAAACAGAGGGCTGGGCCGGGCGTTGAAGATGGCGCAGAGACGCGAGGCGCTTCGAGCCGGCATCGACCTTATCGAGTGGACCTTTGATCCTCTCCGGGCGAAGAATGCGTACCTCAACATTGTTCGCCTGGGCGCCATCGCTCGCTTTTACCAACCAGACTACTACGGTCAGGTGGAGAGCAGGCTCCAAAAGGGGTTGGCCAGTGACCGCCTGATTGCGGAATGGCGGCTGAGGTCATCACGGGTCAAGCGGGCGATGGCGGGAAAGTTGCCACGCGGCAGCAAAGAGAAGCCGGCGGCGGTGGTCGAGATTCCAGCTAATATCGATCAAATGAGGCAGTCAAACCCCCGCGAAGCGCGCCAGCGCCAGTTGGCGGTTCGCCGGCAACTGCAAGAGTCTTTTGCTCACAAGCTGGTGATCACAGGATTCGAATACGAGGGGAAATCAGCCCGTTACTTATTGGACCCTTATGAAGATTAATCGTGTGGAACTCCGGGAAATTCAAATGCCACTCGTCCATTTTTTCGAGACGAGTTTCGGCAGAACTACGACGCGCAGAATCGTCCTTGTGCGGGTCGATGCGGATGGCCTCACTGGATGGGGCGAAGTCACCGCCGGAGAAGAGCCGTTCTACAGTCACGAAACTCCCGAAACTGCCTGGCATGTCTTGCGCGATTTCCTCATTCCTTGGGTATTAGGCAAGCAGTGGACATCGCCTTCTGAAGTTGCCGGACGGTTCCGTCCCATCCGTGGTCACAACATGGCCAAAGCGGCTTTGGAGAACGCACTTTGGGTGATCGAGGCGCAACAGAGAAGCATTCCTCTGGCGAAAACGATTGGCGGGACGCTGGAAGAGATTCCGTGCGGGGTATCCATCGGGATTCAGAACAGCGTCGAGGAACTGCTGGAAAAAATCGCCCGTGAAGTTTCAGCAGGGTATCAGCGGATCAAGGTGAAGGTTAAGCCGGGTTGGGATATCAATGTTCTGGACCGCATCCGCACAGAGTTCCCTCGAATCGCCCTGATGGCCGATGCGAATTCCGCTTACACGCTCGCCAACCTGGCGCACCTGAAGCAATTCGATCGGTTCTATTTGATGATGGTTGAGCAGCCGCTGGGCTGGGACGACATCCTTGATCACGCCAAGCTGCAAAGGGAAATCTCCACGCCGATTTGCCTGGATGAGTCGATCCACAGCGCTGACGACGCGCGGAAGGCTATCGAAATCGGCGCTTGCAAGATCATTAACGTGAAGCTCGGCCGCGTGGGGGGCTTAACGTCGGCCAAACAAGTTCATGATGTGTGCCGGGCAAAAAACATTCCGGTTTGGTGCGGCGGGATGCTGGAGTCAGGAATCGGGCGGGCTCACAATATTGCCATGTCCTCGCTGCCCGGATTCACCCTTCCGGGAGACGTTTCTGCCAGCAAGCGATACTGGGCGGAGGATATCATCGACCCGGAGGTAACCGTGACCGAGCAAGGAACCATTCACGTTCCCCAGGCGCCCGGGCTGGGATATGAGCCCAACCTCGACCGAATCGAAAAAGTGACAGTAAGAAAAGAACTGTTTGGGTAGCATGCTGGCCAAAGAAGTTCAACACGCTCCCGCAAAGGCCCATGGCCACAGCCACGCCTTGATGCATATTCTCCTGCTCTGGGGGACAGTGTTTTGGGCCTCCAATATCGTGGCAGGAAAAGAGGCTGTGAACGGTTTTGGGGGAATGGGGTTGGCGCAGTTGCGCCTGGCGGGTGCTGCCATCCTTTTTGGGGCGCTGTTCCTGGCATGGCGGGGACGGCCTGAGTTGCGTTTGAGCGGGCGTCAATGGCTTGCCCTCACAGTTGTCGCAATCAATGGGATGACACTCAACCAGATTTGCTTCATTAACGGCTTGGCTTGGACCTCCGTGGCGCACACCGGGCTCATCGTGGCGCTGGGTCCAGTCATGGTGCTGGCGCTTTCTTGCCTGATGCGGTTGGAGCCATTAACCCTGCCCAAGTTCCTCGGCATGCTGATTTCCTTCGGGGGAGTAGCCATCCTGACGCTCGGCGGAGCCGAGAAGGGGAGCGCGGCCCACTGGCAGGGAGACCTGATTGTGTTAGCGGGCAGCGTCTCATTCGCTTACTACACGATTCAGGTTAAGGAAATAGCCAATCGGTACGACGCGCTTACCCTTAACACCTTGACGTTCGCGATCGGTTCCCTGCTGATGATCCCGTTTGCCGCTCGCTCAGTTCTCAATATCCGCTGGGCCAACGTGACCCTCGCCGCCTGGGGGAGCTTGGCATTCATGGTCGTCCTGGGTACTGTAGTGGCCTACCTTTTCTACGCGTTCGCTCTTACCGAACTTTCCGCGTCACGCGTGGCAGCCTTCGCGTACCTCCAGCCGGTTGTGGCGGCGCTTCTGGGGACATGGCTGCTTGGGGAGAGGATCACACCGAGGGTCGTCGCCGGCGGCGGACTGATTCTGTTGGGCGTGTACTTGGCCGAGCGCGAACGTGGGGAATTTGAATGAGTTTTCTTTCACCACCTCGAAGCCATCGGCCCTTTCGGCAAGTCTATAGACTGATTGCTGCAGCGGCATTAGCGTGGGTGTCCCTCCTGATACCGCTTCAGCGAGGTCACGGGGAAGGATGTGGCTCCTCGAGTGCCTGTGAGACAGACTCCCACTCACCGTCCAAGCACCTGTCTCGAGATAACGGTCTCAAATCTCGAGAAACTCCTTATCACCTGACCGTCCGCTCCAACATTGCTGCGGTCGCGGATGCCGATACGTCCCAACTGCTCTACGAGAAGAATCCGAATAAAATCCACCCGATTGCCTCTATTACTAAACTGATGACGGCTATCGTCACTCTCGATGCAAAGCTTCCACTGGCTGATGTGGTCGCGGTTAGCGATGAAGACGTCGATGATCTGAAGGGCACGCGTTCCTCCTTGAGCGTTGGCTCGCGCTTGACCCGGGAAGACATGCTGCACATTGCCCTGATGGCATCCGAGAATAGGGCTGCGGCGTGCCTCAGCCGCTATTATCCCGGAGGGCGGCCGGCTTTCGTTGAAGCCATGAACCGCAAAGCTCGTGAATTGGGCATGGACAATACTCACTTTGTCAGCCCAAACGGACTTTCCGCTGAGAATGTCTCGACAGCTCTGGATCTGGTAAGGCTCGTGAAAGCTGCATACGAATATCCTCTGATTCGGCATTTCTCTACAGACAGCAAATACGATGTCTTTGTGGGCAAAACGGGCAAAAGGCGGTTGCAGTACCTCAACACGAACCGCTTGGTTGGTCATCCCGGGTGGGAAATTGAGCTCCAAAAGACGGGATATATCAGCGAATCCGGCAGGTGCCTGGTGCTGGAAGCGCAGGTCGATGGCAGGAACCTCATCATGGTGTTCTTGGATTCCTATGGCAAACTGACTTGTTTTGCTGATGCCCGACGCGTGCGAAGACAATTGGCTCTGCAACCGGAACGCTGACTCACGACTCTGAAGGCGGTTGGGAAATCACAGATCATCCGGGACCATGTTTCCTTCCCTTCTTCGCGGTGCAGGCTAAGCTATCGTTTTGTCGGGGGGGCAGCGCATTTAGTGATGACTGACCACTGTTCTGCCCCCCTCTTCTGACTCCTGACTTCTGACTTCTGACTCCTTCCCCCTGGAACCACTCAAGGCAGGATTTCGACCACCGGGCCTCTTTTGGCGGGCCGGAATGCCAGCGCAAGGAACAGGCCCATCACGAATCCTCCGACGTGGCCCCACCAAGCCACCCCGCCACCCGTGGCGGACTGAATCGCCAGCATCTGGTAGCCCGTAACGAACTGGATCAGGAACCAGTAGCCAAGCACCAGGATGGCGGGTAGCTCGACCGTCCAAAAGAAGAAGATCAAGGGGATGAGAGTTGTAATGCGGGCTCGTGGAAAGCTGACGAAGTAGGCGCCAAGCACTCCTGCGATAGCTCCGCTCGCTCCGATGGTCGGCATGCGGGACCCCGCGTTGAGGACGATGTGAAGAATTGCCCCCGCCAAACCTGAAAGTAAGTAGAGACACAGAAACTTGAAATGCCCAAAGCGGTCTTCCACACTCCGCCCGAACACGAAGAGGAAGAGCATGTTTCCCAGGAGGTGCAGCCATCCTCCATGCAGGAACATGGAAATGAAGATCGGGGCAAGAAAGCCTGCGACTGTCAGGTTTGCGAACCCATAGCGTGTGACATATCGCGCCGGGACGATTCCAAAGACAAAAACCAGTCGGTTAATATTTGGGCCGTGCGCAAGTTCAAAGAAGAAGACCCATACATTGGCGATGATGATGGCGAGAGTAACAAACCAGAAGCTCCGCCGCCGGATGTGGTCGGTGAGGGGGAGAGGAACCATAGACCGACCATTTTACATGGGGAAGGTCGTAGCGCCCACGGGAAAAGCACCGGTATCGTGGTGTCTTTGCGGGCGACTCTCCCTTCCTGAAGGCAGTGAAATGATCTCGTGCACTTAGCCTTCTCCGCTGTGAAGTTGGAACCCTACGCTAACATGCTAAGACGACCCCGATCAAGCATGTTTCATTCCATGTCTTTTCAAGTCAGACTACTTCCTGAACGACTGCATAAATGTATCGTCCTTGTCGCAGCAAAAGTAGTTGGCGGGCCGTGGAAGCGGCCCGCCAAGTTAGTTTCCAAGTTCTCAGCGGCGGCTTTCAGTGTGAGGTGTTATTGATTGAAAACGAGGACCTTGTTCGAGCGAGCGAAGCGAATCTCAGCGAGGGACATCGTCCCGTCCGAAGCGGTGTTGTAAACAACCGCATCGCGGTCGTAGCCCTTGGAACGCTCCTCGACTCTGCCTTCTGTTGAGAGAACAACTTTGTGGTGCCGGACGAATTCTACGGTTGCCTCAGGGCTGTGGGTTTCCCACTGTACAGAACACTTACCTGCCGGGAGAGTTGTGCCGTTCAGAACGACATCATGGGAAAGGGTCACAGCCCGCGAGTCCTTAGCCAAGGCGGGAATGCCGGAGGCCAGAAGCAGCGCCACCGACAGAGCCGATGTTCCGAGAGACTTTCTGATGTTCATATTCATTCGATTCTCCTTTTTCATTTGATTTTGCTTTCTACCTGCACAGCCATATTCCTTCAGGCCTGTTGCGACGTCGATGCACTGTGGGTGAACTGTTGTTGAACTTTGAATGAACACGAAACCTGCCCAGAATAAAGGGCGAATTCGATAGGCGGAGCGATTCTCGGAAGAGGCTTTCCCTCGTTTGGAATACGTGCTAGAGTGTTTACGTTCCCCATGGAAAAAGTTTCGAATCGCCCCCACGAGGTTCGCTTCGCGGCGTTCGCAGTTGATCTTCAAGCCGGTGAGCTGCGCAAGCACGGAGTGAAGATAAGGCTCCAGGAACAACCCTTTCAAATGCTGTCGGTGTTGCTCGAGCGGCCCGGCGAAGTCGTGACGCGAGAGGAACTCCAGAAGAGACTTTGGTCCGGTAACACCTTTGTGGACTTCGAGCACAGTTTGGCCACGGCGGTCAAGAAGCTCCGCCGGGCCTTAGGCGATTCCGCCGCTCATTCACAATTCATTGAAACTCTGCCCCGGCGAGGCTACCGCTTCATCGCAACCCTGGAAGCAGAGCCTCGAGCGGGCAAGCCGATTGTGGCGGTGCTGCCGTTCGAGAACCTGACAGGTGATGCCGGGCAGGAGTACTTCAGCGACGGGATGACCGAGGAGATGATTGCGCGGTTGGGACGCTTGTACCCGCAACGTCTGGGTGTCATCGCCCGGGCATCTGCGATTCGATACAAAAACACCGACAAGGACATTGACCAAATCGGGCGAGAGCTGGGGGCGGACTTTGTCCTCAAAGGCAGCGTGCGCCGCGCGGGCAAGCGAGTGCGTATCACCGCAGAACTCATTCAGGTCAAGGACCGCACTCACCTCTGGGCCGATAGCTTTGAGGGCGATCGGGCAAATGTAGTGGCGATGCACAGCGAGGTTGCCCGCCACATTGCTCGCTCCTTGCAGGTTGAATTGCTTCCCGCAAAGCGCGCGGCAATGGCCGGGGCTTCGACCACAAATCAGGGAGCCCACGGGGCGTTTCTCAAAGGTCGCTACTGCTTGAACAAAGGAACTGCCGAAGGGGTGAAGAATGCGATTGAGCACTTTGAGGAGGCAACCTCCACAGACTCCAGGTATGCCGTGGCATATGCTGGGTTAGCTGTCGCCTTGGACTTGGCTGACCACTTCCGTGTCTTTCCCGGCAAGCAGGCTTTCCCCAGAGCCAAGTCGGCAGCGATCAGGGCTCTGGAGCTTAACGATTTGCTTCCCGAAGCCCACAACGCCTTGGCTTTCGCCAAGCATTCATTCGACTGGGACTGGGCCGGGGCCGAGCCCATCTACCAGCGCGCCATAGCGCTTAACCCCAACTTTGCGACTGCCCGTCATTGGCATGGGTTCTATTTAGGAATGCTGGGGCGCGTGGATGAGGCCCTGGCAGAGATGCGACGAGCCCAAGAGCTTAATCCCCTGTCCCTCATTATCAGAACCCACTTAGGGCTGATGTTGTGCCGGGGACGCCGGTACCATGAGGCGATCGAACAGCTCAGGCAGACGCTCGAGATGGAACCGGACTTCGCTGCGGCGCACTACTTCCTTGCTTGGGCCTATGAGCAAAAGGGAATGTACGAGGAAACGATCACGCATCTCCAAAAAGCGCTGGCAGCTTCCCCGGGTAGTCCCGACGGGGTAGCGGCACTCGGTCACGCCCATGCCGTCTTTAAGAGAAGAGGATACGCGCAGAAGGCGCTCAAAGAATTGCACAAGCTGTCGGAACGGAGATTTGTCTCGGCATACGATTTTGCGATTATTTACGTCGGCCTTGATGAGGCAGACCAGGCGTTCAAGTGGCTGGAAAGGGCCTACGAAGAACGCTCCTTCTCAATGCTTATGAGCCTCAAAGGGGAGCCAAGGCTGGACACTCTTCGCTCCGATCCTCGTTTTCAAGACCTCGTGCGCCGCGTGGGTTTGCCACCTTAGGCCTTTTGTGGGCTGCGTGCCATAGGCGCGACCAAAAGCAGATTCTTCGCTGCGCTCAGAATGACATGTCATCCTGATCCCGCCGTTCAAGCCTGTCATTCTGAGCGGAGCGAAGAATCTGCTTTTCTTCGCGCAGCGCGGAGAAGTCGGCGCCTAGTGCAACAGCGCGGCATAGCCGCAACCAACACGTAGGGCCGAACGGCGTTCGGCCCTGGGGCGAGCGCCGCTCGCCCCTATGCGACGCGCAAAATCTTCGCGCCACAACAAGGTCCCAGGAACTAGTGCAACAGATGCATCGTCAATGTGGCGGCAGAATCAGTTGGCGGGTCGGGGGCGCGGCCCGCCAAATTAGCTTCCAAATCTTCAGCAGCGGCTCGCAGCGTGAGGTGTCATTGATTGAAAACGAGGACCTCGCTCGAGCCAGCGAAGCGAATCTCACTGATGGTCCTGGTCCCATCCGAGGCGGTGTCGTAGAAAACCATAGTGGAGTTGTACTTCTTGCCACGGTCTTCTAATCTGCCCTCTGTTGAGAGAACAACTTTGTGGCCCTGCGCGAATTCCACGGCTGCTTGAGGGTTGTGAGCTTCCCACTGTACAACATATTCACCTGCCGGAAGAGTTTTGCCGTTCAGTACGGTAGCATGCGTAACGGTCACAGTCCGCGAGTTCTTGGCTAACCCTGGAATGCCGGAAGCGAGAAGCAGAGCTGCTGAGAGAATTGATGTCCCGAGATACTTTCTGATATCCATTGCATCCTCCTTCGTTGCTGGTTGGTCTTCGTTAATCGGAGCGGCCGAGCCCTCGGACCGCGCCTCCTTTGCCCGGTCGCCTCTTGCATTTAAGTTGCGGATACCCTTAGAATCAAAGGGGGTTAAATGAGAAGCGGGGGGCCACAAGGCCTCAAGCCTTTCCCAGGGATTCTCTTCGCCCAGGCCGCCAAACCTTCAGCGAAGAGAGTCCATTTAACCCCTTACGTTTTCTTGCCCGCTCACCACCCTAGGCGTGATGAGTCGGTTTTCGTTCACTAATCTCCTGAAACCGTCGGCTCAGTGCTGGTTTCCTTTTCTTAGACGCGCGCTCGACAATTCGGTTAGCTTTCCTCATTCAGCACCTAGTACGTATGGGCCTTGCGCGAAGTTCCATACAATGGCGGCATTCCCAAACAGTAGATGGCATGCGGAAGCTTGAGCTGTGGTCCTGCCTGCCACGTACTACCCACTGCCTGTGGAGCGGAGTCATTCCCGCGAAAGCGGGAATCCAGTCCGACGACAGCACATTTCCCGAGGTCTGTGGAGTAGATTCCTCCCGCCATGGCGGGAGGGGAATGACTAGGTCTCGCAAATGACACTAATACCCGCGTACGCTTGCTTGTCGCGTGGGGGCATCTCGGGTAAGATAGGCGCGAAAAAGTAAGGTAGTCATCGTGCCTGTACTCAGGAGGGTGGTGTTATGAAAGCTTACTTCCACGGGATTCTTTTCTTCCTGTCGGCGTGTCTCTTGCCGATATCCGTAATGGCACAGGGCCTGGGAACGCCAGACCCTGCCATCGGCATTCCTCATGATTTGGTACAAGCAAACTGGCTCGTGGCGGGAAAGGTAAAGACCGTTCAGGGCGATCCCATGCGCGGCGCCACGCTGATGGTGCCGCGCCTTGTTGCCGCGGGTTCCGGAATCCTCGCTACCGATGCCGGTCTGGTTGAGGGCGCCGTGAGCGCCGATTCGAAGGTCCGCATTTTCAAAGGCATTCCCTTCGCGGCGCCGCCCGTTGGCGCTTTGCGCTGGAAAGCCCCCCAACCTGTTCCGAGTTGGACCGGAGTCCGCAAAGCGACTGACTTTGGGGCGCGCTGTATGCAGGGGCGCATTTTCGAGGACATGATTTTCCGTGACAGCGGGCCCAGCGAAGACTGTTTGTACCTGAACGTCTGGACGCCGGCGACATCTTCGCAGGCCCATTTGCCGGTCATGGTGTGGATCTATGGCGGAGGTTTTGCCGCCGGCTCGGCTTCCGAACCGCGCCAGGACGGTGAGAACCTGGCAAAAAAGGGAGTGGTGGTGGTTAGTTTCAATTACCGTCTCGGTGTGTTTGGATTCCTCTCCCACCCTGATCTTAGCAAGGAGTCTGGCCACAATGCCTCCGGCAACTACGGTCTATGGGATCAGGTTGCAGCTCTGGAATGGGTCCGAAGGAACATTGCCGCATTCGGTGGCGACCCTGACAACGTGACGATCTTCGGCGAGTCGGCCGGATCCTTCTCCGTTAGTGCGCTGATGGCATCGCCGCTTGCGCAGGGCTTATTCCAACGGGCGATTGGCGAGAGCGGCGCTTTCTTCAGCGTCACGCTCGGTGCGAAGCCCCTCGCCGTGTCGGAACAGGCGGACCAGAAATTCACGGATTCGCTGGGGGTGCATTCCCTCGAGGCGCTCCGGACCCTACCGGCTGACGCACTTCTGGAGGCTGCCAGGAAGCAGGGGATGATCCGGTTCTGGCCGATCATCGACGGTTACTTCCTGCCCGAGGAGGTTCGGTCGATTTTCGCGAGCGGGAAGCAAAGCAAGGTCCCACTCCTGGCGGGTTGGAATGCCGATGAGGGGGACTTCCACGCCATCTTTGCGGGAGCCGCCCCCACCGCGCCCAACTTTGTCGCGCGCGCGCAGACCCTGTTCGGGGACAAGGCCGACGCATTTCTGAAGCTCTACCCCGCAGGGACTGACGATCAGGCCAAGCGCTCTGCGCAGGATCTCGCCGGAGATCAATTTATCGCCTTCTCCACCTGGAAGTGGATCGAATTGCAGGCTGCAACTGGAAATTCTCGCGTCTTCCGGTATGAATTCGATGACGCTCCGCCCTCGGCTGCAAAGGACAGCACCGCTCCTTCGCGAGGCGCGTACCATTCGGCTGAAATTGAGTTCGTTTTTGAGGCGCTGGCATCGAAAAACCTCCCCTGGCGCCCGGAGGACGAGAAGCTCTCTGATCTCATGTCTTCCTACTGGACCAACTTCGCCAAGACCGGGGACCCGAACGGTCCGGGTTTGCCTCCCTGGCCGGCTTACAGCAGCCAGGGCAATTACGAAGTTATGCATCTCAGTGCGAGCCCGTATTCGGCTCCCGACGAGCACAGAGGCAGGTACGAATTCCTTGACGCGCTGCCTCCCCATAAGTAGCAAGCGTAGCGCGGACCTGTTTTTTAGGTCCGCGGCTTTCAGCTTCAAATCCTCGCGGGCTCATCAACCGGCAAACGCACGCGGTCAATGGCCATATCCGTTGACGTGTGCCCCACATGCAGCTATGTTATGCACATGCCGATCATGATTCAAATTCGCCCTGTACCTGACCCCCTGCACCGCAAGTAGTCCCTTCCGTCAGCGCTGGAGGCTCCGAATTCCGAAAACTCGACAAAAACCCGACTGACAATTGCGTTCAGCGGTGGTCAGGTGTATATTATCGGCCGGGCAGAAAGCCCGTAATGGAAATTCCGGTTTACATTCTTTGAAAGACATACTTACCAGGAGGACGCAATGAATAGACTTAAAGTGGCGGCTTCGACGTTAATGCTATACTGCTCACAAGATTCCGAACCCAAACAAAGGAGTGCTCCAATGCGTAACACTGTTTTCAGTAGCGTCGCAGCGTTTTGCCCCAGGGGAGCTTGCAGGTCACTCGCAAGCCTTCTGCTCGCATTCGGTGCGATGGCGTTTCTCTTCACCGGGCCCATCTCCGTTGCACAGGATTCCAAAACTCCCGCCGTAGTGCCCGCGCCATCCAGCGGCAAAGCCATCGTCTGTATCTACCGCGTGTACAGATTTACCGGCTCGTCCTCACACGACGAGCTTTATATCAACGGCACTCACCTCGCCAAACTCCTCAACAGCGAATACGCATTCATGGAAGTGCCGCCGGGTACGGTTGTGATCTCCGGAGTGCCCAAGGAGTACTACGGAAGCATCATCATGTCCGCCGCGGCGGCCGCCAATCAAGCCAGGCAGAAAGAAAACGAGCGGGCCCGGTTTGAGGCGGAGGCGGGCAAAACCTATTACTACAAATGGACCGCCGGAGCCTTCGCAACTGGGATCAAGGTCACGCCTGAGGATCCCGAGAAGGGAGCCAAAGAGATGCGCAAACTCCATCTCTCCAAGCCCGTTGACGACAAGGAAGAAGCGAAACCAGGAACGAAAGACACCGACAAGCCGCCAGCGAACTAACATCGCTCCGGCTGATTGTGAGCTTGCGGTGAACGTGCGTGACCTGACCTGATTGCGTTGATAGCGTCGGTCTACGGCGGACCCGAATGACAGCCCCACACGGAGATCCCCCGGCACGGATGTGCCGTAACATATGTCACCTCGAGCGCGATCGGCCATCATGCGCTCCTCCGTGGCAGGCTGACGCGTGCGGGGGCACGGCCGTTGCCCCTTATGCAGGCTGGAAGATGCAGTCTTCCAGCCTGCAAGAGAAAGAAAGATCGTTGGGCTCGTTGCTGGAAATCAGGATGAAATATGTGGTTGTAGCTTTGATGTCGCTTTCTCTTGCTCTACCGGTGTTCGGCGAGACCTACAAGAGTACCTATGCCATTTCTTGCAGCGAGGTGTGGGGCGGGGTCAAAGACACCTTTAGCAATCCGCAGAACTACACCATCGTGGAGAGTGACGACACCAACATGACTGCGTCCTACCATGTGAAGCACGCCGCTCATGTCACCATTACCGGAGCGGTCCTCCAGCGTAAGAACAAGGTTACCTTGGTACCGAAGGGTCCAGCGTGTGAGATGCAAATCGTGTCGAATTATAGCGGATTTGAGCACAACGACCGGGAAGACTTCAAGAAGCGCGTGGACGACTCTTTGGCCAAGCTGAAGGCGGCGAAAACTTCTGAGCCGGCTAAACCAGCGGACGCCCCGAAGTGATTCTGGCAGGCCCGCCCATGACTCCCGCATGGCCGGAGTTTTGCAAAGCGCTGGCGGCGCCAGGGCGGGCCTGCACAAAATGATATGGCTGCCCCCTTGGCGGGCTACTTCCCATCCTAGCTTTTGGAAAGCCCCAATGACGTCCCGAGGTCGAAGCAGCGGAACGGGCGGCATCAGCTTACAACTTCCACTTCACGCGTGGTGACCGTCAGAGGCAGGCCGTTCTGGGCCCGAACCTCGAGGCATTCCTTGATAGCATCGCGGATGTTTTCCTCCGCTTCCTCTTCCGTTTTCCCCTGACTTACGCAGCCGGGAATGGATGGACATTCAGCGATGAAAACGCCGTCTTCGTCCGGGTAAATGGTGATCAGCAGTTTCATCTCAACTCCTGGCTCTAATTATCGCACAATTTGTTCACAAAGGTCCTCTGCATTCCCGTCAATCGCGGGCTGGCGCGGAGAGTCACCTTTTAGCGTCTGCGATCTGCTGTAGGGACTCTCTTCCGGCAAAGCTTTGGCGCGGGCATACTCTCCGGCAGCCTGCCGTTCTACAAGCCGACTGATTTTGCCTGTTTCTCGTCACTGGTCACTCGTCACTTGTCACTGCCTTTTGGGTCCCTTCGGGAAATCGCAGACCGCAAGAAACAGGTGTCTGCGCCAGCCAGCGCTTCAGTTCTTGAACCCATTTCAGTCTGCTTCCATCATATAAACTAGGGGGAGGGCAAGCCTCATTGCCAGTTGACAGATTGTTCTGTGAGGCTCTATGTTTAGTTTCGATATCGAAACAGGGCATCGACAATCAATATGGATGACAAAAGTCGTTACTCGGGAGTAGTTCGCCTGCACATCCTCCACCATGCGGCCGAAGAGCCTCTATACGGAATTTGGATCGCCGAGGAGCTGGCGCGCCATGGCTACAAACTGAGTGCGGGAGCTCTTTACCCCATCTTGCACGGTTTGGAGAGCAAGGGCTATCTGCGCTCTCACTTGGAGCGCGACGGGAAATCCGGGCGGCGCGTGTACAGGATTACTCCCTTGGGCCGGAGGGCGCTGCATTCGGCGCGCCGGCGCGTGCAAGAACTCTTCGGGGAAATGTTCAAAGGCAGCAGTGAAAAAGCAGAATCGACTTGGGCACTTCATCCCGAGACAAAAACAAGAAGTATTTATAAAGCACGTAAGAATGCTCCCTGAAACAAACATAGGGATGGCATCGTTATACGCTTCGATTTATTTGGAGTTGTTTACTCGGACAGTGCTCGAATTCATTGCTGGTAATTTTACAGCCGGAGGCAAGTATGAGAGTGGAGACATGAAAGGCCGAACGGATCGCTTTGAGAAGAGCATTGTGCTGATCCGCGTCCTCGTCGGCTGGGTGTTTCTATCGGAAGGAATACAGAAGTTCTTATTTCCCGCTGCGCTCGGTGTAGGGCGGTTTGCGAAGATCGGCATTCCCGCATCGCGGTTGACGGCCCCATTCGTGGGAGTTATTGAGATTGTGTTCGGCACTTTGATTCTTATCGGACTTTTCACGCGACTGGCCACGCTCCCCTTGCTCATCAATATCGCGGTCGCATTGTCCACAACCAAGCTCCTGTTTCTTGCAAAAAATGGGATATGGAGCACTCTTCACGAGGCTCGAACTGACGTAAGTATGATGCTGGGACTGCTTTTTCTTTTGATTGTCGGCGGAGGTTCGCTGGCCTTGGACACAAAGTTACATTCCCGGCGTATGGCCAAGTCTCTTTGAGATGCGCCTAACTTCGCTCCGGGAGATTCCTGATGGAAATCACTCTGCGCGCTCTCATCACACTGATACATGGGATGTTGTTTGGCGCCTTCTTCCTGATGGCGGTCTACGGACTTGTCGTGGAACTCTACCGATCAGCCTATGTAGAGCAACCTTCAAAACTAACCACCAAGAGTTATTCTCTGGAACGTCTTTATCTAATCTGCATGGTTGGGCTGGGCTGGGCCGCGGTCCTGACGGGAGCTTACATCGTCTATCCGTGGTATCGCGCCGTTCCGCCCGCAGGCCTAACTGACCTAGCCCTTTATCCGCAGTTTATTTTGAAATCGAGCGCCACGACGGCGGGATGGCACAACCTGGGAATGGAGTGGAAAGAGCATATTGCCTGGATCGCTCCCATCGCCATGACCATGGTGGCCTATGTGTTTACGAAGTACCGGCTGTCTATGCGGGAGCATCCAAAAGTCCGCACAGCGGTTCTGGTCTTTGCGCTGGTGGCTTTTGGAGCTGCTGGAGTCGCAGGATTGTTTGGAGCATTGCTCAACAAGAATGCGCCAGTAAACGGTGGCTCCACAATTCATGTGATGGGAGAAAGCCAATGAATCATTCGCAACCACAGAGAGAAGGGCAGACCACAACACCGGGGGGAGATCATCTCCCAAACGGACCTGCTGGAGCAGCCATCTTGTCGGCCGGGGTCGGCTGTGGTGTTCTAGGTATTCTTGCCGTGGCCGCAGATGCTTTCAAGCCATTGGCCAAATTGTTGACGTTTTATCTACCCACTGGACCGCTCTCCGGCGTAAGTTCTGTGCCTATTCTGTTGTGGCTGGTGACATGGTTCATCCTGGCAAGGCGCTGGCGGACCAAGACCGTTGCCATCGCGAAGGTCAATGCCACAGCATTTCTGCTTTTGGCATTTGGGATCTTGCTGACCTTTCCTCCGTTCGCAGACTTATTACAGGGGAAATAACTGGCGATTGTGGACGCGATTCTTTAGCCCTACCCGCACTTTATCGACTTGCACCGGTGGCGATGGATAATCCCTTGGTGCCAGACATTTTGATTAGAGAAAGAGACATCAAGCTCCGATCACGGAACAGGTATGAACATTGCCCGCTACGGTCCAAAAACAACTCTCTTCCTGCTTTTTGTGCTGGCCGCCACGAATCTATGGGCAGGCCCTCCATTTCAGACCGACGACCCGGAGCCCGTGGACTTCCGGCATTACGAAGTCTACGTATTTGGCACCACGGACGGGACCCCGGTGGAAACCGATCCGCTGGGTCCGGCATTTGAAGCCAACTGGGGCGCCGCTCCCAATCTTCAATTGCATATCATCCTGCCTTTTGGAGCCATCCTTCCTTCCAATAATCCGAAGTATTTTCCTGCCGGAGTGGGGCCGAGCGCCTATGGTCTGCAGGACACGGAATTGGGCGCGAAGTATAGATTTGTGAAAGAAACCAAGCACCGCCCTGAGCTTGGCACCTTTACGATGTTAGAAGTCCCCACCGGCAGCTATGCCAAAGGGTTGGGCGTCGGAAAGGTCTGGTACAAACTACCGATCTGGGCACAAAAGAGCTGGGGACACTGGACCAGCTACGGTGGCGCCGGATACCAGATTGTCAAACAGAATCAGTATCGCAACTTCGCCTATGGCGGATGGCTGCTGCAAAGGGACATCGGAAAGAAGCTTACGCTGGGAGCAGAAGTTTTCTCTCATGGGCCAGAAGGGTTTGCTACAGCACAGACAAAGTCTGCCACGATGATCGATGTCGGCGGCTATTACTACATCCGCAATCCAGGCCTGCAAATCTTGTTTGCATACGGCCATACTGCCCTCGGGCAAAGCGAGAACTACGCCTATTTCGGGCTGTACTATACTTGGGGATCGAAGCCAGGGAAAGGCCTCAATGGATTCCTGGCTCGCCATTTTTCGTAGTTTAAGAAGTGAATGGAGGTTTGATCTTAGTAAATAGCCTATAACAAGCTCACAGGAATATGCCGTGACGATTTCCAACCACCGAACAGGAGATCGAGCTTTCAGGCAGAGTGGTTCACACGCTCATCTCACGCGAGTCATTGATGTTGCGATATGCCCTGACCAACAACCGGAACGTGAACGATGCCTTCCACACTGATAATCTTTTCGACCGAAGCGCACGAGGCTCAGCATTTCATTCTGACAACGGTCTGAACGGAACGCTCACTTCCACCTTGTCTTCTGCACTGGCCTGCGTGCGGAGCAAGGCCAAGGATTTCCCCCCCGGCGAAAGTGCGGTTGTGTCTACGCCCTTCATCAGGAGTTCGGGCTCCTCCCCAGTCACGGCTACCGACCACAAGCTGGCGTTCTCGCTCCTGTAATCTCTGTAATAAAAGACGCGGGTTGAATCAGGCGAGCAGAAGGCCACTTCGCCGGCTGGCGTCCGCGTGATCTGAGTGGACGCGGGAGAACCCAGACTGCGCACGAAAACCTGCCTTTCCCCATTGACCTCGCCAGTGTAAGCGAAGCTCCTGCCGCCGGCCTTGAAGGCGGGTAGCCACGGTGTCGCCGCGGCGACCCGTCCCGGTCGTGGGCTTTTCTCATGCCCGATAGCCTAGCGGGAACCGCATGTCGTCAATCTGCATGGGGCACGCCGCTACCGTCGACTTGTCCAAAGCGAAATTGTTGAAACTTGACCAATGCCCATCTTCCGGCCGCTTCACCAGCCCTTTGCGCATGGGATTCAACTATTCCAGCAGGCTATGCCTTCATCATCAAAGGAAGAACTTACGGTCAGAACTAGTCGCCCGCCATTAAGATCGGCGGACTTTCAGCCGCGGCGACACCGCCGCTACCCGCTCGCCTGCGCAGCCGCCCAGGTGTTGGAGAGCTTCTTCCCGGTCGAGACGCATTTCCGCAGGTAAAGGTTGATCAGCGTTTGATAACCAATGCCTGTTTCCTCTGCCAGACGCTTGAAGTACTTTACCGTGTTATGGTCAAGCCGAATGGGCACTTGCTGCTTCAAACGTCGGGCATAGGGATTGCGTTTGGCTTTCGAGAAGTCGTAATGCTCCCTCATGGTGTCCACCTATTCTCTTCAGGAAATCGCAGACCCCAAAGGACAGAGGTTTGGAAAGCGCCGGGATAAACCGGCAGGAAGCAGAGGATGAAAATTTCTCACGAGAAGGGAGTAGCGATCCACTCGGCCCCGAGTTTTGCGCTGCGTGCCGCGAGGTGCGCAGTGAAGCATAAACAGGGGAATAGGTGTGCTGGGTATTGAGCTCCGAAAATGTCCACTCGGGACGCCGACGCTATCAGACCGGCGGAAGGCAACATGACCTTGGGCGATAGCGCGAGTCCATGGCCAGTCCTGCGTAGTCGTAGACCCCAGACACGCCTAGACACTTCCTGCACGAGAACCGGGAGACCTCGGGAACGCCTGCGTGGTTAGCAGGCCGACGGGCGAATGGTTGCTTCCGTGCTATCTGTATCGCTAATCTAATGTCTGGCATTTGGGTGGACAGTGCAGTGCCACCGCCCGCCCCGGTGCAGCCACGCGGGACCGGCGTTGCGGCCAGCGCCTTGTCCAGATATTTCGTGGACTCTGAAGCTCCTTTTGGAGCTGTGAGCCGTCGAGGTTGTAGTTTCTGTGAGGTAGGGACAGCCTCGGCACTAATCTTCCCGGCAGAAGCAGTCATGGGTGTAAAGAAATGTTCACCAAGTCGAAATCATCAGCATCCCTATCCACAACCAGAACAGGACGGTCCGCCCCGCACGAATTGGATTGTTCCAAGGCAAAGTACCGTTGGTCGCAAGCGTTCCCAGCCTTGCCTTGCATCTTCTTGCTTCTGGCATTTCCCTCCGCGGCACAAACTGAGACAAAGCGCACTTATGCGCAAATCGTCTGCGATCGCTTCCCTCTCAAGGACGCCAGCATACCGGTGACCATTCGCCAAGCCCTGAACAGCCCACCTCAAAAGCAGGTTCGCGACGCACAGCAAAGGCTCTGGCAAGCCTCGTCAAACGGCCTTGTGGAAGTTGAATCCTCCGGCATGAAGAAGCTATGGACAGGGAAAGATGGTCTGCCGATCCTGTCGTTGACCGGGATCGCCCTGGGGCCCGACGGCAGATTGTGGCTCGCCACGCGCCAGGGCGCCATCTGCTTCCAGCCCGACGCGCCTGCCGGTCAGCAGTGGTTCTATTTCTGGGGCAAGCGCTATCTGAGCGACAACCGTGTCGCGCAGATCGTGGCGGAGAAGGACCGAGCTTGGGTTCGCACACAAACCGGCGTCTCACGAATCGAGTTCGAGCCCTTTGATCTGGAACGCAAGAGCGCGTTGTTCGTCGAACGCTTGCAGAGCCGGCACAATCGTTACGGCTACACCGCCGATTGTGAATTGCTGCGCCCGGGAGATACATCTTCGTTTCGCTTGGCGCCCAGCGATAATGACGGCCTGTGGACAGCGATCTATGTGGCGGCGGAGTGCTTTCGTTTTGCGGCGACCCATTCACCCCAGGCGCTGAGCAACGCACGTCTTTCGCTGGCGGCCTTGTTGCGGCTGGAGTCGATAACCGGAATTCCGGGATTCCCGGCCCGAGCCCTGATCCATCGCGGCGACTACCGCCAACAGGATGGCGAATGGCATTGGACCTCGGATAGCGAGTGGGAGTGGAAAGGCGACACCAGTTCGGACGAATTAGTGGGACACTTCCTCGCCTACGGGGTTGCCTATGACCTGCTCCCCGATGAGTCGGATCGCGCGCCTATCCGGGTAGCGGCGGAGCGAATTGCCGGTCATCTTCTGGACCACGGCTTGGAGCTTGTGGGTTTCGGCGGCCGTGCCACCCGTTGGGGCAAGTACTCGCCAGCGTACTTCCAAACCGCGGAAGGCAAGGAGGACGAAGCGCTGAATTCTCTCGAGCTGCTCTCACACTTGAGGGTCGCTTACCATATCACCGGTGAGGCGCGATTCTTAACCGCTTATCACGAACTCATCCGCCAGCGCGGCTATCTCGAAAACGTCACGCGGGGCGCCCTGGAGGCCCCACACGAGGTCAATTATTCGGATGAGGAGTTGGCCTTCCTTTCCTTTTATCCCTTGCTGAGGTACGAGGACGATCCCGCGTTGCGCGAGCCGTTCCAGGCAGCCCTCACGCGCTTTTGGCGCTCCTGCCAGGCTGAACGAAACCCATTATGGAACTTCATCTATGCCTCAGGCACAGGCGCGAATGACTACGACGCGCGCGAGGCCCTTGAAACCCTGGAGCGGATTCCTCTGGATACCATCTCTTGGACCGTCAGAAATTCCCAGCGCGTGGATCTACCCCGCGCGCCGAGCGCGGATCGTTTTCGCGAGAAGCAATCCCCGCACGCCCTCCCCCCCAACGAACGCTGTGTGATGAAGTGGAACGGCAACCCCTTCCAGTTGGATTGTAGCTCCGAGGGCCGGTCTGAGGACGAAGGAGCTTTTTCCCTTCTCCCCTATTGGCTTGGGCGGTTTCACAAGCTCGTTCACTAATCGTCTACAAGGAGTGGTTTGACAGAATAGTCCGTGAACACGAATCTCTACTGGCCACTCTAGAAGTTACGGTAGGTTTGCATTAAATGAGGCCCGCAGCAGGCCATCGAGGCGAAAGGACGATTCGTTTTAGGCCACATTCCGATAAGCCGACTTATCAGGCCGAATCTTCTGTTGCGCGAGCACTACACGCGAAGGGTTGCTGGCAGGACAGCACGTCAGGAGGCACTCCTGCTACGGTAGTGGGGTCTTTTGGGTTGATTCGCTAAAACCGTATTTAGACATTACGCGACTCCCAGCACGTAGGAGTAGCCGTCCGACCAGCCGGTGGCCTCAAAAGGGAAATGAGCCGCATTTCCCATTTCAAATTGCAGAGACGACCATTGCAGAGAATTCATGGCAAATAAAGTCTACTTGAGGTACAATCTGCGCCGACGGCGACCCGGGGGAAATGTTTCTCGCATGTGCCCCGAACTAGAAAGCGGTCATGGGCCCTACTGAACCTGGAGTGTTAAAGACTCTGGGCATTGTTAACTGGTTTGAAATTGATGCCTGGGAGCTTTCCTCTCAGGCACAACCCAAGCACATTAGTAAACCCTGTGCTCCACGTACCGCTCACAAAGATAATTGCATTCGGGGGGGCGGTCAGGAGTACATTGCCAGCCAGCATCTATTGCAAACCGGATTTCGGGAAGAGAATCACCACACAATAAAATCTCATTTCAACAAGGGAGCCATAATGAAAAGGGTCCTTCTTGCTTGCCTCGCTTTCATTGTCCCGGCCGCGTTCGCATTGGGCCAAGCGGACAATCCCCTCTCCAAAGCTGCCGTCAACGATTGGGCCAAATACACAGTGAACATCCAGAACGCAACCATGCCCTTCCTCAGCGTTCAGGATCAGGAACAATGGCGGATTGTCTCCGTAATTCACCCGACCGGCGTGCGCATTGACAACTACGCCATCATCGCCGGCAATCGGTCCAGCATGGGCGGATCCGTTCGATATTTTAATAAGCCTTTTGAACCGGTCAATGAGCTAAATGAGGGGGCGAAGATCGACATCGTCTCGACAACGGCGGAGAATCTGACCGTCAAGGGCAAATCCTTTGCCTGCACGAAAATCGTCCGCAAGGTCAGCCGCCCGGTGGACGTGTCCAAGGTCCAAACTGGCTGGAACGGCACTTCGACCATCTGGCTATCGCCCGACGTCCCGGTGGGAGGGCTGGTCAAGATTGAAAACCGATATTCCTCCCAAATGACCCCCGATATGAAGCCCAACACGATCACGGAATCCTGGATGCTGACCGAGTTCGGGTTCAAGAACTGGAAGCCGTAAGCCGGGTAACGCAGCATGTGCCACGCGGGCTTTGGGCTTGGAACCTCGACGAATCGAACTTGACCGAAAAGTACCGCGCGCGTATATTGCGGGCAGCCGGAAAGCTGAAAAAACGATTTGCCGCTCACAGTAGCAGTCCATGCAGGCCCGAAGGCGTGAGACGTGGATTCTTAGCGTGGGCGTGTGTTCGGTCCGGCGCGGGTGAACCCATGAGCCGACTCAATCTATATGTGATCGCGATCTTCCTTGCCGTATCCGAACATGCGTGTAGTTTCAGTTGCTCGAGCGGGGGCACTCGCACCGTCGGTACTGGCCAAATCAGCTATCTCGCTATTCTTGTAATCGCCGGGGCGGGTCTGGTGTTGTTTTATGCCGGATTCCAGAACTACCGCAAGTTCCGCATCCTTGAAGACACGCCCATGATGCCGATTCGCAGCATCCCGATGGGGCTTGTACACGTTCGCGGCAAACCGACGGGCGGCGAACTCCTGACCAGCCCCATTACCCAACTCCCTTGCTTTTATTATGTGGTGGAGGTTGAAAGGTGGGCGAGGAGCGATAAAGGGGAAAGCGAATGGTCGCTGTGTCTTCGGCACGTAGACCACGTGCCGTTCCATTTGCGCGACGAGACCGGTAAGGTGCTGGTCGATCCGCATCTGGCGCAACTCGAATTGACCCCGACATTTGTTGCCGAGACCGGGCCGAACGCCGCCAAGACGCGGACCCTCGATCCGAGCCGCAAGATCCAGAGGGCGCCCTTAGATAGCGAACTCACGGACTATTTTCTTCGGACTAATGCTCAGATTCATGCGGAAATGGCGCCTCAACACGAGTCGGGCCTTCGTGCGCTCGCCAGCTTCCGGGAACGCAGCGTTAGTCGTCTGCCTACAGGGCTGGCGCCGCAAGTCGCTGGGCAACGCCTCCGCTTTACGGAGCAATGCCTGCTCCCGGACCGCGAATATAACATCCTGGGGACTTGCGTCGAGAACCCCAGCGCCCACGACGAGCACGACCGCAATATGATCGTGCGCGGGCAGAACGAGTCAACCTACGTGATCTCCTGGAAAGCGGAAGTGGCGATCGAGAAGCAAACTCGGCGAAGTAGCTTTCTCCTCATTCTGGCCGGCATCGTGATGCTTGTCCTCGCTGCGGCATTAGTCCTCAAAGGTGTGGGCTTGTTGTGAGCAGTGCAACGCTTGGCTTTGTGGAGGTAGTTAGATGTGCATTCTCAAGGGACTTACCGGTATTTTCCTGGGCATTGGCTTGCTGACGCTTACGATTGGCGTTTTCTTTGGGCTCCGCACCCGGAGGCTCTTAAAACAGGGCGTAACGGCGCCGGGCGTGGTCATCGAGAACGTCGTTGAGGAGCGAGTCGGCTCCGATCCCCACGATCATTCCATCAGCCGCACCTATCGACCCAAGGTGCGATTTCGCTCGCAGAATGGCGAAGAAGTGGTCTTCGTTTCCCACACCGGTTTCGGTCAGCCCGCCTACCGGCAAGGTGAGGCCGTGGAGGTTCTTTACGATCCTGCGGATCCTCACAGCGCGGAGGTCAAGAGCTTCTGGTCGCTGTGGTTAGGCCCCATTCTCGTAGGTCTCATCGGCCTGGTGCCTTTGTTTGTCGGCGTCGGATTATGGGTATGGTTGTCGCGACTACGCGCACCGGCGAACCGCGGCGGCTCACCGGCCGACGCGTTCAGACGGAGTCTGTCAGGACCGAACTGAATGCTGGCGTCACGCTCAGGGGCTCGAAAGCATACCGCCCTGCGGGTAGCGCGGAGTCTCAGCAAGTAGAGGCTCTGAAAGAAGCAACCACGATAATTACCATTCGCAGAATATTCAAACTGCTGCTCTGCGCCGCCGGATTCTGGGGGGCGTTGCTCCCCATAGGCGGATTCGCCCAAACACCGCCGGCGATCCCTCCCGACGCGCAGACGATTATGCAGAAGCCCATTTCGGGGCAACAGCCCACCGAGCAAGAGCAGAAGCGGCGGCAAGAGTGTATCCGCGGCAACTCATCGCGACTAAGGTGGCCGCTTGTGCCGTTGAGGAGGGCTGAATAGTGGGCGAGCTTTAATTGCCGGCGGCGGGAAAGCTTTAGTAACGTGAGGCCCTCCGGGGCCAGAATCTCTCCGAAGCGGCCAATAAATGGGGAGAAGGCAATTGCCGTAATGCAACACGAGTGTAGTGTCCAGGAAATGCCTGGACAACGCTTCGGCTGCAAGCGCCGGGCTTTAGCCCGGCATGTGCCGCCCTAAAGGGCGGCGCTACGTTGTCCACCCAATTGCTGGACACTACGCTAGTGAATCAAAGTGGTGCACATTCTTTCGTTCCGATTGTATTCTCTGCCCGGCTAGAAAGGACATCTGCGCATGGGAACATCCAATCATCCCCCCGAAACTCCCTTGGGGAACACCCCCTCTTTGCCACGTCCTCATAAAGGAAGAGCAATCTTGCTGGTAACCGCGGTCTTACTGGTGTTGCTCGCAGCCGCCGGAGCCGCTCTGTTTTACTTCACCCAAAAGGGGCTCCCTACAAAGGGTGCAGCGACTGCGGCGACCGGTGGCCAGATCGCTGGTGCTGAGTCGGCCACTGATTTCAGCGCATCGCAGGTGGCCTTGCCAATATCGGACGTGGCCCAGGCGCTCGAGGGTGCAAGGCGCTTGCTGGACAAGGCAGGCACCGAAACCTACGACGTCCCTGCCGCCGCGAAAATGCTTGGGGACGACGTGGACAAGACCTTTGTCTTCGTCCGCGACAACTTCGCGTTTGACCCTTATACGGGCTGCTTACGCGGCGCACAGGGAACCTTGATGGCGCGAGCCGGCAACGATATTGATCGAAGCCTCCTGCTGGCAGCGCTGCTCAGCGAGCATAGCCACGGCGTGCGACTGGTGCAAGGCAAGCTCAGCGCGGATGACGCGGCGCGCCTTCTCGATCGGGCCAAGCAACCGCCCGCGCTGAACCCCGTTTCCAATGTCAGCACGGAAGACGCTGCGGCCGTGAGCGGATTACCGGTTGCGGACTTACAAAAGCTTATCGACACGGCGAAGGCCAGCGCGCAGCAAATCCGCCAGAAAATTGATGCGCGTACCCAGCACGATACTGACTTCATCCAGCAAGAGCTCCAGTCGGCCGGTATCCATCTGTCGCCCTCTGCCGGCGTCTCGCCCGACAGTGTGCGCAATCACGTGTGGGTGCAGGTGGATGGGGACTGGAAGGATCTCGATTCTTCTTTTCCTGACGCCAAGGTCGGCCAGCACTTTGCCGAACCCGAAGGCGATCCGATGGCGACGGATGCTCTTCCTGAGGACTGGTATCAGACCGTGCGCCTTCGGGTGTTATCGTTTGCCCCGGCCGCCGGCGATCCCGATGAATTGCTGAACCAGCAACTCCAGGTTGCCGCCGTGGTGGCGAAGCCGCTCGATCTCGTTTTTGTGCCGCAGGACAATGATGATCCGTTTCAGGCGAATACCTTCCAACCCACACTGGTATCGGGTGCGCATCGGTTCACCGGCAAAAACATCGAGCTAGGCCCTGCGAAGGCCGGCGGCGCCATCACCGATGGGTTGCTCGGCGGGCTCGGGGGCGGCGCTGATGAAGAGGCAGGGAAGGAAAAGGCGAAACCGCTCCCCAAGATCCTGCTGGAAGTCACGCTGGCGGGACCCGGGGCCGCACCCGAGCGCATGACGCGCACCATCGCGGATATTTCTGCGATTCAGGATCCTGCCCAGCGCGTTGCGGAAATGCGCGACCAGTTGGTTTCCCTCTATCAATTCATCGCCGGCGTAGGTCCCATCCCTCCCGATTGGGTGGCGAGCCAGCAATTGGCCTTTCTCAAGCCTTTGCTGAGTGAAGGCGGCAAGGACCGGGTGATCATCCCGATGGACCTTCTTTGCCTGGCCATGGCCGCAACGCAGGGTGACAGCCAGGGGGGCCAACCACGCCGGTATTACGCGCGACCGCTGCTGATGGCTCAGCGCGTGCGCTTTCGCCATGGACCCGGTGGCAGGCCTGTTTTTGTAAAGACGTTGGATATCCTGCACAACCGTGTTGAGCTCCTCGGCGGTGATGCGCTTGCCGCAGTGCGCCAGGGAGCGCTGGAGACCGAACTGGAACGGGCCGCATTTCCTGGCACCGAAGTTCTGAACACCGTCACGGTGTTTGAACGCACCCAGGCGGCGGTCCGGGTGCTGGGTCCCGGCGACGCAGATGGACTCGGTAAAATCGACCTCAGCGCCGAAGCGAAGGTGCGCATCGCCGACGATTTGGCTTCCGGGTATGCCGTAATTGTTCCGGCGGCGAGCGTGCAGATTGCGGGAATGCCGGCCGCTGGCTGGTGGCGCGTCCGTCCCCAGGGTGGCGAGACCCTCGGCCGCATGCAAAGCGGAGAAGGCCAGGGAATGGTGGAGAAGGCCATCACCGAAGGGAGCAAGTTCGTGCCTTCGGCTTATTCGTTGGTGGCGAATTACTTTTGCACCAAGGCGGGGCGCACCGACTCGTACTGCAATCCTTGCTTGATTGCTGGGGCGGGAGCTCTCGGAACCTTGATTGGTCTCTACGGCTGGCAGATTTCCTGGGGCTGGGGGGCAGGCCAGATTGCCTTCACCATGGGCGCAGGGGCCTTAGGCGCGTGGGGTAAGTCGGCATCCTGCGCCGGATGGCTCATCGACACAGGCGTGAAGGCAACCAGTCAGTGAGGCACGCTGCACACTAAGGGGGCAGGCATGACAAAGACAACAGGGGTCGCAATCACCGGGTTGATTACCTCTTCCATAGTGCTTTCCACCGCCGCTTGCAGTTCCTGCCGGCACTCATCCGGAGCGGCTGGTGCGCCGCCCTCGGGGGACGGGCCGACTGCGACCGCTGATCCTACCGGAGCCGTGGCGGAACAGGCCGGGCCAGCCATCGAGCGGAAGAGTTACAGCCCGGCGGCGAGCGCAACAAACAAGGCGGTGGAGTTTTCCATTCCCAGCTTCAACGTAACCAGTGCTTTGGGCTCGCACCCCGCACCTGAGGGCAAGGTTTTTCTGGTGATGGACACTGTCTGGAAGAACATCATCCCGCTTACCAAGGTCGCAAAGCACTATGATGATGCTGCCGGGAACAACGGCGTGGGTGGGTTGGGCTTGGGCGCGGGGCAGGCGCAAAAAAAGGAAAACCCCGACGACTATGAAATGAAGCCCACCCCCTATTTGGTTCCCGACGTCAAACAACATGCCTTCCTGGTCATCAACGGACAGGACACGGCGGTGATCAGCGAGGCGCAATCAGCGGCACCGCATCCCCTCTCGGTGGAGCAAATCGTGGTTCCTGAGTTCAACGCCGAGGTGAGGGGGCAATTGGTTTACGAGATCCCCGCCAACGGTGTCTCGAGTGCGCTCTTCCGCTACCTCGACACGTCGATGGGCAGTTTTGACGTTCCGCTCTATGGCAAGGCGCCCGCTGCTGCCGCTCCCATTGCCGGCCCTGTAAAGAACGCGGTTTTGGAGGTCAGCGCCTACGGTGTGCAACAAGTCGCGAGTTTGGGGAATATGTCTGCTCCGGGCGGGGACATGTACGCGGTGGTGCAGATGGGTTGCACGGGGAAGTCGGAGGGAAGCCTGGTGCAGGTCGAACTCGATAACTACGCTTATCTCCGTGACCCTCAGGGAGTCACCTTCACTCCCGCAAAGGATGTGAGCGCTCCGGGCCAGTTCAAAGGCACGGTGCAATTCCTGCCGGGCACTCTCCAGTGGGGATCGCTGGTCTTCTCCGTCCCGGTGCAGCACGGGGCGTTGACCCTGGTGGTCAACCTTCCCGGCTACCCTCCCCTGGAGCTGAATCTGCCCAACACGGACACCGGAGGAGGAACAGCCTCAGCCGCCGCGAGCCAGGCGCCCGTGTTGTTCACAATTCCGGATGGCGGCACCCTCGACGTTCAGATTCAGGAAGTGCGCGCCGCTTCCAACCTCGGGGATGTGCAGCCGGAACAGGGTAAGCGTTTCCTGGTTCTCGACCTCACCTTGGTGAATAAGGTCGACCAGGGAATTGAATTCCAGACCCGCGAGCAGTTGAAACTTCTGAATAACGGGGAGGAAATCCTCGTGGACACCGGTTCCCTGGAAAAGCTTGCTCACCCCCTTGTCGAGAATAGCGTCGTGCCTGCCCACGGTCGCGGCCGATTCGAAGTCGCTTACCAGGTGCCGGTCAACGCCACAAATCTCGTCCTCTATTACCGCGGGTTCAATCGGGAGGAGAAGCATCCGCTGGCCATACCGTGACCCGGCGCAGCAGGTTTGCTCGGACCGAGGCGGCTGGTGGCAGTTTGGGCCGCCCCTCACGGCTCGTTAAGCTCAAGGAGTGAAGCTCTCCAGTTAGAAACCACGGCCGCACGTTTCCGGTTCCACCCAGCCCGGGTATCGAAGCCGCGGTTGAGGTTGACCGATGAGTGCGGTGTCGACCACAGGAGGTCATAATGAAATTGCGATGTTTTTCATCCGTCATGGCAGCACTGGTTCTTCTGTTTTCTTTCGCAGTTCTGAGTCTTCATGGCCAGTCCCCGGCGCCGCCAGCGTACTCAGTAACCGAAGTCTCCATGATGACGGTAGAGAGTATGTTCAGCGGCAGGGAATCGAGCGTCAAGGTGCTTCGCAATGGTCCCAAAGAGCTTCTCGATGTGACCATTCTCCCCTGGGAAGCCAACGCCAAGGGCAGGCATACCGCCTATCTGTTCGACCTCCAGGCGCATAAAGTGTACATGCACGACATGGTCCGCAACTCGTGCTCCTGGATGCGCTACGTATCGGACGACATGCCGAATTACGACCCGCTTTCGCAGTCCGGCACATCACCGGCTGAGCTTGCCAAGATGAAGTCCGTGGGCACTGAGACCATCAACGGAATACCTACCAAGATCGTGGAAGCGCCCATGCCGCCGGACCAGGGCAAGTCGAGGATTTGGATCGCGGAAAAGGGCGGCTTTCTGGTCAAAGCGGAATGGACCCAACCGGACGGCAAGGTCATCACGATGCTGGAAGTGAAGCAAGTGAATTTCACCAAGCCTGCCGACTCGTTTTTCGTTACTCCATCCAACTGCGAAACGCAGGCTCAGGGCGAAATGAGCAGTTCGGGATTCAGCGGCCATGGCGAAGGTCAGGTGGAGGCGAGCGGGACAGTTTCGACCGACCTGAAAACTAAAGAGACCCGGGGAGAGATCACCGTACGCACCGGGGGAGAGGCAGCGTCGCAAGGTAACCCCAAGCCTGCGCTGGGGAAGTATCCCTGGATGGGAGCCACCGAGGCCAACGCCCGGTACCGCGTGACCACCGTGCAATTGCACCTTGTCCCTGACCATTACACGGCCCCCTGCCCTGGAAAGGTCCAGTTGGTGGGAGAGATCACGACCGATGGACCGGGAACGGTCTGGTATCGATTTCTGGCCGGGGCGGTGAGCCGCTCGCCCGAAGGAACGGTGACCTTCACCGAAGCCGGCACCAAGACCGTCACGTCGGAGGGAACCATCACCGTCACCCCTCGCGTCCCGAACGCCGCGCTACTAGCCATCATGGAAGACAAGCAAGGCAACAACGGGCCACTGACGATCAGTTCCGGCCCCGTGAACTACAACATAACCTGCACCGGGCAAGCTGCGCCTGCCCATTGAGTAGGGCATCTGGGCAAGCCCTGCGTGAGGCGGGGCCAAGCCCTTTACTGACCGCCGCATGAACCCTGTCACGGAGTCATGACCGGGAACACGAATCTGGGAGGATTTATGAAGAAAATGTTAGGCGTTGCCATCGGAGGAGTTGTCTTGCTTGCTGTGTTCGCAGGGCTCGCAGTAGTGGGGTATCGGCAGGGATGGTTCAACCGGATCGGTCTGAAATCGCCTGTAACTTCCGCTGGAGGCGGGGTTGCAGGCCAGCCGAAGCCGGGGGGGCAATCGTCGCCTGAAACGAAAGGGCAAGCCTTGCCGGGAGCCGGGGGCGGGGCGGCGGGACAAGCGGTGGCGCCAGGACCAGGGGGGCCGGCAACGGGCCAAGCGGCCTCGCCCTCGGCGCTGCAATTCGACGGCAACGTGGCGGCCCTGGCCTGGGGCGGCAAGGTGGAGAGTCTCACCGGTATGGAATCGTACAGTGCGTCGGACGTCGATTGGGTGTCGAACTTGATCGATGGGGATGAAGGCACGATTTGGCACACCCAGGGCGAGGTTCACGGCCCGACGGAAATCGTGCTGTCGTTTGCCGAGCACGATTCGGTGCGAATCGGCGAGGTCAGGATCTTTTCCCACTCCAGCAGGGTACCCCGTGACGTTGAAGTATGGGTATCGAACAGCGGACCCAAGGACGGCTTCACACGCGTGGCCGCCGTGAAGCTGGCGGATGTCGTAGGATATGAAAGCAGCATCCGCTTTGACCCCGCAGAGGCCCGCTACGTCAAGTTGCGGTTGCTCCGCACTTTCCTCGACGAGGAGAGGTTTGAGGTCGGGGAAATCAAGGTGATGGAGGCGCCGCGCGCAGGTTACACACCGCTCCTAGCTCGCCACCCTGACTTATTGGGCCCCTCCCCGGCGAGCGCCGGAGCCGCCGTAGCCGCGGCCGCGTCTCCTCCCACCTGTGTGCCGTCGACATCCTTCAATCTCACGCCCGGCCATGGGGAGAGCAAGCGCGTACTGGTGCTGACGCCTGACCCGTTTTGGAACAGCGAAAGAGTCTATGGAGGCGTGTATCTGAAGCACAATCCCGAATATCGCCAGAAGTATCCGGATCTGGAAGCGGCCGCCCGCGCGGACTTCACTGTCGTCGCGGCTACGCGCGCGCAGGTCTACATGCTCACTTCCAAGTACGGCTACGACACCGTCGTGCTGGAGCAGATTTGTCAGCACCAGGGGCCGGGGCCGGCATTCATGCATGCGCTGATTCCCTGGCTTGCCGACGGCCACAAGCTGATTATTCACGATGCCGACACCTGCTCCCCCGGCCCCAATTATGACTGGTTACCTTTCCACCTCAAGACCGATAACCCCGGACGCCATGGGGCTCCCGGCAAGTTTCTGCGCTTCGTGGAAGAGAACTGGATGGCCCACGGCCATTCGGGCCGGCCCGGTTTCATCGACATCCCCGCCTGGGAAGACGGCATCGGTGGCTACAAGAACGAGCTTGGCGACTCCAACACCTTGACGGAATGGGACCCTCATTGGTGCGGCCAAATGGTGGTCCGGAACGTCAACAATGTTTTCGGATTTGTTCATACCTACGCTCATTATGGCCGAGGGCTGATTATCTACAGCGGGTTCGATCATGACATGATGGGCAGCGCCGGTTATGACCTCATGGTGGCCCGCGAGCTCGCCCAGGGGCTCGATCCTGACAATCTGCCTTGCGGCGCGCGCATTGGCGATTTCGTGGTGACCACGGACCCGCGACTCCTGGAACGGCCCTTCGTGCCCGGCCGCAACTACGACTACCCGCTTTCCCTGCTCTCGAATCAAGGCTACAAGGGGACGCTCAGTCTCTCCGTAAAGGCGAACCCAGGCCTGGACGGCATGCAGTCCACCTTCGCTCCCCAATCGGTGGCTTTGGACGGGTTGGCGGAATCGAAATTCTCGCTGGCTCTCCCTGCCAACGCGCTTTTCACTCCACAAGCGCTGGAGGTGAAGGGGGTGGACGCGAATGGGAAGACGAACTCCGTCTGCCTGCAGCTTGTCCAGCCGACCACCGGAGAACTCGCCGTGGTGAGCAAGCTGGCGCGGCCGTCGAAGACCAGCAAGAATTTGGAAATCATCCTCGATGCCTCGGGATCGATGAAGACGCCGCTGGGCAAGAAGACGCGCTGGACGACCGCGCACGACGTGCTCCAGCAGGTGTTGGCGACCCTGCCCGCCGATTTCAATGTGGGCTTGCGCATCTACGGCCATCGCGAAAGCTCGCGCTCACCCAAGACCTGTACCGATAGCCAACTGGTCGTGCCCATCCAGAAACTCGACCAGCGTGCCGTTCTCGGCGCGGCTGAAGCCGTGAAACCCCGGGGGGAAACACCGCTGGTCTACTCCGTACTGCAATCGCCGGATGATTTAAAAGCGGTGGGCGGCGGCACGGTTATCGTCATCACCGATGGGGAGGAGAGCTGCCACGGCGACCCCGTGAAGGCCGCAGCGCAACTCAAGGCATCGGGGCTCGACATCACGCTGAACATTGTGGGATTCACGCTCACGGGGAAGGCCGTCCAACAGCAATTGGGGACCTTTGCGCAAGCTACCGGCGGTCACTTCTATGCGGCGGATAGTGGTCCTGCCCTGGCCCGGGCGCTGCAGATCGCTGCGGTTGACCGTTTTCCCTATACGGTCACCGATGCGACCGGCAAGGAGGTGGCGGCAGGCGAGGCCGGGTCAGGCGCGGAAGAACTTCCAGCCGGCGAGTACACGGTGGTCGTTAATGCCGGGGGGACGAGTCTGAAAGCGGAGCACGTGCGCGTGGTGCTTGCCCAGCAGACCATTGTGCACATCGCCGTCAAGAACGATCAGTTCGTGCTGGAGCAATGACGCAGCAGGTGTAGTTACGCAGCGCGGCCCCGGGCCGCAACTGAAGGAGGATTTCGCCACAGAGGTCACGGAGGACTTTGTTGTGGTTGCGGCCAACGGTCGCGCAATGGTGACTCTTTTCTTCTTTTTTGCGGACTCAGGTAAACCGCGGTGGGCATGATGTAATCATCTAACCTACCCTAATAAGGATCGCGGCCGCCTGAGCCCTCACACCGGGGCATAACCCGGAATACTCATCGGGGAGGACTAATGAAGAAACTGTTGGGTGTAGCAATCGGAGGTGTCGTCATACTGGTAGTGGCCGCGGGTCTCGCCGTGGTGGGGTATCGGCAGGGGTGGTTCAGCCGGGCCGGCCTGAAACCGCCCGCAGGTTCGGCGGGAGGCGTTGTCGCAAGCGGGCCGGAAGCGGGAAGGCAAGCCTCGACGGGAGGAGGAGGGCAAACCTCGCCAGGAGCCGGGGGCGGGGTGGCGGGAGTGGCCGCCCAAGCTGCGGCGCAGGGGTTCGACGGCAACGTCGCGGCCCTCGCCTGGGGTGGCAAGGTGGAGAGCGCCACCGAGACGGCACCGACTGATCTGGCCCACGTCGATTGGCTGATGACCCTGATCGATGGGAACCCCAAAACCTATTGGTGGACCTACGCCACGGGCGTGCCCGGCCCCAAGGAAATCGTGTTGTCGTTTTGCGATCACGAATCGGTGCTCATCGATCAGGTCAAGATTGTGGCTTACCCTTGGGGTGTGCCACGCGACGTGGAAGTGTGGGTATCCAGTACCGGATCGGCGGACGGCTACACACAAGTAGCGACCGCGGTGCTGCCGAAGGAGCCGGCTGAGAACACCATCCACTTCAAACCCGTGGAGGCGAAGTACGTCAAGTTACGCCTGCTGCACAACCAGGAGGGGGGCGCAGAATTCTCCATCTCGGAGCTCAAGGTGATGGAGGCGCAACGATGGGGCTACACACCCCTTCTCACTCGCCACCCGGACCTGCTGGGGCCCCCGCCGGCGTCCGGAGGAGCCGCAGTGGTAGCCGCCGGGGCTCCTCCCGCCTGTGTGCCTGTGAATCCGGAGGCGGCCGCCGCCGCGCCGGGTCACGGCGAGAGCAAACGCGTACTGGCCCTTTTGCCGAGGCCCTGGGAGATCGGAACGGAACACAGCTACAATGTGAGGAACTACCCCGACTATCGAAAGAAGTATCCTGACCTGGAGGTGGCGGCGCGCGTGGACCTGACCATCCTGCCGGGGAACCATGTGGCGCCGCGGCTGCTCACCACCCAATACGGGTATGATACGGTCGTCCTGGAGCAGCTTTGTGAGGCAAACAAGGCGCCGCTGGCGCCAGAGTTCGCCAAGGCGCTGGTGCCTTGGGTTGCCGAGGGCCACAAGCTGATCATCAACGATGCCGACACCTGCTCCCCCGGCCCCAATTATGACTGGTTACCGTACCACCTCAAGACCAATAACCCCGGAGGTCAGGCGGCTCCCGGCAAGTTTCTGCGCTTCGTGGAAGAGAACTGGATGGCGCACGGCCATTCGGGCCGGCCCGGTTTCATCGACATCCCCGCCTGGGAAGACGGCATCGATGGCTACCGCAACGAGCTTGGCGACTCCAACACCTTGACGGAATGGGACCCTCATTGGTGCGGCCACATGGTGGTCCGGAACGTCAACAATGTTTTCGGATTTGTTCATGCCTATGCTCATTATGGCCGAGGCCTGATTATTTATAACGGGTTCGATCAGGACATGATGAACTCCACCGGCTATTGCCTCTTGCTTGCCCGCGAGCTCGCCCAGGGATTCGATCCTGATAACCTGCCTTGCGCGGCGCGCATTGGCGATTTCGTGGTGACCACGGACCCGCGACTCATGGAACGGCCCTTCGTGCCCGGCCGCAGCTACGACTACCCGCTTTCCCTGCTCTCCAATCAGGGCTACAAGGGGACGCTCACTCTCTCCGTAAAGGCGAACCCCGGCCTGGACGGCATGCAGTCCAGCTTCGCTCCCCAATCGGTGGCCCTGGACGGGCTGGCAGAATCGAAGTTTTCGCTTACTGTTCCGGCCAACGCGCCTTCCACTCCCCAGGCGCTGGAGGTGAAGGGTGTGGACGCCAACGGGAAGACTAACTCCCTCTGCCTGGAACTCGTCCAGCCTACCAACGGCGAGCTCTCCGTAATCAGCACACTCAGCCGGCCGGCCAAAACGCGCAAGAACCTGGAGATCATCCTTGACGCCTCGGGGTCGATGAAAACGCCGCTGGGCAAGAAGACGCGCTGGAGCACGGCGCACGACGTGCTGCAGCAAGTTCTGGCCACGCTGCCCGCCGATTTCAACGTCGGATTGCGCATCTACGGCCATCGTGAAAGCTCGCGTTCGCCGAAGACCTGTACGGATAGCCAACTGGTGGTGCCGATCCACAAGCTCGACCCACCCGCCATCCTCCACGCGGCTGAAGCCGTGAAGCCGCGCGGGGAGACACCCTTGGTCTATTCCGTCCTCCAGTCCACGACCGACCTGAAGGATGTCGGTGGCGGCACCGTCATCGTCATCACCGATGGCGAGGAGAGCTGCCATGGCGACCCCGTGAAGGCCGCAGCGCAACTCAAGGCTTCGGGGCTCGACATCACGCTGAACATTGTGGGTTTCACGCTCACGGGGCAGGCGGTGCAGAAGCAACTGGGCGGATTTGCGCAGGCCACCGGCGGTCACTTCTACGCGGCGGATAGTGGCCCGGCACTGGCCCGGGCGCTGCAAATCGCCGCGGTTGACCGCTTTCCCTATACGGTTACCGATGCGGCCGGCAAGGAGGTGGCGGCAGGCGAGGCCGGGTCAGGCGCTGAAGAACTTCCAGCCGGCGAGTACACGGTGGTCGTTAATGCCGGGGGGACGAGTCTGAAAGCGGAGCACGTGCGCGTGGTGCTTGCCCAGCAGACCATTGTGCACATCGCCGTCAAGAACGATCAGT
>JBEKME010000110.1:0-21368 GCA_050008675.1 Terriglobia bacterium
TCGGTGCTGCCTTCCCTGATGTTATGGCAGGTCGGCGTCCACGACTTCACTTTCGAGGCCTGCTCAGGCTTCACACGTGTTACGGCCTGCAGGGTTGCTCAGCCACCCTAGGTGGCCTTTGTCACAAAGCTTCGGCCCGGTCCGGCCCGTCGCCGGCCTAAGCCGCTTGTCAGCTACCAGACTTACCGACGACTATCTGGGTGGGACTTCCACCCACTGGCGATCCGCGCCGTTGGGGCGCACATAACATACCCGCTTTTCCCAGGGCTGTGGAAACCAGACCCTTTGTTTTCATAGACATTCCCGCGTCGTTCCTGAATTTTTGAAGTCACTACAGTTTCCTTTTCCTCTGCCTGCAACAACATCTTGTCCCAGGCGAGCCAGGGGCCTCTTGCGCTTGTCGCGGCGGCTGGAATTTTCTCGAGAGCGGATTGGGACCTCGAGGTCGCGGCGGACAAGCGTCTTCCCAAATCCGCTGCACCCTGCACAGCGGCAATGTAGAATTGTAGCCTATTCTTCTCGGCATGTCAAGTTTCTGCTTTCTGCTTTCTCCGAGGGGAGGCCCTCGGTATCCGGGGTGACAGCGACGGGACTTGGCCGGTGGGTGATGATGAGCGCTACACCGGCGATGATGGTGCCGCTGGCAAGCAACTCGCGAGCCGTCAACGCCTCGCCGCCTCCAGCCCAGCCGAGGAAAACCGCCACCGCCGGGTTTACAAAAGCATAAGTGGAAACCCGCGCCGTGGCCACCGTGCGCAACAACCAGATGTAAGCAGTGAAACCGAGCAGCGAGCCCGCCACAATGAGATAGACGAGACCCAGCAAGGAGCGGAGGACGACTCCGTGCAAATGGAACTGCCTGCCCTCCCCACTCAGCACGCCCAGCAACAAGAGCAAGGCGCCGCCGGCCAACATCTCCATGGCCGCCGCCAGGAAGGGTGAAGGGGGCAATTCCAGCTTGTGCGAAAGAATGGAGCCGAGTGACCAGGAAAACGACGAGAACATCAGTACTCCCGCGCCGGCAAGATCCACGCGCGAGCTACCCCACAGGTGGGCCGGACCCACCAGCAAGGCAAGTCCCGCCACACCTATAGCCATTCCGCCAATTACCCGCACATCGAGCTTTGTGCCGCCTTTCCTTAAGCTATCGAGCAGGACCATCCAGATGGGGATGGTGGCCAGCAGCAAAGCCGCGAGTCCGGAAGGCACTCGCTGCTCCGCCCAGCACAATCCTCCATTCCCACTCACCAGGAGCAAAGCCCCTAAAATGGCTGCGCCGGCCCAATGACGACGGGAGGGTGGGGTCGCCCCGCGTGCGCGCGTCAACAGGTACAACGTGGCGCCGGCAATAACGAACCGGCACCCCGCCATGAACAACGGAGGGATTGTTTCAACGGCGTATCGGATGGCGAGGTAAGTGGACCCCCAGATGAGGTAAACGGCTGCGAAGGCGAGCAGAACCTTCGCTCGGGAGGGATGCGCGGCTGCTCTTGTCTCGGACAATGGGTGAAGTATGAAGTATGAATTCTGAAGTGTAAAGTATAAAGGATGAATCGGCACTGGTGCCATTTGCTCGACATGGGCGCCGCAAGTCGCAGTCATTTCCGCTAAAGCGGGAATCCATTCCGCAAGCCTACGCTAATGCGCTGTCTACGAGCTGGATTCCCGCCCTTCGGCAAGCTCTGGGCAAGGTTTTCGCGGGAATGGGTTATGATGCGGGCAAAAAGCGATGGAGTAAATAGATAAGAAATCAATGTTGGGCAGGAACAGTCCGAGGTGGCGGGAGGAACGGATAGGTGTCAGGTGCCAGGTGTCAGGTGTCAGGTGCTAGGGACTGGGGACTTGGTGCTGGGGTAATCCCGGATTAGGAATTCTGAATTAGGAATATGAATTGCCCTAGCCCCCGGTCCCTAGCCCCATCTTTCAAGAAGCTGGAAGCCGGCGGCCGACAACCAACAACTGACTACTGACCACTGAGAACTGACGACTGACAACTTCTCTCAGACTGACAAACCAAAACGACTTCCGGATTCAATCACATATTCTTCAGCAACCACTGAACGCGCTGAATGGTTGGTTGCGCTGCGGCGGGTGCTGGGCCGGTGCTGGTGATGGTGGTTGAGGGGAACCAGGGCGGAACAAACCCGGCCCTAGAGGTAAACCGGCGGTCGAAGTACGTGTTCTCGGTATCCATGTCGCATCCGCAAATGCCACTTTGAATCTGACCGCCCACGTTGTTGAAGGTATTGATGTACCCGGTACACGTGAAACAATACTGGCTGCCTTGCTGAAGGGGCGCAAGGCTTCCATCAACCTGAAGGTTATTGTTTGCGTAGGAAGACATCAGGTTGATGTTTCCGTTGGCCGTAAACATGCCGAGCACCTGGTTCTTGTCATTCCCGGGAATCAGAGTAGAGACGGGGTCCCCATTGCAGCAAGCCGGATTGGTTCCCGGCACAATTTGGTTCTGTACCGTGGTGACGGGTTCAGTCTTGTAAATGACGTCACCGGTAATATCGATATTTCCATAGGCTACGATGGTGATTTGGGAGCCATCCTGGACAGCGGGTATCCCCTGGCCCGGGCCGCTCAGGCTATTGATGGTCCCGTCGACGTAAAGCATAGTGCCTGGAGAGCTTCCGGCCAGGCCACTCGTGCAGGTTGCAGGTAACGGGTTCATGATGCTGCAGTTTGTGGGGACGCCGTTCAGGGTCAGAGTTTTGTTGCCGGACGTCACCGTGGTTGTATTCGCGCCGACGTCGGTAGTTATGGTAGTCGTCGTGCTGCCCTGCGTGACTGTGTAACTCTGGGTCGAGTTCCCAGCGTGGTCGTTTCCGATGCTCATCAGGACCGAGGCACTGCCTTCAACGTAGATCCCGCCACCGTCCACGGTGTTCGTGCAGGGGCTCCCGCTGCACATATAAGGCAAGTAGACTCCCGAGCTTGCTCCTGTGCTCGGATACGGGTTCCCGGATACGTCCTTGAGCACGGCGTTGAGGTTCGCGTTGTTCACGCTGGGCGGCGAAGGGCCGCTGGTGTTGCCGCACACGCTGCTACCCTCCCCGCAGCCCTTGCCGTCGAGCACTGCCCACTTTTGGCTAAAGGAATCCGCTGGCGACTTCTGATAGGGTTGTCCGAGGCTGAAGGGCGGGTTTCCTTCAAAGGTGGGGTTAATTGTCTGGCCACTTAAAGTGTAACTACTGGTTGGGGACTGTATGCAGGTGCCCCCAAACCAGTAGTCCGCATTGGCGTTCGCCTGCCCTACCGGGTCTGTAAAGATATAGGCGCCGCCAGTCATAAACTCCCAGGCGCCATTCGTAAACATCGGGCCGGTCATGGTGCCAGGAACCAGCGCCCCGAAGCAGGGAGGGTACACGTCGACCCACCCCCCAAAAATGGCGAAGTTGATCGTGGTGGATGGCTGTTGGCCGCTGATACTCAAAATGAAACTACCATTCTCGGACACGCTGGTCTGCTCCGAACCCTGGGCCGTTCCCATAACGCAGAGACTGTAGTTATAAATGTATTGGTATCCGTTTATGTTATTGTTTGAGTCGTAAGAGGTAGGGGTGGGCGAATTGGGCGCGAGGGAAAGGGTGGTCGGGCAGGCAGTAGTATTGGGAATCACGAATTTCTCCGTCCATGAGTTGCCAGCGTGGCCGGCATTGAGGGAGGTGGAACTTGCGTACGTATTCAAAGTGCTCAAAGCTGTCGCGGCTGCGTTGGCGGGGATGGGATTCGTGGTAAAGGTGGCGGGAACCTGCGCGAGGATTTGGTCAAGGAGCTGTTGCCGGGCGATGTTGAGCCCGGAGTCGGCGGCGTAGAACGATCCCCGCGCGTTGCGGTAGTAGCCGTTGATCAACATGTCGGAGCTCGAGGACAAGACCATCGCCAGGGCGATCAGGCTCATCATGCTCAACAGCAGCAGGGTGAAGACAAGCGCAAACCCGCGATCTCCAGCAGGTGGCTGAAAAACCCCCGGCCGCTTTTCGTAGCGGCCAGCTTTAGCCGGGCACCTGCTCTTGGGAGCGTTCCCGCCAATGGCGGGCTGAAGACCGCCGCGACGAAAGGGCCTCCAAGCGGTGTTTTTCGGAAATTCCGGTCTGCTGTTCATGACATCACCTCAGTCATTCGTGCTCAAGTTCAAGTTTCGTGGGTTGGCCACCACCGAGGCGCCCTGCACTATGTAGGGCCCGCCATCAAATGGATTACGGAAAGTGAAGGAAGGGTCGGTGCTGGGTTGGGTGCGCGCGATCAGGGAGATGCGCACGGACCTCACCAAAGAAAACAGATAGGCCGAGTCAGGTGGACTGCTGTTGTTGACGTTGTACGTGGAGGCGTTGTAGTTGTACTGGGTATTCATCGTGTTCGTGATGCTATTCCGGATCGCTGCCCCAACCTTAAACCCAATCACTTGGTCCATGACCGCTACAGTGTTGCCTGCTTGCTTACGCATGAGTTGCGGGTCGTTTGAATTAGAGGTATTTACGTAATAGCTGATGGGGGACAGCTTGAGAATCCAATCGCCGCCACAGAACTGATATCCAAAATTATTGGTGGTTGGGCAAGGACCACCGGCGCAAGCCGCGATGTCCAGGGGGTCGTTGGTCTGCCAGTTGGCGTTGGCGTTGGTGCCATTGCTGTTGGTGGCATTGAAGGCGAACTTGACGGCCGACCCGGCGACCACCGGGGCCTGGGTCAGAATCACCGCAGTCATCTTTGACCCTTTACTGTTCAAAAAGAACAGTTGGTCACCCTGGCTGTAATTCCCAGCCGTCGCCGAGAGCGAAAGCCCGGCGGCAGCTTGACCGTACGCCACCCCCGAAGATGTGTTCGAGCAGTTAAGCGTCCCACTAGTTCCTCCGGTGCTGTCCGTGGCATTAATAGGGGGGTACGTGGTGGAATTGGCTGCTGCCATGATATTGATCTGATCGAAGCAGTTAGTGGTGTAGGTGTTGGCCGTGGCGTTGTAACAGGACGTGCCCGCCGGCGGCACGTTGTTCATGATGGTGACGCCGACCGGCCAGCTCGGAATGTTGGCTCCGACGTAATATCCCGTGCCGGCGTTTGCCAAATCGAGCTGCAATTGCGAGATCGCATTGCGGATCCCAATATTAAGACCGACCAAGCCTTGCTGCTGATTTGCGTTCGTCTGCTGGTGGGAGAAAAGCATGAGGGCGCTGGCGCTCACCAGAATGAAGATCGCCATCGCCACTATCAGCTCGATAAGCGAAAAACCCCGGTTTCGAGAAATGCCTTTGGGGACGTGCCGTAGATGACTCCTCATGGTGAAAGTTCCTTTCTTCATCCTTATGGGCGCACCATGCTCATTTGAAACGTTACCGGGGGCTTTACGGACTGATCCATCAGGGTCACCAGAACCGTCACGCGGCGCGTACCGGACATGCAAATCGAGCTTACGCCGGCCACCGGAGTGTTGGCTTCGATAATCCAGCGTCGGTGAAACGTGGGGGAGGGGATCGAAGCAGTGTTAGCGACCGCCACGGTTCCGTCCGGAGCGTGGGTGGTGGTAGTGTAGGGCGTGCTGCCACTGCCGGGGCTGCTCACGGTCTCGGAGAAGCACCCGTAGGTCGTGTTCGGGCAGTCGGTGCTATTAACCGTGGCCATGCAGACGTCGTCATAGTAGTTCACGGTGGCCGAGTTTCCCGTCGATGAGCACAAGCTGAGAGGCGGCGGGCAAGTAGTGGTTTGAAGAACGTCCGAGGTCAGACTGCCCACAGATAGGCTTCCCGCCGTCACGCAAATCTGCGGATCGTTGATGTCCCACCGGTTCAAGTCCTCCAACTTTTCCGAGGCCAATTCTGCCGCCAGGCTCATGTACTTCGACTGGCGATTGGTGTTCATGCAGTGCGCGGCCAGGGCGGCAGTCGCTACCACCCCTACCACAAGGACGATGAGGGCCACGAGGGTCTCCAAGAGGGTGAATCCACGCTCCGAAGCAGCTCTAGTTGGACGAAACATCGCCGACTCCTGTCACGCTAATGGTCTTCGTCAAAAGGCCGTTGCTGATCGTAAAACTCAAAGTGCCTGTAGTAGCCGAAACAGTGCCGTTGGCGTTGAATTGAAGCGTGGTGGTGTGGTTGATTGTGACGTCGCCGTTCCCACTAATAGGAACAGCAGTGCCCACTTTCGTAAAGCTCGAGGCCCCCGGCGGCTCACTTGCCACCTGATAGGTTGCGTTAGTGGAATTGAAAGTTAAGTTGTACGGGTATGCGTGCATGATGGCCTGGTAGCGAGTGGCCGAAATTGCTCCCGTGGCGGCGGACTCGGCTGCAGTTAGCCGATAATTGCGCAAGGCATTCACGGTTGTCGGAAGCGCGAAGGATGCCAACACACCCACCACCGCAAGAGTGATGATGATCTCGAGCAGATTGAAACCGTCGCTCCTTTGGGCTGCCCTTCGTCTGCCACGGCTTGCCACCTCCCTACTGACGTCATTCACCACAATAGTCCTCCTTTACCGCTTCCCATTGCTGTCCTCATCATTAATCTATTTGCAAACCATCCTCTCGCATCGCGCCTGAGGGGCAGATGACACCGCCTCCGAAGCGCTCCGCACGTGGTGTCACCTCCCCACTAGTTTCCATCCGGTGCTGTCTGTTGACAACAGTACGCGGGTACTGGGAACATCCAAATGGAGTTTTAGCGGGTTATCCCCAACGGGGCCGGAGAATCCGGGGCGTCGCCCAGGTGGAGCGTCGTTCGGCCCTACATGCACAGGGGGCGGGGGCTGAGGCGCGAGGAAGGACGGGGCGGTTCGCGAACCGCCCCTACATCATACGGCTCTTACTTCAGTACCACGTTGCCCAAATATCCGCGGTTCTCGCCGTCACTATCTTTCACGAAGACGCTCACGCGGAAAGCACCACTGGGCGCCGGGATGGACTTATCGAGTCGGACAACCTCGCGGGGATCGACGGCCTGCAAGGTCGCCTGACCCAGTTCCTCTCCCATCACATTGTAGAAGTTAGCGACCAGAGTTCCTGGGGTGAAGACGCCGAAGACGCCCTTCAGACTAACCTGCCCACCGTCCAGGTTACCGGCAAGCGGCTCGCTGATGGCGCCTGCCCACACGGCGTTCTGCACCGGGTTCGGCACACTGGTTGGTGACCAATAGACCGGGAACGAGTATTCCTCGCCGGGGTTAAGTGTCGCATAGGGGCTTAGCACCTCGGTTTCGAGGATGTAGGGATTTTGCTTCGGGTCGTCAGGAAGAGTCTGATCCCAAGGGCCACGGGAAATTATGCCGGGGCCGTTATTCCAGGTTTCCACGGCGGCGCCGTCGGGATATTCCTTTTCGGGGAAACAGGTGAAGTTCTCGACGAAGCCGATGTTTTTCTGTCCGTTGACCACCGCGTACCAGCCACGGTCCGTGTCGGCTGCGGCCTTCCCGACGCGGTAGAGATAGTGGGCGCGCAGCATGTGGCCGTCGTGCAGGAGCTGGTAGCTTGGGTGTCGAGCGTCACCATACGGATTGTAGTAGCCCTGGGGATACTTGCTGTGGGGATTGAGCGGGATATACATGAACAGGTCGGGGTTTGGTTTCGAAGGGTCGTGGGCGTCCGCAGCATCGTTCTGAATCAAGTGCCAGATCCCCCAACGAATCTGCCGGCGGCTGATGTTGCGCATCACCTGGTCGACCTTAAGGCGCGTGGTCCCGGCATAAACGTGATACGTGCGCACAAATTGCACACCGGTACGCGGGTCCGCTGGACTGGTCACGCGGACGGCGACCTCGGCGGGCGTCTCCGTGACCAACGCGGCCGTATATTTACTGCCGTCGAGCATGTAGTAGGGAATGCTGGGCCATTGATCCTCGCTCATCCAACCTTCCGGCCCGGGCCAGACTTTGTCACCGCCGTAGTTGGCCCAGCCGGCTTTGACGTTGTTCTGCTCAGGCGGCAGGACTTTCCCGGCCAAGTCTTTATTCACAAAGAAGAACCCCTCCTCGCCAAGCTGCAACTGAATGGCGCGGCCCCCGATGTCAGGAGCGACATACAGGGTGACGATGCCATTGGTCAGGCGATAGGCGTTCCAGCCGTTGAATTGAGTCTTTTCAAGTCTTGCGGAAAAGGAATTATTCTGAGTTGCCATGGCAAACCTCGCTGAAAATAAGGTTATCGGATTTGTTGTTAAATAATTGTGCCGCGATCCGGTTGCTACGCCAATTGATGCCAGCAAAGCGCCGAGGGCGCAGCCAACCAGCATCTTCTGAACTCGTCCCATTTCCTTCCACCCCCATGCATGGGTATTCGGTTCTTACGCGTCGCCAGGTAGAAACCGTTCCATTCTCGAATCCAAACCCCCTCACCCCCGGCCCCTCTCCCCCAAGGGGGAGAGGGGAGTAGAAATCGAATCAACTCCCCCTTCTCCGCCAAGGGCGCGAGGGAGGAAGAAATGGAACCAACTCTCCCCTCTCCCCCTTGGGGGAGAGGGGCCGGGGGTGAGGGGATTGTTCAGCAACCGTGCAATTGTTGCTTCGTGACGACTCCTTAGAACCCTATCGGGACAATCCAGAACGAAGCTCCCAAGGTTTTTCCTGGCGCCAGGATGATCAGGTTCTTGAACTTCCCTTGGTGTTGCAGGTTAAAGGCGTTCGTCGGCCCCGTCTGGGGTTCCGCGCAGATCAGGGTTTTATTAAGTGGCGCATAAACGATCGCATAATCAAAATCCTTGCCGTACAGGACTTCGATCTTCTGAGTCTTTCCTTGAATAACCACATGGCCGAGCCCGCGGGCGTCTCGCGCAAACTGGGAGAAACCGTCGTCAATGAAAGTCTGGTCGAGCGCCACACCCTTGGTTACCCCGGGCAGAAACTTGTCGGTAGGTTCGGTTTCGCCAGTGGCAATCAATTGCTTGGTCACGATCCAATGTTTCTGGGCGCCGATGGTCAGCTTCCACTGCTCGCGTGGGCCATCCGGGTGAAAGTAGGGATGGAAGGCGAAGTGTAAGGGCAGGTCGGAATTGCCGAGGTTGGTGACCTGCGTGACGCACTCGAGTTTTCCGTCCTTGAGGCGGTAAGTCATTTCGTAAACCTGGGCAAAGGGAAATTGCGCCATCAGGTCAGGATACTTGTAGAACTCCAGGCGAGAGACTATGAACGCCCCGTCAACGTCTGAACTGCCGGTCTTCACCACCTTCCACCGGGTTTCGTAAACCAGGAGGCCGTGAAGGGGTTGCTTGAAATCGTCGCGAATGATATTTCCCAGCGAATCGTTCAGCAAATACTTCTTGCCCTCAAAGTAGTAATACTCGCTATCAATGCGGTTGGCCCAGGGCGCCAGGAAAGGAATTCCCCAGCCGAAGGTGTGCTTCTCGAGGTAGTCCTTGAAGGACTCCACCGGAATCAGCACATCCTTCCCATTCACCTTGAACTGGTAAGCAAGGTTGCCGATATCCGGCACGATGCCAACGTCCATTCTCAGTTTGGAATCAAGCAGGTGGTACGTGGTGTGGCCTTCGATGACTTCTTTCTTGACTGCGTAATTATCCACGGCGAGACCTCCTAATGGGAGCGATGGGAAAATGCACATCAACACAAGTAAAGCACGGCGGATTTTCATTGTAGTTTGTTATCCTCCCCATATTTAGGCGTAGGTGTCATTTGGGATGGGATCCCCTTCAAAACGCCAGTCATTCCCGCGAAAGCGGGAATCCAGTTCGTCGAGAGCGCATTTCCGAAGGCTCGCGGAGTGGATTCCCGCTTTCGCGGGAATGACAGCGACCTGCCACCCCATATCTCGCAAATGACATCAGCACCCATATTCGCGAGCGCGGGCCCCAGGCCGAACGCGGTTCGGCCCTACGCCAAATTCGCCAGCGTGTGCGCCAAATCCCGGACGGCGGGATAAAGGTCGCGATACACCTGGTAATAGCGGTCATAAGCTTTGACGTTTTCCGCCAGGGGCGTCATGCTCTCTTTCACCTGTATGGCTTCTGCCGCGGCCTCGGAAACGCTCGAATAGGTCTTGGCAGCGACGCCGGCGAGCAAGGCAGCGCCGAAGGCAGAGCCTTCCGAGGTTCGGAGGGTCACGAGTTCGGTGCCAAATATATCCGCCTGGATTTCTCGCCAAGTGAAGTTGCGCGAGCCGCCGCCCGAGGAGCGAATCTGCTCGACCGGAATTTTCAACTCCCTGAATATCTCGATCGAGTCGCGCAGGCTGAACGCCACCCCTTCCAGGATGGAGCGGATGAGGTGTGCTCGCGTGTGAACAGCGGTCAGACCGAACCACATGCCGCGCGCCTGGGCGTCGAGGTGAGGCGTCCGCTCGCCCATCAGGTAGGGCAGCCACAGAACGCCGCCACTTCCGGGGGGAATTTCCCGGGCCTCGTTGATAATGAGGTCGTAAGCATCGGCGTCCGTGTGGCGGGCGTACCAGCACTCCGAAGCTCCAAAGTTGTCGCGGAACCAGCGTAGGGAGAGTCCGGCGCCCTGAGTGACCCCCATCACGTGCCATTTTCCGGGAACGGCGTGGCAGAACGTATGGATGCGGCCACGGGGGTCAAGCTTGGGCGCCTCGGTGTAGGCAAAGATCACACCTGAGGTGCCCAGCGTGGCGGAGGTCAGCCCGGGCTCGACGATCCCATTGCCCACGGCGCTTGCGGCCTGGTCGCCTGCGCCGCCCACCACCGGCGTCCCGGCGCTCAAGCCGGTGAGTACGGCGGCCTCGGGTGTGATCTGTCCCGTGATTTCGACAGATTCATAGGCGCGCGGCAGGAGCTTGGCGTCCAAATCAAGCGCCGACAACATCTCGTGCGACCAGCGGCGGTTGGTCACATCAAAGAGCAAAGTGCCCGAGGCGTCCGAGACGTCGGTGGCAAATTCACCCGTAAGACGGAAGCGCACAAAATCCTTGGGCAGGAGGAAGTGAGCGGCGCGCTCGAAAGTCTTCGGCTCCTCATCGCGGATCCAAAGCAGCTTGGGCGCGCTGAAACCTGTGAGGGCGGGATTGGAGACCAGCTTGATCAATCGCTCCGCCCCCACCGTTGAGGTGATCCAGTCGCATTGGGCTTGGCTGCGTTGGTCGCACCAGATCAAGGCAGGCCGGAGGACCGCCGGCGTGCTATCCATCAGAACCACGCCATGCATTTGGCCGGAAAACCCCACGGCGTCAATGTCGCTGCCCTTGAGCTGGGCTTGCTCAAGGGCCCCACGGATGGCCACCAGTGTCGCATGCCACCAGTCCTCCGGCTCCTGCTCTGCCCAACCGGGCTTGGCCATTTTCATGGGCTGGTGATCGCCCGTGGCAGCTCCCACAATATGACCATCCGGGCGGACGATGATTGCCCGTGTCCCGGTGGTTCCAACATCAATTCCCATCATGTAGGCCATAGTATTTGGTCCAGTAAGAGTATTTTCAAGAGCAGGATTCGGGATTCAGGATTCAGGATTCAGGGGAAAGGCCCGCAGCGTGAGTGCTATGCATTTGCTCTTCCCTAGCCTCCAGCCCCTAGCCCCCAGCCCCTGTTAATCCCTGGCTCCTGAATCCTGAATCCTGAATCCTAGATTTTCACCTTCTCCCACTGTCCTGACTTTGCCGAGCGCTCCACAGCGTCCAGGACAGCTTGAACCTTCACGCCTTCGTCGAACCCGGGCTGGGGCGGCTGGCCCTTCTCCAATCCCGTCAGGAAGTCGTGGACGGCATGGACGAACGTGTGCTCGTAACCAATGATGTGGCCTGGTGGCCACCATGCGCCGACGTAAGGATGGTTGGCCTCTGTCACCATGATCGTCTTGAAGCCCTGCTGCTCATTGGGCTCCGTGCGATCATAGAATTCCAGCTCGTTCATCCTTTCCATGTTGAAACCCAGACTCCCTTTGCTGCCGTAGATTTGGAAGGTGTTGTAATTCCTCCGGCCCCCGGCGAAGCGTGACGACTCAAAGACTCCCACGGCGCGGTTCTTGAAGCGGGCGAGGAAGTTCGTGTCGTCATCCACCGTGACCTTGCCTTTCTTCCCTTCTGCTCCTTTAGCTCCCCAGGCGCCTTCACCCGTGCCGGGCAAAGGCCGCTCCCTAATGAACGTGGTCATCTGGCCGGTGACCGATTCGATGTAACCATTCAGGAACTGGGCCAGGTCGGCGGCGTGTGCCCCGATGTCTCCCAGGGCGCCGCTGCCCGCGTATTTTTTTTCCAGGCGCCAGACCAAGGGGAAGTTTGGATCCATGATCCAGTCCTGGAGGTACGCGCCGTGATAATGATAGACCTGCCCGAGGCGGCCCTCTTCGATGAGCTTCTTGGCGAAGGCCACTGCGGGCGCCCGGCGATAATTAAAGTTCACCATGTGGAAGACGCCGGCTTTTTCCACCGCGCGGAGCATCTCCTTGGCCTGAGCCAGATTGTTGGCCAGGGGCTTCTCGCAGATGATGTGCTTGCCAGCCTCGGCGGCGGCTATGGCCATCGGGTGGTGAAGGTACCCCGGCGTCGAGATATCCACGATGTCAATATCCTTACGTTCGATTACCCGGCGCCAATCGCACTCGGACTCTTCCCAACCCAACTGCTGCGCCGTGGCCTCGAGTTCTTCGCGGCAAGCCTTCCCACAGAGCACTTTCATGCGCGGCCGATACTTGCCGGGAAAGAACCTGCTGACCTGCCGGTAAGCGTTTGAATGAGCCTTGCCCATGAATTGGTGACCGATTAAAGCAACGTTGATTTCTGGCATCTTCGCGTTCTCCTTCCTCGAAAGGTGACAAGTGACGAGCAGGAGTCAGAAGTCAGGAGTCAGAAGTCAGAATACAGAAAAGCTGGCGCCGCGTTTCGGATGTCAGAGGGAAGAAGGCCCAAGGGCCGCGGATTCTGACTCCTGACTTCTGACTCCTGACTCCTGCTCTTCTCACGCCCACCACATCTCCTTGAGTTTTTCTTTGATAATGACTTGGTTCAAGAAATTGGCCGCTTTGGTCAGACCCTCGTCCACAGACATCAGGCTGTCTTCGTGTTCGATGGACAGCACATCGTCGTAACCCACCATCTGGAGCGTGGAGACAAAGTCCGCCCAGAAATCCAAGTCGTGACCGTAACCGACGGTGCGGAAGATAAACGAGCGGTTTTTCTCATCGCTATAGGGTTTGGTGTCGAGCACGCCATTCACCATGATGTTGACATTGTAAAGGCGCGTGTCCTTGGCGTGGATGTGAAATACTGCTTCGCCCAGCTTGCGCACCGCCGCACAGGGGTCAATACCTTGCCAGAACATGTGGCTGGGATCGAAGTTGCAACCGAGGGCAGGTCCGGCGGCTTCCCTAAGGCGGAGCATGGTTTCCGGGTTGTAAACCACGAATCCCGGATGCATTTCGATGCCGATCCGTACCCCGTGGTCCTGCGCAAACTTGGCGCGCTTCGTCCAGAAGGGGATAACCTTTTTCTCCCACTGCCATTTCAAGATTTCCAGGAAATCCGGTGGCCAGGGCGTGGGGGACCAGTTCGGGTATTGAGCATTATCCGAATCGCCAGGACAACCGGAAAAATCGATCACCCGCGTAACGCCCAGTTTTTCCGCCATCAAAATCGTCTTGCGGCTGATTTCCGCGTGCGCCTCCGCAATCTTCTTGTTGGGATGAAGCGGGTTGCCATGGCAACTCAAGGCGCTGATGCTGATGCCCTGGTCCTCGAGCTTTTGCTTGAACTCTTTAATCTTGGAGGGTTGGCTCATCCACTCCAGCTTCAGATGCGGGTCGCCAGGGTAGTTGCCAGTTCCCAACTCGACGGTGCGGATTCCGAGAGGTTTTATCTTTTCGATCACCTCGTCCAAACTGAGCCTGGCCAGGAGCGCCGTAAAGAGTCCGACCTTCATATCAAGTCCCCTTTTCTTGAATGTTAGAGTGGGCGCCGCTGCTCAGGCCTGTGGCCAGATTTGCCATCGCCCCTGTACTGCCAAGATGGGCAGTAGACACCAAGAATTAGAAGGCTAAATCTATAGTTCGATAGCCCCCACGTCAACAGGAAAATGGACGCCTGTCAAGCCCAATTAGAAATGTCCCCATCCTTATCCGATTAGAAGTGTCCCCTTTTTGTGTTTTGTCTTTCTCGTACTTTGTCTCCTCTTGTTCTTCTCTCTTGAGTTTTGTCGTAGTTGAATCAGGTCGTTGGCCTCGGCCGGAGCGCAGCCCTGCGGAGCCCGAAGGGCGGAGCGCTTAGGGCGAAGCGGAGGCCGAGGCCAACGACGGCGCGCCGGCGGGCCGGGCCAGGGGCGAGCTTCCCAAATTCCCTTCCCGGTAACCGCCCCGCCAGGGATGGTCGGGCCCGGGCCTCCACTTCCTCTTGGTCGCCGCTTGGGGAGCTTCTCTTACCCTTGCCTCATCACCTTGCCTACCGGCCACCGGCCGAGCCTCGATCTCTTCCCACCTCAGCTCCTGCCCTCGGTAGTGAATCTCCATCCTCCCGTCCTCCCACTCGCACACCGTCACCTGGCTCTTCGCCGGCGCATGGTGTTGGCTCTGCCCCTCTACTTGATAGAAGCGGTTCTCGTCTCGCACCACCCAGTCGTTGCTTAGCACCCTCTCCCTCTCCAAGCGGAAAATCTTCTCCAACTCCCTCCCCCCAGGGCTGGGCAAGAAGAAGAGTTTGAATTCACCCGATGAAACCCGCACTTTCCCTAAAGGCAAGATCGAAATGGCCACGGTAGGCGGCGTCACGTTTGGGCGCGCTACATTTGACCCGGGCTGGAAATGGTCAGAACATCTCAGGCCGATTGCGAAGACCAAAAGTTGCGAGGCTCCCCACACCCTCCACATGATCTCGGGCCACATGCAGGTCAAAATGGATGACGGCGCCGAAATCGAGTTCGGCCCTGGCGACGTCGGCGTCATTGCTCCAGGGCACGACGCGTGGGCCCTCGGAAATGAGCCCGTGGTCGTCATCGACATCAGCGGCTTGGTCAACTACGCCAAGCAGTCTTGAAAACACGGCAGCTACAAGAAGGGGTTCTCGACCTGTAGGTCGCCGAATCGCTGTCTATGCTGGAGTTCTTCGCTGTAGAGGAATCTACCGTTCATTCATCTCGTCCCGAGTGAAGTGACGACCGGCGCGGACGTGACTGAGGCGCTTCATCAAGGAGTCCACTTCTTGTGCGCTCCCCGACTGCGCTGCCTACTGTTGCAGCCATTCCCGAAAAACCGCATTGAGGGTCTTGTGCTGGGTGCGGGCAACAAGCCGGGCCTGCTCGATGAGGTCTGCGTCCGCACTTAGGGTCACGTTTTTCATACGATAACAGTGTCCAGTATTTCAGTGCGACCGTCAAACCCATTGGTTAGTGGTGTCGTTTGCGGGACATGCTCGTCGCAAGTCGCTGTCATTCCCGCGAAAGCGGGAATCCACTCCGCAAACCTTCTGAAATGCGCTGTCTACGAGCTGGATTCCCGCTTTCGCGGGAATGACCTGCATTTCGTAAGAGATCCCATTCCAAATGACACCACTGTCACCAATTGGTTATCGTAATCGCCTGGCTCTGCCGCTGTCGCTACGGAATGACCGCTTCAATCAGCGTGGGGCCGGTTTGATTCACGGCCGCGCGAAAGTGGGCGATGAACTCGTCCGCTGTGGTGGCGCGAGTTGCTGGGACGCCGAGTCCCTCGGCCAGTTTCACCCAATTCAGGTCCGGTCGGCCGATGTCGATCATGTCGTTGGCCACCCTGCCAAGTTCACCGGCACCGGTCCTTTGCATCTCGATGTCCAGAATGTGGTAACGGCGATTGGCCAGGATAACAGTCACCACGTCCAGTTGCTCGCGTGCCATGGTCCAGAGCGATTGCAGCGTGTACATGCCGCTACCATCTGCTTCCAGCGCGATCACCTTTCGATCCGGGCAGGCCAGTGCGGCGCCCACAGCCACCGGCAAGCCCTGGCCGATGGCCCCTCCCGTTACGGGCAGAAAATCGTAGGCAGCCGCAGAGGAGAGGTGCCGTGAAATGGCTTCGCCGGAAGAGACCATCTCGTCGGAAAGGATCGATCCCTCCGGCATCAGCCCAGCCAGGACCCGGCCGATAGCATCTGGCGTCAGGCGGGCCCCTTCGGGCAGTGCAGGCTGCGACACTTGGGGCAGCGGTGGGTTATAGCGTCCGACACCGCACTCCTCCACAAGCGCCTGGAGCGCCTCCGTGCCGTCTTCCTCGACGGACGCCAGCACGTGGAGCGCGCAATCTTCGGGAGCCAAGTAGCTGCGGCGACCGGGGTATTGGAAAAAAGAAACCGGGGCTTGGCTTTCCACCAGAATGAGGTGTTTCAGCCCAGCCAGCATGGATTCGGCTTCCTCCGGGAAGTACGCAATCCGCTGCGGAGCAAATCTCCCGGCCCCACATTCCATCCTGGCGGCAAAGCGGTCAGCAAATACCCGCACGCCGGCGCCGGCGGCTAACTGACCTGCTGCCTTGAGCCCTGGCGACAGGAGGGCGCCACCGCTGAGCAGCAATCCGGTGGGCTCGCAAGACCTCAAAACACAAGCGGCCTCCCGGATGCATTCTGCTCGGGGGCCAGTTCGCTCCGCCTGCGGGAACCCGGCTAGCGGCTCACCGGCTTCGCTCCAAGAGAAGTCCGCAGGCACGATCAGAGTCGCCACTTGTCCGGGCGGTGTGCGCGCCGCAAGGATAGCAGCCGAAGCTGCTTTCCCCATGTCCTCCGGTCGTTCGAGGGTTCTTACGTAGGCCGAAACCGTGCGCGCGAACGCTTCAATGTCAGCGGAGAGTGGGGCGTCGTAGTGCAAGTGCTTCGCGGTGTGCTGCCCGACGATACTTAGCACGGGCGACCGTGCCTTGCGCGCGTTGTGAAAGTTGGCCAGAGCGTTGCCCAATCCGGGTCCCAGGTGCAACAATGTGGCCGCCGGCCTCCGTAGCATACGCGCATAGCCGTCCGCTGCACCCGAGCATACTCCTTCGAAGAGGCAGAGCACGCCTCGCATCCCCGCGACGCGGTCCAGTGACGATACGAACTGCATCTCGGAGGTGCCCGGGTTCATGAAACAGGTATCGACTCCATTGACCACCAGGGTTCTCAAAAGGCATTCAGCTCCGTTCATCCTCGCCCCTTTCGCCCAAGCACAATGCCCTGGCTAGCCTGACCCCCCATGGCCGCCGAACCACCCGGTCCCCGGATTTTGGGTTTAGCCGACATTTAGGTTTAGCTGTCAAGGAAGTTTCTTGGGGACATGCCGCTCAACCGGCCTGAATGACCAGCTTGGCGCCAGTGAGCCCCAAATGGCGATCCGTTGACCAGCAAGTCGAGATGCGCCGCTCGTTGATAATGACCAGGCCATGAGCATCGGCCAGCGTGAGCGGTTGGTCCCCGAATTTCTTGAGCAAGCGGCTCGCCTTCTGCAATTCCTCTCCATCAAAACCCTGAACAGCAAGCACCGGCAAATCGTCGATGAAGTTGAGAAACTGGGTTGCCCGCTCGCGGTCGTATCGTCGTAGAAACCAGCCGTGCCCTTCTGCGACGACCAAGGCAGAGGTTACAAGCTGAGGCGGGCTGGAAAACAGCCTCCGAAACAGAGGATGGTAGCTGTCAGACCGGTCCAGGAAGGCAATCAGAGCGGAAGTATCGACGTAAGATTCAGTCTTTGGAGCCATACACAATCTCATCGATTGACTGGCTAGAAAGCGGATTTCCCGATTCGACCAATCCTGCGTATCGCATCCAGACGGCTTTTCCGGAAGGGGGGAGCACACGGCGAATCGCCCGCCGGACGAACTCAGCCACTGAGATTCCCAGCGCTTCCGCCTCCTTCTTGGCTAGAGCGTAGTCCTGGGCATCGAGACTTATTTGGGTACGAATCATGTTATCACCGTCCACTAACATGATAACACAACCGACGGGTAGCGCATGTCAAGGTTTGGGTTGCTTACTTTTTTCCCCTTCACAACGTACAATGAAATTCGAGGTGTGTCGACGTAAGGCGCTTGCTGCCAGCGAGGGCAGAACCTTTTCATACGAATTGTTCGCCATTCGTAGAGGAAAAGGGCACCACCTGTCATTCTGAGCGAAGCGAAGAATCCCCGCATTTGAAAGCTCAATCAGCGCGAAAAAAATGCCGGGATTCTTCGCTTCGCTCAGAATGACAGACGACGGGGTTATCCCTTACGGATGGCGGACATTGCTCATCACAACGAATCGAGGCGGACCACCATGGAACTGATTTTTGCTTCGGCTGGGGAGCAAGCCCAAGCCATCCGCGACAAGCAAATTTCGTCGGAAGAGCTGGTGAGAGCGTGCATCAAGCGAATCGAGGAGGTCAACCCCAAGCTGCACGCCGTCGTACAACTTCCCGCTGAAAGTGCGCTGGAACAGGCCCGCGAGGCGGACAAGGCTCTCGCCAAGGGGGAAATCAGAGGGCCGCTGCACGGCGTTCCGTTCACCTTGAAGGACGCCATCGAAACTGAGGGAGTGATCAGCACGGGAGGGACCCTGGGCCGCGCCTCCTATGTGCCCAAGGAGGACGCCACCGTCGTAAAGCGCCTGCGCGCTGCCGGGGGCGTCCTGCTCGGCAAGACGAACTGCCCCGAATTCGGCTGGGCCTGGGAAAGCGACAACCTCGTTTATGGCCGAACGAATAACCCTTATGACCTGTCGCTGTCGCCGGGGGGCAGCAGCGGCGGTGAATCCGCCATCATCGCGGCAGGAGGATCGCCACTCGGCTTGGGCAGCGATGCGGGTGGGAGCGTGCGCTTCCCCGCCCATTGCACGGGCATTGCAGGTATCAAGCCGACTTCCGGCCGCGTTCCGCGCACCGGTCACTTCCCCGGCCCCGGTGGAACGCTTGATGCGCTCTGGCAGATCGGCCCTCTGGCGCGAACCGTAGCAGACCTCAACACGCTGCTGCCCATCATCGCCGGGGTTGACTGGCGCGACCCCGCCATCGTCCCGATGCCCTTGGGCGACGCGACCGAGGTTGATCTCAAGGCCCTGCGCGTGGCGTTTCACACCGACAACGGAATCGAAACAGGCACAAGAGAAACCATCGAAACCGTAAAGAACGCAGCAAGAGCGCTGGAAGCAAGCGTGACAGCCGTCGAAGAAGCTCGCCCGCGCGACCTCGAGCAAACCTACGAAATCTATCTCGGCCTGTTCACCGCCGACGGGGGTGCGGGGCTCGAAGAACTGCTCGAGAGGGCCGGAACGAAAAAGGTCCATCCCCTCATGCAGCGTGTCCTGGACCTCCAGCGCTCTAATGCTAAGTCGATGGCTGCGTTCGGCGCCTTGATAGGCCAATGGGACGCGTTTCGCCGCTCCCTCCTTTCCTTCCTGGAGGAATTCGACGTTATGGTGTGCCCGGTTTGCTCATTCCCCGGCATGGCCCACGGCTCGACCTACGACCGCCTCCCGGCTTTCAGCTACACCATGACGTATAACCTGACAGGCTGGCCCGCAGCCGTTGTTCGGGCCGGAAGTTCCCGGGAAGGCTTGCCGATTGGCGTGCAGATTGTGGCGCGTCCATGGCGCGAGGACGTCGCTCTGGCCGTAGCCGCGAAAATCGAGAGGGCTTTGGGCGGCTACGAGCGCCCGCCGCTCTGAGCGGCCCTTAGCCGCAACCCAAAGACCAGGTTCTCATTGCCGATTGCTGATTGACGATTGTAGAGGTAGAAAATCGAAATTCGAAAACCGAAACTCGGCTCCACTGGGTTACAGCAGCGCCTCTTGCGAGTTTCGAATTTCTAGTTTCGAGTTTCGAACATTGGCAATCGGCAATCGAAAATCGGCAATTACGAAGAGTGGCGAAGGGTTCTTCAGCATCATGTTAGAATCACTCTGGATTGCGGACACAGACTTCTGGTAGGAAACCACAAACTGTGAAGTCCAACAAGCGCCTTCGATGGTGGATTGCCTGGACCCTGTTCCTTTCGACGGTCATCAACTACATTAATCGTCAGACGTTTTCAGTTCTGGCTCCGGTCATTACCCAACATTTCCACCTCAGCCATACCGAGCTGTCGTGGATTTTTTCCGCTTTTCAAATATCCTACGCGGGGATGTGGCTGGTCGGTGGCGTGCTGCTCGACATTATAGGAACACGCCTCGGATTAGCCCTTGCGGTCGTCTGGTGGTCGATTGTCAGCCTTCTGACGGGGTTTGCAAATTCCCTGTCTCAGTTCGCCGTGTTTCGATTCCTCCTCGGAATAGGAGAAGGATGTAACTGGCCGGGGGCCAATAAGGCTGTTGCCGAATGGTTCCCCGCGAAGGAGCGGGGGATTGCGGTAGCCGTCTTTGATAGTGGCTCGAGTGTGGGCGGCGCCTTGGCCGCGGTCATGGTGCCCTGGGTGGCCATTGCACTGGGTTGGCGATACGCGTTCGCTCTATCCGGCATCCTGGGTTTTTTCTGGCTGGCCTTGTGGTTACGCGTTTATTATCCCTTGAGCCAGCATCCCAGCCTTACAAAAGAGGAGAAGGCTCTGATTGAATCGGGCCGTGACACCGCCACGGTGTCTGCCCGAACAGGTGCGGGCCGGTGGTTCAGCCTTCTTAGGGACAGAAACACTTGGGGCATCGTCCTGGGGCGCTCGCTCACTGACCCCATCTGGTGGTTCTACGTGTTTTGGCTCCCTCAATACCTGAGTGACGCCCGCGGCTTCAGCCTGAAACAGATTGCCGCTTTCGCCTGGATCCCGTTTGTCGCCGCAGATATTGGCAACTTCACGGGAGGGTTCGTCTCCGGGTTCCTGATTAAGCGTGGGATGCCCACCCTGCAAGCTCGGAAGTGGGTGTGCGTAGTCAGTTGTCTGCCGATTATTGCCGGAATTCCGGCGGCCACCACGCACAACGCCTATGCAGCCTTAGCTCTAATCGCCTTCGCGGTCTGGGGCTACGCCAGTTGGTCCACCATGGGTCTCACTTTTCCCTGCGACTTGTTCCCGCAAGACGTGGTGGCTTCTGTTACCGGACTGAGCGGCCTGGGCGCCGGCCTCGCGGGCGCATTCTTCACCCTGGCAGTCGGAAAGCTCGTGGACCGATTCTCGTATTATCCGGCATTCTTCGCTGCCGCCACGATTCCATTAATCGCCACCCTCTCCATCCTGATCCTCCTCCGCCCGGCCCAGGCATATCGCCAAAACCACTTTTGACATTGCGCGATGCGCGCCCAGCGGAAAGCGGGTGGGAGCCACAAGTCAGGAGTCAGGAGTCAGAAGTCAGAAGTCAGGAGTCAGAATGAAGAGCATCTGGTCTCTGCTTTGTGCTCCCCGACGGGTGGCGCATACGCGGGTGGCGCAGACATCGGTGTGCCAGGATAAATCTGGGCGGGTGGCGCATACGTCCCGACGGTTTGAAGCTGTGAAAAAATCAAGAAAATCGAAAAAATTAAGAAATTTTCTTGTCTTAGCTATACAGCTATGATATATTAGCCTCTGACCGCACTTCCGGCGG
>JBEKME010000111.1:0-21028 GCA_050008675.1 Terriglobia bacterium
CCGCTCAAATTTGGCCATCGTGATTCGGACGCCGGCAGGCTAAACCCAGGTGTCCGTGCAGCCTATATTCGGCTTCGCTCTTCCAGAGTGCGGCGCAATCGAATACCCCCTGCTGCGGAGTTGCTGTCCCCAACCAAGCTTTGATTGACACACTTGAGGTGCCGTCCGTATAATGGAGGTTACGGGTATCACACGAGAGGTTAATCTATGTACGCGATCTTGCGAACAGGTGGCAAGCAATACAAAGTCTCACCGGGTGATGTGATCCGGATCGAGGAAGTGGCGGCCGAATCGGGTTCAACGATCGAATTCAACCACGTCTTTGCGGTGCGCAAAGAGAGTCTTGTCGTGGGATCGCCTTTGGTGGAAAACGCGAAAGTGCGGGGGACAATCCTGAGAAATGCCCGAGCACCCAAAATCCGGGTATTGAAGTACAAGCGGAAGAAGCAATACCGCCGCACCATCGGCCACCGGCAAGGGTTCAGCGAGGTGCTCATCCAGGATATCGTGACGAACTGAAAAGCAGTTCGGAAGAGGATTTCCATATGGCACACAAGAAGGGACAAGGAACTTCGCGCAACGGGCGCGACTCCAATGCGCAGCGGTTAGGGGTGAAGCGCTTTGACGGCCAATTTGTTACGGGCGGGTCAATTCTTGTTCGCCAGCGTGGCACTCGGTTAAAGCCTGGAGACAATGTTGGCCTCGGCAAGGACGACACCCTCTTTGCTAAGGTTTCAGGCGTAGTCCGATTTGAGGATAAGGGCCATTCCGGCCGGTTCGTGAGCATTCTGGTTCCATCAACCAATTGAGCAAAGAAGCGGTGAAGGTTGGGGCAGCGTTCGGGAGCCTTGCACCGCTTTTGCTGTTTTTTGCTAGACCTCCTGAGGTCTCTTGCGGAAGCTAACGAGCACCCATTTCCCCACAAAACGGCCAAGCAGCTTTGGGATGGCGCCACTGCTTGTGGCTTGGCTATTTGTCCTGCCGACTGTGACTCAACGTGTTCATTGACGAAGCCAAGGTCCATGTTGCCGGCGGCCAAGGCGGAAATGGTTGTGTGGCCTTCCGCCGCGAAAAGTTCGTGCCTCGTGGCGGACCCAGCGGGGGCGACGGTGGCCGAGGCGGTGATGTCACCTTCGAATGCTCCGAAAACATGAATACGCTGCTGAAGTTCCGCTACAACCGTCTTTTTCACGCGGGCCGGGGAGGGCACGGGGAAGGGTCCAACCGGCACGGTCAGGATGGCGAGGATCTCAGCGTAGTGGTGCCCGTCGGCACCGTGGTCTACGACGCCGGCACTGAGGAAAAGCTCTGGGATTTCGACACTCCCGGCCAGCGCTTCCTGGTTGCAAAAGGAGGCCGGGGCGGCAGGGGCAACGCCCAATTTGCCACCTCCACGCATCAGGCCCCCCGCCGGGCAGACCCGGGCAAACCGGGTGAGGAACGGGACTTAAAGCTCGAACTCAAGCTTCTGGCGGATGTTGGACTGGTGGGCTTCCCCAACGTGGGCAAATCCACCTTGATATCCAGGCTCAGCGCCGCAAGGCCGCGAATTGCGGATTATCCCTTCACCACCCTGGAGCCGTGCCTTGGGGTGGTGGCTATAGATCAAGAACACTCGTTCGTCATGGCGGACATTCCCGGCCTGATTGCGGGCGCCCATCTGGGACGCGGGTTGGGGACACGGTTCCTGAGGCATGTGGAGCGAACCCGCTTGCTGCTTCACCTGATCGACACCGCCGAGCAGTCCGGCCGGGCCCCCATTGAAGACTACCGAGTGATCATGGAAGAGTTGAAGAGTTTCAGCCCGGTGGTTGCCGGCAAGCCGATGTTGCTGGTGGCCTCGCGGATCGATGCCGCCGGCTCAGGCGAACGGCTGACAGCGCTACGAGAGTTTTGCCGCACCCGCAGCATGGTCCTTATTGAAATCTCCAGTGTAACTGGGGAAGGGCTGGAACAACTAAAGCGCCAAACCTGGGCGATGCTGGAGCAGATACCGAGGCGATCGGGTGATCGGGAGATCGGATGATCGGATGAGCGGCGCAAAACCGAAAATCGAAAAACGAAACTCGAAACTCGGGGCGATTTTCGATTTTCGAGTTTCCTGCTCACCCGATCTCCCGATCACCCGATCATCGACTGCGGCATCGGAATGACAACCTTCGCCAACGCTTTTTAAGGGTTCTCAAAGCGGTGAATATCGCTCTTTTCGGCGGAACCTTCGATCCTATACATGCCGGACACGTGCAGGCGGCTCGCGCCGCGACACGCAAGTTCAGGTTGGACCGGGTCCTCTTCATTCCAACAGGAAACCCGCCACACAAGTACCACCATCGCCTGACCCCGTTCCCACAGCGCTATTGCATGGTGGTCCTGGCGTGCGCCGGGGATCAGCGGTTGATCCCGTCTCTCCTTGAAGCGCCGACACCGGAAGGCGAACCCTGCTACTCAATAGATACTGTCCGTAAGGTGCGCCGCTCACTTCATAAGAGTGACCGCCTTTTCTTCCTGATCGGGGTCGATGCTTTTCTGGAGTTGCCCTATTGGAAAGAGTATCGCCGTCTGCTGGACTTGGTTGATTTCATCGTTGTCTCGCGACCGGGCTTTGATGCGAATGAGATTCGGAAAGTGGTGCCGGAAGCGATGACTCCAGCAGGTGGCGCGCCGAACAAAACTGATACTCTTCAATTGCGGCGCAGCACCCTGCACGTCCTCCGGGGCGTCCACATGCCCGTCGCCTCGCACGATATACGAAAGGCGGTGGGCTCGGGCCGGGGTGTGACTGGGCTTGTTCCCCCGCTTGTGGAAGAGTACATTTTGAAGGAGGGTCTTTACCGTCCCCGCCGTGGCGGGAAGTAGCCAGGATGATGACACCGCAATTGCAGGAAGCGGTCCACGCCGCTCAAGACCGGAAAGCTTTGGACCTGAGCGTCCTGGACCTGGAGAAAACTTGCTCCTTCACCAGCTATTTTTTGATTTGCAGCGGCACCTCCACGCGGCACGCACAGGCAATCTGCGACGCGATTGCTGAAAAGCTCAAGAAGAAGGGATTTACTCCCGCCCACATTGAAGGTTATTCGCAGGCGGAGTGGATCCTGATGGATTATTTGAACTTTGTTGTCCACATCTTCCTGGAGCGGGCCAGACACTTTTATGATCTCGAGCGGCTATGGAAGAATGCTCCGCGGCTGCCCATTCCGGAGTAAGGCTAAAGGGTAAAGGGTAAAGGGTAAAGGGTAAAGACTAATGTGTGAGGGTATGGAAGCCGTGACGAGGGCACAAACTCTTAGGGGCAACGCTGTGTCTCTTACTCTCTACGCTTTGGACCTTAGCCTTTAACCTTTAACCTTTAGCCTTTATCCTTTAGACTTTAGTCGCATGCGAATTCGCGTCCTCTGGGAAGGAAAGACGAAAGACGCACACTTGCGGGCTCTCCAGTCTGATCTGGTCAGCCGGATCGAACACTTCACTGCATTGACGGTAGAGCAATTACCGCCCCTTCGTAAGGCAGGCCGGCGAAACGGGCCCGGGATCTCCCCCAGCGAACGCAACCTGCTCGAAAAAATCCGTGAGTCCACCAAAGTTTTTTTGGACGAACGAGGCCGGGAGTGGAGTTCCGCAGAATTTGCCGAATGGCTTGGGCAACAGGCCTTGCGAGGAACCCGGGAACTTGTGTTCCTGATTGGAGGGCCTGAAGGGTTTTCCGCAGCGTTCCGAAAGGAAGCGGATGTCCTTCTGGCTCTTTCGCGAATGACGCTGACGCACGATTGGGCGCGGGCGCTTTTGCTGGAGCAAATCTATCGGGGATTCACCATCCTGCGGGGATACCCGTACCCGCGCTAGCGTGGCATGATATGGGGCTAGTGTCTTGTCACGCTTTACTTTTTGCAATGCTATGACGAGATCGGGTTGTGGGCCGCAACTTATGAAGAGGTGAGCTTGCCGGAAACTCGAAAGGGACTAATTATCGTCAACACAGGACCCGGCAGGGGAAAGACTACGGCGGCCCTGGGGACTGCGCTACGCTGCGTAGGGCAAGGACTGAAGGTATTGATGGTACAATTTATAAAGGGCTCCTGGCATTACGGGGAGCTCGAGGCGGCCCGCATGCTCGGTGAGGAGCGTTTCAAGATCTTGCCCATGGGTCGCGGCTTTGTGAAGGTCGGCGCGGAAAAGCCTGACCCCGAGGATATTCGATTGGCGCAAGAGGCGTGGGAATTCGCCCGCGAGAACATCTTGGGTGGCCAATATGATTTGGTCATCCTTGACGAAATCAATTACGTCATCAGCTACAAGATGCTTGATCCGGGTGTGGTGGCGGACGCCCTAAGGAAAAAACCTGAAATGGTCCATGTCATCCTGACCGGGCGCAATGCGCATCCTTCGATCGTGGAACTGGCAGACATGGTCACCGAAATGCGGGAAGTGAAGCATCCTTACCAGAAGGGAATCTTGGCCCAAAGGGGAATCGAGTACTAAGGAATTTATTCATTGATTCATTGGTTCATTGAGTCATTTGCAGAATGCCCCATAACACGGTCTTTCAATGGCTCAATGACTCAATGGCCCAATGATTCAATGACCCAATGACTCAATGAACCAATGGACCAATACAAATCATGGTTTGGTTTCGTAAAGAAAAGCAGCCGATTGAACCGCCCAAGGAGAAGCGCATCCAGACCGAAGGGCTCTGGGTGAAGTGCGACGACTGCAAGCAGATTCTCTGGAAGAAGGATCTGGAGAACAGCCTGCTCTGCTGCCCCAAATGTAACCACCATTTCAAAATGGGCTCACGCGCCCGCCTGGAAATGCTCTTCGACGAAGGGCGGTACGAGGAGCACGATATCGGGCTGGCAAGCACGGACCCTCTTCAATTCAAGGACAGCAAAAGTTACAGGGACCGGCTGCGGCAAGCGGAAAAGAACACGGGATTGAAAGATGCCCTCATCACCGGCGAGGGTCAACTGGAGGGGCAGCCGGTCATCATCTGTGCGATGGAATTTCAGTTCATCGGCGGGAGCATGGGCGCGGTCGTGGGCGAGAAGGTCACGAGAGCGATAGACCGGTGCATCGCTAAAAAATTGCCACTGGTGGTTGTTTCCTGTTCCGGGGGCGCGCGCATGATGGAAGGGGCCATCAGCCTGATGCAGATGTCGAAGATCAGTGCGGCGCTGGCTCGGTTGGATGAAGTGCGAAAGCCCTACATCTCAATTCTGACGGATCCAACTACCGGCGGCGTGACGGCCAGCTTCGCCATGCTGGGCGACCTCAACATTGCGGAACCAGGCGCCCTCATCGGGTTCGCAGGGCCGCGAGTTATCGAGCAGACGATCCGGCAGAAATTGCCTGAGGGATTTCAACGCGCCGAGTTCCTGCTCGCCCACGGCATGTTGGACGCTATCGTTCCTCGCAAGGAGTTGAAAGGCTTTCTGGCGCGAGCCTTCCGCTTGTTAAGGGCGTGGGAGGGCTGAACCTCAGAATGAAGTGTAAAGGATAAAGTGTAAATGATAAAGGCAATATTCACCTTGTCACCTTTGCCCTTTACCCTTTACACTTTACACTTCATTCTGACTCCTAAGATAATTGGATGAATTACTCCGATTGCCTACAATATCTGGACAGCCTCGGTCAGGAAATGCATGGCCTGCACTGGGGGCTGGAAACGATAACCAAAGTTCTTGCCGGTCTGGGAAATCCCCACCTGAAATATCCCACCGCCATTGTCGCGGGCACAAATGGGAAAGGGTCCACGGCGGCCATGCTGGCCAGCATCCTGCGACACGCTGGTTATCGTACCGGTCTTTACACTTCTCCGCATCTAGTCAGGGTCAACGAACGAATCCGGGTGAACGGAGGGGAGATCGGCGATGACGATTTCGCGCGGGCCTTCACCGAAGTCCGGCAAGTTGTAGAAGGCTTGCTGGAGCAGAGGAGGCTGGGGCAGTTACCGAGCTTCTTCGAGTTCCTGACGGCCACCGGTTTTCATTATTTTGCCCAGGTGGGAGCAAATTTCGTGGTGCTGGAGGTGGGCATGGGGGGTCGGCTGGACGCCACCAATGTTACGGAACCCCGCGTGGCGGTGATCACTAACGTAGGGCTTGAGCACGTGGAATTCCTCGGGTCCACTCTGGCCGCCATTGGGCGCGAGAAGGCGGGGGTGATCAAACCTGGGACCCCGGTGGTGTCGGGCTGTGAACAAGCGGAAGCTGCCGAGGTGATCCGGCAGCGCTGCGCGGAACTGGGGGCGGAATTACTCGAGGCGGGCTATTTTGGCCGGCTGTGGGGTTTACAAAGCTTGCAGGGGCGTTACCTGTTCAATCTTTGCCTGGATGCGGACTGTTTCGCCAGCCTCAGTTCTCCCTTGCTGGGGAAGTTTCAGGTGAAGAATGCGGTGGCGGCGGTGACGGCGGCGTGGCGGCTGAGCCATGATGGTTTCCAAATAACCCGCTCGGCAATCGTCGAAGGATTGCAAGGCACTGCTTGGCCGGGGCGGCTGGAAAAGGTTCTGGACCATCCGCTGGTTTTGCTCGATGGCGCGCATAATCCGGCGGCGGCTCGAGTGCTGGCGGAGTTCATCCAGGAAGAGCTGGGGGGTCGGCGCTTGCGACTGGTTTATGGATCGATGCGGGACAAGGCGATAGGAGAGATCAGCGAAATCCTGTTTCCCCTGGCTGAGGAGGTCTATTTGACACGTCCCCAGGTCCCGCGCGCGGCCACTGCGGAAGAGATCTTAGCGGCGGCGCGGTTTCATCCCGGCCGGCTGGTCATCGAGCCAGAGCCCTGCCGGGCGGTGGCGCGTGCCTGCCAAGCCAGCTCCAACGAAGATGCGGTGATGGTTATTGGTTCCCTTTTCTTGGTGGGGGCCGTCAAGAAAGCGCTCCTGGAAGGTCAACTTCAGCTTGCCAACCACTCCAGCCCTGCCACCGCCGTAGGACTCGCCTGATCCGGCCATGGAGACAACCCGAACAAACCCAACCCAAGATGCCCTCAAACCCCATAGCCTCCTGTATTACCTGAGCTATCTGCGCTCCCTCCTGTTCACCAATCTTCTGATTTACTTCTACACCGCGGTCTGTGGAACCCTTTCGCTTTTCGCCTCCCTGCTTGATGACACCGGCCGATGGCAACACACCTGCGCGCGACTCTGGTCCTGGCTGATTTTGACCACAAGTGGCATCCGGACTCGGGTGGAGGGTGTTGAAAACCTGAATCCCCGAAAGACCGCCATCTATTGCGCGAATCACCAAAGCGCGATGGACATTCCCATCCTTTTCGTGAATTTGCCTGTCCAGTTTCGTTTTGTCGCCAAGCGTTCGTTGTTTAGAATGCCTTTTATGGGCTGGCACTTGAAGCGCTCCGGACACATCCCCGTGGACCGGGAACGCCCAAGGGAGGCGATCAGGAGCCTGGACGAGGCAGCGAAGAGAATCCGTGCTGGAAGCTCTGTCATGCTGTTTCCTGAAGGTCACCGGAGCCGTAGCGGAAAGATGGGGCAGTTCAAGTCCGGCAGCTTTTACCTTGCTATCCAGGCCGGCGTGCCCGTCGTGCCTATAACTTTGAACGGGACACGGGCCGTGCTGAAACCGGACACTTACCACGTCAGGGCCGGCCAAACGGAGATGATTGTTCATCCTGCAATTCCCACCAGTGGGCTGACGCTCCGGGATGTTGATGCGTTTTCCGATGAAGTCCGAGCCCAGATAATTTCACGCTTTGTGCCGTCTAATGAATGAGCGTCAGGCAGCGCGGCAACCGAGCCCCTGGTCGTCATTCCCCTGTCGTCATTCCCGCGTAAGCGGGAATCCACAGCAGGCAGGTATCGCTGGAGTTCCGAAGGCGGTCATTCCCGTCCCGCAAGGCGGGAGGAATCCATGCCGGTCGCCCTACCCACTCGAAGGGATCAACTCCCTGCCGGTCAAATTCTCGACCTGCACCCTGAACCCATCCGGAGTGGCGATCTGATAGGAGATCGTCTTCCCTTCCCTCTTCCAGCTCAATCCTACCATCCCGTGAGCTGTGGGGATGCCCCCTTCACATGACGTCAAGGGAACGTCAGCAAGGCGGACGTGGACGAGCTTGTTGACTGCGTCTACAGTCCACAAACCCAGAACATTGCGATAGAGCATATGCACGACGTGGGAGGCGAAGCCGTGGTTGCAACTCGCGGTTGAGCTGATGAGCTCCCAGAGCGTGCCGGTGCGCTCCGCCATATAGAGGTAGTAAGACACCGATTCGTCAAGCATCTGGCGACTCAGTCCCTGTTGCGAAAGGAGCTCGAGACGAAGCACGTTGCCCACGAAGGCGTTTGCCGGCGCAACCTCGGGAAAAGCTTTGGTCTCTTGACGCCGGGGACCGAATTGTTCCTTTAGGGTCCGCCACAGTTCCGGATATGTTTCCGGCGAGGCCGTGCCGGTGAAGAAGGCAAAGTACTGGCAAACCTCGCTGCAGTTGCGGGTCACTTGCAGCCTGCCGTTTTGGCGGATGGCGTTGTCCACAAAGAAGTGGCCATCGAAGGACTGGCGCCGGATCGCCTCGCGGACCCTCGAGGCCTTTGCCGCCCAGCCCGCAGAGCTATACATGCGTGCTGCCGAGTCGAGCGCTGCTGCGTAAAGCATGTTGGAAGGATAGTTCACGTCCTGGACGTAGTCGTTGGCCGCCGACCATTCGACGAATACCCAGCCTTGCAGTTTCTCAAGCAATCCGTCCTGATTCTCGAAGCCATGGAAGTAATCGAACAGGCGCTCGATCTTGGGGCGCAACGCCTCGATCATCTGGCGGTCGCCGCTGCGCGCGAGATACTCCTCAAGCTGAAGAATGAACCACAGCGCCCAGTTGGGGATGAAGTTGCCGTCGTTGTGGTCGGCGGGATAGCACATGGGCAGCATGCCCTCGGGGATGAAAGCGAAGTGTGCGGGCAATTGAAAGTTCTCAAAAAAGTTCCTTTCCAGGATGGTCGAGCCGCTGAGGTCCAGGGCCGTGCGCGAGGTGAAGAAGCTGTCGCAGAGCCAGCCGGCTCTTTCCCGCGATGGGCAGTCGGTGAAGAGGTCCACGGCGTTCTGACGGAAGGTCTGGCGCCCGGCAGCAAACAACGTGTTGAGCCTCTCATCGCTGGCCAGGAAGTGTGCTTGGCGGACCTCAGGGTGGGCGTATTCCCGCACGTAGATGTCGTCAAACTCACATTCGCCATCGAGGAGCAGTAGCTTGAGGTAGCGAAGAGTGTAAGGCTCGAAAGCTTCGAGCGCAAAGCTGCCCTGAGGCAGCTCGTAGCTCACGCTGTTGACGCAAGAAAGGCGCTTGAAGTCCACGTCACCGTCGCTCAGTATTTCGTCGAAAATCAGGAAGAGGCGCGCCGGCTTGTGGCAAGTCACCTTGGCTCCGATAAAGCCCGAGATGTCAGCGCCGAAGTCCACAATGTGCTGGGAGTGTGACCCAACCTCGAGCCGCTCCCCGGCGGCGTAGGGACGGTCAAGAATCTCCCGTGACTCGGCGGCCACATGCTGAAGTTCGAGGGAAGGGACGACCTCAAGCTCGCTTTCCGGAAATCCGCCCAGCTTGGGACCGATGCCCGTGAGCGAGCGATCCTTCCACAGGTGCTCGACCGGCACACCCGTCCGGACGCGGGCGCGCGATACGTGCTTTACAGGACGCCGCAGGGCAAACTCCGGGTAGGGCACGCGCCGCGGGAGGAGCTGCTTGGGGGGAGATACGGAGTACTCGAGCGGCTGGAAGGTAGACGATGGGTCGCTACGCCATCGGTCGTATCCAGGCCGGAGGCGGTAGACTTCCGAGAAAGGTCGCTGAAAACTGTAGCGCTGCACCTTCTGTAAACGTTCAGGTAGAATGCCGGCCTCGAAGTGGTGTCCGCGCCCTGCCGTGGAAGCTAGCACGTTGGGTCCTGCCACGACCTCAGCCTGGAGAAACGAGGGCTGGTCGATAAGGTAGTAGCTGTTCACGTTGTAGCCGGCCACCTCGAGCGCCACCCAGTTCTGCCCAGCAAACAGGTGGGGTGTGAGGTCCCATTCGTCCACTCGGTAGTAGCCGTGCGGTCCGCGAGCGGGTCCGTAGCCGCGAAAAGCTCCGTTCACGAATATCCGGTAAATGGTTGAGCCGGTGGCGCGAAGGAAGGCAGGATGCTGGTCCGAGGCCTCAAAAGAGGCGCGAAAACCCACGAAGAGATTCTTCTCGCGCTCGAGCCCGCGGGGCCAAACAGGCTGCGCCGAGGCAAACTTTGGCTCCGGGTTGCGCGGCAGACTCGTTTCCGAACTCGCGCCTAACAAGCGGCGCGCCGCGAGCTCCGCCGCCGTGACCCCCAGGCCTTGAATGATTTCCCGGCGCGTCCAGGCTGTGCTTTTGTCGCCACTCATCGGTTTTCCTCTTATCGAATTCAGGTTTGGATTGAGCCGCTCACCTTTGGGGCGGCAAATGAAAAGTTCTGGTTAGCGAACCGAGCGCGCGGCTGGACGGGCCGAAGCCGAGTCTTCGCAATTCGTTCGCCGATGGACCCTGGGTCCCTGAAATCCCAGAAGCGTCAGGCAACGAACAGTGGTCTATAGAAACGCGCCCGGAAGGATGGCTCGCGGAGCAGGACCGCTGGCAGGAAGTAGTAAACATCAGCCAAATAGCCTTCGTAGCCACAGGGCTTACCGTCCCAGGTTGTCCAATCTATTCCCTTGTAGCCGGCATTCTGCACCCCGTTCTGAAAGCCGCCGCCCTGTTGCCGGCCCAGCATCGCCCGCAGGACTTTGTCCGCCTTCTCCCCCTGGCCCACCTGGTAGCTCGCCACCAGGAAGTGCAGGCTGTGTCCTGCTGAGATTCCTCCATTCTCGTACTGCTGGAATGTGTCTGCTCCGTCTTCGCGGCTCGGGCTGCCTAATCCATCAGGTTGGATGTAGTCCGAACGGTGAATCGGGTCCAAGGTGGGAGGAATCCCCAACTCGGGGCGATTGAAACCCGCCGCCTGCATCTTGGCCCAAATTTTTTCCACAATTTTCTTGCCTTCCTCGAGGTCCACCAGGCCATACTCAATCGCGAGACCGTTGACGGCAGGGCTGGCATAGTCGTGCAGCTTTCCGTCCTGGCTTCTCCAGCCCCCGATCCAACCGGTCTCGGGGTTGTAAAGAAACCGCGCATACGCCGCCTTCAGCCGCTCCGCCAGTCTTGCGTAACGCGCACGCTGGTCCTCCCGGTGGAGCTTCGACTCGAGGTCCGCCAGACAACGCCAAGACCGGTAGATCACTGCATTCGCGTAAGCGTCCTTATGACCGTAATTCACCGCGTCAAACCAGTTGGACGACCGGTCCGGTTCGATTAGCATGTTGGCATTGCCACTCTGGGTGGCTTCAACCAAACCGTCAGAATCCTGGTCCCGCCGGGCGTGAAAATCCGCCACGAATTCCAGGCGGCTGATCGTCTTCTCGAGCCAGGCGAGGTCACCGGTGGCTTCCTCGTAATCCCATGCACAGATGACCGGGCCCGCGTTCGCATCCAGGAAATTTACGTAGTCCCAATAACCAACTACCTCGCCGGTCATATGGGTGCGCTGCTCGAGCCAAAACTCGATAGCGTGCCGCACCAGTTCCGCAACCGAGATGCCTTCCGCCACTATAGGGGTCCACAGCATGTGATCGGCATAGAAGATTAGTGAGAAGCTGCACGGATCGCTGAGGACATTGTTGGCCAGAATGCCGGAGGGAGCGCTGAAAGCCCGGTTCTGCTCACCCCAGCGCGCGGTTGGCTGAAAGGCATTGAACCAGCCGCGCCGCGCCAGCCGCCACAGAGCCTCATCCTCAAGGCCTTGCGGAGGGGCAAGTGCCACCGGGGCGAAGCTGAAACTGTACTTATGAGTTGCGTCGAGCTGGGGCAATTCCAAGACAAGGTCCACGGTGTGGTTATCCCGGCTGCCCTCCAGCCGGCCGCTTATTTCACCGGAGGGTGTTATACGCAATAGCATCTGACCAAAATCAGGAGCGCTGACTACCATCGGCGGTTCAAAGCTCCCGTCATCTCGCCATCGGCTGGGTAAGACTGTCGTGGGCGTGACCATGGGATCAAACGGAAAGACCATCTCGACGCTCTTCGGCGGTAGGCTCCCTGAGCCTTCCGTTGACAGGGTCATCTCGAAACTGTCTCGTGAGACCGAGATATCCCACTGGAGCTTGCTCTGGGATGTCACCTGGAACAGGTAGCGGGTTCCGTTACCCAAGGGCTGGGCGGCGGTTGGCAGCTCCGCTCCGTCCCGCCACTCGCCGTCGGTGCGCAGTCGCAATCCAAGCCCTGTACCCTTGCGGAGCAAGTTCGAGTGGGAGCGTTCTCCTCCTTCCGTATCCCAGCTTAGCACCGGGACCAGGCCCCGTTTGGGGTCTGCTTCAAGGCACAGGATGGGTGTGGGGGACGACGCTGGCATTGAGGAGTCGCCTTGCAAAGGGAAAGCAATGTTCAGCCCCGCTGCACTCAATCCCGCTGCGCAGGCCTGGAGGAAGGTGCGGCGAGTGGTTTCCTGCGTGACATTCATCTCCTCTCAATTGTGCTTCAAGAACTTCCCGTTTTTCTTGCCGGTAAGCGAGTTGTAGAGCGTCTCGAGATGGGTATCCTCATTGACAAACGGACCGGCGAACTTATGCCAGGGGGCGAGGATCTTCTGCTGTTTCATTTCCTCGAGCGTTTTCCCTTGCTTGAGGGCCTGCTGGACGGCGTCCGTGGTCTCGTGAAGCATTCCGAGGTAGGCACGAACGTCGTCGAGGCTCCCCAGCTCGCCGTGTCCGGGAATCACCTTCACGTCCCGCGGAAGCTGTGGGATGACGTTCTCGCAAGCGGCGATCATGCCCTGGACGCTGCCGCCGCTGTCGATGTCGATAAACGGGAAGCCGTAGCGGACGAAGTCATCGCCCATGTGGACCACGTTGGACTGCGGATAAAAGATGATGGAATCGCCGTCCGTATGACCGGCAGGAAAGTGAAGCGCGTGAATGTCCTCACCGTTCAGGTGAACGGTAACGTCGCGCTCGAAGGTAATAATCGGCAGTGCGGCTTTTACCGTAGGTTTGTTCTCCATGTGAATTGAAGCGCCGTTCCCCCCCGGGCCACCCGCCGCCAAGCGCTTGCGCACGTTGTCCTGGGCGATGATCGTCGAGGTCGCGCTAAAATTCGGATTCCCGCCTGTATGGTCGCCGTGATAGTGCGTGTTGATGACGAAACGTACCGGCTTGTCTGTGCCTGTGATGTCTTTCAGGGCGGCGCGAATCTTTTCGGCCAAGGGAGCGAATTGGTCGTCCACGATGGCGATCCCGTCGTCACCCACGGACGCCGCGATGTTGCCGCCCTGGCCTTGCAGCATGTAAACGCTGCCGGATACACGCGTGACTCTGATCTGGACTTTACTGAAGTCCTGGTTGCCCTGCCCTGCGGCCAAGGCACCCGCCGAGAGGAGCGAAGCCGACAGCAGGAATTCGCGTCGGTCGAGTTTCACGCTGATCATTTCATCCTCCTTCGCGATGTTGAGGTGTCCGCTGTCTCCAGCCGTTAGCCGGCCAGAGGTGAATCGGAGGAACCGGCCACGGCTGTGCTATTCTCGCGGATCACGCCAACCTGGTCGGTGTAGTAAAAGTCGTTCCCGGTCGTCCCCACGTTGGTAGGAGTGGCGATGATCGAGTATGAGTAAACCCGGCCAGTTGCATCCGTGACACCAGGCGAATACGTGAACGTATAACCGCTCTTTAAGCTTACTGTAGCGGCGGCTGAGCCTCCTGACAGCACAATGTCAATTAATCCAGCGGCAGTAGCGACAGGGTTCATTCCGGAGTCCGGTGGGCCCAAGTAACCCAAGGTGGGGGTGTAGCCGTTGTAAGTAGAAATGTAGGTAGTCTCAGCCGTGTTGAGTGCGTGGAGTGACCCAACGGCTGAAGCCTGATTGGCTGCGATCCGCGACCTGCGCAGGCTTGGGATGGCGATGGCCGCGATGACCAGGATGATCGCAACAACGATCAGCAACTCAATAAGTGAAAAACCTCGTGAACCTTTCTCCATTCGTCCTCCTTCCCTACGCGGCCCTAATGCGGTAATACCCTTTTGGAATGAAGGATCGCCAATATTACCATGCTTGCCTTCCACGCGTGTGAAGAATCAGGCAATCCTTGCTCGGATTGGCGCTCCCCAGAAATGTGGGGTGAGGTTCACTTGCCTGTATTAAGTGGCAGCAGCTTCAGGCTGAAGGTTTTGATCTGATACGGGCCCAGGTCAAACTGGAGGGTGTCGTCCACAACCTTGAGCTCCGCACCGCCGTCCTCAAGAAGGCTAACCTCGCGCGCGGAGGAGATCCCGGCGTTTAGCTTGATCTTGATACTGCGGCTTGGGCGGCCTGCTGCCTCGTAAACTCTCAAGACTACGCTGCCGCCTCGGCCCGGTTTCAGTGCGGAGACAACGACATCGCGCTGGGACACATTCAGCAATCCCCATCGCTTGGGCAAGCTACCTGCGTGTAAACTTACCTTGCGAACCGCTAGCGGATTGTTAAACTCCCAGCCAGCCCGGTAAATTTCCGCGGCACGCCAGTCTCCTTCGTGGGGCACGAGCGCGTAATCGAAGGTTCGCTTCACCCCCAGCTCCAGCCCTAAATCCGAGGAGATGCCGGGCTCATAACCGCCAAAGAAAGGGTACGCGGATATTCTCGCCGAGCGCATCAGAGACAGAATCAGTGTCCCATCCGCAACGTTGTTGCCGGGAAGCCCGCAATTGAGCAGCGCCATACCCTTGGTCCCGTCGTTGTAATCCGACCAATTCTGCGCCGGGAACTCCTGCGCCAGGGGCCGTTCGATTGCGCCGAAGGGGATTTCGTCGACCCTCTGCCCGCTCTTGATGGAGGTTGGGAACAGGACTCGGTAACGCACGAATTTCTCGTTATTCAGGATCTCGGTCCTGATATCGATGCGCCGAATTCCCGGGTAGAGCCTGACGGTTGTCTGGAAGCTGCCTTCGCCGAACGGGTGCCCGATGTGGAACTCCGAAAAAACCGGCCCCTCTTCAGTCCTTCCGTCGCCGCCCACCCATTCGTTGCTGAAGTGCGTGCTTTCGGGCGCAGGCAATCCTTGCTTGCGGGTCATGGCGGTGAGTCTACCGCCATTCAGCGTGCCATAGAGCTCCCAGAAGTCCCCGCCATCCTGCTCTCGCGCCACAACGTTGGCGGGGCGGCCACCCAGGGCTTCCCAATCGCCGGACTTCACCTGCAACTTCGTCATTTCACCCGTCCAGAGGTCAAAGCTGGCCCGGTAATACTCGTTCTCGACGGACCCGAAGTCTTCATGCATGGTCGAGCTTGACCGTCCGCCGGAGGCAGTGCTGTTTTCACCGCCAGTTGAGCTGACCCGCTTTGGAATTACTTGATATAGAAAATATCCAATGGGCGGTACGTCGCGGGCAATAAAGGCAATCTTCGCGTGCTTGATGCCCCCATCACCATACCGTTCTGTTTCGATATACTGGATCGGAACGGCTTCACCGGAAGGGCCAATGAGCTCGACAGCCTTATGGCCTGCTTCTGAAAAGCCCACGTCAACTTCTGCCACATCGCTCCGAGGCCACCCTAGAGGGTTGAAGACGAGGACTGGAATGCCTTCCGCGCGCGTGTCAATCTTGGAGGCGAGCGCGTCGATATCCGTCTCGACCATTTCATCGCCGAGGCTTTCGGAGAATTGGTATCCGCGAATCGTGTCTTCGTAAACCTTATCGACCATCGTGCCTGAGGTCAAATCGTGAGCTTGGTTGAAGAGCACCGGCTCCCAGGCCCGACTCAGGTTACTGTTGTCCGCTGGAAACCCCAGCCAGGAGGCCAGGGCGCTCAATTTCTCGGCGGTAGCAAGGATGCGCTCGAGGTTTCTCATCCATTGCTTGAGTTCAATTCGAGCGCTATACACACCCTGAAAGAGAGGGTTGAGTTCGCCGGTCACGACGGGCCGAGGGGGCCGCTGCGCAACCACGGACTCGAAATCGGTAGGAACTCCGAAACGCAACGTAAAGGGCTTCTTCCCGTCTCCATTGAACTCGCGCACCATGCTCGGCAGCGCCTCTTCGGGCTCGATGACGTCGGCTCCGGCCACTGCCACACGCTCCGGCCACCGGGAATAATTCCCCAGCGCATCCCATTGTTGGCGCGCGTAACGATCGAACTCAAACAGGCTGTCGGGCGTGGGGTAGAACATGCCGTAGCCTAAGGGCAGCCAGAAGGCGGGAATCCGGGTGCCATCAATTCCTTCCCAAAGGAATTCGGAGGGAGTGTCATTACTGTGCACTCCGCGCTGGAACCAGTATGACTTGTATCCCGCGAGCTTCAGGAGTTGCGGCATCTGGGCATGGTGCCCGAAGGTGTCGAGCGCCCAGCCCACCGTTACGTCCACCCCGAGCTTCTCGCGATAGTAGGTCTTCCCATAGAGGGCTTGTCGAATCCACGACTCTCCGCTGGGGATATTCACGTCCAGCATGACGTCGTTCGCGCCCACAATCTCCAGTCTTCCCTCTGATACCAGTTTGCGGAAAACCGCCTCTTGTTCGGGATACCTCTCCAGGAATGGTTTTACGTAAGCGACTTGGTCAAGCACAAAACGATATTCGGGGTGGGTCTTTAGCAGCTCGAGTGCCTTCAGAATGTGGGGCAAGCCGATCTCCAGGTATTCTTCCCGCGTTTTGAAGACGGCGCCTTCCCAGTGTGTGTGAGGGATGATCCAAACCGTGTCATTCGTCGCAGTGGCTGGAATCGCCTTTGCCGGAGCAACTGAATCGGTGCCGCCTTGACCGCCGACGCTAAGGGGCACACATAAAAGCATGCCAAAAACATATCCCATAGTTGTTCGCATATCCACAATGACTCCCGGCTCAGAGATTGCTGGAAGCTGGCGATGGAGTGGGCTTCGAGAGGCCGGCTAGCGCCTGGGGGTATAGTCGCGCTTCCGCTCGACCTCCTCCTTGATGGTGCACAGGGCATGGTTCCACGCCACGTCATGCAGGAATTCTGGAAACAGCGCCCTGACACCGCCCCATAGAACCCGACTTGCGAAGCCCTTGCCTCTCTTGTAGTCAAAGGCCGCGTAAATGGACAGGCGGCTGTTTCCGTCCTTGGTCGGTGCGACGTTGAAGATGAGTTTCCCGTGCTCCGCCAGCCGCTCCTCGAGCTGATACTGCAAGGTCTCGAAGCCGACTCTTTTGCTCAGCCGCAGTTCCGCGCCCAACCCGAGGAGCGGTATCCTGTATCGAATCACCGATCCGACCTGGTTCGGCGCCCCTTGGATCTGTCGAACTTCGACCCATCGCAACTTGAGGAACCGCGCATGGGGATGGCCGAACTTGGCCAGCTCCTGCATGATCTCTTCCTCGGAGCCGCGGATCTTGATCGCATACATCCGTTCGAAGTCAGGCGACTCGTCAAGCTCTATTCCCAGGCTCGAGGCCAGGACTTCCTTGAGCGCTTCCCGCTTCTCCTTGAGCACCACTGTCGGGTAGCGTCCGTACTCCCCCCATTTCAGACCCAAGAGTGCCTCGAACGCCACGTTCCTTAGCGTGACCGCCGCACCTGCGAGAACGGAGCGCAGCACGCCGTAGCCGCACATCTCCCATAACACTTCCCGATAGTCGGCCGTGCCGCTGGCGATCTTCCACAGCACCACGCTCAAAGGCCGGCTGCGCTCATCTCGCACCTTGCACTCGGTGGCAAACGCCTGGTAGGTGATGCGGCTGAGCACCGGCCGGGTGAACGCCACCCGGCTCACGCCAAACACTATCCGTCCGAAGCGGTTGTCTGCGGCCAGCCACTTGATGGCCTTCCCGTATCCTTGGGCGAGAGCCTGCTTGTCGATTCCGTCCTGGAGCACGGTCTGCGCCAGCCGGCTCGCCGTCACGTGGGCCGAGAACAGGCCGTCTTTGTTCAACCGCGACCCGACCGCGTCGCCGATGATAGCAAACCGGTCGCCGAAGGGGCACTTGGCGGTGGTCACGGTCATTCTGGGAGCACAGGCACAGGCGATGGGCGCCGCCTCGAGGCCTGGTAAGATGCGCTCGATCTGAGGCAGCGTCAGAAAATCGTGCACGATCTGCTGGCTGTCTTGTGGCAACAACGCCTTGTCGATACACTTGCCGATCATGGCGACGGTCAAGAACCTGCCCTTGGGAATGAGCGCGGTATGCTCGAGGGCGAGGTGCTTCGAGGCGTACTCGATGAAGTACATCTCGCGGTGCATTTGGCGCTCGAGATAGTCCTCGCCCACCTCCAGCTCGAAGATGAAGGCCTTGCGCGACTTGCCCGGAACGAACCCCGGATTCAAACGCTGGAGCGAGGCGATCAGGGCATCGTCACGATAGTCGAGGCCACCGTGTGTGTTGATTCCGGTAGCGATGGTCACGAAGCCAGCCTCCAGCAGGACCCCCTCGCCGGATTTCGTTCGCACCGTCAAGCGGGGCATCCCAGACGCGGCATAATCAATCGCCTCAACTTTGCCATACAAGACGCGCGCGCCTTTTTTGACCGCCTCACCGAGCAGAAACGCATCGAACCCTCCGGGTCTGCCGCTCCGTCGGCTGGGTAACGAGCCCCTGAATACGGAGTACATCCGCATGCCTTTGGGAACTCGAAGCCGGAAGTTCTTCCACTGGCCCTGTATCCACACGTAATCGATGCGCCCCTGGATGATCTCCTCCGGAACCACCAGACCGTGCTCCTCGAGTATCTCATTCAACCTCGGGGAAATGCCGCCCGCGCAGAAGTTGCACCCCCTGCACTGAAAGCTATCGGCGCCCAAGTCTGTCAGACCACGCTTCTCGACGATGACCACCTCGAGGTGTCGATTCAGACGCTTGGCTTCCCGAAGAAGATGGATGGCGAAGAACGAACCGGCGGGTCCACCACCCACGATGGCAACGCAGTCGTTGTCGCGGAGGCTCCCTGATTGAGAAGAGGCGCGCTGCATGGTCCGAGCCTGTTTGGCAAGGACGCAAGGTCAATTCAGGTCGCCCATAAAAGCCCGTTGCGGCGCAAGGGCAGCATCCTTGTTGAGAGGCATTTTAGGCTGCCTGCGAACGCAAATCAAGCGGCGGTGAGAGGCGCGTCTTCCTTCTCCGCCTGCCGGGGCACGCTTTCAGCCGTCAGCTATCAGCTTTGGAGTGCGGTAGCAGCAGCTACCGCCTTTCTCGCTAGAGCGCTTGCGCGATTGCGGTATGAAGCAAAGGCGGAAGGCGGTAGCTGCTGCTACCGCCAAGGCCGGCTTCGCTGGCATGAAGGGCGCCCACATCGCACTCCGACCCGCAGAGTACGTTTGGCTGCGGCTGCGCCGCGCTGTGCTACCACGTGTTGTATTGGGTGCCTTCGAGTGAAAGGAGGTTCGAGCCGCTGTGCACGTCCACAATCCCCAGCCCCGTTTGGTTCGGTGAGAGGGGCGCGTCTTCCTTCTGCTCCTGCCAGGTTTCGTTTGATCCCGTGAAGGGGTCGGTCGGGATTCTCCCCAGATAGCCCCCTTCCACCAACTCTTCCAGCCGGGCGGGAGCGCGCCCATTGTCGAGGGTGAAGCGGTCAATCAAAGCGCACAGGGTGAAGAGGTCATCGCGGAGAACGGCTTCACGCGCTCGCACTATGCCCGTCGTGTAGATAGGGGCGGAGATGGAAACCACGATCAGGATCACCGTGATCACCATCATCATCTCGAGGAGAGAAAAGCCCTCGGGGCCACTGGCGCTTTTCGGCTTGGGCCGGTGCATGAGACGATCGATTGATGCGCCTTCCATGACGACGCCACCGTCATCCAAGGACGAATGCCAAAAGCCACCGACTAGGCAAGAAAACCCAAGCGCTAAGCAGAAAGCGGAAACCCGGGGGCAGATGCTCTTGATTCTGGCTCCTGAATTCTGCATTTGCGATGCCGTGCGGCAAAAGCCGGACAGGCCGCAGAGTCTCTGAAGAGCGAGACTCTGCGCTTCCTAATCCCGGGCGGCGCGGACGGGACATCAAAGTAGGTAATACGCCCCGGCGCGGGCGCACAAGCCGCGATCTATGAAGAGCGAGACCCCCCGCAGCCCCCTCCCATGCAGATGCGAGGCAGTCGCTGTGAACAGGGCAGGATCAAGGCGCCGCAATACTGCCAGGAAGATCGACCGACAAGGGGCCGGATGCCGCCGCGGTGAAAGTGTTGAGGGCAAGGAGGGCTTCTTTGAGAGTTTTCCCCCTTGCGGGCTTGTCCTCAATGACCAGAACTTCGCTGCGACCTTCAAAGCGGTAGCCGATGACGACGCGGTCAGGTATGGAGAAGAAGCGGCGGCGAGCCTCGGTCACTCGCTCGATGCTAGAGACCGGGATGACGCGCCACGTATTCCCCCGCCACGATCTCAACATTAACCGCTTGTCAGTGAGCCGGAGCTTGAGGTACGGCCCTCCGAGGAAGGGCTTTTTCTCACTAGCTAGGACCCGCAACGGAACCCGCGGACTGTAGTCCTCCGCCCTCGGGTAAAGCAGGCATCCCACCCGGTCGCTGCTGAAGACAAGGGCCTCTCCGGGATGGAGCTTGAACGGCTGTCTCCACGCACTTCCAAGAAATTGACGTTCCCAGTGACGCTGGAGGAAGATCCACGCAACTGCGGCTATCAACCCGCATGCGCTGGTAACGAAGCTTCCAACCCTGGGCGAGATCTTCCCTTCGTTACGAGCTACGAAGAAGTAGTACACCGCTGCCGCCAGGAGCAGCCCGGCAACGTAGCGGAGCACCCGCCGGATTAGCTGTCTAGGTTCCGTCATGACACCCTCCAATCACGGGGCCGCCTTTCGGACCAACCGTGGACGCCGATGCGGATTTGGTTTTGCGAGGCATATGAGCGCTCAGCAAGGACAGGCGATTGAACCAGGGGGAGGGACTGCCAGAGCACGCCGCCTTCGCCCGGGCGGGCGGGTGGCGCATACGTCCCGACGGTTTGAAGCTGTGAAAAAATCAAGAAAATCGAAAAATTAAGAAATTTTCTTGTCTTAGCTATACAGCTATGATATATTAGCCTCTGACCGCACTTCCGGCGG
>JBEKME010000112.1:0-20994 GCA_050008675.1 Terriglobia bacterium
TGTATCACTGTGACTCCGAGGAGCAGCTACGCTCCTTTGAATCGACCTGCCGCAAATTGCGCCGCTTCCTCGAACAGCAGCACAGTTAGCCCAGACAATTACCCACAGATTCCCCGGAGGAGCCAATTAAGAAGGAGTTTCCGGCTTTTGAGCCCCCTCAGGGGTCCCGCGAGGCGGGATGGCCCATAGCGGCAGGACCTCTGAAATAATCGGCGAGAGGGCTATCGGAGGTAAAGCAGCTTTACCGCCGACCGGCCAATGGCCTTGTTCACCACACGTTTGCCGACGCGCTTGGGGTTGCCGCTGGCCAGCACGCTCACGTCGTTGGCAATGCGGGCAATCTTGTAAAGGCTACTCAGGATGCCCATACGGAATAGGCGAAACTGAGACCGTGAGCAATTGCGAACAGACGTGCAATGCGTCATCTGCCATCATCTGGCTGTACTGCTCCTGGAGAGGAAGGCCTGTCCCCAGCGTTCTGACTCGGTGCGTCGGAAGGGCCTCACTCCTGGTGATGGAGAGTTTTGCAACTCTCTCCGTCTCAGCAGACGCCGAAAGAGTTCGTGAAGGCAGAACACCATTGAGGAGTAAGGCAATCATGAAAGTAGCATTAAAGCCTATTATCGAAGCACTCAAACATGATGGCAATCGACTGGAACACCACGCCCGGAAGCTGAGAACAATCTCTCCCGATCTCGAAGCGGAGGCCGAGGATGTAGATGACAGGGTGGCGTCCATCAGAAGGCAGATCGAGATTTTGGAACAGTGGGAATAGCCACGAATCCGACTGGACCGTCGATTCTCCATTCCATCTTGCGTCACTAAGCTTCGGCGGCGTAATATGACCTGGACACGCGATGGTGGCGGATCTGTGCAGAACTGAACGTCTTGCATGGCAGAAATGAGGGACCATAAAGATATGCCGGACACAGGTGAAAGACGAGAGATCACTGCGCGCGCGAATGCGAAGGAAGCGGAAACCGTTCAGGAGTCTCAGAAGCTGGTATCGAAAACAAAGCAGCTCTCCCGAGGCAGGGACGCGAAGAGCCGGGGGCGAAGCGCCAAACCACTTAAGGGCCGAGCTCGCGAACGTACAGCGTGATACCCGGTTTCGTCGGGCGATGGTGAAGGACCGCCCGAAACCGAAGAGCATCGCCGCGACTAAGAAGCCCCATGCGAATGTTGACGAAATTCATCCAATGACTAGCTACTGTTCGGCACTTGATTGTGGCGCTCTGGGGAGGTGTTCATGGTGAAACGTAAATTGCGGATTGACGAAGCTCAGATCGATGAACTTGGAGACGATCCGGAGGAACTAGCTTCTGACAGCGCCGGGCAATCGGGTGATGACCAGAGCCTTTCGCAAATTGCGGACGCTGACGAGGAGAGCGTCGGAGAACTCGCTGAGACGGATCAGGCATACGAGGCCGAGGCCGTGGAGGGTCTCGAGGATGCTGCCGACCACCCCGAAAGGCCTCTACACACCCGTGAGGACAAGGGCCGGTGAGTTGACATTCCGCTGCTGACCGTGATCTGGCGGAGCAAGCGCAGAGTCTCGTTTTTCAGAGACTCTGCGGCAACTCACCCGTAACTCATTGATTCCACGTAAGGGCCTTCGGGAGAGTTGCCCTCTCCAATCGACGCCGACGGGGTTAGTCGGCGCCGTTGCTCTCTGCGGCTTTTCCTTGAAATTTGTCCCCCTTCATCGGCCGGCAGCAGTATACGATCGCTGGGCAGAGTGCGATTCGGCCTATAGGTTGCCCTCAGGCCTCCCGTGTAATCCTGCACAGTCGACGCCTGCCACTCCGCGGCGCGCGGCCCTCACCGGGCCGAGGTCAATATACCCCGCTTTTTCGTCTGAACCCCGAAGGGGTTGAAGATGAGTAGCCGTGGGCAAGGGCGCGGGGTTCTGCGCCCGCCGCCCACGGATTGCGTGCCATCCAAGTTTCCCGACCCTGGAGGGGTCGAACCGTTCGTCCCCGCCCGGGACCAGACGTTTCTTGCGCGCCATTTCCGTGGGTTCGGCCCACGGCTTACATTGCTGGCCTGCGAGGAGCGGTTTTTGCTCGGGCAGCAAAACCCAGGCGGTGAGCAGAGAGCGCACAGCACGAAACACAGAGCAGAAAGTACGGACCAGATGCTCTTCATTCTGGCTCCTGACTTCTGATTCCTGACTTCTGATTCCTGACTTCTGCCTTTGCAATCCCAGGCGGCGCAAGCGGGACATGGAAGGGGATTATACGCCCCATTGCACATGCACGAGCCGCAGAGTCTACAAGACAGGTCCGCGCTACGCTTGCTTGAAAAGCTCCCGGTGTTGCCGCGAACAGTCCGGCGGTAGTACCATTGCGCAGGGAGGATTCAACTCTTGGCTTGGAATAGAACCGTCAGTCTTCTCCTGATGCTGGCTTGCAGTCAGGGGCTTGTTGCTCAGGTTTCGACTCAGGGTCCGGTCGCGATCCGCGTGGACGCCTCCGCCAGGCAAGGACCGTGGAAACCGATTTGGACCTATTTTGGTTACGATGAACCGAATTACACCTACACACCCAACGGCCGGAAGCTCATCTCCGAGCTCTCAGCACTTAGCTCGACTACAGTGTGGATTCGCACCCACCACCTTTTGTGCACGGGCGACGGCAGGCCTGCATTAAAGTGGGGCTCCACGAATGCCTACACTGAAGACCTGTCCGGGAGGCCGGTGTACGACTGGGCGATCGTCAACAAGATCTTCGACACCTACGAGCAGGCAAGAGCCAAGCCCTTTGTGGAGATCGGCTTTATGCCGGAGGCCCTCTCTTTGAAGCCCGAGCCTTATACCCGGCACTGGCCGGTGCCCGACGATGGAACTGGCTGGTCCTATCCGCCCAACGATTATCACAAGTGGGCTGACCTGGTCTCGCAGTGGGTGCAGCACTCAATTGATCGCTACGGCAAAAGCGAGGTCGAGTCCTGGTACTGGGAAGTATGGAACGAGCCTGACATCTCCTATTGGCGAGGAACGCCTGACGAATACGACAAGCTTTACGATTATGCCGCGCTGGCCGTTAAGCGCGTCCTTCCTGCCGCCCGTGTTGGCGGACCGGCGTCAACGGGTCCAGCGAATCCAAGGGCGGCGGCCTTTCTCCAACAGTTTCTTGAGCACTGTGACCACGGAACGAACTACGCCACGGGCAAGGCCGGTGCGCCCCTCGATTTCATCACCTATCACGCCAAGGGCGCTCCAAAGCTGATTGACGGTCATGTCCAGATGGGCCTTGGGCATAATCTACAGGATGTGGCGAAAGGATTTAAGATCGTCACGTCTTTCCCCCAGTTCCGGAACCTCCCCATTATCCTCAGCGAATCCGATCCCGAAGGCTGTGCGGCCTGCTCGGCGCGGTTTTACCCTCAGAATGTGTATCGCAACGGGACGCTCTACCCCTGCTACGCCGCGGCCGCCCTGAGCAGCATCTTGAATCTGGCGGAGCGGCACGGAATCAACATCGAAGGCATGCTGACCTGGGCGTTCGAGTTCGAGGGCCAGCCTTACTTTGATGGTTTCCGGACGCTGGCCACCAACGGCGTCGACAAGCCGGTGCTGAACCTGTTCCGGATGGCAGGCTTGATGCGGGGCGACCGCCTGAAAGTGGTGAGCAGCGGCGCCGTCGGACTGGACGCGATCCTGGAGGCCGGCGTTCGCAGCCAGCCCGACGTGGATGCGATCGCGACCCGCTCCGATCGAGAGGTCTCCGTCCTGGTGTGGAACTATCACGACGATGACTTGCCGGGCCCAGACGCACCGGTCACCCTCGCGATCAGCGGAATGCCGGGCGTCCAGCGAGTTCTGGTGCGTCACTACCGGATTGACTCCCACCACAGCAATGCATACGCAGTCTGGAAAGAGATGGGCTCCCCCCAAAATCCCTCCCCCGAACAGTACGCTCGACTTGAGGCGGCCGGAAACCTCGAGCTGCTGAACTCACCTAGCTGGGAGTGGACGGAAGCTGGCGCCGCGGCCATCGAGTTCTCTTTGCCCCGCCAGGCGGTGTCACTGGTTCAGTTAAGCTGGTAACAGGGTCACTGTGTTAACCGCCGTTCAACCCAGCGGATTGGAGCACAGCGCGGCCTTGGGCCGCAACCCAAACCCCAGATCTCAAATGCCAGAAGATGCAGTGAGAAAGACCCCTCCGCCGGAAAATCTTTGCGCGCCGCAAAGCAATTCGCCCATAGTAGTGCCTGGCGCTTTTCGACATCGGGATTCGGATTAAGTGTTGGAAAGAGGCTGAAGAAGTAAGGTATATACTTGCAGGTTTGCTGTTGGTGAGGGGCGGAACCGTTTCCGGTGATGGGGCTAGTTGACATACCCGCGAACTGCCCACAAGAAGTGGGAGGAGGCAGGCCATGAGTGCTGAGCTTTCGAGGAGACTGGTGATTCTATCCGGGCCATCCTGTGTCGGTAAGAGTCCACTCGACAGGGCGCTGGCCAAGTTCCATCCGGAGTTGCGCCATGGACTGCGGAAGCTGGTTCTTTACAACAGCCGTGCCCCCAGGCCCGGCGAGCTCGAGGGGGTCGACTACCATTTCCGCCTACGGAGTCAGATCGAGGCCTTGCGTGCGGAAAGTCGCTATGCCGTCTTGGACGTGCGCGGAGATCTGCAAGCACTGGATATCGAAGAGTTGCGCGCCTTGCTGAAAGAAAGCAATGCTCTCTTCGAGGGAAATCCTTTTGTGGGGCGAGCCTTGCAGACGCATCCCGGCCTGGCTGGCATTAATCGGCTTAGCATCTTCCTTTCGCCTCTTTCGAAGGAAGAGGTTATCTACCTCCAGGCGCCGGCGCGCAATGTTTCACTTCCGGACCTGGTCACAGAGATCATGAGGCGCAAACTGCTCCGACGTACGCGTCGCCAGAAGCTGGAGCTCTCGGCAAAAGATCTCGAGAATATTGAGAGGCGCGCCGCCAGCACGTATCGTGAACTGAGGGAAGCCTGGCATTTTGATTATGTGATCCCCAACCATGACGGAGAAGACAGCGACAACTGGGAAGCCTTTTATTATCCACTCGGAGATGCTCGAAAGGCGGTGAATGCGTTTGCGGGGCTGCTGGAGGGTATGGTCCCACCGGAGGGTATGGTCCCACCGGAGGTAGAGAAATGGGAGGAAGAACTGATTCCTTGAAGAGCTTCGTGCTTACATTGACTGAGCACAATCACGACGTCGTGGTCACAGATCTGTGCTCGCGCTTGCTAAGATCATCGGGAAGGGCCCCTTGATGGTTTGTTGGCTGGGGATTATGGTTATTGACCGTCGTCGTTGGTCTGTGCATGCTTCCAGGAGGGTAAGCCGTTATGAGCCAAACTAAACCTCTTTCCGCGCCGATCCTGCAGCTTCCGTTGCCGGAACGCAAACGACGCATGTCTCTTGAAGAGGCTCTTGCTGCTCGTCGCTCCGTTCGGGAATTCAGGCGGGAACCCATAACTGATCGCGAACTGTCTCAGCTTCTCTGGGCAGCGCAAGGCATCACGACCCCCGAGGGCCTACGAACCGCGCCCTCGGCCGGGGCGCTCTATCCACTGGACGTCTGGGTGGCGACCGCCTCCGGCTTCTATCACTACGAGCCGCACAAGCACCGGCTGACTCGACACCTCGAGCGCGACCTGCGGCCGGACATTCATCGTGCGGCCCTCATGCAGGAGGCAATCCTTCAGGCACCGGTGGTTTTCGTGATTGCCGCTGTCTACGAGCGTATGGCGGAAAAGTATGGTGAGCAGCGAACGCCACGATACGTGCATATGGAAGCGGGCCACTCTGCACAGAACCTGCTTCTTGAGGCCGTGGCGCTAGGGCTAGGCGGTGTCCTGATTGGCGCCTTCAACGACAGGGAGGTTGAAAGGGTCCTTTCGCTGCCCGCCGACCAGAAGCCGCTTTACCTGATCCCGGTGGGGCATCCAGGCTAGTGAGGTCGGCTCACGCCTTCCCCCTCCTCCGCCGGGGAGGCTGGTCTTTACCCAATATCTTGGGCTGGACACAGGGGGCAGAAGTCAGAAACTTAGCCCTCTCCCTTGGGGAGAGGCTGGAGGAGGAGAGTCATGAGTGTCACGATGGTCAGACAGGGTCGAGGCGTAAACAAACTGGTGGGCGGAATCCTCACGGTGGTGGGACTGGCCCTGCTGGGCGCCGCTTGGTGGACGGGCAGTCGTCAATACACCATCCTGAAGTCCTGGCCCACCTTGGAAGCAGAGGTTACGAACAGCCGGGTCACCCACTACCTGAGCCATAATACCAGGAGGCATACAGACACCACCATGTACGAGGCGGAAATCGAGTTCCGGTATACCGTCGATGGAAGGCAATTCACTGCGCCCTCGACTCCAGGCTACAGCACCCCGAGTTATCCGGAAATGGAACGCATGGCCGATACCTATGCTCCTGGAACTCGCCACACGATTCGTTACAATCCCGCAGACCCGAAAGACATCCGTTTCAACGCGGGTTACAGCTTTGCATTCTTCCGCCTTTCCGTAATCTTGGGAGGAGTGGGCGTAGTTTTCACAGGCGCCGGCATTGCTCATCTCGTAGCTTTCCGGTCGGGGCAAGCGTAACAGTGTCCTGCTTGCGAACAAACGGTCGAACAAGGTCAGAAGTTGTGCCCCAAGTGTGCCGCCCCACTTCAGATCAGCTAGTCCGGGGCGGAGAAGCATGGACTGCCCACGACTTCGATGCGCTCTGGGGCGGGGCAAATTCTTCTTGGCGAGGGAAATCATGTTCCGTTCTTTCCTAGTGGCGATAATTGCAGGCTGCTTGGCACCGACTGGCGTTGCGCGGGGAAGTGGCTCGCCGGCGCTGAGCGCTTGGTTTGTGGACTCGCTCGTCAAAGTCTTCCCAAGTGATGCTCGGGGGGCGCACGGTCTGCGCTCGCCCGAGTTCAGCGCCGCACGCAACCAGCACTTGAGCGTGCAGCTTGCACTTCGTTCGAGCGCGCCACTCCCCGACCTTACGGTGGAAGTGAAGCCGCTCGAGGGCGGCGACGGGCGCCGGGTATCGACTATCGAGGTCCATCGTGTCGCCTACGTAGTGGTGGGCTCGCATACGCCGGACTGTCCACCAGAGGAGCTGGTGGGGGATGCACCGGGGTGGTATCCCGATCCGCTCGAGGACTTTCCCTTCGAGCTCGAGGCCCGCCGCACCACGCCGATCTGGGTGACGATTCACATTCCAGCCGACGCAGCGGCCGGAGTCTATGAAGGCTCGATACTGGTGCGTTCTGGTGGGCGGCTGGTGGCGCGCGAGCCCTTCCGCCTGAAGGTGGTGAGCGCGTCGGTGCCGGAGGAGATGTCGCTCAAGGTCACCAACTGGTTCAGCCTGGATGACAAGACCTCGCGACAGTTTTACGGTGTGGCGGCCTTTTCACCGCAGTGGTGGACGCTGGTCTCCAACGTGGCCCGCGTGCTCGCGGCGCATCGCCAGAACGTCATCCTGACACCGCTTCTCACCCTCATCCAGCCGCGGGTCGAGGGCGGCAATCTCGAGTATGACTTCACAAACTTCGACCGTTGGGTGGAAACGTTCAGGCAGGCGGGCGCTATCGGGTACATCGAGGGCAGCCACCTGCTCGACCGCGCCGGCAGTTATGACGCGCCGCTGCTCGTGCCGACCTTCCAGATTGTCGACGGCAAGCCCCAGAAAATCTCCTTACCACCCGATGATCCGCGTGTGGAGACTTCTCTTTCCGCATTCCTGGCAGCGCTGGGGACACATCTGAAGGAAAAAGCCTGGGACACACTTTACCTCCAGCACGTACTCGACGAGGCGCACGGCAACGAGATTCCCTACTACGGAAGATTCGCCGCCCTCGTCCACCACCAGATGCCGGGCATTCCCACTATCGACGCCATTGACGCGGCAAACATGCCCGAGGCGCTCCAGAGCAACTGCGACGTCTGGGTTCCGCAACTCGGCCGTTTCGATGACCAGATGGCGCTCCTCGAGCGGCGCATCGAGAGCGGGCGTGCCGTCTGGTTCTACACCTGCCTTTATCCTCAGAAGAGGTATCTCAACCGCTTGCTGGACTTCCCCTTAATCAAGGTAAGGCTTCTCCAGTGGCTTGATTTCCGTTATGGGTTCACGGGATTCCTGCACTGGGGCGGAAATTATTGGACCCCGAAGCCATGGCTCGACACGCAACCGGTGATCGACGACAATACGGAGCTTTTGCCTCCAGGCGATGCCTTCATTGTCTATCCCGACCGGGAGCATCTTACCGTCCGAAGCTCCATCCGGTTCGAGGCGATGCGCTCGGGCATCGAGGACTATGAGATGCTTAGGGTACTCAAGGCGCGTGATCCCGCCGCAGCCGAGCAGATTGCCGCAAGTGCGGTTTCGTCCTTCACTGAATACGTCCGCGATGCCGCCAGCTTCCGCAGCATCGAACAGAGGCTGCTCGAAGCCCTATCGCGCCGTTAGAGCGGTAGGTCGCAGGTGGTAGGTGGGGGAAGAGCAGGAGTCAGGATTCGGGATTCAGGATTCAAGTGCCAGGTATTAGGAGTCAGGAGTCAGGAGTCAGGAGTCAGAATGAAGACCATCTGATTCCCGCCTTCTGCCTTCTGCTTACTACCGACTGCCTTCTGCTTGCCGCTCACTGCCCTCGAAGAGCCGCTGGTCCAGAAAGCGGGAACTGCGGATTAGGCCACGGCCGCTATTCCGTGGGTAGGACTCCCACCAGCCAAGCGGTAGGGGGCAGGGGGTGGTAGTGACCGAGGCCATCTCCTGGTCGTCGCAATAGCGGGTTGAATTCGGGCATTAAGTCAGAAGTGACCTGTTCACTGGCGTGGTTTCGGCAGGGACTTTATGTCTTACTTTGCTGGCGCTTGACTGGGTAGGATCACATTAACTCCTTCGTCTTCATATACATTGCCGTTTTCAACCGATAAGTACTTTTGTTTTCTACAACATTGCCGCTTCGTTCCAGCTTTTTCCACAGCGGTCCTTTGTTTTCATAGACATTCCCGCGCCGTTCCGTCAAAAAAAAGAATTCCTTTCCAAGGCTGGTAGGCTTTCTTGAGTCGCAGGACAAATTGAGCGAGTGATTCTGGCACGCACCGGCGGCGGGCAGGCCTTCGTCCCCCAGTCCCTTGCCCCTGTTTTTCATTTCCCCACCTCCCACATACCACCTCCCACATACCACCTCCCACATACCACCTACCACGTACCACCTCCCACATACCACCTACCACGTACCTCCCTTGTTTTCATAGACATTCCCGTGTCGTTCCCTCACTTTTTAAAGTTACTAGTTCTTTCTTTCCCTGTGGGCGGTGACATCTTGTCCTAGACTGCCGTACGGGCCAAGAGTCCCGCCAACTCGAACTCCCCTCAAATTCAGTAGGCAATCGGCAGCAAGCAGAAGGCAGTCAGCGGTGGCGAAAAGGAAGAAAGCAATTCACAATTCACTATTCACCATTCACAATTCATAATTCAGCATTGCCCAAGCCCGGGCGTCTGTCACCTGAAACCTGACACCTGGACCCTGCTCTTCGGCCTCCTGAATCCTGTTTCTTCCACAACCCCACTTACTATCCTAGCCTATCCTCCCCCATTTGTCAAGAGACATGGAGTCCGCTTCCGGCGGGCATTTCCGGCAGGAGGTGGGGTGCGGGGGTGAATGAGAATGCTGGCGTCCAAATCAAATGACAAGCGCCGCTCCGCCGCCAGGAGCCTTGACAATTCTCGCCACAGTTGCTGGCAATGCCTTATGTTCCCGTCACGATTGTTGAGGATGACTTCCGGCTTGACGCCGCAGCCTGAAGAGGAGCCGACGCAGGTGGAGATCAGATCTCGGGGAGATGCACATGTCTGGCAGCTCGCGAGTCCCCGCAGGTTGTCCCAAGCTGTTCGAGGGCCTCTCAAGTTGGCTATAGATGGGCGCCGGGCTGCTGGCCCCCGGCGGCATGTGCCCGGCCTGCAATGCAGCTCTGCCCAACTTAGTGAGAACCGCCCGAATCGCGACCTCGGGAATCCCGGAAACCTTCGCTCCCCGATAGTTGCTCAAGATCGCCTGGACCAGCTTTCGGAAGCCGCTTTGCGTCTATGGTTCCGTTAACCACCACAAATCAGTCGGCGGCTCGATTCGATCCAACGACAGGTCTTCCAGGATGTTCTCCGCGACCTCCCCCGAGGCTTCGCCGAGCCGCTGTTGCTGCTGGACAGGCTGCGGAAAAACGCCTCCAAGCTGTCATTCTGAGCGAAGCGAAGAATCTCGCCCTGAGTGTTTTCAAGACAATGCGAGATCCTTCGTCGCCTACGGCTCCTCAAGATGACAGCCTCAAGGGGTTATTCCGCAGCCTGTGGAGCCGCTGTTCACGCTTTTGCAGGAAGCCCGCGCGCGCACGCGATCCCTTCGATGCAGGCACGGTAAGAGGCCAGTTTTTCGAGGTGTCAGAGGTCGGATTCCATGGGCCATCCGAGAGAGCAAATTGTATCACGGAAGGCAACCATACGCTTCCGGTGCGAGACTGGTCTTATTCGTCATGGTGCGCCCACTCAAGCGGCGCAGGTTTCCATTCCTTGGCAATGGTCCCGCGTGAACGAGCATTGCGGCACGAGCGCGGCGTAACCAATGCGCCGCTGCGGGTTGACGATGGCCAGTTTGCCCTCGGATTCGAAAGCGCGAATCTGAGGAAGAACCGCAGACCTCCCGCCAGGGCGGGACGGAGGTCTGCGCTACGCTTGCTCTTTCAGACACACCACAGCCTTTGCGCTATGCTATCATAATGAGTGCAGTCGCCTGCATTGTCCATATTTCTTGGGGGGGGGGGGGTAAAAGATGAAAAAGGTTTCCGTCATCAATTTCAAAGGCGGCGTGGGCAAGACCACGTTATCCCTTCATCTGGCCGCGTTCCTTGCACGGGAGCACCGGGTCCTGCTAATCGACGTCGACCACCAATCCAGCCTGTCAATAGTTGTTCTTGGGGCGCCAGTTTGGGAGAAGTGCGTCCAACAGCAGAAGACGGTAAACCGCGTCTTTGAGTCCTTCTGCAATCGAAAGATTCGAATGCCTAAAGCAGAAATTGTTATAAAGAATGCGATTGCAGAAAGAAATAAAAAGTGTAAAGACTGGTATCCGAATTTGGATTTTGTGAGCGCGCAGTTCGAATTAGACGATACTGAAATTGATCTGGCGTCGACGACCTATGGCAATCCGAGTCTTTCAGACTGGGACAAGAGAACTTTGCTGGCCGGCTGGCTTGATCAAATTGATGCTGACAAACAATATGATTACGTGATTTTCGACTGTCCTCCAGCAACTAAGATCGTGAGCCAGAACGCTCTCGCTGCAAGTGATTGCTACGTTATCCCCGTCATACCAGAAGACATATCGAGTCGCGGCGTCACTCATTTCCGCAGCCTTGTCCAAAACAAAATTGATGGGAAGTTGGCGTATCTAAAGACCACTGCTCGCGTGGCTGACAATGACGTCCCAAAGAATTTTGTACCCACGACGCGCCTCGCGGGGATCGTGGCATATTTGGTCAAACACGCTGGCCGAGCAAGGTCTGGTTATACAAATATTCACACTGAGCAAATTGCGGCGTTACGTCGTCAATGGGGAAACGACATGATTCGAAGTATCGGAAAAAATAAAATTGGAGTTCCTGAAGCCGTAAACGCGGGTTGGCCAGTATGGAATCTTGACGGTCCAAATGCCACACCAGCCGTGGTAGATATGATGACCTCCATTTGCGAGGAACTGAAGGCGCGGATCGACCAATAATATGACAAGCAGAACACCGGGTAACGAAGAGAGTCGAGCCCTGCTGAAGGTACTCACGGCACATTTCCATGCGCTTGTTTCTGCGCGAAGTGACGCGACCGTTCTTAAACAATATTCAGCACTCTTGCGCTTTCTAAAATCAGGAAAAGCTGACTTCCTCGTAGGTCATTTTCACGCAGAGTCTGCCAGTCCTCCTTCTCAAGGATTGCTGACCCTTAGTGACGAGAAACTGCGCAATGCGTCGCTCGACGACATCGAGAAGGCCGTAAGTGATGAGGCGACTGGTCGGAAAGACCTAGAGTGCATTGCAATTCAGCGATTCAGCGTACCACGAGGTTCAATGCGCAGGTTCTCGAATAAACGAATGCTCGTTGATAAACTCCGCACTCTTATCAACAACGAACGCGCACACGTAACGATAAGCACCGTGGCGCGCGGCCAACCGGAAGGGACATAGGACTCCTAGGGTTTCGGGAACCTCCGCGCGATTCCCAACCCCTCGTGATCGTTAGCCCACCATTGCCGTGTAAGTGTAATCGGAGAGCGGGAAGCTACGGTCAATCGCACTCTGATTGGTTGTGAGCCTTTGCCTATGACCACAAACCCACGGTCAGCAAACCACTGTCCGTGCCGTTGGACCTACTGCGCAGATTATGTGGGACGGCCGTGGATGAACCAGCGGTGAAGAAGTTCAGTAACTTGCTCTCGCAACTTGTCGCTTCCGGCGCGCTCCTTTGCTAATTCTTCAAACCGGGCCCTGGCGCTGGAGAGGCGGTTTTCGAGGGATTGGTAAAGGGTGTGACATCCTTCCTCCGTTGTGGGAACGGAAACGGGGCCGCGTAGACCCTCGCGTGCAATGGCAGCCAGCAGTTCCGCCTCTGGTCGGCTGGCACACACGTGGCTCACCGCAGGCTTCCTCCCGAAATAAACCGTGGTTGCTTCGAACCAATTTTCCGCAGGTGGAAGTCGGACCTCTCCCTCGGGTAACTCCACCGTTTTTGCTCTTCCCGCCTCGTCGTCGAGCCACGTGGAAAGCGGTTTATGAAACTCGGGGTCAAGGTGACTCCACGCGTCGTGCGCCAATTCCATCTGGGAAACGTTGTCTTTGCCGCCGCCGTGTCTACGTTGCTCCATCTTTTGGACTTCCACGATACGAATGGAGCGGAAGTGGGAAGCCACCTCGCGGTATAGACGATCGATCAGATCCTTTCGCCGCCGGGGGTCTTGAACACCCAACAGTTCAAATACGGCTTCATCCAAGTTCCTTCGGTCTTCCTGTTGCAATTCCAGGGGCAAACCTAAGGGTAGTTTTGCGGCCTCGCGAACTTCAAGGGCGGTATGGCACTTCATGAACGCCTCTTCGAATAAGCCGGTAGCGCGGAGTTATTCAGGTCCGACCGGAATTACTCCGCGGCTTTTCTCCATCGGTAGTAATAGATGTGTGGACGGTATCATGTTTAGTAGCGCGGAGGAAGGCAAAATGCGCTACTCGCTCCAGTCAGAAGTCCAATCCCATTTGCGATGTTGTAATGAGCTCGGGGTACTCAATTGGCATGAATTGACCTTCGGCTCGCGCAAAGCAGGTTGATTCGGCAGGCGTTCTCAGGGTTGTGAGTAACTGGCCGAAGAGTACGATCTTCTGGTCGTTTCGGGATAGTTTGAATCCCGCCACATGGAGCCGGTCCATCTTCTTCCTGGCGGCTTCGATCGCTTCATCAGTGGACGCTGGCGGTGGAGATAAGTAGCTTCGCTTCCGGCAAACCAGGATAATATCCAATTGAATCGGCTCCCTCGCCTGAGCTTTGGGCGTGGCAACCGACATCTCCGCCTTAACTGGTTGAGAGTTGATGACCACGAAGCCCGCGCCAAGAATCGCCTCAGCGAGCGCCCTCCATCCTTCCTCGCGTGAGTGATGATAGGTGAACGCCAGCAAGCCGGAGTCCTTAAGAACGCGTTCGCACTCTTGCAAGACGCCCTTCAATTTCGTGGCGAAACTTTCGACGTCGCTATCTTGAACCTCCGCGTTGCTGCGAGTGGACAGGGACGGACTCGCCCCCCCAACTCGGGGCAATTGCTGCCACGCATAAAAGAAGTCGGCAAGCTCCGAGTAATAGACGTTATCGAAGAAGGGCGGATCGGTCACGACCATGTCGATGCTGCCGGCGGGTAAGGAGGAATTCGCAGAATCTCCACACGACAGGTAGATCGCACGCTCCGCAACACGGGCATCAATAGGCCACCCCACTTCAATGTGCCCGCTGAAGGCTGGTGCACACTGGCGGCCGTTGCCGCTTATCCCGTTGACCTCGGTCGGCTTCAACCGGTATTCGATTGCTTTCAAGAGGCGATTTCGAAACAGGGTTGAGAACGAACCCGAACTCTTGGATGTTCCCCACAGATTGGCTTCAATTGGTGTCCGTTCCGGCTTCAGAATGTGGTGAGAGAACATGTGCCGGACTGCACCCGTGCCTTCTCCTTTGTACGACGCAAATAAATTATTGAACTCGAGTGTGCCAGACAGCAACGTAAGCAGCGCGTCGCGCGTTGGTATGTCCCCAATTTCACGGATTGCCTTATAAAGCCATGACACGGCCAAAAGCTGCCTATCGTTGAAAAAGTCTCGCCACACTTTGAAATTGTAGCTGATGGCTTGGCGCGTGTTGTGGCCGTCGGCAAGATTCAGGGTAGGGAGAACGAGGTTACCCTGCCTGCCTTCCTCATGCAATTGAGATGTACATTCCCGGTATGCCTCGTAGTCGGCGGACGTGGCTCGCAGATATTCCTTTCTTCCGTCACGGGTCAGGACAAGCTTTCCATAGAGCCTGAATGCAGGCCGTGAATGGAGAGTTCCGACCGCATCGAGAATGGTGAACGTCTCGTGACACCAAGGACAGGTTGATTTGGAACCTTTTGCTGTGCCTTGCTCCGGGTTAAAGTTGAATCCACATGAGGCACATGTCGCGGATTCCTGTCGGCGCCTGCCAGGGAATATTTCACCACACGATGGGCAGAGAACCTGGGTGTCAGGCTTGCGGTCGGGATATGCGTTCGCCGCAATTACCCAGGATGGAAAAAGGTCAACTGCTCGTTGACAGTAGACGCATGGCACCTGCATCACCCAGAAAAAGTAAAGCACGTCGCACGCGCGACCGGCATAATCCTTGGCATTGTAAAGTTTTCGGATTCTCTCCCCTACCGTGCCCGACAACTCCTCAAATGCAGGTTCCAGAGCACAGCGATCCATCGGTCCGAGGGCGCTCCGCACAGATTCCACCGCAACAGGGTTGATATCCCGCCCTAGCGCCGTCAAGCCTAGTTTGTGAGCTTCCCCAATCGTCGTTCCAGAACCCATGAACGGATCGAAAATCCTGAGGCCGGAGAACTTGTGAATCTTATAAAACTCGGCAGCAAAGTCACAGCCCTCTGGAAGTACGGCGCCCAGGATTATGCCGCGAAATACGGAGCCCAGGCGAGTGGCCCACCATTTATGAATATGGTAGATAGGTCTGTGGACTTCCTTGCGCCAGCTTTCGCGAGCTGCGAGCCGTGAAATGAAGTCGAATGGGAAGAAATCGGTTTCGATTATGCGTTGATTATTCATCCTCTTCTTCATCGGCGGAATCTACTGCTATGCTGAGAGGATTATGGGGTGCCATGGAGACTTGGTCTGTCGATGAACCTTTGAGTCGCCAGCCTCGGAACCGGTGTTCACGACCCGCATCAGGGTTTGCCATCTTTTGGGGGACCAGGTCATTGGTCTGAAGATCGAAAGAATAACCAATGATAAGCTCATCGGCCTCGAGGCGTGAGAGTTTTCCGACCTCGATGAAGCGCGCGGCTTCTCGATTGCCCGGCTTGAATTCGTCTGGCAGGATGAGGGTTTGTACATGCGCCACGCCCTGAACTAAATGAAATGGTGTGGGCACGACGTACATTTTCCGATCTCGGATCATGATATCTCCATAGCTTCCAAAACCCTTTACGCTCTTGTTCTCGTGTTCATACTCGTGATCCGCATTTAAGAAGTCACCGTGGCAGATTACTAGGTCCAACACTGGATATGTGTCGCCGTCCGGGTTCTTGGGGTAGCGACCGAAAACGTAGAAGATTGTTCGTCCGTTGTGAAATCCAGACGGTGCTTGACTGTTGCTGTCGAAATTGGCGTCCCGGCCAGGGTACGCCAGCCCTTTCACCTCATATCCTTCCGTTGTCGTAACCATTCGGAAGTCCGGGTAACTGTTTCGCCCACCGGCCTCAAAGTTCAGCCCGATGTCTTCAAGTCTCGCTTTAAACCAGTTCTGGAAGTGGAACTCCTTGTCGGTACTGCTAACGCGCCGAATCAACGCTCCCTGACTGATCGCTTCTACGCAGTGTCGAAAGATAACGAACGGTGTCATGCCAGTTTGTTCCCGGAATGCATTCTAACTCTACCAGATCGTTCTTCTTCTGTCAGCCTACATGAACGCCATGCTGCGAGCAGCGCGGTCAATGGCCTCCCGCCACGATTTCTGATTGCTGGGATCAACATTCCATTGCCGCTCTTGAGCCATCCAGTTCCAAAGCTGCGCTCTGAACCCGGGCTTCCGGGCGGACTCAGAATCGAGATAGTCCCGAAGCTCGCGGACAGGACCGCGTGGTCCTGTCAGATGACTTTCCAGAACGGTGACGTAGAAATCCGAAGGCGGTAGACCGAAGTCTTTCTTGCGGCCCAGCCAGAGGTCCGCAAAGCCGGCGAAAAAACGGGGCAGGAATTCCTCTTCAAGCTTTACCCTTACCGCGGGTAACGTAATGTCTTCGGGCTTGTTCAGCTCCATCCCCAGCTTGCACTCCCACACGCACCGCTCGTGCATCGAAGGCGCATCCCACCTGGAGCGGTCGAACAGCGCAAGGTGCTCGACGTTCCAAGTGAAGAAGTATTGGCAATTCTCACGAGTCGCCTTGTTGTAAGCGTCTTCCATGAGGGCCGGGCCGAAAGGTGAGCGCCCCTGCTGGCTGCCGGGCAACTTCACCTCACCGCAAAGGGCCAACCTGCCCCGTCCCCCTTCTTTGCGTTCGTAGACGCGGAAGTCCTGCCGCTTCATACTTCCGCGACCGAAGCTCTCGATTTCGGAGGAGCCAAAAGGCAGCTCGGGATGAGTTTCAAAGATCTTGTCGGACCACTTCGAGACATCAGCGCAGAAACTGGTCTCGTGTTGGCGGTAGCTTAACGGCGGCATTCCGTTCCTCTTAACAACTATCGCCCATTGATTATCAACACGGCAACAGAAATTTCAATATGGGCTGGCTGGCTCTTTTTCCTAACGGCGCGCCTACTCAAGCGGCGCAGATTTCCACTTCCTGGCAATGGTCCCGCGTGAACGAGTATTGCGGCATGGGCGCGGCGCAACCCATGCGCCGCTGCGGGTTGACGATGGCCAGTTTGCTCTTGAATTCGAAAGCGTGAATCTGAGGAAGAACCGCTCGCCCGCAACACTACCCGCGCCCTCGCCTTCTGCGGCTGTAGCGCTGCTGGCGCAGACACCTTCCTGGCAAAAAAATGCGCACCTATCCATCTCTCACTGACATCTATATTGGTAGGTAGAGAAGTGCTGTAGGGGAGGCCCGTCATCATTTGGTTTCATCAGGCAGGCAAACAAAGGAGGATTCGTCATGATGCTCGACTGGAATGAATATCAGCGCCAACTTCTTGCCACGGTCGGCGAGAAGTATTCGTTACTAGCAGAAGGAGAATAGGAGATGAAGTATAGAAAACTTGGAAATACCGGACTCATCGTGAGCGAGGTGGCGCTTGGCACGATGCAGTTCGGCGGCAAGATGAACATGGGCAACCTCGGGCAGGAGGACACCACGCGGATGGTGAAGCAGGCTCTCGATAGTGGAATCAACTTCATCGATACCGCAGACGTCTACAGCCTTGGGGAGAGCGAGACACTCCTGGGCAACGCCTTGAAAGGCATCAGGGAAGAGATCGTGCTGGCTACCAAAGTCCGCCTTCCCATGGGCGGAAATTTCAACCGGAGCGGCGCGACCCGCGTAAACATCATGCGCGAAGTGGAGGCAAGTCTGCGGCGGCTCCAGACCGGCCACATCGATCTTTACCAAGTGCACGGATGGGACAGCAACACACCGCTGGAGGAGACCCTGCGGACACTCGACGACCTTGTGCGCCAGGGGAAGGTCCGCTATATCGGGCTCTCCAATCTCATGTCATGGCAGGCGGCCACCGCAGTGATGCTACAGGAGCGCCTGGGGCTGGAGAAATATGTGACGGCGCAGATGTACTACAGCCTTGTTGGCCGGGGCCTCGAATACGAGTTCCAATCGTTCGCTGAGTACCACAACATCGGTATCCTGGTCTGGAGCCCACTGGCCGGTGGATTCCTTACGGGCAAATACAGCCGTGCCAACCCTGCCCCTGGCGAGAGCCGGTTCGCGGATGCAGGTCAGTTCGTGCCCTTCGACAAGGAGATGGGCTATCGCGTTGTGGATGCGCTGAAGGAGGTGGCCGCCCAGCATGGCACAAGTCCGGCGCGTGTGGCGATTGCATGGCTGCTCGGTCGGCCGGCTGTCAGCAGCGTGATCATCGCTGCCCGGAAAGCTGAGCAACTGGAGGATAACATCCGTGCCGTAGACCTCCGGCTCTCGGACGATGACGTGCGGCTCCTGGACGCGGCATCGGATCCGGGCGTTCCGTATCCGAAGTGGATGGTTCTTCAGCTCGACACCGCGGAGGATCCACGTTCAAGGGTCCTGTATCCCGAGCGCTACAAGGATGGCGGCCCCTGGAAGGACCTGCGCGGGACGCGGTGGTCCGGTTGAGAGGGCTTTATTGTTCTGGACAGAAGCTCATAGGCCTTCATGCCTTTCCTCCGTCTTTGTGAATTCTTCCTGGCGGGGGCTACCTCGCAGATCTCAAAGGCGAAGGTCCGCGCTACGCCTGCTTTTGTTCCAGTTCGGCCCATCGAGCATAAAGCTTATCCACTTTCTTCTGGGCCTCTTCCATCTGGGCACAAATGACCTGAAGCCGCGGGGCGTCGCTCATGACCGCGGGATCTTCCAGCGCCGCACGTAAAACGCTAAGCTCCTGCTCTGCCTCGGCGATTCTCTTTTCCGTGGCCACAAACTCGCGCGCCTCCAGATACGAGAGCTTCCTTTTTGCCGCCGCTGGCGGGGCGCCGTCCGGTGAGGAAGGTGAGCGGGGGGCTACGGCCGGAACGCTCCGTGCGCCCTTGGCCTGCTGCGCGCGCTGCCAAACGTCCCATTGTGAGTAGTCGCCGAAACGTTCCGCTCCGCCCAGACCATCCAGGCCGAGGACGACGGTCGATACACGGTCCAGCATGTATCGATCGTGCGTGACCAGCACCAAGGCTCCACGATATTCCAGCAGGCTCTCTTCCAGGATTTCCAAAGTCGGGATATCCAAGTCGTTGGTGGGTTCGTCCAGCAGCAAGAGGTCCGCCGGTTGGAGCATGAGCTGCGCGATTAATACGCGCGCCCGTTCACCTCCGGAGAGCCGGCCGACCGGCTGATTCAGGTCGTCGGTGGCAAAGAGGAACCTTGCCGCCCACGAGGCGACGTGAATCACTCGCTCCTGATAAATGACCGAATCGGTATCCGGCGCCAGGGCGCGGCGTAAGGTGAGGTCAGGATCAAGCTCGCGATTTTGGTCGAAGTACACAATCCGCAACGCCTCAGCCCGGCGGATATCGCCGCCGGTGGCTTGGATGTCGCCTCGCAGCAGACGGAGCAGGGTGGTTTTGCCGCTCCCATTTTGTCCAACCAGCCCCACCCGCATTCCCGACCTAACTATGAAATTCAGATCTTCGAACAGAGTGCGATTACCGATAGCGTAGGTAACGCCATGCAGCGCGATCAGTTGTTTGGTTTGCCGGTCGGGCGCGGAAAAGTCAATCCTGGCGGTAGCGGTGCGGCTGCGGGCGTTCAGGTCCGCCAATTCACCAATCATCTCGTGAGCTTTATCGATTCGCGCCTTGGCCTTGGTCCGGCGGGCCTTGGGACCCCGGCGCAGCCATTCCAGCTCCCTATGCACTCGATTGGCGAGGGCATCCTGCCGCTTTCCCTGCGCCGCGAGGTACTCTTCTTTCTTCTCTAGAAACCTGCTGTAGTTTCCTTTGACGCGAAGTAAGCCATCCACATATACGCGATTGAGTTCCACCACCTCGTTCGCAATGTTTTCGAGAAAGTAACGATCGTGGCTGACTACCACGCACGCGAACGCCGCATTCTGAAGGAGGGATTCGAGCCACTGAATCCCAGCAAAATCCAAATGGTTGGTCGGCTCATCGAGAAGCAGAATGTCTGCCCGCTGGACCAGCCCCTCGGTAATCATGAGGCGTTTGCGCCAGCCACCCGACAAGGCTGTGGTGGGGGTTTCAAAGTCCCTAAAACCGGCGCGGCCAAGCGCCTCGGCAGTCCGGGCCGGCCGCTCCACCGGGGGTATTGCCGCTCGTTCTAATGCTTTCTCCACTACGGATCTGACCGTCTCCCCAGGCGCAAATTCGGACACTTGCGCGACATAGCTGAGCCTGCTGCGTCTACGCGTCGCAACATCGCCGCTGTCCGGTTTTATGCGACCGTAGAGAATCTCCAGCAGAGTCGTCTTGCCCGAACCGTTCGGCCCGATGAGGCCGATCCGGTCGCCTTCCGACACTGTGAAGGAGACATTCTGGAATAGCGGGGTGATCCCGTACCGCTTCGATAGTCCTTGGGCATTGATGATGGGGGCCAAGTTACTCGATGTTCTCCTGGATTGAATTTGGAGGACTACCGCGACAGAACTTCGTCCTCTTTCGCTGGTCTACTTCGATTGCACCTCTAGCTGCCTTCAATGGCTTTGTGTTCATTCTTCCAAAGATCGTTTCCGCTTGTCATCGGAGATAGAGCGAAGTCGCTCTACCCCTGCATTGTCGCACACTCAGAAGTTATCTCGCGCAGTCGCTCAATTGCCATTGCGCCTGCACAGCGTGCAGAGTTGCTGGGTACGAATCGGGTCTTGTCATTAGTTGTGGCAGGTTTTCTCAAAAAGTGCGGCAGCCAACTTCACTAATTCTGACATTGTACACAGCGCCGCCCGGTGGCCGCAACCAAAACGGGCTTCTCCGTAGGGTCGCGTCAAAGTCGGTCTTGTGGGGATGGGAGGGGATGGCGGAGTGGAGGCGATGGCGGGCGGAGGGTCTTCAGCCGGGATTCCGGGCCTGACCCTCAAGGGGCGCGGGAGGCGCACGGAT
>JBEKME010000113.1:0-20953 GCA_050008675.1 Terriglobia bacterium
GGGCGCTGATTCGTTTCGACATGTCGGAATTCATGGAGAAGCACTCCGTCTCGAAGCTGATCGGGTCTCCTCCCGGATACGTGGGTTACGAAGAGGGGGGCCAACTGACGGAGCGGGTCCGGCGCGCCCCTTACTCCGTGATTCTCCTGGACGAGATTGAGAAGGCCCACCCGGATCTCTTCAACATTCTGCTTCAAGTCTTCGAAGACGGACACCTGACCGACGGGCTGGGGAATACCGTGGATTTCAAGAACACCATCCTCATCATGACCTCCAATATCGGGGCTCGGTACCTGCAACGCCGGTCGCACCTGGGGTTCCAGTCGGCGGCGGAGGGTGCGAGTGAGAGGAAGGCTGAGGATATGGTGATGGCCGAGGTCAAGCGGCTGTTCAATCCGGAGTTCCTCAACCGGCTGGATGAAGTTATCGTGTTCAATGCGCTCAGCGACCATGATCTGGTACAGATATTGGACCTCCTGGTGGCGCAGATGAATCAGAATCTGGAGCACAAGAACATCTCGATTACCTTGTCCCCTGAGGCGAGCCAGTGGATTCTGGAAAAGACTTGTGAGGACCGTTCCTATGGCGCTCGTCCGCTGCGCCGGGCGCTCCAGAAGTACGTTGAAGACCCGCTTTCGGAAGCGTTGATCCAGGGGGAGATTCAACCCCCATCAGTTCTGGAAGTCGTTGTTGAGAAGGAAGGCCTCAGCTATCGGTCGATGAATGAAAAGCTCGTCGCGGCCACGCCACTCTCACGTTAGTGCGGCGTGTCTTAGCAAAGCAGGAAGCAGAAATTCCACGTCGTCTGTGCCTGCCGGAGTTTGGTCCTGAGAGGGATGCAGGGATTGCTTGTGCGATTTCGAGTCTTTGGGCCAACTTCTGGTGAGTTCCCGGCATCGGATTCTCTGAGCTCGATCCAAAACGAGGGGGAAGACCGTTTCTTGAGGAGAAGTTCTGCCACGTGTAGACGAAAGAGGACACGGTTTGGGTTGGGACTCGTCGCCTTGCTATTGAGCTTGCTTTCTGGCATGGCGCTTCGGGCACAGAACCCGCCAGCCGAGCAGAAACCACCCTCATCACCAGGCGCTCCACCGCCTTCGCAGCCAACCCCACGGACTCAGCAGAACCCGCCAGCCGAGCCCTCGCAGACCCCGCCTGCGGCTCCCCCACAGAAACTCCAACTTGAAACGCCCAAGGAAGCGCCCGCTCCGCAGAAGGCTCCTGAACTTACCACTCCCGTCGCGCCTTCGCAGCCGCAAGCCCAGCCTGCCGCCCCGGCAACTATTCAGTCGATTGTTTTTCGCGGGAATCGACGCATCTCTCGCGCCGTATTGCTTGCCCGCATTTTCTCGCATCAAGGCGACGTGTATAACGAGAACATTCTGGAGCGAGACTTCATGGCGCTCTGGAATACAGGCTTCTTCGATGACATTCGGTTGGAAGTGGTAGATTCCGAAAAGGGCGGGAAGATCATTACTTTCTTCATTCGCGAAAAGAAGCTGGTCCGGAGTATTGATTACAAAGGATTAAGCAGCGTTCAGCAATCGGACGTACTGGATGAATTCAAGAAGCGCAAGGTGGGCCTATCCATCCAATCCCAGTACGATCCCGTGACCATTAGACGAGCTGAGGTGGTTCTTCAGGAGATGCTCGCGGCGCATGGGAAGATGTTTGCTACCGTCCGGCACCGCACGCGGAATATTCCGCCCAACTCCGTGGCCCTGACGTTTATCGTGGTGGAAGGCCCCAAGGTCAAAGTGGGCAATGTCCGCTTCCAGGGAAACCAGGTTTTCTCTTCTGCCGAACTTACCCGCGCCATGAAGTATTCCAGAGCTGTCGGCGCTCCACCCTGGTTCTACTGGTTCCATAAGACTTACGATAAGGATAGGATTGAAGCCGACCTTGAAAACATCCGCGACCTCTACAGGGACCACGGGTACTTTTACGCTCTGGCGAAAGAACCGGAAACCAAGATGGTGGACACCCGGCGGCGTTATCCGTTCTTCTTTTTCAGTTGGGGCCGGGGCAAACGGGTGGACCTGACGATCCCGGTGGAGGAAGGGTTGCAGTATCGCTTGGGCAGGTTCGTAATCCGCGGAAACAAGCTCTTCACGCAACAACAGTTGGCGCCAATCCTGCGGCTCAAGCCCGGAGATCTCTTTGCGCTGTCTAAGGTTCGGAAGGCCATCGAGAACTACACCAAGCTCTATGGCCAGTTCGGTTACATTAATTTCACCGCCTCTCCGGACATCGAGCCTGATAACAAGCGGCGAGTCATCAACCTGGCGCTGGACTTCGAGGAAGAGAAGCAGTTTATTGTTCATCGCATTGAGTTTTCCGGCAATACCAAGACTCGCGACAAGGTGATTCGACGGGAATTGCTGCTGAGCGAAGGGGACATGTTCAACTCCTCGTTTTGGGACCTGAGTGTCCTCCGGGTGAATCAACTGGGATTCTTTGATACGGTGAAGAAGGAGGACTACGAGATCACCCAGGACGCCAAAAACAGCACGGTGGATATTACTTTGAAGGTTAAGGAAAAAGGCAAGAACTCCATCGGGTTTTCGGGCGGGGTCAGTGGCTTGGCGGGGAACTTCGTGGGGATCAATTACGCCACCAACAATTTCCTGGGGCTGGGTGAAACCTTGAGCGTTCAAACGGAGTGGGGGACCTATCAAAAGATGTATTCGTTTGGGTTCACTGAGCCGTACATTTTCGATCGCGCCATGACAGTGGGGTTTACGGTCTATCACAGCAATTACCGCTATGACCAACTCCGCCAATTAGCTTATGCTTACGGCGTCAGCCCCTCAACGCTCCAGAGCTCCCCCTATGGCCAATACTACGCGCAGAATTTTCAGCAGAATTCCTCTGGTTTCACGATGTTCAGCAGTTACCCTTTGCGGCGCACTTTCGCGCGCCTCGGTTTCACCTACAGCTACTCCTATAGCAGCATGCAAGCGTTCAATGCGGCATCCGAGTCCTTTTTTGAGGCTATCAATTTTCGTGGGTTGGCAGGTCCTTCGGCGCTGAGCGGCATCGTGTCCAGTTCCATCATGCCCACCTATCTTTATAACACCATCAATGATGCTTGGAACCCCACGCGGGGAAAGTCCTTGTCTGCCGCGTTGATGATCTCCGGATTGGGAGGCAACGTCTTTACCGCTACTCCGTCCATCGAATTCAAATACTTTCACCCTGTCCGCAATAAACGTTCAGAGAAGCCGCAAGCCTTCGGCATGCACATACTGGTTTCAACCATCCAAGGATACGGTGGCCGTGTTCCCCCGCCTTTTTCGCGCTTCTACATTGGTGGCGAGTATGACATCCGTGGTTTTGACATCCGTTCAATCAGCCCCTTGGCTTTCTTTCCGGCGACCGGCCAGGTGTGTAACCGCGACAACTTCGGCAATCCTATTCTGGCTGCCGGCGCCAATGGGGCAAAGGGAACGACGTGCGGGTCGTACACCCAATTCCCGTACTACACGCCGATCTACCCCGGCGGTGATACAGAGATCATTACTAATTATGAATACCGCGTACCGATTGCAGGTCCGGTCACCTTGGCAGCTTTTGTAGACGCCGGGAGCGCTTTTGTCTTGCGAACGAACCAGCTCCAGATTGACACCTCGATTCCTTCTCTGCAGACATTGAGCACCGAGTACCCGTACTTCACCCTGCCGACAAGACTTAAAATCATCTCAGCGACCAATTTACGTCCCCGGAGCTCCACGGGACTCGACCTACAGGTCATCCTGCCGATTGTCAATGCGCCGTTTCATCTCTATTATGGCTATAACTGGCTCCGGGAGGATAACGTTACGGTGGTCCCTCCCCAAGTCCTGCCACCCGAGACCATGTTTCCAAATCAGGCCACCTATGAAGATGCGGTGAACCTCTTTCGCGGTTTTCGCCTGAAGGAGCGCAAGGGGAGAGTGGGGTTCACTGTGGCACGCACCTTTTAGAGGCGAAATGAGTTAGAATGTGTTTTCGCAATTAGGACTCTACTTAAAGGAGATTGAATGAAGACTCGAGTTTCCACCATTACTCTTCTGCTCTGCCTGGGAACTGCCCCGTCGCTTCTGCTCGGTCAGAGTTCGGGGACCTCAGGCAAGATCGGACTCGTCAATATCCAGGAGGGGATTCTGAGCACGGCGGAGGGAAAGAAAGCGATGGCTGAGCTTCAGAAGAAGTACCAGCCTCGCCAGCTAGAAGTTCAGAAGCTCCAGCAGGACATACAGGGCATCAACGACCAATTGCAGAAACAGGCTGCCACGCTTAGCGACGACGAGCAGCGGCGCCTGAACCGGGACCTGGAGGAGAGGCAGAAGCTCTTGAAGCGCACTACCGAGGATGCGCAAGCCGACTTCACCACGGACAGGGACGAAATGTTTCGCCGCATCGGCCAGAAAATGGTGAAGCAGATTGATGATTACGCGCGGCAGAACGGCTTCTCCCTGATCCTTGGAAGCGACCAGATTCCCATCTATTACGCGGCCAAGGAAGTGGACTTGACGGAAGCAGTCGTCAGGCTCTATGACGCAGCGAACCCCTCTGATGCCCTGACTTCGGGCGGGCCGGCTACGCCGGCTGCGACGCATCCCGTTGCGCCTTCAACCGCCAAGCCTGCCAAGCCAGCGAACCAGCCGAAGCCCTAAAAAGGTATGGCTGAGGGGATATCCTTGCCCACTGCCTGCGCCGTTCCGTAGGGCAGGGTGGGGTGTGCCCACAGCGGTAGGTAGTAGATGGCAGGCGGTAGGTGGGGAAAACCCCGGTAGGTCGTAGATGCTAGGCGGCCGCCTCCACATACCACCTACGACATACCACATACCGCCTTTCTAGCTCTGTCCCTTTGGTTCTGCGTGGATATTAACTCGGAGGATCTGGGGGAAGGCTTTTCGAATCCTAAACTCGAGTTCTTCTGTAATGTCATGCACCCGGCCTATGGGTAGGGCAGGGAGGAGCGTGCAATGGCAGCGGACGAACACGTTTTCCGCTGCTTGGTGCGCTTCGATGTCGTGACAGTCCAAGACACCTGGAATCTCTCTGGCGATCTCCATCAGCTTGGGTTCCAACTCGGCCGGCGTAAGCTGGAGGGCGTTCACCGCCTCCACGTTCTTGGTGAAAGGCTCGAGGTGGATGTTCACCTCGCGCACTTCCGGAAGGCCTTGTTTGATGTCCTGCTCGAGCACGGTGGCTTGGTCGTGGGCGGTGTCCAGCCGTAGACTGGGCTCCACCTCGAGATCCAGGATTACGTTGATGCACCCCTTCACCTCGTAGGCTGTCACCTCATGAACCTGGAAGTTTCTGCGGTTGGCGATGGAGCGGATTTTCTCCACCAGATCTCCCGTGGGCGGATCGCTGGGAGTGGTGTGAATAACCACATCGGAGTCGGGAAAGAGTTCGTGGACCGCGGACTCCACCAAATCCGCCACCGCTTTGGCGTGCTCGAGTGACGTGTTGCTATGCAGTGCCAGCCTCAAGTCCACAAAAAGACGTGGCCCGCTTTGGCGGGTCCGGATGCGCTCCAGCCTCAGAACTCCCGGAACCCTTGAAACAGCTTCAGCAATCAGGCTCGAACTGCCTTCCGGTGAAGTGTCAACCAGGGCCTCCACGGTCCTTTTTCCAAGCTTCAGCGTGATGTAAACAATGATTCCAGCCACCACCAGTGCGGCAACGGGGTCCGCGTTTCGGAGCCAGCGGATGTTGTTTTGATTGGAAATATAAACCAGGATGAGACCCAAAATCACCACGCTCGAGCTATAAACATCCGTGGAGAAGTGCAGCGCATCGGCTTCCAGAGCTTGGCTATTGTATTTTCGCGCCACTCGGAATAGCGCCCGGGATCGGAAAGTGTCAATAGTGACGGCAATGAACATTACGCCGAAGGCCGTAAGGCTCGGCTCTACATGAACATCATGAAAGAAGAGCCGGCGGATGGCTTCCCAAATGATCCATGCGCAGGTCACGAACAAAAGGGTGGTCTCAACGAAGGCGGAGAGGGATTCGATTTTGCCGTGGCCGAACGGGTGGGCCGGGTCGGCAGGTTTGTCGGACACCCGGACGGAAAAATACGTCACCACCGCAGCCACCAGGTCCAAGCCGGAGTGCATAGCTTCCGAAATGATTCCCAAGCTGCCCGTCAAGAGGCCCACGGTCAGTTTCATCGTGAGCAACAGGACCGCTGCAACCACGGAGGTCAAGGCAACAGCCTGTTTTTCCTGCGTGGGAATCCTATGAACCATGTTTGCCTCGCGGGGCGCCATCACTCCTAAGGCATTATAGCCGAGATTCTGCAAGCTGGAAGGTCCTCGAGCGATTAGCCGGCTTGCGGATTCGGGTTGCATCTGCCCCCAGGCTCGAATAGTATAAGCAACGCAACCGAACTAGACAAAGCCTTCCAGGCCTTTGGCAGGCACAAGGGCGTAATCAAGTTTGCCTGGTAAGGTTTGTTGGGGTGCCAGAGCGAGGTTACTCGCGCCTCGAGAGAGAGCGAAGCATGAGGAACCAGAAGGCGAACTTCGTCACTTAGGTGGCTGTCGATCAAGACGGTCGCCCGAAGAAGGTCCCCCCCATAGCCCCCGTTACGGCGGAAGAGAAAGGCCGTTTCCGGGAGGCGCTGGAGCGACGCCACCGTCGGCTGGCGCTGGCGGCCCGCGCCCATCGTCGATACTTCGAAAAGGAAAAGTAGATTCAGCTCGTGGAAATCCTGGAGGCTGGTCAGAGCCCCGCCCCTGACAGATGGAGAAGCCTATGAAGAACAAACGGGAAAAGATCTTCTCGGGAACACCCTGGGAGCCGAAGCTGGGTTATTCCCGCGCAATCAAGGTCGGGGACATGGTCTTCGTCTCCGGAACAACCGGGACCGACCCTTCCGGAAAAGTTCTGGCCCCAGGAGACATTTATGCGCAGTCGGTACAGGCAATTCGGAATATCGAGAGCGCCCTCAAACGCCTGGGCCTGGGCCTTGAATACGTGGTGCGCACCCGGATCTACGTTACCAAGATCGAACTCTGGGAGGAAGTGGCGAGGGCGCACGCGCAGTCCTTTGGCAGTATCCATCCAGCGACTAGTTTGGTAGAAGTCTCACGGTTTGTTGACCCGGAGATGCTGGTGGAAATCGAAGCCGTAGCGATCAGTTGATTAGCTAGGAGTCAGAAGCCAGGAATCAGGAGCCAGAACGGGTACGATTCCCCTCCTTGGTCAGAAGGGGTGCGATTCCCCTCCTTGACAACGAGGGGGCTAGGGAGTGGTTGACTCGCGAGATATCTCTGGCCCTCTCCCCCTTGGGGGAGAGGGGGTTGACTCACGAAATATATCTGGCCCTCTCCCCCTTGGGGGAGAGGGTGGCCCGCGCCGGCGCTTTCTTCAGCCGGGGCGGGACGGGTGAGGGGGTCGAGCCGTCACGAGCCGCAGACTCTCTGGAAAGCGAGAGTCTGCGCTACCTGCTCCTCGCCAGCGATCCCATGCCCCTGAATCTCATAACGCAGACATCCCAAAACGATGTCTGCGCCACCCCGCCAAGTCAACAAATATCATCGCAGACCTCCATCGTCGCCGCCATGAGCATGAATCTTCGGGACACCTAATTCAATGGTCTTCCGAGGAAGTACCCGAATAGAGTCCCCATTAACGCCGCCACTGTCGCATCAAGTTTGCCGTGCCACGCGAGAACGGCAGCAACCACAACGGTGACACTGAAAACGGCAGCCTGAAGGCATAGCCAGAGTTTGTAGATTCGGTGGTGGAATTCAGAGTCACGCTTGTGTCGCTCTGTTACGCTTTCGATGGTCGCCTTCTTGATATCTTCAACGAGAGCGAGAAGTCTGCTGGCAAGTTGGTGCCCCTGTTCCGATTGCAGGTACTCAAGAAACGGCGGGTAGGGCTCTCCCTTGTATTCCCCTTGGGTCTCCGATTCACCCGCAGTTGCTTCGGGCGCTTTCTCTTTTTCCTCGCGGTTGTCTGCGCAGGTCATTGAACACCCCCTACCTTACTCAATCGGCCACTTGGGGATGGCCGCGTCAATTTCCGCCATGAGGCGGATGGTTTCGCTCAGGGCCGTAACAACTTTACAGTAGTGTTCCAGATCGTCATAGGTCAAGGTCCGGCCACGGCGGTCCTTGAGCCACTTTTCGCAAACCTGATAGCCGCCGATGTGGAAATTCCAGACTTCGGGCGGCACGCCCTCGAAGTATTGGCCCGTTGCTTCGCTCTGAGGATCGCCCTTGTTGATGTAAACGCGGCCTTCTTTCAACCGTGGAAGAGCCGCAAGGCTGGGGGGCGAGCCTTGCGCTACAAGAAACGGCTCCGGCTCGCCGGGAGAAACGTACTTCGGAAATCCCTTGTCTACAAGGTCCGGGCCTTTGACGGGGTAGCGTGCTATTGGTTTCTCGAGTTTCGGGGATTCGAGCAAGTGCAAGGCGACAAGCTCCGCGCCTTTGGCGCAAAGGTCACGAAATAGATTCAAGTCCGAAGTGAGAGGCACGCGGGGGAAATCGCTCTTGAGAAATTCCGCGTAGCGAGTCCGGTAAGCGGGAGAGTGGAAGACCGCGTAAATGTAATTGAAAACGTCTTCCGGCCCGAAGGTTTTCTTTAAATCCCCTTTGCCGTCCGAGACAAACGAAAGCCCCAGGCGCTTTTCGAGGTCTGCGATGAACTGCGGGTTTAAGTTGGCTTGCCGACGGCTGGAGCGGGTCGGTTTTTCAGTCAGAGTCTTCTGGCCGGTCGTTTCCCCCTCGCCCTTGGGGTAGAGATACAGTGGAAAGAGAAAGTTCACCTCCTTGAGGGAGACAGTGTGATGCTGAATGATAGTCCGCGCGCAAAAGACGTGCTGGAAACCCTCTCCTATTTCCACTGAGCGCGTGGTTGACAGCCCTAGGTTTTCGCCTGACAGCATGTGAGCCATTACGCGCTCCCGCCGGTGAACGGCAACATTTGAATCGTAAACTGTCCACCGAAGGTCAAAGGGTCGGTAGAGGATCGGCTTCACCCGCTTCTTCCACGCCCCGTTGTGCAACTCCTCTTTGGCCCGCCGATAATTCCACTGAGATTGGCTACATAAGCGGAACAGCGCGCGCGCTTCCTCTTCAGAGGCCGTTGCAAGTAATTCACGAACTTTTTCCTTTGCATCTTCGGAGTCCCAAGAAATCGCGAACTCGTCCTGGGTTGTAACGATGCCGGGCGCCGGATCGCCGTTTTGATTCATTGCATCAGGTAGCTTCCATCCACGCTCATATTCGCAGAGCAAATCAGCATCTTGTGGGACAAACAGGTACAGGGGAGCGCCCGGATTAAGCTCCGTCCATCGGGTTGTTTGAATGTCCAACTGGAACAAGCGGGAATACTTGAGTTCTCTTTCTCCCCACAAATCCGCGTAGTGAACTCTGGGTCCGTCGTGCCTGTCGGGTTCCCTTACGAAGACCCCGATTGCCACGCCTTGTTGAATATCGAAAACATTCTCGTCTTTAGAGCCATCGGGGCTCACCTCTTTCTTTTTCGAGCTGCCATGCAAGTTGAGAATGTATATATCGCTGAAGTCTTTCATTAGCCTTCGGCGCATTCCGCGAAAGGTGGGATTGTCCAGATAGCCGTGATTTGTGATGAAGGCGAGAACCCCTGCTCCAGTCCGCTCGATTCGCCACTGACCCCAGCGGATGAATTTCACGTAGTCATCTTGGAGCCACTTCGCCTGGGCGGGCTTGTACAACTCGGGGCAGTCCCGCTTGTAATCTTCAACGAGATTCTGGATCCATTCTCCCTTGTTCGCTGAATGCCCAGAATAGGGCGGGTTGCCGATGACGGCGAGAATCGGCATATTCCGTTTAAGGTCTGATGCCGCGTTCGCTTCTTGGGTAATCACGCGCAAGGGGCCGAAGAGGGTTTCGGCTCTGCGCTCCGCTTCTTCCAAAGTGTTTGTGAGAAACACCCCCAACCGTTCATCCCCGGAGAAGTCATAGGCCCACTTCACCCGCTGCGCGAGGGCCATGTCGTGGCCCGCAAGCTGCATTCCCAATTTGAAGTGAGCCACAGCATAGGGAGCCATCAACAATTCAAAGCCGAAGATGCGGGGCAACAAATGATTCCGCACATAGCCTGACCACATGCCCGCGTTGCCTTGCCGCATGAATTCCGCCCGGATATGGTCAATCACGGTGTAGAGGAAAGTACCAGTCCCGCACGCGGGGTCAAGAATCAGGACACGGGGGGAAGTGGCTTTTACTTTCTTTCCTGCTTTGCCGGGCTGAAGCCCGCCGCTACTTTCCTCTTCCCGCTCGTATTCCACCGTGGCCGTGTCTGCAAGTCCGTTCGCGCATCCAAAGCGAGTCTTCAAGAGATAATCCACCGACCGCACGACGTAGGAAACCACCGGCTCCGGGGTGTAATAGACTCCCCGCGATTCGCGCAACTTGGGGTCATAGGCCGCAAGGAAGGTTTCGTAAAAGTGGACAACCGGGTCTTGCCGGGCGGTCCGCTTGCCGAAGTCTGCGAGCACAGCCTCAATATCCGTGTCGGCCAAGAGTTGGGCCAGGTCATCCACGAATCCCACGAAAGGCTCTTCATCAAGAGCCGTCCCGGTGATGGTTTCGAAGAGTTGGCGGAGAAACGGATTGGTTTTCGGAATCTCCGACGCGGCCCCCAATCGCTTGAATGAGCCTACTGACCCACGATGATTCACGCGGGCCGCAAACAGGCCATAGGCGAGGGTCTGAGCGAACATATCCGCAAACTGCGGGATGGGCAGATCGGGAATCAGGGCCTTCTCAAAAGCTCCGTGCAAGTCACGGAGAGTGGCAGAGGCCACTTTCCCCTCGAAGGCCGAGACAATCATATCTCGAATGAAATGCGTTAGCCGCGCCATGCGAAGGGCGAGAGTCTTGGGATCGTTTATAGGTTCGGCTTCGCGAGCGAGAAAAGCGGCTAGCAGGTCCGTGACGGCTTCGCTTCCGTCCTTCTCAGGCGCCAGCTTGCCCCCCTTACCGACGCGGGCGAGCCGGGCCGCCTGCCGGTGCTCTCCATCCACGTAACAGCGGAATTCCAGATAGTCAGTGAGAATCAGATTAGGCAGGGCGGGGAGATACCGCTTCATCTGTTCCGACTTTTCCACTTCCTCCAGGTCCTTGCCCACGTCTTTAGCTTCAAGGTGGCCAATCGTCACGGGGCCGTGAGCTGCCATGCGGGAAATCACGAAGTCGGGAGCCCCGCATTCAACACGCTTCGGCTCGTTCGTGGCGGTGATCTGCGAGGCGAGTGCTTGAAGAAGTGTCTTTAGTGCCGGGCGGTGTGTGTGCTCCGTGGAATTGCCCGCTTGCAGTTCTTTTTCGATTTGTCGGCGGTAAATGTCAATTGGGCTTGTTGTCATAAAATCCAACCGGGGTTCCTCGGGTCTACGGGCCAACATGGTTACACAAGGAAAATCGGCGGGCAACACAAAAACAATGAGCATTTTACTGCGTCAAGTTGGGGGTCGTGTTGGCGCTCGCTTCGTGGGGAAAAGGGAGAATGCCGGAGTCTCGCCTAAAACCCCTCAGAGTCGCGCTCTGTGGCCCCTCTGAGCGATTCTCTGGCACCGGTTGGGGTTGGCCTTCGGCGCCCGGAAATTTGCAAGTTCGATCTCCAAGGATCGCTCTCACGCGCGCGCGATCCTGCCTTGCGGGATGGTGGTGGCCAAATAATGCAGACAATTGAGGCCGTAAGAGTGCTCTAGCTTTGGCACCCGCCACCCGCCCATTGATCCATTGAGTCATTGATTCATTGAAAAAAACGAGGCAAGTGTGCTCTTCAATGATTCAATGACCCGATGACCCGATGACCCAATTGAAGAACTCCTGGGTTACACCTGTAAATATTTCTCTTGACAAAGCCCCGCCCCTGTGATAGCCTATTAATGTGTATAGCCTGACCCGCGGGGAAGTCCTTTCCCCGCTATCCCAACATTCCGTCCCAGGAGGAACTATGTCCTTACGCAAATCACCCGAACTTACACCCGCGTTGCTCGCCGCCGCACGCAACAATGCCCAGCATTCCACCGGACCGCGCAGCCCCGCCGCCAAGCAGAATTCCAAGCTCAATGCCTTGAAGCACGGCGCATACGTCGCGGACGAAAATCGCCGCCAGTCCATGCTGGCGCTGGGCGAAGACCCGGAACAATTCCAAACCCTCACCGAGGAACTCATGAGCGCCTTCGGCCCCGGCGACGCGCTCTGGGAGAAGCAGGTCGAGGACCTCGCCTGGCTCTACTCGCGCCGCGAAAGGCTCGAGCGGGCGCAAGCGGGCGTGATGCGGCGCGCCTTGCAGGGGATCGACGACTGGCAACACCGCCGCCAGCAGGAGATGGCTCGTGTCACCTTCGACGCCTCCCAGCACGAGATCCTTGATGTCGATCTGCCGGAGTCTACAGATCGAGGGGTGGCGCTGAGAAAGACTCTTTCTTATCTCGAGCTCGTACGGGAGGAGATCAACCAGCGCACCTTCCGGGAGCGCCAGTACGCCGTATTGGAATCTTTTTACAGAGGTATGATGGGGTGGCGGCCGGGGCTGATTTTCAGTCTGCTGCACCGTTTCAGTGACCCTCTGCACCTGCGCGAGCAACAAGAGGAGGACGAGGAATACCGGCAGTTCCTGCTCAAAGAAGGCGCCGACTGCGTGCCGCCGGGCGAGCCCGAGCGCCAGGAACTTCTCCGTTTGCTCGAAGAGGAAATCGCCAGCCTGCGGGAAGAGTTCGATTATGCGGAAAAGGCGAATGAGGAGAGGGCAGCGATCGAACGGGACGCCTGCCTGGCTCCGGAGGGGGAGACGTGGAGCATGATGCTGCGCCAGGAAGCCGCCCTGGACCACTCCATTGACCGCAAAGTGAGGATACTGCTGAGGCTGCGGAAGGAACTGACCAACCTCCCGACCGCTCCTCCTGGTCAGGACGATGGCCCGAGAGTGGGGAACATGGAGGAGATCGTCAACAGCGACATTGCGTCCGATAACTCGCAGAGTGTGGGAACGGTGGAAGACTTAAAATTGAACGAACGACGCGCGAATGTCATTGAAAACAAAGGATCGGAAAGCGCCAGGATAAACCGGCAGGAAGCAGAGAATGAAAGATTCTCACGAGGAAGGAGTAGCGATCCACTCGGCCCCGAGTTTTGCGCTGGGCGTCGCGAGGCGCACAGTGAAGCGTAAACAGGGGAATAGGTGGGCTGGGTATTGAGCTTCGAAAATGTGCAAACGGGACGCCGACGCCATCGATCCGGCGGAAGGCAACATGGTCAGGGGCGCTAGCGCCAGTCCCTGGGCAGTCCTGCCTAGTCCCGCAGGGCGGGACCCCAGACACGCCTAGACACTTTCTGCACGAGAACCGGGAGACCTCGGGAACGTCCGTCAGCTGACGGACCGGCGGGCGAAGGCTTAGGCCGTACGGCCCGTATGCACGTCTCCGAGGAGTCGGACAGTGGCGTAGTACCGATGAATCATTCGAACAAGGGCAGACCACCGCTCGCGGAGAGTGAGGAGGGAAGGCCGCTGGTCAAGGAGAACACTCATCCGCCCCACACGCGCCCGACACCGAGCGGGGCCCGCGTGTCCCAGGGGTTGATGGGGGTGCGGTCAGCCGAGCATCACTTCGCCGCCACGTATCCGAGACAAGAGCCGTATGCGCTAACCAGCGCACGTACGGATCTGTGCGGGGGGTGCCGGGTAACCGGTATCCCTACCGCGACCTGTGGAAAACTGGACGGCGAAGCCGGAATGTTGTTGAAAACACAGGTACTTATCCCGTTAAAGCCGGAATGTTGTAGAAAATACAAGGGTTAATATTCATCACGGTAAGAGGGGAATGGCGGCTACAGACAATGTGTCCAGGCCACCGCCTTGGACTGCGGCAGCGGAGCTTGCGAAGCTGCCGCCCTGGACCTTGTGTGCCAGCGCCTCCGCAGCATTGCCCCCACCCCGAGACAATCCCCGTCCGTTGCGGCTCCTCATCTTGAGTCGAGGGTGGAGGAGTCGAGGGTCGAGAGGTCGGAAACTCCTTGACCCTCGACACTCGACTCCTTGGCTGCACCCGGTACGGTTGATCCGCCGTTCGGCCCTACAAATGGGACTCCGGACTCTAGTACCGAATTCCAACATACCACAACGTGGTATTAACCATTTCACGCAGGGAGTGCAGAGTGCGCAAGTAGGAATCGGCTTCGATGGGACTGTCGGGAGCCGGTGAGGCGTAAGCGGTAATACCCAGAGACCGAAACATCAGTTTGATTCGGTAAAGATGGAAGCCATCGCTTACCGCGATGCAAGTGTGCTTTTGGCGCTGCCTGAGCAGGAGCGTTACGGCTTTGACGCTCTCATAGGTGGTCAGGCTCCGAATGTCCACCAGGATCTTGTCCTCGGCCACACCCTGCTGGATCAGGTAGTCACGCCCCACGCCGGCCTCCGTATATTGCGGGTCGCCTCCACTGCCCCCGGTGGTGATGACCAACGGCGCGAGGCCGTGCTGCTCGAGGTTAAAGGCGTGATCGAGGCGGGCTTTAAGAACAGGCGAAGGCGCGCCGTTATACTCCGCGGCCCCAAAGATGACTAGTGCGTCTGCAAGCGTTGCTTCATCTCGCGCGGCTTGTTCGCGGATGGCAAGATAAAGCGACCTCTCCACATAGGCGAGGGCGAGCAAGGCCAGCAGCAATCCGGCGAAAACTCCTTGGCGAAAACGCAGGTAAATCAGCCCAGGAACTCCTTCAGTTCAGGCTCCGATACTCCGCCGGGTCGAAGAATACGCACCCGCTCGCCAGTCAAGTCTACCACCGTGGAGGCAAGCTGTCCTTCTGTGGGGCCTCCGTCCAGGATGAGGGGCAGAAGATCGCCGATCTGCCTGTCCACTTCCTGCGCCGTGGAGCAACCGGGCAATTCCGAAAGGTTGGCGCTGGTTCCCGTCAAAGGCCGCGCGGAAGCGTCAATCAGCGCCGTGGCCAGTAGCGCGCGCGGCCACCGCAGCCCCACCTTCCCGGTGTTTGCAGTGACTTTCAGCGGGATCTGACGAGAGGCGGGCACCACGAGCGTCAGGGGACCAGGCCAGAACCTCTTCGCCAGCGTGAAGAAAAGCTGCGGCGGGTCATGGGTAAGATCCGCAGCTTGATCGATGGAGGCCACCAAAAGGGGAAGGGGCCGGTCAGCCGTGCGCCGTTTGATCCGGAACACCTCACTCACCGCCGCCAAGTTGAAAGGATCAGCGCCCAGACCGTAAAAGGTGTCCGTGGGAAAGGCAATGACCTTACCGGAAATAATCATGCGCACCGCGTATTCCAGCAGGAATCCCAGTCTTGCTTGGTCTACTTTGATTAATTCAGCCATGTGCTTTGCCCTGCGAGCGCGTTCTGGCAGGATGCTGGGAACGTGCCGTCCTGCAACAAATCGTAGGGGCAGGGTCCTCGCCCGCGTGGAGTTGGCGGGCACCCACAAGGGGTGCCCCTACTTTCCAGAAGCGGGCCAAGTTGTGTCCCCGTCTAGCCGGGGCCTCTACGGCTCATACAGCAACCTGTTAGAGGCTCGCGCCTGACCCTAACATAAGCCCTTCAAAGGGTCAAGGACTGCTCGCACCTCATTCTTATTCTCTTCCCTGCTCTGTTCGAGACCACAACTAATCACCCAGTCCCCGTCAGGAGGTGAAAGCAGAGTCTAGCCGTCTTCGTGCACCGAGTTGCCCAAGTGGATGCGAGCTTGCGGCGTCCCGACGGTGAAGTAGACGAGATTGCGCTTGACTTACCTCGATCGTGTGGGTAAGAATGGCCAATCCACCGCAATTATAGTGGGCCCATTATTCTAAACCGAAACGGGGGTGTAGATCGGTTGGCTGAAGTAAGACTTCAGGACGGGGAGTCATTGGAAAACGCGCTTCGCCGCTTCAAACGTAAGGTTCAGCAGGAAGACATCATAAAGGAAATCAAGAGACATTCTTTCTACTTGAAACCTGGTGAGAAAAAACGAGTCAAGGCGGCCTTGGCTCGTAAAAGGGCACGCAAGAAGGTTAGACACGAACAGGATTAGGGATCTGGAAGCAGCGTAAGAGTGGGAACGACACAAGCCTCGCGGCGTTCGGCCACTTCGCAACTTATAACGGGTGGGGCCCTGTTCGATCAGGGGAGTACGGCTATGGAGTACCGGGATAGGGTCGTGAAGTGTATGGACTGCGGCGCGGAGTTCGTTTTCACCGCCGGTGAGCAGCTTTTCTTCGCCGACAAGGGATTTAGAAACGAACCAAAGCGTTGCAAGCCTTGTAAGTTAAAGCGGAGTCAAGCACTGAGCGGGCAGAGCTACCATCGGGTCGAAACCACAACCACGTGCACCCAGTGTGGGAAAGAGACGACCGTGCCCTTTAAGCCGACTCAGGGGCGACCGGTCTACTGTCGGGAGTGTTTTCAGCAGCGGCGGACCTCCGCCAGTCCGGCTTAATTCCACCTCAAACACTTCCAGCCTGGCAAACTCAGGGTGGGGTGTGTCCAATTTGGGAGCTCGACCACGTTGCAAGAAAAGCCATTCTAACGCCACTCTGAAGAACGGCAGGCGACGCTAGTCAGGCTAGGGCTTTCCGCGTTCAGCTATCAGCCCTTAGCCTTGATGGGTTTTTGCCATGCCCACATTCCAGCTTCTCAATTTCGGTTGCCGCGCGAGCCAGGCGGACGGTGCTGCGATCAAGAAGCAGTTGCTCGAATCGGGCCTCCAGCAGGTAGAGGACATTTCAGCCAGCCAAGTGGCGATTCTGAACACCTGCACCGTGACCGCCAGGGCGGATGCCGAAGTCCGGCAACTGGTCCGCCGCATCCACCGGGCCAACCCTCTGTGCCGGATTCTGGTCACCGGCTGTTATGCGCAGCGTTCGCCGGCGGAAATCGCCCAACTTGGCGGTGTCGTCTGGGTGGTTGGGAATTCCCACAAGCACCTCATTGCGGACCTGCTGAGGTCGAGCCTGCAAACTGGGGACCGAGGGCCGGAGAGTGAACCCGGTTATCAGGAGTCAGGAGTCAGGAGCCAGGAGCCAGGAGTCAGGAGTCAGGAGTCAGAAGCGATAGGGCAAACCCAGTTGGTGCAAATTCGGCGACAGGGAACCACGGCAGCGGGTTCCAACGTGGCCGCTGACCATTTTCTTGTTCCGGACGCAGAAACACGGACTCCGGGCCCTCCGACTGTCCTGGTGGGAGAGATTGCCGACGAATTCCACTTTGCTCCCGTATTCCCGGACGACCGCACTCGGCCCACGCTCAAGATTCAGGACGGCTGCAACGCGCGTTGCTCCTTCTGCGTGATTCCATCCGTGCGTGGCCGCAGCCGCAGCCTGGCCCCCGCGCGGGTTGTCGAGCAGGTCCGCGAATTGGAGCAGAGAGGATACAAGGAAATAGTCCTTTCCGGGATCAACCTGGGAAGCTATGGGCGCGACATTGGCCGTGGCATTACTTTTCTCAGTCTTCTCGAGAGGTTGTTGGAGGAGACTGCCATCGCGCGCCTGCGCATAAGCTCCATTGAGCCGATGGACGTCAGCCCCGCGCTCATCCGGCTGGTGGCCGAAGAGCCGCGCATGGCGCAGCACTTCCACATCCCATTACAGAGCGGGTGCAGCCGGATTCTCCGTCTCATGAGCAGGAGATATTGGCCCTCACAATATGCCGAGCGTATCCTTGCCATCCGCGAGCGAATCCCCAACGCCGGCATCGGCGCTGACGTGATGGTCGGCTTCCCAGGCGAGACGGACCAGGACCACGCCACGAGCGCCGCCTTCATCGAATCACTGCCCTTCACCTATCTGCACATTTTCCCGTATTCAGCTCGGCCACACACGTCCGCTGCTGCCTCACCCCACCAGGTGAACGGCCGGGTGGCCCGCGAGCGCGCCCAGGAAATCCGCTCTTGGCTCACCCGCAAGCGCCAGACTTTTCTTCAGGCACAAGTCGGCCGCAAGCTCTCGGCCGTCACGCTCCACGAATCCGAAGCCAGTGAGCGCGTGGCGCTCAGCAGCAATTACCTGAAGGTTGTCCTCCCCGGCTCGAACCTCCCGCCCAACACGCTTCTCGATATCCAAGTGGGGCGAGTTCATGAAGGCCTGCTTTTCGGCTTCCCTGCCTAGCCCACGCTGGATTCCCGCTTTCGCGGGAATCTGGAGTTTGGCCATTTTTCCGGTCTGCGGGTACGGCAAGATTTCTCCGCACAATTGCCTGGCTTTTCTTCGTCAATCACAGCCGCTTCCTCATCCTACCCTGGGTTCACCTCCCCCATCTCGCCAGCCATATCTGAGCTCGCGCCGCCCGACAGCTTCCGCAGGACTGGTTCACCCTTTATCACCTCCGCCCCCTGTTGCTGGAAACCTTGGCAGACGTCGCCCCTTTCCCCGGCACCTGCTAATGCGCCGCCAACTGGATCTATGTCGGTATCACCCAAGGTCGCGGCCGCATGAATCGCAGCGGCCAAGCCCAAGGCCGCTCCCCCAAACATATCTTCCTTTATCCCCTCAGCCCTCAGCGACGCCTTGGCTCTTTACGCCGACCCAGGGATGACTTATAACGCACTCTTCCAGCCTTGTCGAGCTGTTCTTTAGGTTGTTATCCTCTATTCGCATATTACTGTTCGAGTGGAGGAAGGTGGGGAATATGAAGATCAGCAAGGTGAGAACGCGCGTCGTCGAGTGGCGTGGGGAAACCGTACCTCCGCAACCGCACACCTGCACCAACCCTGTTGACTTGCTGGACCTGCCCAGTGACGCCATGCGCTCCTTTCGTTTTCACAGTTGGTTGCTGGTAGAAATCATGACGGACTCGGGGCATGTAGGAATCGGCGAGGCGGCGCTTGCACCCCGCGTAACCAAACAACTCATCGACCTCTATCTAAAACCCATCCTGATCGGCCAGAATCCTTTCGACAGTGAGTACCTTTGGCAGCACATGCACCGCAGCACCTTGGCCTTTGGCCGCAAGGGAATCGGGATGGTGGCGATCAGCGCGCTCGATATCGGGATTTGGGATCTGCTGGGAAAGATCCAAAACCAGCCCTTCTTCCGGCTTCTGGGAGGGAAGACCAAGCCGAAAATTCCAGTCTATGCCAGCCGCCTTTACGGCCAGCCTTTACCGGAACTTGCCGGAGAAGCCCGCAAGTATAAGGAGCAAGGCTTTCGCGTTCTCGAAAAGTACCAGCTCCGGTGGGTGGAAGAGCCCGTGATTCCCGATGACATCGGTGGCTATGCGGCTTTGAAAGCCATGCATTGCGTCCCCATCGCGGGTGGCGAACACGAGTTCACACTCTATGGTTTCCGCGAGCTACTGGATGCGAAGGCTAAGGATGGCTACATTCGCCTCCCAGATGACGGCGCCCACATCGTTCAAAGTGAACAGGGTCGAATCGCGGGCGGACATGATAATCATCTCGTCGCCCAGCCGGCGAGCCGCGCTCTCTTTGCTGCGGGCGATGTAAAGTGAGCTCATACGATCAACTCCCATACGCGCGCGTCCTGTGCGAATACCAGCCGGCGAACCGGAACGCGGCTGACGAAATCGCGAACGCACTGGAAGACCAGCCGGACCAGTTCCGCGTCCTGGGCGAAGAAGAGGATGTTGCGAAGCAGGGCTCGCGCGGCTTCGGCATCGCTCACGGGCTCGACCCGGTTTTCCGGCCCTTGGGCAAGAAGATAAAGCGGGGCCAGGGGCGCGCGCAGGTTTTCGCCCACCCGCGCCAACTCGCCCGCGAGCGGTGTACCGAACGCCTCGTAAGCAGGTGTCAGGCGCCAGGTGTCAGGTGTCGGGGAAGAGGTGTCAGGTGCCACGAGCGGCTCTGCCGTCTCGCCCTGCGGGACAGAGAGGCTCTGCCTTTCCACAAGGCCACCACACGAGTATTCATTCTCACTCCTGACTCCTGACTTCTCGTACGTAGGAGATTTCATCCGTGAGCAGCACCACATCGGGTGGCGCCAAGCCCGAGATGGTGGTCTTTCCGGCGCCCGAAACGCCGGCAAAGACGAATGCCCGCCCGTTTCGGACAGCGCTGGCGGCGTGGACCAGGAATCCGCCCTCAAGGGCCAGGATGAGCGAGTGCAGGATGCGCAAGACACCGTCGATGGCGTTAGGATTGGCGGTCTGGCGCACCCAACCCTGGCGGCGTTCGGGGTCCCACTCCGCATGGAAGTCACCACGCTCCATCACCCACCGCCCCGAGTCCAGCCGCACCCGCACCTCTTCGTCCGCATTGATGATGCCCGTCTACGTCCAAATATAGCGCTCCTCTTCTACCCCATGTTTGCGTAGAAATCGAATGAGTTCTTCCTGAAATGACCTCTTGCGGTGGTGTTCCTTCTGATCGGCGATGTATTGCTGCACGGACGCCGCGTTCGACTCGCTGACGGAAAAAGCTGCGTAGCCATCCTGCCAATGGAAGTTCCCCAACAGCGCGCTCTTGGTCTTGATCCACTTCGACGAGCCTTTTTTCACTTCGGCCACTAGCTCGGCCAGCCCGACGCTTTTCGATTGAGAAACCAGCATGTGCACGTGGTCGGCGGTTCCGTTGACCGCGAGACAACGCGAATCAAGGTTGTTTGCGATCCCGGCGAGATACGCGTGGAGCTCGCTTTCGACTTCAGGCGGTATAAGGTTGGCGCGCTCTTTGGTGGAGAAGATCAGGTGGACGGAAACGCGATCTAGGGTTTGTGCCACGAGGCTCATGGGACCCTTGCAGGGTCCGGTTATTTCTTGGCCGAATTATCCTGGGAGGTTGCTGCCAGTGCGTGCGCCGCCTAATACGACGCTGACCCTGAAGGGGCCATCCTATTTTCCCGCCTTTGCTTGTGCGACCCCTTCAGCAGCGATTTCGGGGCGGCAGATGATTAGATCCGTTATGCGAACGCTCGCCGCTCCCGTGGGTTTTTGTGCCATAGCAAGGTCTAGTTAAAGATGGCACACATTCCACCCACTCCCTGCTCATTCCTAAGTCTCCCCCCTATCAT
>JBEKME010000114.1:0-20343 GCA_050008675.1 Terriglobia bacterium
GGCGTCGGAACAGGACTCGGCGGCCACACTGGAGTTGAAAATGTAGTGTAGACCTTCGAGACCGCTTTGCTGAAAACACAACACTTACTGCCTCAATGACCCCTCAACTGCGAAAGTTCGGTTAACCAGGCGACGGAACGTGTCAATGATTTTGAGACACCTCTCGAACGAATTTAGTGTCGTTCCCGGGCGGTCGTGGGGCTGGATCGAGAAAATCAGCTTCCCGGATGCCGCAGGATCGACGCTCTCGCATTGACGCATCTCCCTGCACCCTCGGAATCAGAGTCTTTTCTGCGGGGGCGCAAGCTTCAGAAATACTCGAACGGGTCTTCGGCTGGTTGATCCAGGCCGCTTCCGGCACGACCGGTGCCGTGGCGTTCCCCGGACAAAACACTCCGGGTAAGCCTCGAAGGCTGCCGACAAGGTTAGCTTGCGTACCTGCGTGACGCCTTCTACTTCGCCGCCATGGGCCATCGCCGGTGTCATCAGCCCCAGGCCGCTGTCTCGCTGCCGTTGAGGCCCTTTACTACTCCAGAAGGAGGCTGGAAACAAACCGTTGAGCGCGGAGCAGCTCACTGCCCAGGTCTCTGACTGTTTCGCCTGAGGGCAGACTTGCGATTAGCGACTCTCCATAGAGAACCAAACCAGGCCTGGTCTCATCTCCGAAATAGTCTCGGATTATTTGGTACGTCCCACCCTTCAATGCCGTACCTGGGCCGAACTGGCTGCCAAAGCGCTTCCGAAACTCGCCGAGATTCGTCTGGGCGCTCAACACCGCCACGATGTCTCCGGCATGAGTCCTGGCCTCTTCGCGGTTATGCTCAGCGTGAGTCGGGCCGCGGACGTTGCGATAACGATCATCGAGCGCCAGCAACTTCAGTAAGACGAAGGCATGCGCGCGTGTCACTTGAACTTCAGCCCGCGCGGGCTTTCCATCTGGCAAGGACCCCACCACTTCATGCTTGTCTGTCTCCACGACGACAATAGACCCGCCAACACAGGCGCGACCATGGACGCCACTCTGCACATCAACCCGAATCTCGCCCTTCCTGACAAACTCGGCTGGCGCCATGAACTCGATCCTCATCACTTCCGGTGAATTTGGAATTGGCTTCTCGAACTGGAAGTTCCGGGCATTCTCGTCGACCGAGTACCCGAGGGAGGCTAAGACCGATGCCAGTGAAGTATCGCAACCTCGCAAGTACGCGACATCGAGGACGAAATCGAAATCGCGCGTGGACCGTGGGCGCGCAATCATAAATCTCAGGGCGTGGCCCCCGACGAGGGTCAGACCGTGGGCCGCTGGGCCGAGGGCTGTGAGCAGTTCGAGCAAATAAGTGCGCTGCGGCTCCGGGATCATTTACGCACCCACTCGGGGGCTATCTGCTTCTCGAACAGATACTCGGCCTGCGTCAGGTCACGTCCGCCCCGCGCGAACAAGTCGAGATACGTTTGGATAGATGAGACAACCGGCGTTCCGTCTCCAGTAGGGAGCAAATAGAGGAAAACGCCGGCATCGAATGGGTACACGGCCCGAAGATCAGGGCCGACGGGTGGCCTAGTCGAGACATATTCGCGCAGCCTTTTCACCCCGGCCTCGTCGGAGGTATAGAAGTCAAATGAATCAACATCTACGAAAGGTGCTATCCGGCTGGCAGCAGCAGCGCCGGTGAAGGCGTAACATTGCCGCCCGAGCTGACTGTCCAGGTCTTGCCGCACCGACTCCAAATTATGGCCGAATGGATTGGGAATCTTGAATGATCGGCGCAGATACCCGCGGTAACGGTCTTTGTATTCTTGCGCCCACCTTGAAAGCAGGCGTCGCGGCTCCGGCACTAGGATCGATGAGTTCCTCCGCATCACCAGCAGCTCTTCTTCGAGACTTCGCAACACTCTCGACGCTAGCGAGAAACTAACTCCGAAGGAGACGCCGGCGCATTCGGTCCTGGTGGTTTCCTTGGCCAACTCTTCTGTGATCTCAGTGAGCGTCCACGCCCTCGGTTTCTGCAACAACACCCTCAGGATGCGAGAGGACTTTCCTGAAAACGGATTTCGATAGAATGAAGGGCTGGTTTCCTTTTGCGGTTCCATCCCAACTCGTTGCAGGAGCAACTTGCCGGGTACATTGATGAAGACATTGCCTGCCAAATCGATAAAGTCCACGTTCCTCTCGAAGCAAAGCCTCTGTGACTGAGGCGAGATCGCGGGGCACACCAGGGCGAAGGCGGTGCCGTCTTTCATGGCCTTCATTTGGGAAAGCCAAGGCGCAATCTGCTCGACCTGCTTGGGTGTGAAAGTACTTTTGACTTCGACGCACACTTCGACCTTGGCGTCACCAAATTCCAGGTCAAACTTGGCGTCAAATCTTCCCTGCTTGGCGTCTGGCTGCTCCACCAGATTTGCGACGCGCACATTTGGGAGACCCTTGAAGGGCTCATTGTCCCTGAGAGCTTTGAAAATCTCGCGTTCCGTCATTTTGCCATTATAAAGCTATTTGCCGAACTTGGCAAACTTAACTTTACAGGCATATTTGCCTCCAGAACGTAACATGCCACTTTTGGCAAATTGGCAAACGATCATTTCAAATTATTGAAAAATCGTGGTTTAACTCTCATCGGCTAAATTCCAGTGCTCCGAACCTTGCCGGTCATCAACTGGTACAGCGTCGCGGGAGGCGCAGACATTGGCTTCTATGTGTGCGCCCATCAGTGGGTAGCGCGAACCTGAATTTTCAGGCTGGCTGCCGCAGACCTGCTTCGTAGCTTCCTCCCTCTGACGCGGGTCCCGCTCTGCGGCACCGGCCGACGGTCCCGCCAAGCGGGATCAATCTCCAGCCCCCATCGCGTCTCTTGTTCGTCTGCATCCTCCCCCGCCTGCTCACGGACACTCGACCATATCCATTCCTCCGCTTAACCAGGCGACGGAAGCTGTCAACGATTTTGAGACACCTCCCGAACGAGTTTAGTGTCGTTCCCGGGCGGTCGTGGGGCTGGATCGAGAATATCAGCCTCCAGGATGAGGTCCAGAAGTCAAGCGCTTTCATTTTACAGCCTCGACGAGGATTCGGAAAGGGCGGACAGCGCGCCTGCCCTTACTATTGCTGATCAAACCGAACCACCAAGGCACCAAGTCACCAAGAGAGCCCATTCCGAAGAACACTATCAACCACCAAGACACCAAGGCACCAAGAGAGCCCACCCCAAGCGATTGACCCATTGATTCATTGAAAAAAACGACGCAGGTGCTCTTCGATGATTCAATGACCCGATGACTCAATGACCCGATGATTCATTGACCCAATGAATCAATGAGTCAATCGAAGAAGTCCTGGGCTAGACATCTGATACGATTTCTCTTGACAACGCCTCCCCCCTGTGATAGCCTACTAGCGTGAGAAGCCTGACCCGCGGGGAAGTCCTTTCCCCGCTATCCCAACATTCCGTCCCAGGAGGAACTATGTCCTTACGCAAATCACCCGAACTTACGCCCGCGTTGCTCGCCGCCACGCGGAACAATGCCCAGCATTCCACCGGACCGCGCAGCCCCGCCGCCAAGCAGAATTCCAAGCTCAATGCCTTGAAGCACGGCGCATACGTCGCGGACGACAATCGCCGCCAGTCCATGCTGGCGCTGGGCGAAGACCCGGAACAATTCCAAACCCTCATCGAGGAACTGATGAGCGACTTCGGCCCCGGCGACGCGCTCTGGGAGAAGCAGATCGAGGACCTCGCCTGGCTCTACTCGCGCCGCGAAAGGCTCGAGCGGGCGCAAGCGGGCGTGATGCGGCGCGCCTTGCAGGGGGTCGACGACTGGCAACACCGCCGCCAGCAGGAGATGGAACGCGTCACCTTCGAGGCCTCCCAGCACGAGATCCTTGATGTCGATCTGCCGGAGTCCACAGATCGAGGGGTGGCGCTGAGAAAGACTCTTTCTTATCTTGAACTCGTGCGGGAGGAGATCAACCAGCGCACCTTCCGGGAGCGCCAGTACGCCGTATTGGAATCTTTTTACAGAGGGATGATGGGGTGGCGGCCGGGGCTGATTTTCAGTCTGCTGCACCGTTTCAGTGACCCTCTGCACCTGCGCGAGCAACAAGAGGAGGACGAGGAATACCGGCAGTTCCTGCTCAAAGAAGGCGCCGACTGCGTGCCGCCGGGCGAGCCCGAGCGCCAGGAACTTCTCCGTTTGCTCGAGGAGGAGATCGCGAGCCTCCGGGAAGAGTTCGCCTATGCCGAAAAGGCGAATGAGGAGAGAGCGGCGATAGAACGGGACGCCTGCCTTGCCCCAGAGGGGGAGACGTGGAGGATGATGCTGCGCCAGGAAGCCGCCCTGGACCGCTCCATTGACCGCAAAGTGAGGATACTGCTGAGGCTGCGGAAGGATTCGACCAACCTCCCGATCGCTCCCCCCGGACAGGATGATGGCGCCAGGATGGAGAACGCCGAGGACGCCCTCAATAGCGACATTATGTCTCATGAACCGCAGAGTGTGGAGACGGTCGAAAACCTAAAAATGAAGGAACGATGCGGGAATATCTATGAAAACAAAGGACGGGCTCTCGAAACCCCGGAACGGTGCGGGGATGTTACAGAAAGCAAAGGTAGTTACGCGCAAAATGCGGGAACGTTATTGAAAGGAAAGGGTGTTAGTTGCCGTTAGGTGGTCTATGGTACATGGCATCTGGTGGGTGGTGGGTGCGCAAAAGTAAGTCCCAGGCGGTACGTGGCAGGTAGTAGGTGGCAGGTGGCGGAGAGCAGGTGGCAGGTATCAGGCTCCAAGCGCCTGACAGACCATGATAATAATTCTTGACGACACAGCCGGGCTGGAGTGATATCGTCTTCTCTAAACCGGTTCAGGCCCCCTATCTGGTACCACGGATGGATTCCTTGTCAGTAAGAAATGGAGAATCGTTTGAGCGCACTCGCGAGCAGCAGGTCGGCGGAAGGAACGAAAGCTGAAAGCAGCAAGCTCTCATTCATCGAAAAGGTTGGCTATGGTGTCGGCGACACTGCCTCGAACTTCTACTGGCAGACGTTTCTCAACTTTCTGTCATTCTTCTATACCGACGTTTTTGGCCTCGCGGCCTCAGCCACGGCCACCATGTTCCTTGTTGTACGTATTCCGGACACGTGCATTGACCCCGTGATGGGCCTGATTGCGGATCGCACCCAGACGCGCTGGGGACACTATCGCCCCTACTTGCTGTGGGGATGCCTGCCGATGGCGTTAATGGGGGTGGCGATGTTCACCACTCCGAATCTGGGGCCGCATGGGAAGCTTGTTTACGCCTATGTAACCTATGGCCTGATCATGCTGGCGTACACATTCATCAATATTCCTTACAGTGCGCTGATGGGAGTAATTTCGCCAAACTCTCTGGAACGCACAAGCGTATCGAGCTTCCGTTTCGTTCTCGCCTATGGCGGACTCTTCATGGTTCAGGGGCTCACCATTCCCATGGTGAAGCGATTCGGCCACGGCAACGATCAGAGGGGCTTCCAGTTAGCGATGGTCGTCTATGGAGTTCTGGCGATCGCTCTCTTTCTCACAACTTTCTTCACGACGCGCGAACGTGTGCAGACGGCCCACCGGGCGGGCGACGCGCTGAAGGACGATCTGCGGGATCTGCTGAAGAACCGGCCATGGGTGATGGTGTGCTTCATCGGAATCTTCGCGGTCTTCTATATCTCCATTCGCATGGGCGCCATCCTGTACTACTTCAAGTATTGCGTCGTGCAGCCTGGACATTTGTACCACTTTGAGCAGGCGTTTCTGGGATACCACTTTAAGAATGACTTCGCGCCTGAGGCGCTGGGATCGTGGTTCATGGTATTTGGAACCGCGGGGGTGATCTTTGGCGCTGCCATGGCGCGTCCGCTTTCAACGCTTCTCGGCGGCAAGCGGCGCGCGTACATGATTCTAATGACACTCGCAAGCACGCTAACTGTGCTCTTCTATTTTGTGCCGCTCAGCAACATTCCCCTCATTTTTGTTACACACATCGCAATTTCGACGCTCTTTGCTCCAACCTCGCCGCTGCTCTGGGCCTTCTACGCGGACACGGCTGATTATTCGGAGTGGAAGACCGGGCGCCGTGCGACCGGCCTGGTGTTCTCGGCAGCATCGTTCTCGCAGAAGTTGGGGTGGGCTGCCGGGAGTTCGCTCTTTCTTTGGCTGATAGGCTACATCGGGTTCAAGGCTAACCTGGCGCAGCCTCTCCCCGTACAGACCGGCATACGTTACATGATGAGCTTTTTCCCGGCTGTGGTTGGCTTCCTATCGGCGTCGGCGGTGCTATTCTACAAGCTGGACGATACCACGATGGTGCAGATTGAAAGGGATCTAAAGCAGCGCAGGGCATTGCAGTCATCCAGCTACAGCGTGCCCCCGTCCACCCGAGAGGCAAAATGAGTAATGCAAAGGCGCTTGCTGCCGGGCGCAAGGTCCAGTTCTCTCCTGAAGCTGCGGAGGGCTCCTTCGTCGATATTCGCGGTGAACGGTACTATCGCATCGCACACTACGATGCGATTCCGCCGTTCTTCATGAGTATCGTCAGCGACTCGGATCATTGGCTCTTCATTTCAAGCAACGGTGGCCTGACTGCGGGCCGCAAAGATCCCGACCACGCGCTATTTCCGTATTACCCCGATGATCGAATCCACGATGGCTGCGAGCACACGGGAAGCAAAACGATCATTCGTGTTATAGGAGACGGTGGAGTCGTGCTATGGGAGCCGCTCTCAGGGCAACTTGAGGGACGCCATCATGTGTCGCGCAATCTGTACAAGAGCGTGTATGGAAACAAGATCATCTTTGAAGAAGTGAACCATGATCTGGCGTTGACGTTCTCGTATGGATGGATGACGAGCGAGCGTTTTGGGTTTGTGCGCCGCGCGCAACTGGTTAATCAGAGCGCCGATGCGGTCACGGTCGAACTGCTGGATGGTATTCAGAATGTTTTGCCGTGCGGCGTCACGCGACGATTCCAGTTGGAATACAGCACGCTTGTGGACGGTTACAAGCGCACGGAACTGGAGCGCACGACAGGGCTTGGTCTCTTTCGTCTATCGTCGATTCCTGTTGACAGGCCAGAACCCAGCGAGTCGCTTCGCGTAAACATTGCGTGGTCCGTAGGATTGGATGCTGAGGCGCGGCTGCTCTCCAGCGTTCAGCTAGACGCGTTCCGCCGTGGCAGCGCCGTTACGCAAGAGACAGATATTCATGGGCGCCACGGCGCCTATTTTCTGAAGGCATCACTCACCTTGCCCGCCCAGGGCGAGAAGGAATGGAAGATCGTCTCCGAAGTCAACCAGGACGCGGCGGGAGTGAGGTCTATCATTCGCGACCTTCATTCCCTTGAGACCATCGCATCGGAGATTGATGAGGACGTTGCCCGGGGCACGCAGAACCTGGTGAGAATTGTGGCCGGGGCAGATGGGCTCCAGCTAACTCAGGACGAGCCGGCCATCTGGCACCATTTTTCGAGCGCCCTCTTCAACGTGATGCGCGGTGGCATTCCCAGCGATAACTACTGGATTTCGCGTGCGGATCTCAACCTGTTCATCTCGAAGGCCAATCGGCAGGTGGCACAGAAGCACAAAGCCTTTCTTGAAGAATTGCCCGAGTCGCTACTGCACCGCCTCCTCCTCGATCAGGTGCGCGAACAGCACGATCCGGATTTGGAGAGACTTGCCAACGAGTATCTGCCGCTGACTTTCAGCCGCCGTCATGGTGACCCGAGCCGGCCATGGAACATATTCGAAATCAAGGTGAAGGATGATCACGGTGGTAAGATGCTGAGCTACCAAGGAAACTGGCGCGACATCTTTCAGAACTGGGAAGCCCTCAGCGTGTCATTTCCCGGCTTTGCCGAAAGCATGATCTATAAGTTTCTGGACTCCTCAACGGCCGATGGTTATAACCCATACCGTATCTCCAGCAACGGCTACGAGTGGGAAATCATTGATCCGCGTGACCCGTGGTCGTACATCGGCTACTGGGGAGATCACCAAGTCATCTACCTGCTGAAGTTGCTTGAGCAGGCCAAGCGGCACTACCCGGACAGCCTGCGAAAGCTGCTGTCGCGCGCCGTATTCGGCTATGCGAGCGTGCCGTATCGCATCATGCCCTATGAGTCGCTGCTTGAGGATTCGCGGAACACAATTACCTTTGATCGCGTGGCGCATCGCAAGGCCATGAAGCTCTCGTCGGAGCTTGGAGCGGACGGAAAGGCGTTGTTCACTCGTGACGGTCAGCTTGCTCGCGCTAATCTGGCGGAAAAGATTCTTATCGTGATCCTGACGAAGCTGTCGAACTACGTTCCGGAAGTCGGCATATGGATGAATACGCAACGGCCCGAGTGGAACGATGCGAATAACGCGCTGGTTGGCGCGGGCGCTTCGATGGTTACGCTGTACTATTTACGTCGCTTCCTGGTTTTCACACGCGAACTGCTCACACAGGAGCAAGGAGGAGAAATTGAGCTGTCGGCGGAACTGGCAGTGCTGTTCGGACAAGTGTTCGACACGCTCGAGAGCTACATGCCGCTTCTTAATGCTCCAATCTCGGACCGCGACCGCAAGTCAATTCTAGACGCGCTCGGAAGTGCCGGATCGATCTATCGGGAGAAGCTCTACGTGCAAGGTATTTCCGCAGAACGAAGCGTGGTATCTGTTGCGCGATTGCAGTCGTTTTGTGATTTCGCCTTGAAGCACATCGATCATTCGATCCACGCCAATCGCAGGAGCGATGGGCTCTACCATTCGTACAATCTGATGACAATCACGGGAGACGAGATCAGGACCCGGAGACTGCACGAGATGTTGGAGGGCCAGGTGGCGGTGCTAAGTTCTGGAGCGCTCACACCCGCCCAAGGCGTGGCTCTGTTGGAAGTGCTTCGAAACAGCAGTCTGTACCGCGCCGACCAGAACAGCTACATTCTGTATCCTGACCGGCCGCTGCCATACTTTCTCGAAAAGAACAATGTGCCGCAGCGCGAGGTCGAGAAGTCGAAGCTGCTGATGTCCATGCTGGAGCGGGAGGATCACCGCATAGTTGTTCGTGATGTAGAAGGCGGCATTCACTTTAATGCCTCGTTTTGCAACTCGGTGATTCTTAAGCAAGTGCTGCATGAGCTGAAGAAGAGCGACCTCCCTCAGCTTGCGAAAAAAGAAGAACAACAGATCCTCGGCCTCTATGAGAAGGTGTTCGACCATCAATCGTTCACTGGGCGCTCTGGCACGTTCTACAAGTACGAAGGACTCGGGTGCATTTACTGGCACATGGTCTCAAAGCTGCTGCTTGCTGTACGCGAGCTGTTGGAGCGAGCGGTCGCGAGCGGCGCTGATGAATCCATCCTTCAACAACTGAGAGCTCATTACAACAGCGTTTATGACGGGCTGGGAGTACACAAGTCTCCAGCGGTCTTCGGTGCTATTCCCACGGATCCGTATTCGCACACTCCGAGATTTGCCGGGGCACAGCAGCCGGGAATGACCGGCCAGGTGAAGGAAGACCTCATCGCTCGCATGGGCGAGATGGGCGTGCATGTTGAAAATGGAGAGCTTGCTTTCGTTCCCCAGCTTATTTCCAGGACAGAGTTTCTTGCCGAGTCTAAGACGTTTCACCATTGCGATGTCAAAGGCAACCAGAGGACGCTAAATCTGGAGAGGGACACGGTGGCCTTTACTTACTGTCAGGTTCCTGTTGTAGCGCACCGAAGCGGCCCGCAGCACATCCGTGTGACCTTTGCCGACGGAATATCGCAACTTGTCGATGGACTGAAGTTAGATGCGGCGACGAGTGCTGCCGTCTTCGACCGCTTGGGGACGATCCAGCGGCTCGATGTGTTCTATGGTTTGGCATGAGCAAGTGCCTTTCGGAATACGGAACTGTCCGATTCGCACTATTCACTGGAATTTGTCCGCCGCCGCCGGCGAGCACGGCTACGTGGTGCTTGGTGTTGAGCTCACAATTGGCCGCGACGAGTTGGCATTCTGGAATATCGCTATGAAGGAGGTGGTGGAACCGGCGCGCGTTACCGTATGGGTCGGTCCCAGCTCGGTGGAAGGCTCGCAGGCCTATTTCGAAATTGATGAATAGTCGCCCTCTGGCCGAACATATTTCAGATTCGCAATGCTGCCCGACAAGTCGACAGTCAACAGTCGACGGTCAAAAGTCCAGTAAGGCGTCTTCAGGCAATAACGGTTCCATTCTCGAATCGCAACCCCCTCACTCCCGCCTCCTCTCCCCCAAGGGGGTGAGGGGGTGCTTCAGCGACCAATACAGTGGTTATTTCGTGACGACTGCTAAGTAGTGCTTGACGGGTGAGGAGAATGCTGCCTGGCGACTTCCTCATTCCGCCAGCCTCGCGCCTCATGGGATCAGCAGGTGGCGGGTGGGTACAATCCAAAATCTAAAATCCAAAATCTAAAATCGCCGTAGGCGCTTATTGAGCGTAGAATTACGAAACCTGGTACGTTGCTTTCAATAATTCGATGGAGGAAGGTTGAAATGAAGCGAATTCTGCAAAGCTTAATGCCCGCCCTCGCCGTCATTTTCTTATGCTTGGCCCCCAATACTGCATGGTCCCAAGCCAAGCCGGCTTTCGCCCCCAACGAGATGGACAGCATCCTTTACGGCGCTGCGTACTACACAGAGTACATGCCTTATGAGCGGCTCGAGCGGGATGCCCAACTGATGCAGCAGGCTGGCCTCACGGTGGTTCGCATGGGTGAGTCCAGTTGGGGTTTGTGGGAACCGGAAGACGGCCGCTTCGATTTCGGGTGGATGGACCGCGTGGTGGAGCGCATGCACAAGGCCGGGATCAAGGTCATCATGGGGACGCCGACCTACTCCATTCCGGCGTGGCTCTACAAGAAGCATCCGGAAATCGTCGTCACCCGGCTGGACGGCAAGACCGTCACCTATGGCTTGCGTCAGAATACCGACCTGTCGAATCCCACCTATCGCTACTACTGTGAGCGTGTGATTCGCAAAATCGCCCAGCACTACAAGGACAACCCGGCGGTGATCGGCTATCAAATCGACAACGAAACCTCATCGGCGGGCGTTGCGAACCTCGATGTGCAAGTCGGATTTGTCAATTACCTTCGCGCCAAGTTCCAAAGCGTGGATAAACTGGACGAGATTTGGGGGCTGAACTATTGGGGCCAGAGGCTCTACGACTGGACCGAAGTGCCGCCCCGCGAGGGGATCATAAATCCTGGCTGGAAGCTGGAGTGGGAGCGATACCAGCAGTCGCTGACCACCGACTTCCTGAACTGGCAGGCTGCCCTGGTGAACGAGTACAAGCGGCCCGACCAGTTCGTCACCCAGGACCTTGCGGGTCCGCCGCGCCCCGACGTGAATGAAGAGGATATCTCCCGCTCACTCGATATTCTGGCGGCCAATCCCTACCACGAAACGCAGGACCGCTACGACGGGGAATCCCCCAGCATGGCCGGAGACTACACTCGCTCGCTCAAGCAGACCAACTACCTAGTGACGGAGACCAACGCGCAGACGATTGGGTGGGACTCCAAGGGGCAATATCCTCCCTACGACGGCCAACTCCGCCTGGATGTTTACACGCACACCTCTTCCGGCGCAAACATGGTGGAGTACTGGCATTGGCACTCCATCCACTACGGCCAGGAAACGTACTGGAAAGGCGTCCTCGCGCACGACCTCGAACCCAATCGCGCCTATGCGGAGGTCAGCCGCACGGCGCATGAGCTGGAGCGCGTGGGGCCGGAAATCGTCGACCTCAAGCGTCCCAACAAGGTCGCCATTCTTTACAGCGATGATTCGTATTACGGCATCCAGTTCATGCCCTTCAGCGACCACGCGGACTACCGCTCAGTCCTATCCGGAATGTATCGTGCCTTGTACAAGCTGAATGTCGGGGTCGATTTCATCTTCCCTGACAGCACGAACCTTTCAAACTACAAGATGATCGTTGTCCCTCCGCTTTACATTGCGAGCGACGACTTGCTGAACAAACTGGTCGATTACGTCCACCAGGGTGGTCACGTGGTCATGGCGTTCAAGAGCGGCTTCTGCAACGAGTACTCAACGGTACGTTGGTCGATGGCGCCTGGACCTTTGCGGAAAGCGGCGGGCTTCCGCTACCAGGAGTTCTCGAACTTGCGGCAGCCCGTGGCGCTTAAGGGTGACCCGTTCCAGGCGGGCGCTGATAACCGGGTCTCCGATTGGGCCGAAATGCTGATCCTGGAAGGCGCGCAGCCCTTGGCCTATTACGACCATCCCTTTTTCGGAAAGTATCCGGCCATCGCGCGTAACCATTTCGGCGCAGGCACGCTGACCTACGAAGGCAGCCTCCTCTCGCAGAAGCTCCAGGAAAAAGTGCTGCTGGACGTGCTGAAATTCGCCGGATTGAGCGGCCCGGACCAGCAGCTACCCCAGCCCGTGCGCGTCAAACATGGCGTAAACCGCCAAGGCAAAACCATCCACTACTACCTGAACTACTCGAGTGAATCTCAGACCTTGGTATATTCCTACGGCGCTGGTCGGGATTTGCTGGGTCAGACTGCGGTGGCCCCGTCACAGTCGATTACGCTTAAACCCTGGGACCTCGCGATTGTCGAAGAGAAGTGACTACGCTTTGGAGTGCGGCAGCTTGCTGCCGCTTTCGGTCAGGCCAGCTTGCTGGCCGTGGACTGGAGCGCGACAGTGGACAGGTGAGGCGCGAGCAAGCTCGCGGGAGAAAAGCGGCAGCAAGCAGCCGCACTCCAGAGCGCCTGCGGCGCTTCCTCGATCCACGGACAAGGGACGGTGTTCTTACGCGTAGATTTCGGGGTTGACAGGGTTAGGCGGGCAGCGGCCTTCGAGCGCGGCGAGGAGATTTTCCGCTGCCAGCATGGCCATGGCCAGGCGGGTCTCGGAAGTGGCGCTCCCCACGTGCGGCGTCAGGACGACGTTGGGCAAGGCAAGGAGCGCCGGGTGGATATGCGGCTCTTGCTCGAACACGTCCAAGCCGGCGCCGGCGATCTGTCTTGACTGGAGCGCCTCAACCAGTGCGGCTTCGTCGACGACTTTACCGCGCGCCGCGTTGATGAGGAAGGCCGTGGGCTTCATCATGGCGAGCTCGCGGGCGCTGATTAGGTGATGGGTCTCGGGTGTAAGGGGAACGTGCAGGGTCAGGAAATCCGCTTCGCGCAGCAGTGTCTCGCGATCCACGAATTGTGCGCCGAGCTCCCGCTCTTGGGCTGGTGTGGGGCGCACGATATCATAGTAAAGCACGCGCATGGAAAATCCGCGGGCGCGACGCGCCACGGCTTTGCCGATGCGTCCCAAACCGTACACGCCCAACGTCTTGCGATAGAGGTCGGCGCCCCACAGGTACGTCCACTGCCAGTAGTGCCAGTGGCCCTCCCGGATGTACCGGTCGCTTTCCACAAGGCGGCGCGCCACGGCCATGAGCAGCGCGAAGGCCAAGTCGGCCGTTGTCTCCGTGAGCACATCGGGAGTGTTGGTGACGAGGATGCGGCGGCGCGTGCAGGCGGCCACATCGATGTTGTCGTATCCGACCCCTACGTTAGCGATCACGCGCAAGCGCGGCGCCTGCTCCAGCACTTCTTCGCTGACCCGCGCCCCTGAGGCCATCAAGCCATCGACCTCGCGGCAAGCTTCCGCCAGTTGTATGGGCTCAAGCGGCACATCTTCCGGATTCATCTTCCAATCGCATCGCGTCGCGATACGCTCGACTGCCAAGGACGGCAGCGGCCGGGTAATGAAGACCTTGGGAAGGCTCAAGTGTTTCTCCTTGGCGAAATCAGTATCCTGCTAGTTAATCCAGCGGCCGGCTTTGTCCTTCTTTTCCTGCTTTTGCATGTAGACTTCAAATTTGCTGCGCAACCGGGCGCGTCGCCAGTCATGATAGCGCAGTTGCAGGGTGTAAGGCAGGTTCCAGCCGCGGAGGTAAAGAAAGCCGAAGAGCATTCCTCCCAGGTGCGCAATGTGGCTGATGCCCGATCCGGGGTTGCCGAAGGAACTAACCAGTTCGATTACTCCCATAATCACCACGAACCACTTCGCCTTGATCGGGATGATGAGATAGAGGTAAATGGGCCGATCGGGGAAAAGCATGCCATAGGCCAGCAAAAGGCCATAAATAGCCCCGGAGGCGCCGATTGTGGCTGTGCTGTTGCTGCTGGAGAAAATTGCGTTCACCAAGACATCACAGATCCCGGCCCCGATGCCGGTTAGGAAGTAATAAGAAAGGAACTTGCGGCCACCCCACAGCCTCTCGAGGTCTGACCCGAACATCCAGAGCGCAAACATGTTGAATAGGATGTGAAAAAAGCCCCCGTGGAGGAACAGGTAGGTGACGAGTTCCCAGACATACAAGCGGTGGAGGACATCATAGGGTTGGAGCGCAAACCAGGCATAGGGCGCGCTCCAACCAAAAATCTGCTGGGGAATGTAGGTGACCGCAAAGGCCGCCGTCGTAACGATGATCAACCGCTTGACCACCGGCGTGAGCGGCGGACCGAACGAGTATGCGACTTGCCGATAACGGGGCATCATTAGAAGCGTACCACAAGAGCGGGGCGGAAGTGCAGGTGCCAGGTGTCAGGTGTCGAAAGGTTAAAGGATAAAGGGTAAAAGCTAAAAACTTAAGGGTGGAAGGTAAAGGCTATAGGATAAGAAAGGCTCAGGGGCATCCTTTACCCTTTACACTTTATCCTTTACCCTTCACCCTTTAGCCTTTACTCCAGTTTTTTCCGTCCCACCGCAAACAACGTTCCGGCCATCCCCAGGAAAATCAGCAAGCCGAAAACGCTGGAGTTGGCGAGCCCGGCCCAATACTTGCTTCCGATGGCGACTTTTTGGTCAAGCTCGAATCCCACCAGCGCGGCCAGGATCAAGCCTCCGATGGAGCCGCCGGCGATGAGCCCCGCAGCAAACAAGGCGCCGCTGGAGACTTCGCCTTCCCGGCGCTTGGTAATCATCTGGAGCAGCCCACTCACCACCCCTCCCATAAAGATGGGCGCGGTGGTGGCAATGGGCAAATACGAACCCACTGCGAAAGCCAGCGAGCGCACGCCGCAGAGCTCCATGACCACCACGATGAACACGCCGAGCAGCACCAGTCCCCAAGGCAGGCTGTGACGCAGGATGCCGTTGATGACCGTGCTCATCAGCACGGCCTGGGGCGCGGGAAGGCGCTCGGAGCCGATGCCCACGCGCTCCTGGAAGTCAATCTGCTTGTCGGCGGGATCGTAGTAGTAGCGGCCGTCCGGGATGGCATGCGAGCCGATGACGTTGAGCACCTGATAGTTCTTCCCGTTTCGTGAAGCCTCACCCACCACGCGCATCTCCGCTGTTATCTCGACATTCTGCAAGGCGAGCGGCTCAACCCGCGTGTAGGCCCGGTTGAGCAGAACCAAAGTGAATCCAATCACCAGAACGGAGGTGAGCGCGCCGACGATCATGGCAATTTCCGCGCTGCGGGGAGTCGCGCCCACCAGGAAACCTGTCTTTAGCGATTGCGAAGTCGCTCCACCCACCGCCGCGGCGATGCACACAATGCCGCCGATATAAATCGCCACGGCAGGGTAAGCGCCGGAAGTCCAGCCCGCGGCGACAAAGAGCAGGGCCGTCACCATCAGGGTTGCAATGGTCATGCCCGAAATGGGATTGGCGGAGGCTCCGATCAGTCCCACGATGCGTGCCGACACGGTCACGAAGAGGAAACCAAAAACCACTACCAGGATGGACGCCACCAGGTTTCCGCTGACCCCGGGATTAATCCGGAAAGCGAGCACGGCCCACACGATCAGGATCATCGCCAGCGAGCCGCCAAACACCACGGTGCTCGGCAGTTCTCTTTCCGTCCGGAGGGGGGCGACGGGCTCCGCCCCGCCCTGGCCTTTTCGCAACTGTTGGAGGGTGGAGCGCAAGGCGCGCACGATGGTAGGCAGCGTGCGGCCCAAAGTGAAAAGCCCCGCCGTAGCCACGGCACCGGCGCCGATGGGGCGGATGTAGGCGCGCCAGATGGCGAAGGAATCCATGTCGCGAATCAGGATGGTGCCGGGGAAAATGGGGTGCGCGAGCCCCGCTCCAAAGAACTTGATCATGGGAATAATGACCAGCCAGGAGAGCACCCCGCCGGCAAAAATCATCCCCGCCGTGCGCGGGCCGATGATGTAACCCACGCCCAGGTATTCCGGCGTGATGTCCGCCGCCAGGGTGGCCCCGGGATACCACCCCGGCTGGTAGATCGGTCGTGGCCGCCAGAACAGCAAGGCTTCGTTCAGAAATTTGTAAGCAAGCCCCAGACCGAAACCGGCAAAGACCTTTCCAGCGAAGCTGCCGCCCTTTTCGCCCGCGATGAGCACGTCCGCGCAAGCAGTGCCTTCGGGATACGTCAACGTGCCGTGCTCCACCACATTCAACTGGTGTCGCAAGGGAATCACAAAAAGGACGCCCAGCACGCTTCCCACGAGTGCCAGCAGCAGAACGCGGGGGATATCCGAAGCACCGAGCGAATAGCCGAGGAAAATCAGCGCCGGCAAGGTGAAAACCACACCGGCAGCGATGGATTCGCCCGCCGAACCCGCCGTCTGCACGATGTTGTTTTCGAGGATAGTCGATCGCCCCAGCCACTTGAAGATGCTGATGGAAAGCACCGCGACGGGGATGGAGGCGCTCACCGTCAGCCCGGCGCGCAGCGCCAAGTAGACAGTGACCGCCCCGAAGACGATGCCCAGCAAGGCGCCCAGGATGACGGCGCGCAGTGTGAATTCGGGGATTATCTTGTCAGGTGGCACGTAGGGACGAAATACAGCTTGTTGGCTTTCTTGTGGCGATTGAGTGGCCATGAGTCTCCTCGAAGCGACAATCGAAGGTCACCCGAAGGAGGGGACCTTCGCCCTTTGGATGTGGCGGCGGAGTGTGACCGCCGCGTCTATTTGCCTTTAGTCGGGCGTTACGAAAAATAATGCTCAAGGATGTACTACTAATAACCGAAAGCCGACGGCTGAAAGCTGTCGTCACACGCCGAGTTTGGCGCGAGCTTTCTCATTCACATGCTTACCGTCCACGCTCTTACCTACCAGCTTCACCATCGCACCCTTCATCACCTTGCCCAGGTCTCTGGCGCTCGTGGCGCCCGTCTCCTGGATGGCAGCAGCCACCGCGGCGTCAATTTCTTCCTCGCTTGCGCCCGCCGGCAAGTAACTCTCAATGATCTTGATCTCGGCTTCTTCCTTGTCCGCCAGGTCGTCGCGCCTGCCCTTGCGGAACTGCTCCACGGAATCACGCCGCTGCTTTATGAGCGTGCGGAGAACCGCCAGGGCCTCGGGATCTCCCACGGGCTTGCCGAGTTCAACCTTCTTATTCATCAAGGCTGCTTTCGCCATGCGGAGGACGGAGAGCCTTAGCTCTTCCCTCGCTTTCATGGCGGCAACCAAGTTCTTTTCAATCTGCTCCACGATTGGCATGCTGATTCATCCCCTCCAGTTTCTTGCCGACTATACCACAACCCTCAGAGCAATAGTGCCCTGAAACGTGCGGCGCCGAGGCGGCAGGGCGGGGCAGAACCGGCCCTGAGGTTCTTGATCGGGGACGGTGCTCCTCTTCGGGTTTTTCTGTGCTGGGGCTAAGGTAGTGGGTCAATTTGATGTAGAGGCGGCTTTACGCCGCCATTTGGCGAGATAAACTCGCCCCTACAGCATCAAATTGATCCACTACTGGGGCCAATCCCGGATTGACACAGCGACAGCGTCGTTGCACAATGGACATAGGTGAAGGTGCGTTTGGAGCGTTGTTGACATTGACCCGCTATTTGAGACGCTGCAACCCTCCCATCACCTGCGTTGTGCGCCCGTAGCTCAGCTGGATAGAGCACTTGCCTACGAAGCAAGGGGTCGGGTGTTCGAATCACCCCGGGCGTACCACCTTCCCATTTTTCAATAACTGACAAAATCTGGTTCCCTGCCAGAGCACTTGCGCGAATCTCAAAATGAATAGGCCCGGCGGGGTCGAGCGCGAGGTGGGTTCAACGTGATTAAGGCGCCCACCGAAAATCCGGTCGCGCCGCCTCGCTGAAAGGGACGACCTCGGTGCGAGCGTCCAGCCGATACCGCTCCCGCCCTGGGTAGACAACCCAACGTCCCCGCACCTTCAGATCGTCGCAAGCCAAATGAAACCCCTTGCTCGGCCGCGGGTCGCTGAGCGATCGTTTGATCTCCACCGCGTGACGATGCCCGGCTGCGAGCTCCAACAACAGATCAATCTCCGCGCCGCCCGAGCTGCGGTAGAACCATGCGGTCGCGCGCGGCGGCGCCTGCGACAGCAGGTTCTCGATCACGAAGCCCTCCCAACTTGGCCCCGCAACCGGATGACCCAGCAACTCCTCCTGGTCGCGTATGCCCAGCAGCGTGTGCACCAGGCCGCTGTCGCGCACGTAGGTCTTGGGAGAGCGCACCAGCCGTTTCTTGAGGTTTTCTGCCCAGGGTTGCAAGCGGCGCACCAAGAGCAGGTCCGCTAGAACATCCAAGTAGCGCGCTACGGTGTGGCCGCTGACGCCGAGACCGGAGGCGAGTGGCGCCGCGTGAAAGAGTTGCCCTTGCCCATGCGCCAGCATCTGCCAAAAGCGATGCAGCGTTTCGGCAGGGATGCGAGGGCCCAACATCGGAATGTCTCGCTCGAGGTAGGTCTGAATGAACGCTCGCCGCCACTCAAAGCTGGCTGCGTCGCTGCTGGCCAAGAAGCTGTCTGGGAATCCGCCCCGTTGCCAGAGCCGGTCCGCCACCGGGGTGTCGTTCTTGACCACCTCAGGAGCGGTGAAGGGTGTGAGCTCCAAGTAGGCAATGCGACCCGCTAGCGATTCGGCAGACTGACCTAGCAGGTCCATCGAGGCGGGGCCCAGCACGAGGAACTGGCCGGCTTTGATCCCCTTCCGCCGCTGACGGTCGATCACGCCGCGCAGGACCTGGAAGATGCCGGGGGTACGATGGATCTCATCCAGAATGACCAGCTTCTCTTCGTGGCTGGCAAAGTAAAGCTCCGGATCGGCCAGTTTGGCGCGGTCCGACGGCAACTCTAAGTCGAGATACAGGGCGTGATCTCGCTCCTCGTCAGCGAGCGTCGTGGCCAGGGTCGTTTTGCCGACCTGTCGCGGGCCGAGCAAGGCCACTGCGGGAAAGGCCTGCAAGGCCGCCCGGAGCCGGTCTGTAACGAGTCGAGGAACCACCTTGCAATTATGCCACGGCATGGCATTTTTGCAAGGTCAATCCGACGATCAGGCAAGATTGCACCCCTGTCCATCGACGATGCTCGCCGCCTGACGGCGCAGTACGTCGACCGCTTCAATCGAGTTCGCCTTCACACCTGGCACCTGACACCTGGTACCTGATACCTGGCACCTGCAACCTGCTCTTCCCCACCTACCATCTACGACCTAACGCTTACCTCCTTTCTTTTCAACAACATTCCCGCTTTCGACGCGTAACTACCTTTGTTTTCTGTAACATTCCCGCTTCGCCTCGCAGCCTGCGACTCCGGTCCTTTGTTTTCAATAACATTCCCGCGTCGCTCCCTCAATTTTTGAAGTTACTAGGGTTGCTTCTTTCCCCGCCAAGGTGACATCTTGTCGTAGACTGCGGTACGGGCCAAGAGTCCCGCCAACTCGAACTCCCCTCAAATGCAGTAGGCAGTAAGCAGAAGGCAGAACGCAGAACGCAGAAAAGCGGATGCTGGTCATTCCGACTCCTGAATCCTGACTCCTTACGCCCGAATCCTATTTTAGCCCCCGACACCTGGAACCTGCTTTTCCCCACCTACCGCCTACGACCTGCCACTTACCGTATTCACAATTCAGCATTCAGCATTTTTCTTCCCCAACCCCACCTACTATCCTAGCCTATCGTGTGCTGTCTGTCAAGAGACACGGAGTCCGTTTCGGCCCTGCAAGGGAGGCACGCGCGCCTGCCCCAGGGCTCATTCCCGTCCCGCCATGGCGGGAGAGGAGGCGCATCAATTGACTCAACGTGGACGAGGATTTTGGTAACCACAAGGCCAACGAGGGGACGGGCGTCGCTATCTGCATCCTATTCGACAGGGCGGGCATCGATAACAATATGGCGCCCCGAGGTTCATCCTGGATTCGCCGTACAGCCGAGCAGTCCATGAAGACAGGCCTGCTGCGGGCCTATCGCGGCGTGGGCGTGAATCCCGACAAGTACCTGAGGCACCTCCGCCGCGCTTATGGTCTGCACGTTACATCATTCCGCGAAATGAATACGGTGCCGCTGCCGGTGGTGGATTACCTTGCCGACAAGACCATTCGCGCCTCGATGAAGATGGCGATGTTGG
>JBEKME010000115.1:0-20290 GCA_050008675.1 Terriglobia bacterium
CGCAAGGCGATGTTGTGCGGCCCAGCGACTTTGGTTTGCGGACGGAGCGTGAAGGCGCCTCGCGCCTGGAAGCGATGAGCCTGGAGGAAGTGGAGTGCCTTCTCATCAAGAAAGCAGTGGCGCGTTATGGGGGGAACGTGAGCCAGGCTGCGTCGGCGCTTGGCTTAAGCCGTAGCGGCCTTTATCGCCGCTTGAGGAAATACGGGTTGTAGCCTGTACAACGGCGGGGCATGGCCGCAACCAAAGCTGGCGATGATTGCCGATGGATGATTGCCGATTGACTCGCAAAGACCGAAACTCGAAGATCGAAATTCGAAAATCGAAGCTGGAAAACCCAAGCTCGAAATCCCACCACTGGCTCCCGAGTTTCGAATTTCGGTTTTCGAGTTTCGTTTCTCGGGCAATCGGCAATCGGCAATGAAAATGTCCCCAGACCCTGAAATCCCGAAAACAAGCACGACGGCGCGGCCTGTGCCAGCGCGGCGCACTGGTGCGGCGCTCGAAAACCGCCTGGTGCTCATTGCCCTGGCTGCAGGTTTTCCCGCCATCCTCGTTGCCCTCGTCTTGTTGTGGACGGGGATTTACTCCTCCCAAACACGCTGGACCCTGGCCATGATTATGGCCGTTGTCTGGCTTGGGTTTTCCTTCGCCTTGCGCGGGAAAGTGGCTTACCCCCTCCAGACCCTTTCCAACTTGCTTTCGGCACTGAGGGAGGAGGATTACTCGATTCGCGCTCGAGGGACTCGATCCGACTCCGCCCTGGGCGAGGTCTTCACGGAAGTGAACGCGCTCAGCGAGATGTTGAGAGGTCGGCGGCTCTCTTCCCTCGAAGCCACGGCGTTGCTCCGCAAAGTGATGCAAGAGATCGATGTGGCCATTTTCACTTTCGACAGTGAGCAACGACTCCGGCTTTTGAACCGGGCCGGTGAACGGCTGCTGGCACAGCCTGCGGAACGAATCCTGGGGCGGACGGCCATGGAACTAGGATTGGGCGTGTGCCTCGAGGGCGAGCCGGTGCGGACGATGGCGACCTCCTTTCCGGGGGGCGCCGGCCGATGGGGAATCCGTCGCAGCACCTTTCGGGAGCATGGCCGGCCGCATCAAATGTTGGTGCTGGCTAATCTCAGCCGGGCCCTGCGCGAAGAGGAGCGGGAAGCTTGGCAGCGCCTCATCCGGGTTTTGGGGCATGAGCTCAATAATTCCCTGGCCCCCATCAAGTCCATGGCGGGTACCCTCGGCAGCCTGCTGGCCCGCCAGCCGCGCCCCGCCGACTGGGAGGAGGATGCGCGTCGGGGCTTGAGCGTTATCGAAGGGCGCGCTGAATCGCTGAGCCGGTTCATGGAAGGCTATTCACGCCTGGCGCGCTTACCGTCGCCCCGATTGCAGCCGGCTGATGTGGGCCCCCTGGTGCGACGCGTGGCGGGCCTCGAGAGACGACTTCCCGTGACCCTGATTCCGGGGCCGGATTTGACGCTGCACGCTGACCCAGACCAACTCGAGCAGATGCTTATCAATCTGTTACGCAACGCCGTGGATGCGGCGCTCGAAACCGGAGGTGGCGTGAAGCTCGGCTGGAGACGGAGCGGGGACTACGTGGAATTGTTGGTCGAAGATGAGGGACCAGGTCTTCCAAACACCACGAACCTTTTTGTGCCATTCTTCACAACCAAGGCCGTAGGTACGGGAATCGGACTCGTCCTGAGCCGGCAAATCGCCGAGGCGCACCGAGGCACGTTGACCCTCCAGAACCGGCGCTCGGGCCAGGGATGCGAGGCGAGGGTGAGATTGCCAGTGTAGGAGTCAGGAGTCAGGATTCAGAAAGCAGAAGGCAGAAGGCAGAAAGTAGAAAGCTGATTCAATTCTTGGCCGTCCCACCATTTTCATCTACTTTCTCAAAATGAACAACTGCAGTTTCGCAAGGCTCGCAAGGCCGATCCCCTGCTTCTCATTCGAGCAACGATCCAATGACTCAATGACTCAATGATTCAATGAATCAATCTTCAATTCCTCTTGTTAACCAATCTGAAAATGGTGGAACTTAGCCGTTGGATTCGGTGTCCAATGGGATGAAGGAGAAAGTGAGCAGCCAACGGACTTTCCGTAAGCGTCGGTCTCATGCTCAGCGGGGCCAAGATCGACTCTGTTACCGCGGTGCCGAGGGTGCACTGGGAGTTCCGTCCGCATTGTAGGCGATGACGCGGTACTTCACGCCTAACATCATGGCTGGCTTTGGATCGGGCCAGGGAGCATCGGCGTCGGTGGCGCACCGGTCGCATATCGTCTCCCAATTGCCAGACTCACCGACTTGGCGCTCGACACTGTAGCTGACTGCTCCCGCAGAGCCGCGCCATCCGACAAATCCCAAACCTACTGTCGTGATCACAGGTGGAGGCGGCACCATGTGGGGAGGAACTGGAATTCCTGCCATCGCATAGGCATGGTTTCTTAGCTGCTGCGCTCGCGCCCGCATGTCCTCGCTGGTGTTTACCAGGGTGTTGAGCCCCCCGTAATACAGCGCCCACCAGTGGCCGCTCTCTCCCTTTCGAGCGTAGACGGCATTGCTGACATTCGCCGGAATGGGTTGCCATCCGAAGTTGTCGGCGTGAGCCTGTAACGCCCAGTAGCCGTCGCCGGAGATGTTCGGGTCGGTTTCCATGGTGTGAAGCACCGCCTGAAGACCATCCCGCGTCGGCCAGTTGGTCACGTCCCAACCGAATTCATTGATAATGTATGCCTTCCCGTGACCGGTCACCGCTGCCGCGTCCTGGGAAAAGGTTTGGGCCGTCGTCTTCTGGCCCGTTGATACCAGCGCGTCCCAATGCGGGTAATACTCAAAGGTGATCAGGTCAGGGGTCTTCGTGTCGAGCGCGCTCTTGTCGTACCGGAAGAAGCCGGTCGTGTCCAGGTACAAATGGCGCGCGTCGACAGACTTGATGAATCTTCCGATGATGTCGACCCAGGGGATGTAGGGAGCGAGATCCCTGGACGGTGAAGTCCATATCACTCCGAGTCCGCACATGTTGCAGTTTTCCCACGCCAGGATGGTGGGATCATCTTTGTACTGGACTCCGGTGAGCGCATTCTTGTGGTTCAAAACCGCGGCAATGTGCTTCTCAAACGCGGCAATGACGGTGGGATCCGTGAAGAACGCCTTGAAATCCCGCTGATGCGTCCACTCGAGATACATCCCCGGTCCGCTGAGCGCACAGGTTGCACAGTCTCCAGCCAAAGTTACGATCAGGCGGATTCCGCGATCATGTGCGGCTTTGATCACATAATCGATAGAGTTAAAGGCGTCAGGATTGAAGACTCCCCTCCGCGGCTCGAGGCACAGGTCGCACCCAACGCTGTCGCCCAGGGTTTGTGACCGGACTACCCTGGCGCCCATCTCCTTGGCCGTGTCCAGCGCATCATCGACTTCAAAGTGGGTCGGGTAACGCGGCCCCAAGGGATCATGGGGTCCGTAAGCCTCCAGTCCCAGCCACTCGATGTTTGGACCGCTGTATCGGAACGGCTTGCCAGAAAGTTCCAACGAGCTTCCAGAACGCGTTACGAATTCGGATCGCTGGTCTACCGATTGGGAAAGCTGCTGGCCGAAGACTACGACGATCAAGAGTGCCATCATGGCGAAAACAATAACGAAACGCTTGCAGAGGCTGGTCATAGGAGGGCTCCTCGCAGGGTCATCCGTGGTCATTGCTCGACCCACGATGGATGGGCGCGACAAGGGCGTGTGCCGGTCGTTGCGGGAAGCGGTGCCGCCCTCTCCTGTGGCCCGCCCACCGCCTCGTACAGTACTTGCCTGGGAATTGGTTGTCAATTGCGAAAGGTAGCCGTGCGAAAGGTAGCCGCCCCCCCGCTCCTCATTTGGCAGAGGACTGAATGGATGAATGATTTAATGAATCAATGATTCGAGGTAATAGTCGTCAGTTTTTCCTGCCTGTTAACCAACCGTGAAATAGTGGAACTTAGCCGTCGGATTCGGTGTCCAATGGGATGAAGGAGAAAGTGAGCAGCCAACGGAGCGCTCCGTGGCCGTCACCTGAACTCCGGAAGTTACCGAATTCCCGAGGAGGTGCAGCCATGTTTGCCGAAGCGTTGCTGGAATCTTCGCCCTCGCGGGCGTCCGTGCTGAAGAAAGGTCATTACTTTTACGCCACCGCCTGCGGCGCGCTGGCCTCGCTTGCCTGCTTCGTCGCACTGGAGCGGCTGTTTTCCCCCACCTCAATCAGGGCGCCTGCCATTCAATCGCTGCTCTTCGGAGGGCTCGTCGCTGCTTTTGCCCTGATGCTTTGCTATGTGTACGCTGACTCGCGACAGTTGGCGCTGAACACTGCATTTTGGGTCGCGCTGACCTTTGTTCTGAACTTCGCAGGCTTCGTTTGCTTCCTCGTCTATGCAGCAGCCAGGACTGGAGATTGGAGGCGGGCTGCCATTCCGTGCGCATATATCGGTGAAGTCCTCCTGGTGGGAGCAATGGCGCTGGTTCCACTCATCTATACGGAGGCGTTGCCCAAGGAAGTATGGATGGAAGTGTTGCGGGCTCCTTCGCCTCCGCCGCCTCGTCCGTCGTCCGTGGGGACACAAGCCTCGCGAAGAGCGATACGAGGTGTCAGCTCCGACGAGATTCTCAAAGCCCCACCGTCAATCCCGCCAACCATTGCGCAAATCCACGATGAACCTCTCCCACCCGCACAGTTCCCATCGACATCTATCGGGGTTCCGGGAGGAATCTATGACGGGCAGTCCGACGCTGGGCTCGATCCTGTATTGCGAAACATCCTCCGCAACGCCACGCCCCAACCGCCCCCTCCTCAAACATCCAATCGTGCCCTACCGGTGCGGATTCGCGTGGGCGGAATCGTGAGCGCCGCCAGGCTTATTTACCAACCCAAACCCGAATATCCCGAAATCGCCAAGATGACTCGGACCGAGGGAGCCGTGGAGTTTGAAGCAGTCATCGGCAAGGATGGAACGATAGAAGAACTGAAGGTGCTCAGAGGCCATCCCTTGTTGGTGAAGGCTGCGCTCGATGCTGTGCGGCTTTGGCGCTATCAACCCACCCTGCTGAATGGCGAGCCTATTGAGGTCGTAACGGAGATTACAGTGAATTTCAAACTGGCGGAATAAACTGACGACTGTTCGCAGTGAACTCACTTCTCAGCTTTCCCAGAGGCTGGTGACCGGGGGTTTCAGCCTTGGGAATAAAGGTGAGGTCAATGTGTCTCCAAAACCCAAGCGTTCAGCCAGTTCGTACTCTCCCTCTTTGAGGCGAAGTACGTCCACAGTGTTGACCTCCGGGTCCACAAGCCAGTATTCACCCACTCCATGGAGGGCATATTGTTTCAATTTGACCTCACGGTCCAAACGTTTGGTGCTTTCTGAGATTACTTCCACCGCGAGGTCTGGTGGACCGGAAAGGTTGTCTTCCCCGATGTAGTGTAGCCGGGAGCTTGAAACAAAAAGTACGTCCGGCTCAAGAACTGTACCTATGGCAAGAACAACGTCATAGGGGGCTACGAAAACTTCGCCCAAGCGGTGCCGGCGAACATGTTGGTGTAATGCAGCAAAGATATTGCCGACGATTCTTTGGTGTAGGGTCCTCGGTGCAGGGGTCACGAAAAGTTCTCCATCCACAATTTCATAGCGGTTCCGGTCGGAGGGGATAAGTTTCAGATCCTCGTAGGTGAACTTCGTGGAGATGCGCATGACGGGATTATACCATTGGAGTGCGTTGGTAAAAAGGAAGAGCCACCACTTCGGCGACTGTGCCGGATGGAAACTCCAGTTTTGTTCCAGGCTCCGAGACTTCGCGGCGGAGGTAAGCCATGGCTACCGTCTTGCCAAGTGTTGGAGCCACGCAGGAGCTGGTGACTTCGCCGATCTCTCTGCCCTCGCGAACCAGCTTTTCGCCCGAGGACGGTGGAACCTCTGACTCCACGATGAGTCCCATTAATTTCCAGTTCACGTGCCCGCGGCTTCGGGCTCGCTCCACGATTTCCTGGCCGAGGTAGCAGCCTTTGTTGAAGCTCAGGGCATTCCACAATCCCGCTTCGTTGGGGATGGTATCCTCACCCAGTTCCTGACCGTAGCGGGGGATTCCAGCCTCAATCCGCAGAGTTTCCAGCGCCTGTGTCCCGCAAGGGAGCATATCGTAAGTGGGAGCCTGGCCGCAGGCGGCGCCCCAAAGCGCCAGCAGGCCCCTCGCGCCCGCCCAGACTTCATAGCCTTCCTCCCCGGTGTTGCTCGCGCATACCACGCGCACGGGGAAGCCGGCGTAGTTGGTGGCAAAATGATCAAACTCCCGCATCGCGGGAAGGTTGATGTGCAGCGTTTTCTCAAGCAAAGGGCGCGAGCGCGGTCCCTGAAAGGCGAGAGCGTAAAGGTCCAGAGGTTCGAATTCTACCTGATCACCGACGACGTAACGCTTGAGGCCAAGCAATGCCTTGTCGCGCAGGTCGGCGTCGGTATCGACGAAAAACCGGTCTTCGGCGCAGTAGAGACGCATATCCACCAGGATATGTCCTTGGGGGTTCAGTAAAGTGGCGTAAGTTCCCTGGCCAGAAGCAAGCCGCTTGATGTCGTTGGAGACCATGCGGTGAAGGAACTTGGCATGATCCCGGCCCTTCATGGCGAACTTGCCGCGAAAGGAGAAATCAAAGAGCCCGGAGGCCTCGCGCACCGCTTTGTGCTCCGCAACAGGATCGGTGAAACGCCAAGGAACAAGCCCGCCATGATAGTCGCCCAGCGTGGCGCCTTGCGAGAGGTGGTAGTCGGCCAAGGGAGACATGAACAGAGATGAGTCCATTTGTTAGATAGTGGAAATTGGAAAATCGAAATTCGAAAATCGAAAACCGAAACTCGAAAATCGAAAGTCGAAAGAGGAAATTGGAAAAGAAAAATCGAAGATTGAAGTCGACAAACTCGAAAGTTGAAAATCGCCGCTGTTTATACCGTAATTCTGCGGTTTCGAATTTCGAGTTTCGAATTTCTATTTTCGAATTTCTATTTTCGAGCTACAGAAAGCCGAGCTGAAGCTTGGCAGCCTCGGACATCATATCTTTACTCCACGGCGGATCCCACACCACATCGACTTTGACACTCTTGATGCCGGGAAGCACGGTAATCTTGTCTTCGACTTCTCCCGGCAGTGAGCCGGCAGCAGGGCAGCCCGGCGCGGTCAGTGTCATCTTCACAGAAGCATGGCCGGAGGTGTCCACCTTGGCCTCATAGATCAACCCGAGGTCGTAGATATTTACTGGAATCTCCGGGTCGTAGCAGGTGCGCACAGCCGCAATCATCTTGTCCTGAAGCGCGATGGCCTCCGAAACCGTCAAGGGTGCTTGCTCATCCATGGTTCTTTTTCACTCCGTGATGGCCACTTTCTGGTCGCCGTCGAGCGCGCTGCGAAGTGTGTGCCACACCAGGGTGGCGCACTTGACGCGCACCGGAAACTCGCAGACGCCGGAGAAAGCGGCCAGTTTCCCCAAGGCCGGAGTCTCGCCCTCCGCGCGGTTCTTGCCGGTGACGAGGTCGTGAAAGGTTTCGAAGAGAGCTTCAGCCTGGGCTCGCGTCTTCCCCTTTAGAATTTCCGTCAAGATCGACGCGGAGGCAGTGGAAATGGCACAGCCGGTCCCCTGGAAGCTGATGTCGGTGATCCGGTCGTCCTGGAGTTTCAGATAAACCGTGAACTTGTCGCCGCAGAGGCGATTGAAACCGTCCGCGTGCCGGTCGGCATCCGCCATGGGATGAAAGTTCCGCGGTCGCTTGCTGTGATCGAGAATTAGTTCCTGATAAAGTCCTTCGAGTTCTGACATAGGAATGAGTCCAAAGTCGAAAGTTAAGGGTCAAAAGTTACAGCTCATCCGAAAAGAGCCTTCACTCTTTGGATGCCCGCGGCCAGCGCGTTGATCTCCTGCTTGGTGTTGTAAAACGCCAGCGAAGCGCGCACCGTTGCGGGCACGCCGAAGCGGTCCATGACCGGCTGAGCGCAATGGTGGCCGGTCCGAACCGCGATGCCCTCGCGGTCCAGTATAGTCCCCACGTCGTGGGCGTGCACGCCTTCCAGAACGAATGAAATGACGCCGGCCTTCTCGCGCGCCGTGCCGATGATCCTGACGCCGGGGATCTGACTGATGGCCTCGGTGGCATAAGAAAGCAGTGCGTGCTCGTAGGTGGTGATGTTCGCGAGGCCTACCTCGTTGACATAGTCAAGGGCGGCGCCAAGGCCGATGGTGTCCGCAATATTGGGCGTCCCCGCTTCAAATTTATAGGGAATCACGTTGTAGATGGTCTTCTCAAAGGTCACGGAGCTGATCATATCACCGCCGCCCTGAAAAGGAGGCATCGAATCGAGGAGTTCGGCCTTGCCGTAAAGCGCCCCAATCCCCGTCGGCCCAAAAACCTTGTGCCCTGAGAGTGCATAGAAGTCGCAGCCGAGTTCCTGAACGTCAACCTGCATGTGAGGTATGGCTTGGGCGCCATCAACGAGCACCGGAACGTTCATGCCATGCGCCATCTGGATGAGCTGACGCACGGGATTGATGGTGCCGAGGGCGTTGGATACATGGGCGACGGCAACCATGCGCGTGCGGGCGTTCAGGAGCTTTTCAAATTCCTCCAGGATCAGCTCGCCGCGGTCGTTGATCGGGGCCACGCGCAGGATGGCGTTTTTCTCCTCGCACAGGATCTGCCAGGGAACGATGTTCGAGTGATGCTCCATGGCAGTGATCAAGACTTCGTCACCTGCCTTCACGTTTTGCCGCCCGTAGGATTGCGCGACCAGGTTGATGCCCTCCGTGGTTCCGCGCACGAAGACGATCTCCCGCGAATCGGGAGCGTTCAGGAATCGCTGGATTTTTATCCTCGCGCCTTCATAGGCCTCCGTGGCGCGCTCGCTCAACAGATGCACGCCGCGATGCACGTTGGAGCAGTCGTGAGTGTAAAAGCGAAGAATCGCATCGATCACTTTGGCTGGCTTCTGGCTGGTAGCCGCGTTGTCGAGATAGACGAGCGGCTTCCCGTGCACCTTCTGTTTCAGAATCGGGAAATCCTCCCGAATCCGCTTCACATCGAAGGCGGGACTGGATGATTCGCGGGCAGGTATTTGGATCGCTTCGCGCGTAGTGGCCATCATCCCTCCTCGGCCCGCTGGCCCCTCGCCAGACGAGCATATAGACCTTCCCTGAGCCGTTCGCGCAGTGGTTCATACTTGATCCGCTCCAGCACGTCGTTGGCAAAGGCGTAAGTGAGCAGGTCGCGCGCTTCCTGAAGGCCGATTCCACGGGAACGCAAATAAAAGACCGCTTCCGGATCGATCTGCCCGATGGTGGCGCCGTGCGTACACTTGACGTCGTCAGCGTAAATCTCCAGCGCCGGTTTGGTATCGATGATGGCTTTTTCGGAAAGCAGGAGGTTTTTGTTGCTTTGTTTGGAATCGGTCTTTTGCGCATCCTTGCGGACAATGATCTTGCCGTTGAAGACTGCGGAGGACTCTCCATCCAGAACGCCTCGATAGACTTCCCGGCTGCTACAGTGCGGCTTGGCGTGGTCCAGGGTGGTTTGGTTGTCAATGTGTTGGCGGCCGGTAACAACGTACAGGCCGTCGAGTGTTGCCTCGGCGCCCTCGCCGTCCAGAACCGCCTTTACTTCTTCGCGGACAAGAGCCCCGCCGATCGCAATGGAATGTGTGGCGACGTTGCTCGAGCGCTCCTGGTGGAACTGGAGCCGCCCAAAGTGGAACGCCGTTTCGCTCTCTTGCTGAATCCTGTGATACTCGAGGACGGCGCCTTCACCCACCGCGATTTCGGTCACGGCATTGGTGAAGTAAACCCCTTCGGGGGTCAAGCTCTTCGCCCCTGCTGCCCTGAAAAGCGGCGCTGCGTCCGGTCCCACGTACCCCTCAATGATAGTGGCCTGGCTTTCTCGCCCGGCAACAATCAGGTTGCGGGGATAGGAAACCGTGGGAAGCCCGCTTGCCTCGGAAACGTAGAGCAGGTAAATGGGCTTGTCAAGAACTACCCCCTTGGGGATCTCGAGGAATACCCCGTCCTCGAGGAAGGCCGTATTCAGTGCCACAAACGCATGCTCCCTGTAATCCGTAGCGTAGCGGGTCAGGTGGCCTTTCAGAATTTTCCCATCACTCGCCAGGGCTTCCGCCAGGCTGCCGGCCTTGGCGCCCTTGGGGAGAGCTTCCAGCGTCGAAAGCTGTTTCGAGAAACGCCCATTGATGAAGACGAGCTTGGGGCATCCGAGGTCGCCGAGGGGAAGCTGGCTGATTCGCTCGGCCAACGATGCAGCGGACTCTCCGCGCACTTCGCTGGCGCGCTCGAATGGCACGGCGGCTATTGGTGCGACGTTGGTGTTTCGCCACTCTTCCTGGCGTGTGGTCGGGAACCCCTTCTCAGCAAAACTCTCAATGGCCGCCCTGCGGATTTCATGCAGCCAGGAAGGCGCGCGGGCAGCAAGGCGCTCCTCGAGTTGATTAAAGCTCGAAAGGTAAACGCCTTCTTTTTCTTTTGAGGCAATCATCAGCTCAGTATTCCCTTCTCTCTTCAGTGGCTAGTGGCACCTGACACCTGCTCTGCCTCCTCCAGCCATCCGTAGCCCTTCTCCTCCAGCTCCAGGGCTAGTTCCTTGGTCCCCGACTTCACGATGCGGCCGTCATACAGAACGTGTACGAAATCGGGAACGATGTAATCGAGCAGCCGTTGGTAGTGCGTGACCACGATAATGCTGCGGTCCTTGCTGCGCAGCGCGTTGACCCCCTTGGCCACGATCTTGAGGGCATCAATATCGAGGCCGGAATCGGTCTCGTCGAGGATGCCGAGTTTGGGCTCGAGCACCGCCATCTGGAAAATCTCGTTGCGCTTCTTTTCGCCGCCCGAAAACCCTTCGTTCACCGCGCGTGTCATTAGCGCCTCGTCCATTTCCAGCAGCTTCATCTTCTCGCGGAGGAGCACGAGGAAGTCCATCGCGTCATATTCCGGCAGCCCGCGGTGCTTGCGGATGGCGTTCAACGCCGAGCGCAGAAAGTAAGTGTTGTTGACGCCGGGGATCTCCACCGGGTACTGGAAGGCGAGGAAAATGCCTTCGCGGGCGCGCTCTTCGGGCGACATCGCCAGCAGGTCCCTGCCTTCGTAGGTGACCTCGCCGCCCGTCACCTGATAGAGGTCGCGGCCCGCCAGCACCTGGGCCAGCGTGCTCTTGCCACTGCCGTTGGGCCCCATGATGGCGTGAACTTCGCCGGTGTTCACTTCCAGATCGATTCCGCGCAGGATTTCTTTACCCTCCGCCGTCGCGTGCAGGTTCTTGATTTGAAGCATTCAGCTCTCCCTCGCTAGAAACTGGAAAATAGAAGTTGGAAACTCGAAACTCGAAACTCGAAAACCGAAACTCGAAAATGCAGCGTGTCGGGGTCTTTTTGAGTCATTATGCTTTGCCAGAAGCTTCCGCTTTCCCACGGCGAATTCTTGAAATTAGTTGGTCACATGCACCTTTTGAGGCGACCCTGACAGCCTTTATCCTTTATCCCTTACCCTTTACCATTTACTATTCACCATTCAGGATTACCCCACGCTGCCTTCCAGGCTCACGCCGAGCAACTTCTGCGCTTCCACGGCGAACTCCATGGGAAGTTCCTTGAAGACCTGCTTGCAGAAGCCGTTGACGATCATGGAAACAGCATCTTCCGTGGACATCCCACGCTGGCGGCAATAGAAAATCTGGTCCTCGCCAATCTTCGAGGTGGAGGCCTCGTGTTCCACCTGGGCGGTGGAGTTCTTCACCTCGAGATACGGGAAGGTGTGGGCGCCGCACTTGTCGCCAATCAGCAGCGAGTCGCACTGGGAGTAGTTGCGCGCCCCCGTGGCGCCACCCAGAATCTTCACCATGCCGCGGTAGCTGTTCTGACCATGGCCGGCCGAAATGCCCTTCGAGACGATGGTGCTCTTGGTGTTCTTGCCGATGTGGATCATCTTCGTGCCCGTGTCCGCCTGCTGGTAATTGTTGGTGACGGCCACGGAGTGGAACTCGCCGATCGAGTTGTTCCCCTGGAGGATGCAACTTGGGTACTTCCAGGTGATGGCGGAGCCTGTCTCGACCTGGGTCCACGAAATCTTGGAGTTTACGCCCTGGCACTTGCCGCGCTTGGTCACAAAATTGTAGATGCCGCCCTTGCCGTTTTTGTCGCCGGGGTACCAGTTCTGAACTGTGGAATACTTGATTTGGGCATTATCCAAAGCTACAAGCTCGACCACGGCGGCGTGGAGCTGGTTCTCGTCCCGCATGGGCGCGGTGCAGCCTTCAAGATAACTGACGTAGGCACCTTCCTCGGCAACAATCAGAGTGCGCTCGAACTGGCCTGTTTTGCGGGCGTTGATGCGGAAGTAGGTGGAAAGCTCCATCGGGCAGCGCACGCCCCTCGGCACGTAAGCGAAGGAACCGTCGCTGAATACGGCGGAGTTGAGCGTGGCAAAGAAGTTGTCCGTGTAAGGCACCACCGAGCCGAGGTATTTCCGGACAAGCTCCGGGTGCTCGTGCACGGCTTCCGAGAAGGAACAGAAGATGATGCCCAATTCGCCGAGTTTCTCCTTGAAGGTCGTCGCCACCGATACACTGTCAAACACCGCATCGACCGCCACGCCGGCAAGCAGTTCGCGTTCTCTCAGCGGGATTCCAAGCTTGTCGTAAGTCTTCAAGAGCTCCGGGTCTATTTCCCCGGGCTTCTTTGTTCCCGTCCCCTTGGGCGCGGAAAAGTAGCGGATGCTCTGATAATCAATCGGACCGTACTTGACGTTTGCCCAGGTAGGCTCTTGCATGGTCAGCCAGTGGCGGAAGGCTTTGAGTCGCCACTCCAACAGCCACTCAGGCTCATGCTTCTTGGCCGAAATAAGGCGGATAACGTCTTCGTTCAATCCTGGCGGAACCGTTTCCTGTTCGATGTCGGTAACAAAACCATACTTGTATTCTTGGGTTGCCAGGATTTCGACTTCAGATTGCGGCGTGGCCATCAAAACTCCTCCTCAGGATGATTCACCCGTGACAGCACTCGACCACTGGGGCCGGCGCGGCGGTGCTCCGTTGTACAAGGCGGGCCCGCCAGTCCGGGGATAAGCGCTTCCAGTGCAATCGTCTTCGCTTTCATTGCGGCCTTCCCTCGACCCGGATCTGCACCAAGCTTGAGTTGTCGCCTATGAGGCTCGAAACTGTAACATCACTTAGCGCCTTTACGATGGCGTCGTTCACTTTGCGCAACGGCTCCCGCACCGTGCATCGCGTCATCTGGTGGCATTCACTCCGGTCGGTCACGCAGGAGGTGATGACCAGCGGGCCCTCAAGTGCCCGGATGACCTCAAAGGCGTTGATTTCTGAAGGGTCTTTGGCCAGAGCGTATCCACCGTTAGTTCCGTGCTGAGACGCTAGCAAGCCGATTTTCGCCAGCCTTTGGAGAATCTTGGCGACCAACTCTGTCGGCATTCCATATGTACTGGCGATCTCCCTGGCGCTACATGCCGCACGCGGCGGCTGTGAGGCCAAATGCCTTAGGGCAATCAATCCGTAGTCCGCTTTTTTCCCAAGCCTTAGCATTTCTATATCCGATCTTTTGAGTCGTATATATCTTAGCTCCCTGTCGTTTTCGTGTCAAGTTATTTCTGATAGATAAGGCAGCGACATCTTGAGGTTAGAACTGGAGGTCCGTTTTTTTGTAGCGGGTGGTGCGGAAAGCCAAGCTGTTCTTGAGCCATTTTGGTACCCCTGGCGGGGTCCTGACCTTCTCCGCAAGTTCCGAGTCGTGACCTTTGTCTCTGGCTTTTAACTTGTCATTAGCCAACCGCGGCCGGCATAAAAGGCCAGGTTCTCGGGGCAAAATATCGATAACAATGTGTCGATCCTTCGAGGCGGTGTTCAGGCCCCCACCTCGTGTTCCCGCCGAAAGAGGATCTTGATGTCCTCCCTCCAGCCATCATTGATTCCCACCTGAATGATGCGGATGGCCGGATCCAGATATCGGAGCATTCGCCCGGTGGTGGAATGGAAGCGAAAGGCGGGGGAAACCAGATAAACCAAAGGGGCAGAATCGGCGAGTTCGATCCCCGGGAAATAGCCGAATTCCTGAAACTGGCCACGCTCTTGCAGCCACTTGACGCGCAGCCAGTAGTCGAGACCCTGGAGAGGAAGGTTGATATCCTCCTGTACTTTCAACTCCAGCACGGCCAGGCGACCGCTTCGCGTTGCCAAGAGAATATCGATTACTCCTCTATCCATCCCCGAAAATGCCGGGACCTGGGGATAGATACAGGTGGGCAAGAGAGCCGGGTCAAGCTTTGTGACATCCCGCACCACCATACTTTCGAGCCAGCGCTCGGACTGGAGCCGGCAGAGGTCACTGGAGGAATTCGGGCTTGCCGCGCAGCGAATACGCAGCGCCGTCTCCAGCAACTGACGAAGTTCCGCGTGATTGCCTTCCCCGAGTCGGCGGGCATTGCCCGGCAGGCCAAAAGTAATGCGCGGCGCCAGCAAACCCTCGATGCGTGCCACCTCCAGGCCCAGGACCCGAATCGAGAGCGCCGCGGCAGCAGGGTCTGCTACAACGTCAACCTGGGCGAGCAGATCGCCCAGCAGCCGCGAAAGCAGTCCGCGATGGCGCTCGACAAGGTCTGCGGCCAGCCGGCGCGGGGCCAGTCGCGTTTCGACGTTGCCGTAATCCCTCCAATCGATAACGCTTGGCCGCTCCTCCTTCACGGACCACTCGAGAATCTCCACCTGCACGGCGCGATGGTTGAGGTAAGCGGCGCGATGAGCGCTGGTTTCCGCCGTCTGGGGCGGAAAGATCAGTTTCAATCCAAGGTAAGTGACGCGGTCCGAGCGGCTGCGCAGCCAATCCAGCCAGATCAGTCCGAAGGCCAAGGCGGCGTCAACAGCGGCGGGGGATTCACTTTCTCCCAGGCCCAGAAAAGCCCAGGCCGTCCGGCCCTGCCGGGCCACACCCCTCGTGTACCACGCCGAGAACGAGTGTTCCCGGTCAGAGCGGTGACTGACGCGCTCCAAGCTCCAGCCTGGGTATTGCCGTGAAAGCAGGGCGAGCAGTTGTTTCTGGAAGCTCTCGCGCGCCGGCGCCTTATCCGTCGGCTGACGGACGTGATGCGCCTCGCGGAATTCCAGAGTGATGGTTTCGCGACCTGCCGCCTTGCGCGCGAACAGGCCCAGCCGCTCAGCGTCGCGGTAGGCGATATCCTCCACCCGGCGACTTACCGAGCGCGCGGCGTTCCAGGCCGCAAAAATCAGCTTGCCGAATTCAACCGTCAGGCGCCATTCGCTGGCGGACAGGTCAAAGAGCTCGACCTCATCTTCCACCACCACGGGATGACGGAGAGACTTGATGAAGAGTTCGATTTCGTCCAGGAGTTGGTGAAGAGAATCACGCTCGCGTGCGCTTGGCATGGCGGTTCGCTTATCGTTATAAACCTTGATTCGGCAAACTCGGCTCAAGTGAGTCAAGTTTTGCACTTCAGGCTTTGCTCCCCGTAAGGGGAGCACCCTGAGTAGTCCCGCAGGCGCGGGATGAAACCCACGGATAGGAGCGCCTTAAGAGACATTCGGCCCTGAAGGGGCCGAACCGCCTTGGACAACCCGTCGGCTGACGGGTTAGGCAGCCTTTCGGGGGAACATCGACCGTGGGCTTGCGCCCACGGCTACTCACGGTCCACCGCTTCGCGGTGACAACGTGCTCGTGGGTCTCAGGCGAAGCCTCGCTAAAGCTGTAGTCTTGCGGCGGAAAGCGTGGGGGTGGCGCCCCCTTTGCTCATCCGCCTCATGACGCCGGCGGATGATCCAGGATCGTTTCAGTCGCCGGATCGTAATAGAGCTTCTTGCCCGCCCAGAAGGACTGTGCTGCCGTAGTGCACGCCAGCGAGTGCGCGTAGCCGTCGCTAACGGTTGAGTGCGGCTGCTGGCGACTCCGCAGGCATTCGAACCAGTTTTCCATATGGTGCAGGTCAAGGTCTCCCATCCCCCCTGCCGGCAGCGCCTTGTCCCCGGGAAGCAAGACCTCTCTTTCGGCGCGTAGCTGGTCGATATCAGGGTTATCTTCGTGGTTACCTTTCTCTTCCACCAGTTTATATCGGGGGCTACCTTCGCCGCCCACGTTCATCAGGGTCGCCTTCTTTCCCATATAACGTGTAAAGCTGGGCGCATCGTTACCAAAGCTGGTTGAATAACTGACCATGAACCCCTTGGAATATTCGAGCAGCGCCTGGAAGGTGTCCGGATTCTGACGACCGTCTCGCCAAGCAAAGATCCCCCCGTGGGCCACCACGGACCGCAAATACCTGTCAGCCATAAACCAGTGGACAAGGTCGATGGCGTGGCTCATCCATTGGTCGGCGATGCCACTGGAGAACTCCTTGTAGAGCCGGAATTCAAAATAGAGTTGCGGGTCGAAGGGACGAGGCGGCTTGGTCATCAGCCACCTGCCCCAGTCGGTATCTTCGGCGCGGAGTTGGTTCACTTCAGGCCGCCCCCGCCACCGCGGCCCGTGATAGTTCCACACGATTTCCACCTTGCTCACCTCGCCCAGGGCCCCCGTCTGGATGAGTTCGCATGCCGCCTGCGGGTACGGTTCGCTGCGATGCTGCGTGCCCACCTGAACAACCAGTCGCTTTTGCAGCACCGCGTCGCGCGCCGCCTTGACCTCCTCCAGGACGTTCCCCATGGGCTTCTCCACGTAGGCATCTTTCCCGGCCTCGGCAACGAGCTTCAGGATAGGGGAATGCGAATGTTCGGGTGTGGAAATCAGAACGGCATCAACGTCCTTCAAAAGCAGAAGATCCTCGAGATACTGGAACTGTCGCGGCGGCCTGCCGTAGTAAATCTTATTGGCCAAGACCGCTTTCTCCCGATTCACTTTCCAGAGGTCGCAGACGGCGGTCATCTCGACGTTATGTTTCGCCCCCAGCCGGGAGACAATCCAATCCAACTCGCCCCCGCGACTTCCAATTCCGATGTGCCCCAGCGAGACTCGATCGTTGGCGCCCACGATGCGCCCATAGGAAGCCGCCGTGGCCCCCAGGGCGGTCCCGGCCAGCATGGAAGCAGTGCGATTGAGAAACGACCTGCGGTTGATGGTTTTTTCCGGCTTGTCAAGCATCGTATCCCCCGTTGGTAAGGTTGGGGAACATCTTACACCAAATTGCCGATTGCTGATTGTCGATTGACGATTGAAAAAGTGGTGTGCCAAATTGCTGATTGTCGATTGACGATTGAAAAAGTGGTGTGGCAACTCCTTCCAATGTGCATCAGCAATCGGCAATCGAAAATCAGCAATTCCGGCTTACTTGCTGGGGATGCGGGGGAAGGAGCGCGGGATGATGCCTGTTCCTTCCTTCACCGTGATGATCTGGTTGATGGCGAGGTTGGTGAGCTTATCCACGGTTCCGCTCGGCCAGGTGATTTCCAGCCGTTCGATGCTCTTGCGCTGTCCCAGGCCGAAATGGACGCGCGGATCGTGGGCGGACATGTAGCTCATGCCGCCTTTCCTCTGCTGGTATTGAGTAAATCCCTCGGAAACCAGCTTCAGCGCCGCGCCCACGCCGTCGCGATTCGACGTGGTTCCTACCAGCATCACTTCCAGCCAGTTATTCGCGTTGCCGCCGTCGTTACGCAGGAGCTGGGGATAGCCCCCGCTGACGGAAATGGCGATGTCCAGGTCACCGTCGTTATCGAAGTCGGCCACCGCGGAGCCGCGTCCCACGACGGGCTTCATGAAGTCCGGACCCAGGAGTTCCGAAACCTTCTCGAATTTCCCCTGGCCGAGGTTGCGGAACATGAGCTTGGGTTCCATGAAGGTCTCTTCGCTGTGGTAAAGGCTGATATTATCCAACATTGATCCATTAACTTGAAATATATCAACCCAGCCGTCGTTATCGTAGTCAAAAAGCTTTGTGCTGACCCCGCTCAGCAAGGTCGCTTTGTTCCCCATGGCGGAGCTGTAGGTCGCGTCGTCGAACGTCTGGTCGTGATTGTTGCGGTAGAGGCGGTTCAACTCGAAATCCAGGTGGGTCACGTAGATGTCGAACCAGCCGTCCCCATCCACGTCCGCGGCGTCGGTGCCCATGCCGGCCTCGTATTTCCCGTCTTCGCTGGCCGCCACTCCGGACATGAAGGAAATATCCTCAAACGTCCCGTCCTTCTTGTTGATGAAGAGGGAATTCGGCCAGGTGTCGTTGGCCACGAAGACGTCCGTCCAGCCGTCATTGTTGAAGTCCGCGAGCACCACGCCCATGCCTTTGACCTCGGGGATGCCGATCCCCGATTTCTCGCTCACGTCGGTGAACGTGCCATCGTGGTTGTTGTGGTAGAGCTTCAGCCGCAGCCCGCGATAGTTGTCCGGATGGCAGTAAGCGCGGTAGCCGGGCCGGTGCTCGCCGCAATAGAGGTTGTTCTTGGGCGACCAGTCAATGTAGTTGCAGACCAGCAGGTCGAGATACCCGTCCCTGTCGTAATCGAACCAGCCCGCGCTGGTGGACCACTGGCCCTCGTCAGCGACGCCGGCTTTGGCGGTCACGTCCGTGAAGGTGCCGTCCCCGTTATTGTGGTAAAGGATGGCCCGGCCGTAGCCGGTGACGTAAAGGTCGGGATAGCCGTCGTTGTCGTAGTCGCCCACGGCCACGCCCTGCCCGTAGAGACCCTCGGCGCCCACCCCAGCCTTTTCCGTCACGTCCGTAAAGGTCCCATCGCCGTTGTTGTGGTAAAGGGCGGAGCGCAGCGGGTGCGGAGGCTTGTACCACTCGGTCTCAGCCGTCTGCACAAAATAAAGATCCATCAATCCGTCCTGGTCGTAATCAATCCAACCCAGGCCGTTGCCCATGGTCTCGATATATTCTTTTTCCGCAGTGAAAGTATGGTCGTGCTGGAAGGTGATGCCAGCGGCCTGGCGGATGTCCGTAAAGCGGACCGGCACGGAAATCGGGGGGGGCTTGGCCGGCTCGGCGCCCAGGAATTCCAGCGCCACAATCCCGGATGACAAAGCCAACACCAGCAGGGCTGCCGGAACAAGCCGCCTGCCTCTACTTCCTGAGCGTGAAGAAACCTGGGCCATCTGCCTTCTGTTCGTGGTCAATCGCGAATCTCAACTATAACCTGAGTTGGCATTGCAGCTCAATCGCCAATCTGCTCTACCCGAATGTGGTAGGTGGTATGTGGGGAGGGGGGGGGTCCTCACCTACGACCCACGACCTACCACCTACCATCTGCTACCTACCGTCTACCAACTACCAGACACCTGACACCCGGATCCTGTTCTTCTTCCCCACCTACCACCTACGACATACCACATACCGTCTACCACGTACCACCTACCGCCTACCGCCCAACTACCTGTGTTTTCTGTAACATTCCCGCCTTCTCCCGGCCTGCTGAAAGCTGGTCCTTTGTTTTCATGGACATTCCTGCATCGTTCTTTCATTTTTAAAGTTACTAGGGTTTCTTCTTTCCCAGTCAGGGTGACGTACTGTCGTAGACTGGGGTGCGGGCCAAGAGGCCCGCCAGCTCGAACTCCCCTCAGATGCAGTAGGCAGTCGCCAGTAAGCAGAAGGCAGTCGGCGGTGGCAAAAGCAAGAAGGCAACTCACAATCCATAATACACAATTCACAATTCAGAATTGGCCCCTTTCCCTGTCCTCTGTAACGTGCCCCCGCTCTTCCCCACCTACCACCTACCAACTACCACCTGGAACCCGCTCTTCCCCACCTACGACCTACCTCCTTTTTTTTCAACAACGTTCCCGCCTCCCCCCGGCCTGCTGAAAGCTGGTCCTTTGTTTTCATGGACATTCCTGCATCGTTCTTTCATTTTTAAAGTTACTAGGGTTTCTTCTTTCCCAGTCAGGGTGGCGTACTGTCGTAGACTGGGGTGCGGGCCAAGAGGCCCGCCAGCTCGAACTCCCCTCAGATGCAGTAGGCAGTCGGCAGTAAGCAGAAGGCAGTCGGCGGTGGCAAAAGCAAGAAGGCAACTCACAATCCATAATACACAATTCATAATTCACAATTCACAATTCACAATTCAGAATTGGCCCCTTTCCCTGTCCTCTATAACCTGCCCCCGCTCTTCCCCACCCACCACCTACGACATACCACCTACCTCCCTTCTTTTCAGTAGAGTCGGGGTTGGGCGCGGTAGCGACTCGAGCGTCGTCCCGTTTCCCATCCCCGCTCATCGAACCGGACGTGCGGATTTCCCGCATCCGGCTCTCCGACAGGATTCACCGCCAGACTCACGGCGCAGCCGCAAGATG
>JBEKME010000116.1:0-20051 GCA_050008675.1 Terriglobia bacterium
CCACAACCAATAAAGAGACACTCCGCATCGTTGCTGAACAGTTCCTTGACCTTTTCCAGTTGGTCGCTTTCATCTAACACTTTGAAGCATTCTTTCCAGCAGCGCGGTTGAGAAAGAATCTCAGCTAGCGTATTCATTCCAGGACCTTGGTCTGCGACACTCATGAAGAATCTCTCCTTTTATCCACGCTAATCAGCCAATTTCCTCTATTGGTTGGCTTCCACAGAAATGCCGCGGAGCATCAGTACGTACTTCTCCTGGGCTTGCTTGTCCAACGGGGTAGTCTGGTAGTGAACCCGTCGTTTGCCAGGCATCGCAGGACCTTTTCCAGCGGAGCACGGCAATGTCGAGCCGGCCGAAGAGGCTGCACCGTCCGTGGCTCCTCCGCTGGGAATTGCTAAACAATCGTGACCTTGATGCCCGCCTCCGTGAGCACCCTCAGGTCAGCCTTCGGAATCTTGCTGTCCGTTATGACCTCATGGATCCCGGAGAGCGGGGTAATAAGAGATAGGCTGCGGCGTCCTAACTTGCTGGAATCGCACACCACGACAGTTCGCCTGGCGATCTCCACCATCACTCGATTCACGCTGGCTTCCTGAAGGTTCGGGGTGGTTGCGCCAAAGTGCACATCAAGCCCGTCCACCCCCAGGAATAGAATGTCCGCGCTAAGCCTGTGCAGTGTTTCCTCCGCCAAAGGACCCACGAGCGAAAAAGAGTTCTCGCGCAGGGTTCCGCCGGTAAGGATCACCTCAATGGGGGTACCGGAGAGTTCTGCAGAAATGTTCACAGCATTGGTAATGACGGTCAGCCGGCCGCGGTCCCGCACGGCCCTCGCAACTGCCGTGGTCGTGGTCCCTGAATCTAAAAGCACGGACTCACCTTCCTTGACCAGGTCCGCCGCAGCCTTGCCGATTCGTTGTTTTTCCTTCCGATGTTGGTTTTCCTTTTCTCGCAAGCTGGGATCAAGCAACGCTCCGGCTTGCACGGGCAACGCGCCGCCCTGGGTACGCTGGACCAGCCCATGGTTGTGGAGGATTTCGAGATCCTTCCGGATCGTCACCTGCGACGTGTGCAAGCGCCCAGCAAGTTCTTTGACTAAACCTCTTCCTTCGTGGCTGATTATCTCATGAATGGCTCGGCGTCGCTCTTCGTTCAGCATAATGAGTCTTGACATAAATCCTTGCCCGTGCTTCTACGTTCTGCAATAAGGTCTGCATGAGGTTCTATTTTGCTGTACACACATTCGCTTGTCAACCCGCATCGGACGAAACGTTTCGAATCGATGCGTTTTATTTCCAAATTGCGGAGGCTCGGCAAAACTGGCAGACGCCAACCGTCTGCCTTGAGAATCCTGGATATTCGGATGGCAAAGCACGTTGTGGTCGTCCCATCGGATCGTGCACTGTCTCGGCCTTCCTCCGCAACCGAGCCTCTTTGGGACCTATGCTGGTGGCCATTCGAAGTCAGCTCACCTTCTACAAAGAAAGTATCCGGCAAAAGAAACAGACGCGACCGCGGTTCAGCTCAGACCCGCCCACCGACGCACTGTTTCTTGAAATCTTACTGTCCATATACTGTCCATTGCTATAGCGCACGGCATAGACTCGCGAGACCCCAAGAGACAAGGAAGAACGACTCCATAATCACAATTATCGCCTTTGTTTATGCGGAAAAACTACTAAGTTGTGGATTTGGTAGCGCTACCGGGAATCGAACCCGGGTTTTCAGATCGAGAATCTGACGTCCTAACCCCTAGACGGCAACTCCAGAGAGCCACCCCCTCTGCTTCAGCGCAGGCACCTTCAGGTCACCCTGTGGTCTTATCTGAAGAAGGAGGGCCCGACAGCAAGAATTCATTCCAGCTAATGGCCGACAAACCGTGACCATAAGCGATACGCTCGTCACCAGGCGCAGTGATGACTAAGGGCCGAAACTTCGAATTCCGACGACAAAACTCCAGAAGCCCTTTTAGCTTGTGGGAATCGAAACTGCTTGTCTTCACTTCTACGGCCCAGTCGCCCCGGTCTCCCTCGAAGACCGCATCTATCGGATGTTCACCCTAGTCTCCTGAGGTAAGTTCCCAATTCTCATGTGGTTGATCGTGATTTTGGCTCAATTGTGTAGACATGTATTAATTTGATTGTTCTGCATTTTCCCCTTGACTTTATGAAGATTTACGCTAATTATGTATACATGCATGTCGCATACGCTTTCTGGCCTTCCGCCAACGGCAAAATCTATCAGTCGATTTATCTCCGCGAGTCCTACCGTGACGGTAAGCACGTCCGCAAGCGCAACATCGCCAACCTCACTCATTGTGATCCCCAGGAGATCGCGGCCATTAAACTGGCTCTGAAATTCAAGGGCGACTTGGCAGCCCTGGGCTCCCTGGATAAGATCCATCTCCAACAGGGTCCCTCCGTAGGAGCGGTGTGGACCGTCTATGAAGTGGCCCAGCGCCTGGGTATCCTGAAAGCCCTGGGGCCTGCCTTCGCCGCCCAACTGGCCTTGTGGCAGGTCTTGGCGCGGGTACTGGAGCAGGGCTCGCGCTTGTCCGCCGTGCGCTTGGCCCAGGTGCATGCGGCCTGCCCGGTGCTGGGAATCCAGCGGGGCTTTGACGAGAACGACCTGTACGCTAATCTCACTTGGCTCAGCGAGCAACAGGAGGTGATCGAGCAGCGGTTGTTTGCGACGCGGCGAGGGGAAAAGAAACCGCAGTTGTTTCTCTACGACGTGACCAGCAGTTACCTGGAAGGGGAAAAGAATGCCTATGCGGACTACGGCTACCCGCGAGACGGCAAGAAAGGTAAGAAACAGATTGTCATCGGCCTGTTGTGCGACGAGCAGGGCGAGCCGGTGTCCACCGAAGTCTTCCGGGGGAACACGCGGGACCTCAAGACCTTTGGCGCGCAGGTGAAGAAGGCGAGCCAGCGTTTTGGTTGTGAACGGGCAACCTTTGTGGGCGACCGAGGCATGATCAAAAGCGCCCAGGTGGAGGAGCTGGCGCAGGCGGGGTTTCACTACATCACCGCCATCACCAAGCCCCAGATCGAGACCTTGCTCAAGGCGGGCATCCTGCAAATGGAGTTGTTTGACGCGACGGTGTGCGAGGTGGAGGAGGATGGAGTGCGTTACGTGCTGCGGCGGAATCCCCTGCGTGCCGCGGATATCGCCACTTCCCGCGCCGACAAGCGGGCCAGCGTGGAGCGACTGTGCCTAGCCCAGAACCGCTATCTGGCCGAGCACCCTCGTGCCAAAGTAGGCAAGGCGGAAGAGCGGGTGCGCGCCAAACTCGCCCAGTTGAAAATTGAGCCTTGGCTGGAAGTGGAGAGCGAAGGGCGGGGCTTGAAGCTGAGGGGGGACGAAGCAGCCCTGGAAGAAGCCTCTCGTCTGGACGGGTGTTACGTGATCAAGACGGACCTGCCCCAGAGCGCCGCTTCTAAGCAGGTGGTGCATGAGCGTTACAAGGACTTGGCGGAAGTCGAGCAGGCCTTCCGCACTTGCAAGACGGCGCACCTGGAGACTCGCCCCATTTACGTGCGTACGCCGGAACACACCCGCGGCCACGTGTTGGTGGTGATGCTGGCCTACCTGATCCGGCGGGAACTGAGCCGGGCTTGGGCGGCCTTGGACGTCACCGTGGAAGAAGGTCTGCATCAACTGCAGAGCTTGGTCTCGACCGAAATGAAAGTGGAGGGGGGAGGCAGTTGCCTGCGCCTACCCACGCCCGGGGCCACCTGCGGCGCTTTGCTTAAGGCTCTGGACATCCAGTTGCCCAAAGCGCTGCCCCAGATGGAGACCCGTGTAGACACGCGCAAAAAGCTGCCCGAGCGCCGCAAACCTCGTTAGAAAGCGACGGCTTGCCGTCACAGAGGCATTCCGCCAGCGCGGTGAACATCCGTAGCAGCCTAAAACCCCCTCCCTCTGGGAGAAATGGCTGGCATCTGATCCTGCCGCGAAGGACATCCTTCACACTCTCTCCCCCATCTGGCCGCCTGAGTCCCATTTGAGAAGGAAGAGTCCCAATGATCTTCTCCATGATGAGTGTGCAGGCTCTTCAGAGAAAGGAGGTCCCCGGTGCGCTTTCAGGGCAAAAGTCGACTCGGCTTCTACCCGCTGCCCTTGTCCGAAGCCCAGCGGATTCGCAGGTTACTCTGTTTTCCAGATGCTCCGTCGTCCGCGCTCGACCCGTGTATCGGTGATGGCGTAGCGTTTGAGACAATTACAGGTGGAGCCCAGGTGCTTCGCTACGGTATCGAGCTTGATGCCTATCGCACTGAGCAAGCTAGGCAGCGGATTCCCAACATCGTCCAGGGAAATACGCTGGAACTGCAGTGCCCGGTCGAGTGCTTTGGCCTCCTATATCTGAATCCACCTTACGATTGGGCCCTTGGGCCGGCTGACAGTCACCGCACAGAGCAATCGTTCCTGAGCCACACCTATCGCTGGCTCAAGCCAGCCGGTATCTTGGTTTTGGTCATACCCTCGGAGAGACTGGCTGAGTGCAGCCAGATTCTCGCATCGCACTTCCGCGACTCCCGGGCTTACCGGCTCGAAGCTTCTGAGTGTGTGCGCTATAAGCAGGTGGTGGTGATCGGAGCACGACGAAGCCGGCGCGAGAGAGAATGTCTTACGGACAGCGATATCACCAGGGCACGACTTTACCACGCCAGCCTGGCAAGGAATCCCTCCCAAATCCCGGCCCTGCCTTCTGAGCCCGAAGCGCGGTACGACGTGCCCGTGAGCGGACCAGCTCAACTGGTCTACCGTGGCCTGCCTCTTGATGAGATCGAGGATCTGCTCCCGCAGTCAGCGGCGTATCGACAGGCGGGACGCATTCTCTTTGCTGAGCCCGTGTCCGCCACCGGCCGGCCTCTCACACCCTTGCACGCAGGCCACGTCGGCCTCCTGGCGTGTTCGGGACTTTTGAACGGTATATTTGGATCCGAAGATCAGCGCCATATATCCTTCTGGCAGGCTGTCAAAGAGGAAGTCATCAATTACACCCGATGTGAGCGGCGAAGCCCAGCGCTTCCGCGTCACCCATCCTTTTCATCCCCTGTTTGGACGGGAGTTTGAGGTCCTGTTCTTCCGGAGAGACTGGGGTGATGATCGCGTCAGTTACCGCAACGACTCGGGTTCGGAAGCCTCCATTCCTGTCAGCTTTACCGATTTAAGGGTGCCTGATCCCTTTGTGGTGATGGCTGCCGGCCGTTGTCGCTTCCGATTCGAAGATCTGATCGAACTCACCCAGTTAGGGCATAAGTAGCGCCACTGCCTCCCCAGTCATCCTTGAGAGGAACATCTTCCTTGGACGAAAGATCTGGCGGGTCCCAAAGCACGACTTTCATTCCCGCCGTGGTATTCAACACCAGCGCCGGGCTGTCTTCCACCGAGTACAGCACGCGGGCACCGCCTGAGATTTTGTTGGCGCTGCGCCGGTGGTAGGTGTCAAACATCTCCGGAGCATGGCGCGCCAGTGTAAGGGAATCGCCGGCTAACTTTGCCGAATGTATCCTGGCCTGCTCTTCAACTAGGCTGGCACTCGCGCTGAGACCACCAAGCTGCGCGAGTACTGGATTTATCCCCCCCGCCGGACTTCCGAAAATAGCAATAGGTTGCCCCACAAAGGACGCCGGGACCCCTCCCACCGGCGAAAATGGTTCCCCTTCAGGCCGGCAAATTTCACCCCCCTTAGAAGTTTCAAACGAAAGTGAAGGTAAATTCTATGAACGATGAGAAGCAACTTAAGGACAATGACGATGGTAGCGTGAACCTCGGGCGGCATAAGGCCCAATGCACAATCTGTTCGTCCCCCTATCGCCAGCAAATTGAGGAGGCTTTTATTGGCTGGGGCAGTACCGAACTTATTGGCAAGAAATACGACGTCAGTCGTGATGCCCAGTATCGGCACGCTCACGCCTTCGGCCTTTTCGGTAAACGCCAAAGGAATATCAGGGTGGCTCTCGAACGGATAATCGAGAGAGCGGACTTTACTCCCATGAATGGTTCGGTAATTGTCTCAGCCATCAAGGCATACGCCAAAATCAACAGCGAGGAGCAGGTGATAGAGCAGGCGCAGGGTAAGAGCCCCAAGAAGTTACTTGAGCGCCTGTCGAAGGAGCAACGAGAATCCTTTGTTCGAGATGGCTCGCTACCCGACTGGTTTCCAAACGGGGTAGGCGCAACACTAACTGACGGTCAGGAGGGTGAAAAGGAGAGCCAAGTTACTGAAACTAAAGGGTTGCAGTAGCGGACAGGGTGCAACAGATTCGCTCCCCTAACCGAGAGATTTTTCTCTGGGTTCAGCAGTGCCAAGGGCCCTCTATGTGGCCTCGCGGATGGTGGGGACGGAGCGCTCGCGGGGGTACTGCCTGGAACTGCTGCGCGCGGATTTTCTGGCGGGGGAGGGGAGATGAGTTTTCGCCCGAGGGGATCTGGATGGTGATTTACCGCCTTGTCCATCTGCTGCCGCGGGAGTATCCGGTGCGTCTTCTGCAACTGACTCGCGTGGGCGGGCCTCGGCGCTTGGGGGGCGGCCTGACCCAAAAACCTTGGGAAAATTCAAATCTGCCAGGTATGTTGTGGGTAGGTGACAGGAATGAGGAGCGGCGCAGGATGGTGGGATACCAAAGCTTTGAAGCATACCTGGAGGAGAAGTTCCCGGACTCCCGGCGAAAGGCCTATTACCTCATGTCGATCCATGACCACCTGGGGCAGATTCCGGCGCCCGAGATCGAAGACCTGGGCTGGTCCAAGGCGTTGGAACTGGGGAAAGTGGCGAGGAGTGAAGGGCGACGATTTGACTGTGTAACCTGGTTGCACAGGGCGCAGGAGTCGACGAAGCAGGAGCTGAAGGAAGCGGTGCACAAGTACTTCACGCGGGAAGACTACGAGCCTTACGAGATGATTTACTTCAAGCAGTCAGTTGCCGGTGGTGGAAAGGGCTCTCTACGTGGCCTCGCGGATGGTGGGGACGGAGCGCTCGCGGGGGTACTGCCTGAAACTGGTGTGCGCGGATTTTCTGGCGGGGAGGGGAGAAGAGTCGACGCCGGAGGAGATCTGGATGGTGATTCACCGCCTTGTGCATCTGCCGCCGCGGGAGTATCAGGCAGGTCTTGCCGGCCAAAGCGGGGGCAGGGAAGTGGGGACCGCCAGCAAATGCTGACGAAGGTAAAGCGGATCAAGCTGGGAAAGCAGATTTACCGGCGGTTGATGAAGCAGGTGCTGGAGCGCGACGGATGATGATGTCAAAAGTGCGGCTCGCTCGAAAATCTCCAGGTCCATCACAGGATCAAAAGAAGCCTGCAGGGAAATGACGCTATCGAGAACCTCGTGACCCTGCGTGCTTACTGCCACAACGCAGACGGCATGAAGGCATGCCCCGTCCACGAGGAGCTCAAGGACGAGCACTGCATGCCGCCCGTCCTGCAAATCATGCTGGAGCAAGCTGGGCTGCTGAAGGAGGAAGAGCCGGGAGAAAGCGACGACCCAGACCCGAAGAAATGACCGCACGAGCAAAACCCGAACCTGGAGTTGGTATCTTCTGGCTTTTCGGCGGCAAGCTCATTCTCTATACCACGCCGCCCAGCCAGGCCGAGGTGTATCCTCCCGTGAGATCGCGTGGCGAAAACCCATCCTAAGGAACTCTTTCTTCTCGGCGCGCAGGCACGAGAGCCAAGTCGTGAATCAAAACGCGAGTATATGGCTGTGCTCGAAGCGTTCCAGCCGTTTGCCCGCAGCCGTCGTTAGGATGAAGGTGATAATGGGGGACAGTTTCCTAATAAACCACTTCATGGGGCACGGACATTGAATTGTAGCTGCCCGAGAGGTTCTGAACTGCATGCCAAGTGGAATTGAGACACTTCTTACCAGCAAGGAAGCATCACAGGCTCTGAAGATTCATCCGAAAGTGCTTGAACGGATGGCGAAGCGCGGCGAAGTGCCAGCGCTAAAGGTTGGTAAGTTCTGGCGGTATCGCGCAACAACGCTGGACGCCTGGATCAACTCAAGGCTACAATCAAACAGCCAACCGTGCCGCACGGCAACTTCATTTTGAATGGAGGAACCATGCAGGCACGATATCAGTACGGAAATTTGACGGTAAGGAAGCGGAAGAAAGGGCCGAACGTTTGGCAATTCCGCTGGTTGGAAGACGGAAAGCCAACGTCAGTGTTGATTGGAACGGTTGAAAAATTCCCGACTCAGGCCGACGCGGAAAGGGCCGTTGAGCACCTTCGCATCAAGATCAACGCGCAGAATCCGCAAAGGCAGTTTCACGCCGTTACGGTCGGGGCGTTGATAGAGCGGTTCATGGCAGAACATGCGGCGAAGCATTGCCGGAAACACACGCAGAAGGGTTATCGCGGACTTTTCGAAAACCACATCAAGCCAAGGTGGGGAACCGAATTCGTCCATAACGTAGAAGCGTTGGCCGTGGGAGACTGGCTTGACGCTTACCCGCACTCCCGGCAGGTGAAATCCCATGTTCGAACCCTTTTTCACATACTCTATCAAGCGGCTCTTCGCTGGAAGATGGTTGAACAGAATCCCATTTCTCTGGTACGGCAGTCGCAGAAACGCCTCAAGACACCGCGCGCACTCACACCGGCAGAATTCAAGGCTCTCTTGGGAGAACTCTGCGAACCTTTCAAGACGATGGTGATAACAATCGCCTGCCTGGGCCTAAGGGTCTGCGAACTCCTGGGCCTGCGGTGGGGAGATATTGATTTCAACAACTTGACAGTCAAGATTCAGCGGAGCGTTGTGGGGGGAGATGTTAATCCCACCAAGACTGAAGCCTCGGAGAGCGCCCTGCCTCTCGACCCTGACTTAGCAGAGGCGTTTCTCCAGCACAGGGCACGGGTAGTTTACTCGGGAGACTCGGATTACGTGTTCGCCGGGGCAACCGGCAAACCACCGTGGAAGGACGGCATCCTTGCCGATCACCTGAAACCCGCCGCAACAAAAGCGGGAATCGGTAACATCGGCTGGCACACCTTCAGGCACACCTACTCGACGCTCTTGCACTCACTTGGAGCAACGCCAGCCGTCCAAAAGGAACTGCTACGCCATGCCGACATTCGAACCACGTTGGATGTTTACACCCATGCCGTGTCGGAAGAGAAGCGGGAAGCAGCTTCTAAGGTGGCGCACGCTTTGTGGATGACGTGATTGTACCAGTTTGTACTTTTTGGAATTACCTTTGACCGCTAACCCATGGCAAAGATTGGTGGACCTGGAGAGGTTCGAACTCTCGACCTCATGACTGCCAGTCATGCGCGCTCCCAACTGCGCCACAGGCCCTTCAGTCTGACATACAATTTCTATCATGGCGGGAAGCGGCTGTCAATGCACGAATAGAGCAGTATTTTTGGAACAAACTTCCGTCCCCTGGTGTCAATAGGAATGACCAGGAAGGCAAGCGCGGTCTTGCAGTCGGAGCGGGGAAGTGGTATCATATGGGCGTAATGGACACCGCGCGAACCGTGGGGATGGCGCTTGAGCGGGTGCTTCCCGCAATCAATGAAGAGGCGCCCTTGGTTGCGGAGTTGCAGGCAGGCTCCGAAGAGGCTTTCGCTTACTTGCTGGGAGTTTACCAGAACCCGGTCTTCAACCTCGTCTCGCACATTCTCGAGAACCAGGCTGAGGCGGCGGACGTTTTGCAGGATGTGTTCATCAAGGTCTTCAAAGGAATTCGGCAGTTTCACGGTGACAGCACTCTGAAGACTTGGATTTACAGAATAGCCGTCCACGAGGCTTCAAACCACCGGCGCGGTTGGATGCGGCGTCATTGGCACGAACCCCTTTCCATCGACGACACGGGTGCGGAAGTTGCTTCGTCGGCGGCAGAAGCGCGGGCCAACTCTGAAAGTCCCTATCGGCTCCTCGAGCAGGCGGAGCGGCAAGAACTGTTGAGGCGGGCGCTTGCCAGCCTGGCCCAACCTTATCGTACCGTAGTGGTTTTGCGGGAAATTGAGGGGTTGGCCTACGAGGAGATTGCGCAAGTGACGGGGATGGCGGAGGGAACCGTGAAATCCCGTCTGAGGCGGGGCCGGCAATTGCTTCGCAGGAAACTCGTGAGTTGTTTTGGCAAAGCCCATGTTTGAAGGATGCGTTGAAATTCGAAATCACTATTCGGATTACCTGGATGGTCTCTGTGAGCCCCAGGTACTGAAATCTATCCGGTTTCATCTGAACTACTGCGGGTCCTGCCGGCGCGAGCTGGAAGGGTGGGAGAGCATGCAGGCGGACCTGCGCGGGATGTCGCGTTGTCACGTTCCTCCTGAACTGGCCTTGCGATTGAGGGTTGAGGTCTCCCAGGGCCTGCATAGCAATTTGCTCGAGCGGCTACGGGTGTGGATGGATAACGCCCTTCAGCCGATGCTCTTGCCGGCCTCGGGCGGGGTACTGGTAGCGGTCATTTGCTTTTGCCTGATCATGGGTTCAGTGGTTGTCCCGGCTACGACTACTCCAGATGTGCCGGCTTTTGTGACGCCGCCCCGCGTTCGCGAGCTTGCGCCATTTGATTTCAACACCGGCGACGAGCCGGTGCTGGTGGTCAACGTCGACGCGGGTGGGCGCGCGATGGGGTATCGCGTATTATCCGGCGGGACCTCCCCGGAACTCATCCACCAACTGGACCGGGTTATTTACTTCGGTAATTTCCAGCCCGCGACTTGGTTTGGCAGGCCCACGGATGGCCAGGTAGTCCTCTCCTTGCGGCGAATCACAGTCCGAGGCTAGAGTGTTTGGTGGCGATTATTTTGGAGGCTATCCCTTCAATTTCCCCGTATCCCGTCGTCAGGTGTGATTGGTTCTCTTTTGCCTCACTCAGGCTGAGGCCCTACAAGTGTCTCTGCCTGGGGATTGGTGTGCTCGCCCTGCTGCTAGCCGCGTCATCGGCCCATGCTCAGCAACAGGAGGGCAGCGTCATTCTGGAGTCGAGCGAGCAAGTTTTTTCCGTCATGGCGGCGCTCAACGCCGGCGGATATGACGCCGGTCTTGGCCATGCGACGGGAGACCCTACGCGCGAGGAAGCGAGGGAGTATCTGGAGCAAGCCCATGCGCCGGTGGCGAAGCGGCTGGAGACCTTTTACTCGGAGCACCGCGTGGAGGGCGACCCTGGCGCGGACCTTGGTCAATACGTTTCCTTGGCCCTTCTGCTGGGGCCGCCTCCGGACTTCAAATTGGTGGTTCCTCAGACGGACCTTCCCCCGGATGCCAAGGCAGTATCCGGACTGGTTCCGCTCTTAAAAACCTTTTACGTACAAGCAAAACTCCATGAGCTCTGGTCTCGATTGCAGCCGCGCTACCAGGCAGCGGAGCTTGGGTACTCCGCTGCGGTGCGCCAGGCCATTTTCATGGCGGATGTGTACTTCCGCCTTCCCGTGGGTGGGTATCTGGGGCGGACCTACCGCATCGACCTCGACCTGTTAGGGGCGCCGGAGCAGGCGCAGGCGCGGATTTACGGAATGGACTACTATCTGGTGCTTACGGCCTCCAGGCGATCGAAGATAGACGAAATCCGTTACCAGTACCTGCACTTTCTCCTGGATCCTCTCGCCGCCAAATACGCCCCGCAGATCAATGAAAAGGCCCGGCTGCGCGGAATCGCCTACCGCGCGCCTGCTCTGGCATCTTCTTTCAAGGAGGATTTTCCACTCTTGGTCACACAATGCCTGATCCGGGCTGCGGAATTGCGCCTCGACAAGCGCCGGCAGGCGGAAGCCGAGAAAAGTCTGCAGGAGATGACGGCGTCTGGTCTGATCTTGGTCCGTTATTTCTACGAGTCTCTGGCAGTCTTTGAGAGGCAAGAGGCCTCAATGACCGTCTTTTACGAGCAAATGATCCATGGGATTCACCCGCTTGAAGAGGAGCAGAGGCTTGCTAAGGTTACGTTTGCCCCCGCGCCCACTCCTCCCGTCCAGGCAGCCGCGCCCGCTGCAAAGACAGAGGAAGAGCGGTTGCTCGATCAAGGCGACAACCTTTTTTACCGAGGTCGATACAGCGACGCGAAGTTGGCTTACCAGGAGGTGCTCGAGAAAACTGATCCCAAAAGCGAGCGTGCCCTCTTCGGGTTGGCCGTCGTGGCGAGCAACATGCGCAAGCCGGATCTGGCAGAAGAGTATTTCCAGAAAACCCTGGAAACGGCCCGCGATCTCCGTCTGGTGACGTGGTCGCACATTTATCTAGGTCGGCTGTACGACTTGCGGGGAAAGCGCAATGACGCGCTGGCCCAGTACCGCGCGGCGTCGTTGACTGCCGCCGCCTATCCTATGGCCTTGCGGGCCGTACAGACCGGCGAGGCACAACAGTTCGGCTCCAAGGAAGAAACTCATAATTGAGAAGAGCTGTGTTACGTGTGGTTGACACCTGGGCGTCGTTCTTGTACGCTCAGCGCAACGGATCTGATGTGGAATCGCACAAGATGAATTTGGAGAATCGAGAGCCATCATGAGAATCAAACGAGTCCTTTGGGTATTGGCAGCATTCGCTTTTACCAGTCTTCTTTACGCGCAAGTAAGGGGGCAGGCGCCGACCCCGACGACACAACCCCAGACCCAGGCACAGACATCTGAAATCGCCAAGGCCCAGAACCAGGCCCAGACCGGGGGAAAGGGAAAGAGCCAAGCGCAGGGGCCTGTCCCGATGACCGAGAAGGAAGTGACGAAGGAAATCAAGAGTGCCCCTGCGGAAACAGTGATCAAAGATGTGAAGGAGCGCGGAGTGAATTTTGACATGGCTCCGGACATCGAGAAAAAGCTCCGCAAGGCGGGGGCTACAGACGAGGTGGTGGAGGCCGTCCGACATGCGGGGCCGAAGGTCCGTGCGCAAATGGCAAAGATGGTGTTGGGACCAGGCCAAGCCGGGACTTTGGATATCCCTAAAGAGCAAGTTCAGGCGTTCGACGCAATCAAGGGCGAGTTGGACCCTGATAAGGCTATTGCGCTTGCCGATGACTTCGCCAGAAAGTATCCCGAAAGTCCCTTACTCAGCTATGTTTACTCTTTCGGCGCCAATAGTTATCAACAAAAGGGTGATGTGGAAAAAGTCGTCGAGTACACTAATAAAGGCTTGAAGTTGAAACCTGATAACGTCATGTGCTTGATTTTGAGCCTTGGGATGTTGCCCCAGCCACAGTACCTCAACAATCACCCGGCCGACCGCGACAAGGTTCTTCAGGAAGCACTGAGCGAGGGCAGCCGTGCGCTGCAGCTTATCGCGCAGATTCAGAAGCTACCCAATGAGGCCGATGTGGATTATCAGAAGCGCTTGGCCGAGGTTGCCTCTCCCGTTCATGCATCTCTCGGCATGGTCCACCTTGACTTGGCGTCCGAGGCCCTGGCTGGCCCGGATAAAGATGAGCTGGCGAAGGCTGAGCAGGAATTCAAGACCGCCGTGACCACGACTGACCGTCCCTATCCCGGTGATTACTACCGTATGGGGGAGGCTTGTGCGTTGGATGGCAAGTTGGACGATGCCATTGGAGCTTTCACGAAAGCCGGCGAAATTGGCCAGGGTACAATGATTAAGGCTTACGCCGATCAGCGCATCGAGGAACTGAAAAAGAGGAAGGCCCAGGGTTCGGCCGCCCCAAAACCTTAGCATGTGGCTGCAGCCTCCAGGAACCCTGAATGGCGCAGGGGATTCGCTGGGTCGGAGAGTCGGCGGGAGATCACGGACTCGCCAATGCCCTCACGATCGCGCAGCGCCTTGAAGGCATGACTGAGAATTCTTTTCATCGCTTGCAAGACTTAATCGGCTACCGGTTCCAGAATCCCCAGCTTCTCTTGGAAGCACTCACTCACTCTTCCTACGCGCAGGAAACTCCCGGGGATGGTCGAGACAACGAGCAACTTGAATTCCTGGGCGATGCGGTCTTGAATTTCCTGGTGAGTGTTGCATTGGTAAACGCTTTTCCTGAGTGGGAGGAGGGAAAACTGACTCGGGCGCGGTCGCGCTTGGTGGCGGCGGCGCATCTCAGTCGAGTCGGGGCGCGTCTGGAACTCGGAACCTATCTGCGGCTTGGGCGGGGGGAAGAGAAGACTGGCGGGCGTAACAAGTCTGCGCTCTTTGTGAACGCGTTGGAAGCGCTAGTGGCTGCGCTCTTCCGAGATGGCGGACTGGAGGCTGTCGAGGGGTTCGTCGCTAGCTTTATTCTTCCGGCGGATTTGGCCGCGTCCGGGGATGAGTTGTTTTCGGTCGATTATAAGTCTGCGCTTCAGGAACATCTTCAGGCGCTTCGCAAGTCGCCGGCAGAGTACCAGGTTGTGGAGGAGACGGGGCCCGAGCACCAAAAAACCTTCACTGTGGAAGTGCTGGCGAGTGAGAACGTGGTGGCGCGTGGGCGAGGGACGAGCAAGAAGGCTGCCGAACAGGAAGCTGCACGAATCGTACTCGAACGCCTGCGCGAGAAGTCTGTAGGAAATGGCTGAACCTTATAAGAAATCTTCGACGCGGGACACCTTTGAATCTCTGGTGGTTACGGTCATCCTGGCCATCTTCGGAACCACCTTCGTCATTCAAGCTTTCAAGATCCCCACCGGCTCGATGGAGAACACGCTGTTGATCGGCGACCACCTGCTGGTTAACAAGTTCGCCTTCGCTTACCATTCCGGTGTGCTTGCTCGCTATCTGCCCTATCGGGACGTTCACCGCGACGACATCCTTGTGTTTAAGTTCCCGGGATCATCGGGAGACCAATCTGAGCCCGGCGAACACTTCGTGAAGCGTGTCATCGGTTTGCCAGGTGACCGGGTCCGAATCTTCCATCGGCAGGTCTATGTGAACGGGCAACCCCTCTCCGAGCCTTTCGTTTACCACGCCTTTCCGGATATGCTGTGGTCGGGAGATGATTTCCCACCTCCTGACTCGGAGTATCTCCACGGAGCGGCGGCGCTCTGGAGCGGCGAAATGGCTACTTATATCAAGGAGGGAGAGATCGTGGTTCCTGCGGGGAAGTACTTCGTCATGGGAGATAATCGCGAGCAGAGTTGGGACAGCCGGTTTTGGGGGTTCGTGCCTCGCGAGCTGATCTCGGGCCGCCCCCTGTTGATTTACTGGTCGTACGAGACTCCTCGTGACGAGTACACGCGCACTTCATGGAGCGACCGGATCTCTCAGGCCTTTAGCTTGCTGATTCACTTCCCCACCAGGACGCGCTGGCGGCGCACCTTGATGATTGCACGCTGATGAGCCTACGGGTCCACCGACGCGGTCGCATCGTCTTGCTGGCCCTTCTCCTGAGCGGGGTGGCAGCGTGGCTCATTCCCTCTTATTTCAGCGCAGAACGGTACCGCCGCCGTCTGGAGGCGGCGCTGGAGCGTGCCCTGCACCGTCAGGTCACTTTCGGTGAGGTGTCTGTTCGTCTGCTGCCGCGACCGGGCTTCGTCATTGAAAACGCCGTTATTCAGGAGGACCCTGCTTTCGGGTCCGAGCCCTTCACCCGCGTTGATCGTATCGAGTGCGACATGCGCTGGCAAACTTTGCTGGGCTCGCGACTGGATTTCTCTCATTTTCGACTTCAACATCCGAATATTAACCTGGTCCGAGAGGTGGGAGGAGGCTGGAACGTTGAACGACTTCTCCTCCTAAGCCCAGCACCTTCCGGCGCGTCGGGGGCGCTGTCATCTTCCCCACAAGTAACCACCGGTCCACTGGATTTGGAAGTGGAAGACGGTCGCGTCAATTTCAAGTTGGGAGAAAATAAGAAGCCCTTCGCAATTACCGATTTGCGCGCTCAACTGAGTTTTGATCCGGCCAATCATCATTTGCGATTCCGGCTGGCGGGTTACCCTATCCGCACGGACCGTTCTTTGCCCACCCCCGGGGCCGTGGAAGTGACTGGAGAGTGGACTCCCGGGAGAGATTTGCGTGGACCACTGAATGCTGTGGTTCGCATGCGTGAGGCACTGGTATATGACTGGGCGCCCCTGGTGACTGGCCGCAATACGGGATTGTACGGCCTCATGGATGCCGAGCTGCGCGTCACAGGGTCGATTCGAACCCTGAATCTCGAAGGCAGTGGCCGGCTCAGTGAGCTGCATCGGTGGGAACAGATTCCACCTTCTGATCCCATGCCATGGACAATAACCTTCCGGGGGCAACTTGATCGGGATCGGGGCCGCCTTCTGCTGGAAACTACGGAAGCGTCCTTCGCAGATTCTCATGTTCACATTTCCGGAACCATCGATCACCTCTCGAGCTCTCCAGAGCTGGATTTGGTTCTTGCACTCGAGCGTTCCCGCTTGGAGGACTTGGCGGCTCTGGCCGGGAGGCTTTGGACACTCAAAGGAGGCTTTGGAGTTAGAGGACGCGTCGACGGAATGCTGGCCATCCAAGGGCCGTGGGCAGAGCGACGCTACGGAGGGTTTGTGGGGGCGCGCGATGTCGTGCTCAGCACCCGCTCGGCAAGTTTCCCGGTTTCCGAAGTCGCGGTACGAATCGATAACCGCGGGGCACGGCTCGCCCCTGTACGTATTACTCTTGCGCCACGTGTGGCCTTGGAAGCCGAAGGTTCACTCGAGCGAGGTACGGAGCCTCTCCGTTACGAATTGACTCTTTCCAGCAAAGCGGTGCCGCTCCGGGATGTCCTGAACTTCGGCCGGGCGCTCGGTATGCGGGCCCTCCAGGGATGGGACGCCGTGGGTTCAGGTACCGCATCGTTCCGTCTAACGGGTTCACTCCGCTTGCCCTATCGGCCCGTCCTGAAAGGCCGAGCCGAGCTGCGAGCTGCCCGCTTGGTGATTCCTGGTTTCACTGAGCCAATTAATGTCCCTCGGGCGAACGTCCAGGTTAATGGCGATGAAATCGTGGTTGACCGCCTGCTGGCCGTCCTTGGGACCAGTGTCTTTTCCGGGCGGCTCGAACACCAAGGCGACTGGCATAGCCCCTGGACTTTCGACCTGCATGGCGACAATCTTGACCTTGGGCAGGGGGCCTCGTGGTTTGTTGCGCTCGGACACCGCAAACCCATACCGCTATTCCAGCGATTACCCGGTCTCGGTTCATTTGCCGCTGGGCGTGAGGCAGCCGCCAAATTATTTGCTTCCTTGAACGCCCGCGGGCGATTCTCGGCTTCCAAGGTCACCTACCGGGAAATCACGCTGGAAAACCTCCAGACCAATATGGAGGTCGTTGGCCGGGTGGTTCGACTCCCCAACGCGGCTTTCCGAGTTGGGGGTGGGCAGGGCCGATTAATCGGGCGGATGGATCTAACGGGTAGCCCAGCTCACCTCGCCGCGGATGTTTTATTGTCCGGCCTTGGAGTTCAAACCATTGTGACTCATCTGCCTCCCGTGCTTCGCGGAGCGCATGGGTCAATGTCCATAAGCGGGCACTTCGAGACGACGGGGTTGAGTCAGGAAGAAATGAGCGAGAACCTGGAGGGACGTGTGACGGTCGTCGCCAGTGATCTCTCCTTGGTTGGTTTTGACCCTGTCGGAGCATTTGTACGCCTTGCCGGCGAGGGGACTCTGGAGCCGCTTCGAGGTCCGGTTGGGCTTCGTTCGGTAACGCTGAATCTTCAGGTTCACGACCGCCGCGCAGTCTTGAAGAAAACCACATTGGAATTCTCGGGCGCCAGATTAAGCCTGTCCGGCGCCCAGGCCTTCGATGGGCCGGCGAATTTGCACGTCGCCGCTGACCTGCAACGTCTTCGACGCCGATGGCTAACCCGGGTCGATGAGGTTGATACCGAGGCATCACCTCGCGAACTTGATTTTTCTGGGTCGCTGGACAAGCTGGCGCCGACTTCGCATACTGAGGTCTCACGTGCCAGGGAATGACGTTCAAAGGTATGAATGAACCAAAGTCGCCCCAATCGCAACAGGGAAGAGGGCCGCGCTTTGAGCCGGCGGTGTTGGATGTGCTGCTTGTGGCCTGCGTTGTCTTGACGCTATGGTTCATCCTCCCGCTGCTGACCATGGCTTGGGTTTCAGATACTTCGCAGCCGCAGAGCCCTTTGGCAGCCGCTCAGTCCCTGGAGTCCAAGATTCGCGTTCTCTCTGAGCCGGAACCTGCGGGGCCAAACTCCTTCCAGCCGATTGTGGTGACTGAAAACGAAGTCAATGCCTATCTCACGTATCACGGGCCGGAGTTCCTGCCTGCCGGCGTTCGTGACCCTGCCATCCGCATCACCCGGGATCGAGTTTTTGGGTCCGCGAATGTCGATTTCGGTGAGTTCAGCCGCACTGCCAGCAATCCTGCGGACTGGGGGCCCAAGGTTCTTGCCGCCATGTTCAAAGGCCCGCAGAGGGTTGCGGTGTCCGGCCGGATGGAGACGCAAAATGGCCAAGCCAATGTAAAGATCGAATCCGTCGTCGTGGGAACTACCACGGTTCCTGATTGGCTGGTGGACCTCTTGCTGGAAAACTACTTCCAGCCCCGCTACAAATTTGACCTGCGCAAACCCATTGCTCTTCCCGACCACGTGATCCGGGTCGAATTGGACAACGGCGAGGCTACCTTCGTTCGTAGCCCGGACAAGAAAACAGGATTCAGGATTCAGGAGCCAGGACTCAGGATGGAGCCGGCAGAAGGCCGTAGCCAGTGAGGGGTGGGATTCCAGCAATTCAGAGTTCAGAATTGCTAAGACCCTCAGCCCCGTTATCTGGACCGACCATTGGCCGGCAGGGGTCAGGCGTTAGCGGGATCGGCTACGGGCGGGTTGCAAAAACTGACCTCTGACTCCTGAATCCCGACTCCTGAATCCTGAATCCTGCTTCAGACATGCCTCGTCGCTACAAATCGTATGCGGCTGAAACGGGGATCGCGTACCGGTATTTCTTTGAGTCGCGACGAAGCATCGTCCGCCCCGCCGGACTTGGGCCGGGCAGTGACTACGTCTTTGTGACGACAGCGGACCAAGGGCCGCCCTTCGCCTTGCGCGTTTTCGTTTCACAAAGGGCGATCGCTGCTTGGCGCGCTGCCCACAGCCGGAAACTCGACTCCAGCGAGCAATACGCCGCGGCGAAGATGAGGCTTTTCCGCGCCTTTGATGAGCTTAAGAACCTTCGGGAAGAGAGCCTCAATCTTGTGGTTGACGAAACCAACGTGGAGGAATTGCTCGAGGCTCTAGATTGGGCGTAGTGTGTTCTTGTGGGGTGCGGGGTAATCCATCATCAGATCCTGCACGTCTACAAGCAAATCGAGGTCTGGCACAAGCTGGGCGCTCCCTCGGAGTTGATCGCGGTGCTGTCTTACGATGAGAAGCCGGGGATGCAGGCGATCGAGAACACGGCCCCCGACCTGCCGCCCGTCCCTGGCCAGCACGCCGCCCTGGGGCGCGATCATGAATACATCCGCCATGGCACCCGGTGCTTGTTGGCGGGCATCGATCTCTGGAGCGGCGAGGTTCTGGGCCTGGTGCGGGAGCGCCACCGCAGTGCCGAGTTCATCGAGTTTCTGCGCTTGGCCGACGCCCATTACCCGGCCTCGGCGCGTATCCGCATGGTCCTGGACAATCACTCCGCCCACCTTTCGCGAGAGACCCGAGCCTATCTGGCCACGGTGCCGAACCGCGTTGAATTCATCCTACTAGTCTGCATGCCAAACCCTCAGTAACTTCCAGCGACCCCACCCTGTAGTTCCCCCTCATCAACTGCAATGAGCAGTATTGAGCCGAGTTGACACGCAAATTGCCCGTGAGTATGATCTTTGCAATTCTAGGAGAGTCTGTGTACGATTTTGCGCCAAGGTAGAGTTACAATCGGAAGTTCCGGCTGATACGGATTGTTCGTCATTCGTAGAGGAAAAGGCCACCACCTGTCATTCTGAGCGAAGCGAAGAATCCCCGCATCTGAAAGCTCAATCAGTGCGAAAAAATGCCGAGATTCTTCGCTTCGCTCAGAATGACAGACATTGGGGCTACCCTCTACGAATGACGGACATTGCGTATGAGAAGCACCGGGAGGGTCTCTGGTTGCGCCCATTCCAATACGGAGGTTAAGGCAATGCGAAAATATCGTTTCACCCCGCTCATTACGCTCATCACCCTAATTCTGCTCGCCGCAATGACTCCTGCTTGTTACCGGGGAGGAAGAATCGAG
>JBEKME010000117.1:0-19959 GCA_050008675.1 Terriglobia bacterium
GGTTCGGTGAAGCCTCGCGGCTGATGCACCGTTTTGAGCGCAACCAAATTCTTCCCGACCACGCCCATCCGCATGTGCGGCCGGTGCTCTACAACTCCTGGGAGGCAACCACCTTTGACGTGAACGAACCAGGACAGAAGGCCTTGGCGGAGAAGGCCGCGAAACTCGGCGTGGAGCTTTTCGTGATGGACGACGGCTGGTTCGGCAAGCGCAACGATGACCACGCCGGCCTGGGCGACTGGTACGTGAATCCGCAAAAGTTTCCCCACGGCCTCCAGCCGCTCATCGCTTACGTGAACAGCTTGGGCATGGATTTCGGCCTGTGGTTCGAGCCGGAAATGGTGAACCCTGACAGTGACCTCTACCGGCATCACCCCGACTGGGCGATGAACTTTCCGGGACGTCCGCGCAGCGAGGCTCGCAACCAGCTTGTTCTTAACATGGCCCGCGAGGATGTGAAGGAATACATCTTCGCTGTGCTCGACAAGGTGCTTTCCGAGAACAACATCAAGTACATCAAGTGGGACATGAACAGGCATTTCGGCGAGCCGGGCTGGGCGGAAGTTCCCCTTGCAGAGCAAAAGGAAATCTGGGTGAAGTACGTTCGCAACGTGTACGAGATCATCGACCGCTTGCGCGCCAAGCACCCGAAGCTTGAAATTGAGGCCTGCTCCGGAGGCGGCGGGCGCGTGGACCTGGGCATTCTGGAACGCGTCAACATCGTCTGGACTTCGGATAATACTGAGGCCCTCGATCGCCTGGGAATCCAGGAGGGCTTCAGCTACGCGTACACCTCCAAGGTCATGTCGGCTTGGGTTACCGATGTTCCTAATCTGAACGGGCGCTCCACGCCGCTCGAATTCCGTTTCCTGGTGGCGATGCAGGGGGCGCTGGGCGTCGGGGCCGACCTGAACAAGTGGACAGCAGAGGATTTTGCTCTCGCCACCCGCATGATCGGCGCCTACAAGAGCATCCGCGAAACGGTGCAAGAAGGGGACCTGTACCGCTTGTTCTCTCCCCGCCAGGGTGGGCTGACGGCGAATCAATACGTCTCCGCTGACGGAAAGCAGGCAGTTTTGTTCGCCTTCCTCCACTCCCAACAATACCTGCGCCCCGCTCCCACCGTCTGCTTGCGCGGGCTGGATGAAAACGCGACGTACCGGGTGAAGCCGCTTGATGATAAGCTCGTTGAAAAGCAGGAAGCTTTGAGCGGCGCCTATCTGATGCGCCACGGGCTGAATCTGAATCTCACCGGGGACTACGACAGTACTCTCGTGGTCCTGGAACGACAGGAGTAGTTGCCGGATGAGGCGGGCCTCTTGCTCGCCCTTTTGCTTTTAGTTCCCCGCATTGCTAGAATCGCAGCTAGGGAGTTGCCATGAATGGAACCGAGATCATTTTCGAGGTCGAGGAATCGCCCGGGGGCGGTTTCGAGGCGCGCGCCTTAGGGCACGCAATCTTCACGGAAGCCGAGACTCTGGATGAACTCCGGGGGATGGTCCGCGACGCCGTGCGTTGCCACTTCGAACCCGAGATGGCTCCGCGGCTCATTCGCATTCATCAGCGGTAGCCAGCCTGTCCTGGTTACCATGGGGAGTTACTTATGCCCGTCGAGTGGAAGGAATACATCACGAGCGACCCCGAAATCCTGCATGGAAAGCCGCGCATCAGGGGGACCCGCATCCCGGCCAGCCTGATCCTGGGTTATCTGGCGGCGGGGAAGACGCCCGAGGAAATCACCGCCGAATTCCCTGATCTCACCCGCGAACAGATCGCCGCCTGCCTCGACTACGCGCGTGACCTGGCCGAATTCGAGGTCACCGCGTGATGGCGTTGCGCTTCTTCGCCGATCATTGCGTCTCCAATCTTGATAGGAGGTCATATGAAAAGCTTGACACGTCGAGATCTGCTGAAGACAAGCCTGCTGGCGCCGGCCGTAGTAGCGGCGGCCCACGAAGCTGTGGCCAACGGGAAGGTGGCGAGGGGAGCGCCGGGCGAGGCTGAAGCAAGTGGCGCGCCGCCCGCAGGCGCCACACCTGGGTCGCCGGGCCCTGGGGCCGGACGGGAACGTTTCCTATTGGATTTCGGCTGGCGCTTCCATTTCGGGCATGCCAATGACCCCGCCAAGGACTTCGGATTCGGGAGCGGAAGGTCCGGGAACTTCCAGAAGACGGGGAATTTCCTTCCTGCTGGCGCCCTGGCGTTCGACGATAACGACTGGCGGTCTTTGGACCTGCCTCACGATTGGGCCATCGAGCTGCCCTTCGAAAACGATCCGGCGCTCTCGAGCAAAGGGTTCTACCCGTTGGGACGCACCTATCCGGCCACGAGTGTGGGATGGTATCGCCGTGTCTTCGACCTTTCCTCGACGGACGCAGGCAAGCGGATCACGATCGAGTTCGATGGCTCGTACCGGGAAACGATGGTGGTCTTCAACGGCTTCTACATCGGCCAGCACAGCGGCGGATACGATCCGTTCAGCTTCGATGTGACCGACTTTGCGACTCCGGGTGGGAGGAACGTGCTGCTGGTTCGTGTGGATGCCACCTCGAGCGATGGCTGGTTCTACGAGGGAGCGGGGATTTACCGGCACGTCTGGCTGGTGAAGACGCACCCGGTTCATGTAAAGCAATGGGGCGCCTTCGTGCGCACCCAGGTGCGGCCCGGCGAAGCTACCGTCTTGATCCGCACGGAGGTGGATAACCACGGCAAGGGTGCGCAGAGTACGCGCCTCACCTCGACGATTCTCGATCCCTCCGGCAAGGCGGTGGGGAAAGTGGCGACTGCCCCGGCATCCATTCCGGAATGGGGAGATCAAACCTACAAGCAAGAGATGGTGGTGAACCAGCCCGCCCAGTGGTCGCTGGAGGAGCGGAACCTCTACAAGCTGGTGACGGAAGTTGAAGCGAGTGGCGAGGTCGTCGATCGCTACGAGACGCCGTTTGGCATTCGCACGGTGAGCTTCGACGCGGAGAAGGGCTTCCTCCTGAACGGCAAGTCCGTCAAGCTGAAGGGAACCTGCAACCACCAGGATCATGCGGGGCTGGGCGCGGCGCTGCCCGACGCGGTGCAGTATTACCGCATCCGGAAGCTTCAGGAGATGGGCTGCAACGCCTACCGCACGTCGCACAACCCTCCGACTGCGGAGCTGCTCGACGCCTGCGACGAGCTGGGGATGCTGGTGTTCGATGAGACGCGCATGATGTCATCGAATCCCGAAGGCCTGAGCCAGTTCGCGAATCTGGTGCGGCGCGACCGCAATCATCCCAGCGTCTTCATGTGGTCGATGGGAAATGAAGAAGGCCAGGCGAACACCGAAAAGGGGTTGCACATTCTGACCGCGATGAAAGAAATTGCGACCCAGTACGACGGCTCGCGGCCCGTGTCGATCGCGCCCATCCGGGCGATTGGGGTCGGCGGCCTGGTCATGTGCGACGTCATGGGCTACAACTACATGGACCCTGGCGCCGAGGCCTACCACAAAGCCCATCCTGAGATCCCTGTTGTGGGCACGGAGACCGTCAGCGCCGTCGGCACGCGCGGCATCTACGTCACGGACCGCGACAAAGGCTACGTGGGATCGTACGATCCGTACACCACCACCGGCCGCGCTTCGGCGGAAGGCTGGTGGAGGTTCTGCAATGCGCGCCCGTGGCTCACGGGAGGCTTCGTGTGGACAGGGTTCGACTATCGCGGTGAACCTTCGCCCTACCAGTGGCCCAACATCAGCTCGCAGTACGGGATTATCGATACCTGTGGCTTCCCCAAAGATACTTTCTACTACTACCAATCCTGGTGGACTTCCCAGCCGGTGCTGCACGTCTTCCCGCATTGGAATTGGCCGGGCATGGAGGGACAGGAGATCGCGGTCTGGGTCTACTCGAACCTGGACAAGGTGGAGCTGTTCCTCAACGGAGAGAGCCTCGGCAGGAAGGAAATGAATAAGGATTCGCACCTCGCGTGGATCGTCAAGTATGCTCCCGGCGCCATAGAGGCGCGGGGCTACAAGGACGGCAAGCAGGTGATGACGGCAAAGCGCGAAACCACGGGGCCGGCAGCAAAGCTGGTGATGAATGCGGACCGCAAAGAGGTCTCCGCCGATGGCGAAGACGTGGCGATGTTCGCCGTCGAAGTTCACGATGCCCAAGGCCGCGTGGCGCCGATAGCCGACAACGAAGTGACGTTCCGGGTCTCCGGCGAGGGAAAACTGATCGGCGTGGGCAACGGCGACCCCACCAGCCACGCATCCGACAAGGACACATCGCGAAAAGCCTTCGGCGGTTTTTGCATGGCCATTGTCCAGTCTACGAAGACTGCCGCCAGCATCACCGTGGAGGCGACATCCCCCGGACTCGCGCCGGCCAGCGTTACGATTGCGGCGAAAGCCGCGACGCTGCGTCCCCAAGTGGCGGTTTGGGAACGCGAGGCGCCGGTGGGCTCGGGCATCACCGGCCTTTGGAGGCCGATCCCGAGGACCGGCGACTCGAGCGGCCTGCTCGCGTTGCTCCTCGGCGGTGGCGACACGGTGTTCTCTCTCCGGCAGGATGGGAACAGCCTCACGGGAAGCATGGAGGGCGCCGGCGGCGGCTTCTTTGGCGGCAACGATGCGCCCCTCCCCATCGAGGAAGGCAAAGTAGACGGCAACAGTGTCTCCTTCAAAGCTGGAAACAGCACCTTTTCGGGAACGCTGAAGGGAGACCAGATCGAGCTTCAACGGATGGTAGATTTCGGCTTCCGGCCGGCGAGCGCCCCTGAGGCGCCGGCGGGGACGCGCCCGGCGGTTGGGCCCCCGCCGGACGGTTCGGACCCGTCGAGGGGAGTCGGCTGGGGACGTCCCCCGGGTCCGCTTGTTCTGCATCGGGTTCAGCGGTAGAGATCGCTTTAGGAGTTTGTCGGAGACGGGTCCTGGTGTCATTTGCGAGACATGGGCGTTGCAAGGCGCAGTCATTCCCGTCCCGCCACTGCGGGAGGAATCCACTCGGCAAACCTTCGGAAATGCGCTATCAACAGAGTGGATTCCCGCTTTCGCGGGAATGACCAACGTCGGCAGAATCTATCTCCGTCAGATTGGTTCCCGGAGTATTTATCCATGCACATCTCGCGCACAAATATGTTGCTTCCCGGTTTGGTGGTCTCCGTTGCAGCTCTATCCATTTCTATTACTGCAACCGAGACGCAGCCGGCGTCAGGGAAGATCAACTTTCACGACAACTTCTCTTCCGGCAAGCTCGATGCCTGGCAATTCCCTTTCCCCGAGGACTGGGTGGTGAAAGAAGAGGGCCCGCCGCATTACCTGCACATGCTGCGAAGTCGTGACCCTCTGGTTCCTCGTCGCCCCCAGCAGTTCGCGCTGGTGAAGGGTATCACCGTCGGAAGCTTCACTCTTGAGACACGCGTGCGACGCGAGGGCGGGTCGATGCTGATCGTTTTCAACTACGTCGACACGCTGCACTTCTACTACACCCACTTATCCGTTGACTCCGGCGCCAAGGTAGATGTCCACAACGGAATCTTCATGGTGGATGGCGCTCCGCGTCGCCGCATCGCAGGCATGGAAGCGGCGCCGGCGCTTCCCGACACGAATTGGCACGAGGTGCGCGTGCAGCGCGATGTAAATTCGGGTTCGATAAAAGTTTTTGTCGACGACGAGCCCCAGCCGCGTTTTTCGGTGGTCGACAACACCTTTAAGTGCGGCCAGGTCGGTCTCGGATCGTTCGATGAGACAGGCGACTTCACCGACGTCAAGCTTTCATCAAAAGACGCCGGCTGCCGCCCCTGAGGGGTATAATGGGTTTCGGGGCCAGCCGAAACTGATCGCAGGACATTCACCTTCGCCAAACTTTTGTTGAGGAGTCGCCATGAGCAATGATTTTTCGAGAAGAAAATTCCTGGAAAACATCGCCATCGGGGCAGCGGCGAGCGCCAGCCTTCCCTTGTGGACGAATCTCGCCACGCCAAAGGAACGGGCAATGCCGCATCGCACGTTGGGCCACACGGGCGCCGAAGTTTCCATTCTGGCTTTTGGCTGTGGCAGCCGCTTCCTGATGTACGAGGACGAGGACAAAGCTGTCCAAGTGCTTAACCACGCTCTTGATCTGGGCATCACCTACGTCGATACCGCCTATGCTTACGGTAACGGCAAGAGCGAAACACGCGTTGGCAAGGTCATGGCCACGCGCCGCAAGGAAGTGTGGCTGGCGACCAAGATTCCCGACCGTACACGCGACGGCTTTATGAGCCGCCTGGAAGGCAGCCTGAAGCGCCTCCAGACGGACCATGTGGACCTGGTGCATATTCACAGCCTGGGCCACGCCGATGATTTGGAAAAGATCGAAGGCCCCGATGGCGCCCTCAAGGGATTGCTGGAAGCGAAGCAACAGAAGATGGCGCGCTTTATCGGCATGAGCAGCCACACCGAAGGCGCGGTTCTGGCGCAGGCCATCGACCGGCATCCGCTCGACTGCACGCAGATGGCGCTGAACCCTACCGGCACCGGCGAGTTTGAAAAGACCGCCCTCGCCGCCGCCAACAAGAAGGGCCTGGGCGTTATCGCCATGAAGGTTTATGGCCAGGAGTTCCTGATCGGCACGGAAGGTGGCAAGACGGATGCGGATACGCTCCTGCATTTTGCCATGAGCTTGCCGGTCACCACCGCGGTCGCGGGCATGCCCCAGGTGGAGATGCTCGAGCACAACGTGGAACTGGCCCGCAACTTCACACCCTTTAGCGACGAGAAGATGAATCAGTTGCGCCGCGACATGTCGGTCCTCCATGACGACATGCAGCATCACCTCGTCGGGCACATCGATGGCCCCACGGATCGCCCCGAGGTGTTTTGGACGTGAAGAAAGAATAGTTGGCCTATATGAAAATACCGCACTACTTGTTCGCAACAGTTCTGATCCTTCAACCCCTGTTTGCTCAAACATCTGCCAGGAGCATTGATGGTGTCTGGCAGGGCGCGCTTCTATTTGGTCAAGGGAAGGTCCGCGTAGTTTTGTACGTGTCGCCGCCCCGCAATGGCGTGTACAGCGGCGCAATGATCAATCCGGACTCGGGCACGGGATCGAATATTGACCTGATCCAGTTTGCGAATGGCAAGGTGGGTCTGGAACTAAAGGACGTAGGCTTCAAGTTCGAGGGAATGCTCTCTCCGTCCGGCAATGAAATCAAGGGCAAGTTCACGCAGGGCGAAACTTCCGGCGATTTAACACTCACTCGGGGCAGCGAGAGTCACTCCAGGGTCGCGGATGAGTACGAGAAGCACGAATACATGATTCCCATGCGGGACGGGATTCATCTTCACACCACCGTCTTTTCTCCCAAGGTACGCAAGGAAGCACTCCCGTTCCTAATCGAGCGCTCCCCCTACGGATGGGATTCGGCTGCCCTAGTGATCAACGCTGGGATGAGCGAACTCGCCCGCGACGGCTACCTCCTCGTCTTCCAGGATATCCGGGGCCGCTACCAGTCCGAAGGCCAGTTCGTGATGCAGCGCCCAGTCAGGAAATCGAAAGACGCTCGGTCTATCGATGAGGGCACCGACACTTACGATACGATCGACTGGCTAATAAAGAACATCCCTGGAAACAATGGCCGGGCGGGCATTATGGGAATCTCCTACGAGGGTTGGCTTACCGAGATGGCACTCATTGAGCCGCACCCGGCACTCAAGGCCGCCTCCGAGCAGGCCTCGCCCGCCGACATGTTTCTGGGCGACGACTTTCACCATAACGGCGCGTTCCGGCTCAGCTACGGCTTCGAATATGCCGCCCTGATGGAGACGGGCAAGACCAACAAGACATTCGAGTTCAAACAGTACGATACTTACGATTGGTATTTGAAGCTCGGCCCCCTCGGCGAGGCCAATGCCCGTTATTTCGACGGCCAGCGGCCCACCTGGAACAATTTCATCGCCCATCCGAACTATGACGATTTCTGGAAGCAACTGGCTGTGCAGAGAATCCTTCGCTCCGTCAAGGTGCCCAACCTCAACGTCGGGGGTTGGTTCGACCAGGAGGACTTTGCTGGGCCATGGCGTATTTTCGCCGCGAGTGAAACGCCGGAGTCGCGTCAGTATAACTACCTGGTGGTTGGCCCCTGGAACCATGGCGGCTGGTTTGCGGGCGAGGGCCGCACGCTGAAGAATCTCGACTTTGGAAGCGACACTGGCGACTATTTCCGTAAGAACATCCAAGCTCGTTGGTTTGCGTACTGGCTAAAAAGCAACGGCCCGCTGAGCCTCCCCCGCATCCAGCTTTTTGAGACCGGCTCCAACCAATGGACGGCCTATGATCAGTGGCCTCCCAGTGGGGTTCAAGAGCGCCGGCTGTACCTGCACGCTTCGAGTGAAGCCTCCTTCGCGCCACCGACTGAGGGCAATAGCGCCTTCGATAGCTTTGTCTCCGATCCACGCCGGCCGGTTCCGTATCGCGAGCGACCCATTCCGGAGACCTACGGCGGATCGCCTGGTTGGGCCACATGGCACACCGACGATCAGCGCTTCGCCGAAAGCCGTCCCGACGTGGCAGTCTGGCAGACGAAGCCGCTCGAATCCGAACTCACCGTCGCCGGTGACGTGATCGCCGACCTGTTCGCCTCCACCTCCGGAACTGACTCGGACTGGATCGTGAAGCTGATCGACGTCTACCCTGCAAGCGTTCCGGAAGATCCGCCCATGGGCGGTTACGAGCTGATGATTGCCGCGGACGTTTTGCGCGGCCGATTCCGCAACGGCTTTGAGAAGCCTGAACCTGTCACGCCGAATGAGCCTGTCGAATATCGCATCGATCTGCTATCGCACGACCACGTGTTCCGGAAAGGCCACAGCATCATGATTCAGGTTCAGAGCACCTGGTTTCCTGTGATCGACCGGAATCCTCAGAAGTTCGTTCCGAACATCTTCGAGGCGAAAGAGTCCGACTTTCAAGCCGCGACACAGCGTGTCTTTCGATCTAAGACGCACCCCTCGGCGGTGATCCTGCCAGTTCTACACTGAATGAAAGGGGCTTCTTCTCTGTGCCTCGGCGCCTCTGTGGTTAATGCACTATCCTGTATTACACGTCATGTTAACATGGGCTATCCCGCCTTGCGGGACGCCCGCCGCGGCGGCCTTTTCGAAGCTGTTTTCGCTCACGCCAAGGCCCCATGCCTAGGCCCTTGATGGGCTGCCTGTCAGGCTTTGTGGGTGAGACAGGTACGCTTTCAGCGGAGCCAACGTTCGAGATTCCTCGCCACAAAATCGTCGTCGCTGAGGTGGGGATAGGAAGCGCAAATGCGGTCAATCTCCTCGATCTGGCCTGGAGAAGTCGCCTCGTTGGGATCCAAGCACCAGCGGCCTTCCAGGAATCCTTGGCGACGCAGAATCTCGTGCAGGCCTGCGATGCATCCCGCAAAATTGTTTCGCGCATCGAAGAAAGCGGCATTCGCATCTGTGATTTCAGCGGAACTGGCGAGTAGGTCCGCCACCAGATCGCGGTGTTCCCGGCACCCTCGGACCTTCTCCAACAGCTCGACCGCACGCTTGGTCCACACGGCCCAGTGTCCCAGCAGGCCTCCCACGAACTTGATGTTGACGGTGCGATTCTGTGTCCGGACACGGAAGTCAGTGAGCAGATCGGCGACGATGTTGTCGTCGTTGCCCGTGTAAAGGGCCACTTCGGCCTCTCTGCCGCTCTCGGCCAGGGCGCGAATGACAGCCAGCGTCTGATAGCGGTTGAACGGCGCCACCTTAATCGCCACCACCGTTTCCAACTCGAGGAACCGCCGCCAAAATTCAAACTCCAAAGCCCGGCCGCCAACCCCAGGCTGCAAATAGAATCCAAGAATCGGAATGACTTCCCCAACGGCGCGGCAGTGTTCGACGAGCTCCTGCACCGAAGCCGAGGGGAGCGCTCCGAGACTCAACAATCCCGCATCATAGCCAAGCTGCCGCGCCAATTCCGCCTCGGAAACCGCTTGTGAGGTTTGTCCACAAATGCCTGCAATCTTCAGGAAACGCTTCCCAAGCGCTTGTTCGCACTCGCGGGCGGTTTCGACGGCGAGCTTCAGGACCGGTTCAAAGAGGCCGATTTGAGGATCGCGGATGGCAAACTGAGTGGTGTGGACGCCAACGGCGATACCGCCGGCGCCTGCCTCGCAGTAATAGCGCGTCAGCGCGCGCTGGCGGCGTTCGTCAAGCTTGCGCTTCGAGTTTAGAGCGAGGGGATGCGCCGGGATCACCACGCCCTGGACGAGAATCCGTCGGGCTTGCGGATCCATCTCGGCTGCTGAAGACATGTTATTCAATACCTGCCGTCGGCGACTTCGAATTTCGTGGGCTTCTCAAGGCTCATACCACTTCGCTCAACCCAGTGGGCAACCCACTGCAAGAGCACCTTGAGTTTGACTTCGGGAAAACCCAGCAGGGAGTGGCAGAGCGAGGCGTTGCTCAAAAAAGCACGCTCTCCCTCTTCCCCCTTAAAAACCGGCTCGCGGTGGAACATTTCCGCGAAGGATTCTGCCGCGCGTCGGACGGAGATGATCTCCGGCCCAGTAACATTCAAAACGCGGGCCGGGGACGAGCAATGCTCCAAGCAACGCAGAGCGTAGGAATTAGCGTCGCCTTGCCAAATCGCGTTCAGAGCGGGAACCGTCAAATTGACGGGCTGCCCGGTGAAAACCTTGCGCGCGATATCAACCAGCACGCCGTATCGCAAATCCACCGCGTAGTTCAGCCGGAAGAGCAGGCAGGGAGTGCCGTACTCTTGTGAGTAGTATTCAAAAATCCGCTCCCGCCCCAGGCAGGACTGCGCGTATTCACCGACTGGACCAAGTGCATCGGTTTCAACGGACCCTCCCGAATTCAGTTTTACGAGTGGGTAGACGTTTCCGGTTGAAAACGCGACGATTTTGGAGGATCGGTAGTGGCTGGCGACGTGGGCGGGGATAACTGTATTCGTGGCCCAGGTGAGGTCCGGCCGGTCAGTGGACCCGAATTTCCTTCCGGAGAGAAAGAGGACGTTTGCGCAGACGGGCAGTTTAACGACCTCACTTCGGTTTAAGAGATCGCATGCCATGGTCTCAATGCCATCCCGATGGAGTTCATTGACCAGAGGCGCTGATGAAAACTGCGACACCGCAATGACCCTGCGACGCATTCCTGCGGCATCCGCTGCGCGCCTGATCCGTCGCGACAGCGAGGGGCCCATTTTGCCACCGGCCCCCAGGATGATGACATCGCCCTCCAGTCGCCGAACCGTCTCGCGGTCCAGCGAGCTCGGCGTCGCCAAGCGTTCTTCAAGGTCTTCCACTGACTCGATAAAATTCACCAGTTGTGTTTCCCGCGGCGGCGGTCCGCGCCCTTCTCTCCACATCTTTCATGTTGACCAGGGCTGGCCGTTGATTGAGGTCTCGGCAACAATATACCATGATTCGTCCGATCTGCACCGTGTTACAATTCCGCTCTCACAATGATTGAACTCTCCTGTGGTGGCCGGCGTTGTCCTGTAACCATGCGAATGCGACAGATGACCAGACGAGACATCCCGGCCGGGATGCAATTGAAAGAGAGCGCCCATTGGAATCAAACCGAGGCGGATTGGGAGCTCTTTCTCTCCGCCAACTCAGAGGGATGTTTCGTAAGCGAGGTTGATAGCCGTGTGGTGGGGACCGTAACCACCATCATTTACGAAGACCGTTTCGCCTGGATTGGAATGGTCCTGGTCGATCGGGAGTTCCGAAACTGCGGAATAGGCAGGGCACTGCTTCAACAGGCCATCGAGCATCTTGATTCGCGAGGCATTCCCTGCATGAGGCTCGACGCCACGCCGCAGGGAAGGCCGGTGTATGAAAAGTTGGGATTTGTGGATGAATACGAAATTGAGCGGTGGAGCCTGAAAAGGCAGGCGGCGCAAACGAAATCGGGAGCGACGGCTCCCCACCTTGGAGAAGTCCTACAACTGGATCGGGAGGTTTTCGGCGCCGACCGCAGTGCGCTCTTACGGGCGCTTTCGGAATCGGCGCCGGAATTTGTCCAGGTTTTAGTTGGGCAAACAGGTGTGACGGGATATTCATTGGGGCGTCATGGATCGCATTCGGACCACCTCGGACCATGGGTCGCCAATGATAAAAGCGGGGCCGAACAAATGCTGGACACATTTCTGGCGCGGTCAGCGCGAGAGTCTATAGTTGTCGATTGCCTGAAATCCAATCCGTGGGCCCGAGGCGCGCTTGAAGCCCGAGGCTTCGAATTGGCGCGCCCGCTCACCCGGATGCGCCGAGGTGGGAACATCTACCCAGGCCGCCCGGAAGTGGTCTGCGGGATTCTCGGCCCTGAATTCGGGTGACGGACTTCGAGCGGCGTGATTCTATGAGCGAAGCGCAGCGGGGTGAATTTTTCTATGGGTGGCGGATCGTAGGTTCCGCATTCCTCAATTTATTCCTGACCACCGGAATCGTTTACTACGGCTTTCCAGTTTTTTATCCTTCCCTGATCGACTCCTTGGGGTTCAGCCGACAGCAGGCAACGGCGGGCATTTTCTATGGTTTTGTGGTCATGGCTCCGTTGTTCGGATTGCTCGCCGGAGTGTTGATTGATCGCGCCGGGGCTCGCGCCGTCATCCTTTGTGGAATCGGCTTTGTCGGCTTTTCGCTTGTTTTCATGGGGATGATTGGGTCGGTCCGGCAATACTACCTGCTCTGCATCGCGGAGGTGGTGGGCTACGTACTGGCTGGGCCTATTCCCAACCAGGTGCTGATCGCCAACTGGTTCCGGGCTTTGCGGGGAAGGGCCATGGGCTATGCCTACCTGGGACTGGGTCTCGGAGGCGCGGCATCTCCGGTCCTTATCCATGCCTTAATCGAAAACCTCGGCTGGCGACGATCATTCCAAGCGATCGGAGTGGTAATTCTTATCCTACTCTTTCCGGTGGGAATTTGGATCACGCGCTCGACACCACAGGAGATGGGATTGCTCCCTGATGGCATAGTTTCCGATGAAGCTGCCGGACGTGGCGTGGAGGTGTCTTCGGTTCCTGTCCTAGAGGCGATTCGCACCTTGAATTTCTGGCTTCTGCTTGTGGGCAGCACGCTGAGCATCGGTGCCATCGGCACCGTCATTTCGCATTTTATTCTCTTCCTGAAAGACGGTGGTTACTCCGCAGGCTGGGCTTCCCGCGCTTTGAGCATTCTGCTGGTTTCGAGCCTTGCGGGAAGAGTGCTGGTCGGTCATGTTGCGGACCGTTTCACTCGAAAGAACGTGATGGCTTTGTTTTACTTGATTTTGGCTCTTGCCATCCCACTGTTGTTCATCCGGCACAATCCCCTGGCGGTTTATGGATTTGCCGTGGCATTTGGTTTCGCGATGGGAGCGGACTACCTGCTGATCCCGTTGGTTGCCGCGGACTGTTTTGGACTGTCGTCACTCGGGAAGTTGTTGGCACTGATCATTATGGCGGACTCGCTGGGCCAGACTTGCGGGCCGGTGATGGCCGGGCACATCTTCGACACGCGTCACAGCTACAATCTCGCCTGGGGCATCGTCACGGCGGGCGGAATTTTGGGCGCCATCACGATCTATTTCATTTCGACAAACCGCTCGAGTGGTTCGACATCCTGAACCAGAGAATTGTCGTAACCTACTGGCCAGTGCTACAGGCGCAGGCTGCGCGGGCGTAGGGTTAGATTCATAATCGGCTCCAGTAGTTTCTCAGAGCGAGGTGAACGCGCGTTGTGTCAGCAAATAAGCGTGAGAGGGGGTTAGCTGGTCTCGGTTGCGAACTCCGTGCTTCTGCCGAGCTCAGATGTTCCGTCCCCAAGAGGGCTACGGGCTTGCGGGAGCGCCCAGCACTCCGCTGCGAGACACTCCCTTACCAGAAGGAGCGCCGGCGCTGAAAGCCTGTTACAATAGGCGACGCTTTGAACTACATCTTCATTTGCGAAAAAGAGGAATGACCTATGAGCGAACAAATCAACCGGCGTGATTTCTTCAAACGGGCGGCGGTGGGCACCGCAGGCGTCAGCCTTGCGATGTCCGGCGCCAGTACCGGTAGTGTCCTGGGCGCCAATGACAGAATCCGGCTGGGCCTGATCGGCTGCGGACGCCAGGGCGTCGATAACATGAGACATTTCATAAAGCAGGGTGTGGAAGTCGCCGCGGTGTGCGACGTCTACGAACCCAATTTGCAGAAAGGGCTGGAGGCGGCGGGCGGCAAGGCGAAAGCGCTGAAGGACTTCCGGCAAGTACTCGACGACAAGGAGATCGACGCGGTCATCGTGGCGACCCCTGACCATTGGCATCCCCTCCCCACGGTAATGGCTTGCCAGGCGGGGAAGGACGTGTATGTTGAGAAACCCATATGCGTTGCTGTCGAAGAAGGTAAGAAGATGGTGGAGGCCGCGCGGAAGTACAAGCGCGTAGTGCAGGTAGGGCTTTGGCAGCGCTCCAACCTGCACTTCCAGAAAGCTGCGCAACTGGTCCAGGACGGGCTGATCGGAAAAGTCACTTTCGTAAGGACCGAGAACTATGCCAACATCTACCCGGACGGCATCGGCAATCCCCCGGACTCCGACCCGCCGCCGGGACTCGATTGGGACATGTGGCTGGGGCCGGCGCCAAAAGTGGCGTTTAACTGGAACCGCTTCGGGGTGGGCGACCGCTGGTCAACCTTCCGCTACTTCTACGATTATGCCAACGGGTGGCCCGGCGATTGGGGCGTGCATCGGCTCGACATTGTGCAGTGGGCGTTGCGAGTCGATGGCCCGCATACCATCACGGCTTCGGGCAGGAAGTTCTACCTCAAGGACAACAGCGACACCCCCGATACGCTCCAGATAACGCTCGAATACCCCGACTTTGTCGCCACCTACGAAAACCGACTGTGCAATGAGAGCGCGATGGACACCCATGGTTACGGAATCGAGATCCATGGCACGGACGGAACAATGTTTGTGGACCGCCAGGGCTTTCAAGTCTTCCCGGAAGGCAACGAAGTCGAGGGAAAGCGAGTAGCAAAGACCGCCGAAATGAAAATGGAAAGAGTGGACGACGGGCTGGAAAACCATGTGGCCAACATGCTGGAGTGCATGAAGACCCGCAAGCTGCCGCAAAGCGATATTGAGTTTGGCTACCGCTCGACCAGCACCTGCCTATTGGGCAACGTTGCCCTGCGGAGCAAGGAGCGGCTGGAATGGGACGTGGCCAGCCAAAGACTGACCAAGGGCAGCCCGGCGGCGCAAAAGCTTTTGAGCCGTGAATATCGCGCCCCCTGGAAGCTGGAGGTTTGAAAAAAGTTAACAGTTCACAGTTCACAGTTAACAGTCTTAAGGCCGGAAAGTCTTTACCGCTTTCGACTCACTTGGCCGTTAACCCGCATTTCTCACCACCGGTCTGGGAGGGCGGGGCTTCAGCCCCCCCCCGTTACAAGGCCTTCCTGATTATTCCTGTGTTTCGCGCCCCGCGCAGTCCCGCGCCTGCGGGACTGCGCGGGGCGCGGGACCAACAGAGGGCGGGAGCCGCGATTCCGGCAGCCCACGAAGAGCGTCCAAACGTGGTGAGAAACCCGGCTTAAGGAGTCCACCGGCGAAGGTTGAAAGGCAGGCAGGACGGCTGCACTTTTGACCCTCGACTTCCGACCTTTGACTTTCGACTTTTCGACTTTCGACTTTTGACTTGCCTTACGGAAGGGAGGTGACGTAGATTGCCGACCCACCCCCGAACTCGTCGGGAGCGATGAAGGCCTCAGCTTGCTCAGAGTCACCACCCAAAGAAAGAATCGGCTTTCCCGGCGCCGATTGGACAATGGGTAAGAACTCGTCGGTTGAGGTCAGGCGCGTGACTTGACCGGCGCAAAAGCAATAGAGCCCCAGATCAGTGGGTGAATCAAGGGGTGTTGCGGCAAAGATGATGTTTCCCTGAGCGGAAGTGGTTTGACCCTCGATCTGACCCAGGGGTTTGACTTCAGGGGCGCCAGCGACATGCCTGGCCATCACCGGCTGGGAAGGGTCGCCCGCCAAGAGCGCCGTTTGCACGTTCTCGCCCTCCATAACGACCAGGACCATTTGAACCGGCGCTTGGCCGGCACTCGGACCAAGAATCTGAACGGTTTCTGCCGGACCGGGTGGAGGCTTGAGTTCCTGAAAGCTGCGAATGGCCACGGCGCGGAAGAACTGCTCGAGGGCGGCATCGGGGAGAGTGCCGCGCCGAGCCAGGGCCGCCTCATCGTGGCTGAAGAAAATCGGCTCGAACAAGTCTTTAGGTGTTAGGGAGACACCGGCCGGAAATTCCAAGCTTCGAAGCTCGCGCGGCGTCCATAGGAACAAGCCCGTACCAGGATTTTTGCCGCCCCAGCGCGCGCCAAACAAGATGTTTCCTTGCGAGTTGATTAAAGGCGCTGAGAATTCGAGGAAGGCGGCGTCCGGAATTCCCGCAAGGCTGTCGGCGCTTGTCACCAGCGCCCTGGCGCCTGTTCCGTCCACGCGGATGATGGCGCTGCTGGGATTACCCTGCGTGTCCTTCAACTCGGCCGCAAAGCAAATCGCCCCCGCGTCATTGAGGCTGGGCGCGCTGAACGAATCGTAGGAGGTCTTGAGGATCGGCGCCCGCAGACCCTGAAAGGCCACCACGGAAAAACTTACACCGCTGGACCTGACGACAGCCCGCAGCTCGTTCCGCGGACCCCGCAGGGATGAAAGGAAGACAATCTCCCGGTTGTCATTCATGGCCAGGTTGGAAAATGGCCCGAAGGAGAATCCCGCGTGTCCCGGCACACCGGACCCGGCAGCGAGGAGCAGGCGCGTGTTCGATTGGGCAGACAACCACAGAGATGCGCTGAGCAGAAGATTCAGGACGACAACAGAGAAGACCAGACTCCGTTCCACTCGGCTCATGAGGTCGCACCTGCGCGGCAAGCTGCCTGGTCCTTCTCCCCAGCGCCACAGTCGCGCAAAACGCCGATTTGCCTGCCGCGGCCGCTGGGGTTTGAAGCTCATTTAGAAATCACCAAGTCCCCGGATGAAGGACTCATCGCTCAAAAACCAGGAAGTATTGGTAGGGCAGGAAATTGAACTCCCTGGCAAGGTGAAAACCTGCGGCTGCAAATTCCTTGAGCACGTCCTGTTTGGCAATTTTCATGTCGAAGGAAGGCCCAAGCGGCAGCCAGCGTTTTTGAAAGTCGATGTTCACAACCCTGCCTCCGGGGCGCAGAGCATTCGCAAGCAAGGGGTAATACTTGGCCCGGTCAGTGATATGGTGGAGGGTAGCACAAATGAAGATCAGATCCACTGACGCGGGCGCCAACTCCGGATCGTGAGCGCCTGCGAGAATAGTTTGAATATTCTGGAGATTCTCTTGCTTGGCGCGCTGCTCAATGTACGCGAGCATTTCTCGATCGATGTCAACGGCGTAGACTTTCCCGGCTGGTCCTACCTTGCGGGCAAACGGCACGGTGAAATATCCGGAACCTGCGCCGATATCCGCGATGTTTTCTCCGGATTTGAGATTCAGTGCCCGAACGACTTCCTCAGGCTTCTGCCATGCTGCGCGGGCGGGATCCTCGAGATGCTGGATATACGAGTTCGTGGTTGCCGGCGGATTGTGTTCCTGGCATCCGAGTGCCGCTGTCCAAACAAGCCACCCCGCCAGCATCGCAGCCAGCAGAACGAAGGACCTTATCTTCCCCATAAACTCTCCCCGCATGAATACCATCACAGCACAAGGGCCGGCTCGCCAACGTCCCTACAGGTCGGCCCGGAGACGCGCTTTCCCTGCGCCAGGACGGAATAAACTGCCACCTCTGGAGAATGGAATGCGAACCCCTCGCGCGCGGCGACCTCAGGATTCAGTCGGATTGATGGATCGCCTTTTCCCTCTGGGCCTCTTTGCTGCATCCGAGGGAGCATCTTGTGCGAGCGGGTCTGCTTCATTCACCTTGGCCATTGCCGCCGCGTGGTCAGGCGCAATGACGAAGAATTGCGAGAGCTTAACGTCGTCCAGGATTCTCTGAACGTGCATATTAAGATTCGCCAAAACCATTCGCGTGCCGGCATTTTGAGCCGTCACACGAGCCCCCGCAAGAAAACCCAAACCCGTGGAATCAATGTAAGGGACATCGGAAAAATCGATGATAAGTTTTCTCGTCCCCGCGTCGATAAAGTCCTTAACCTTTTGTCTTAGGTAGGGCCCATCACTGCCGGCCAGGAATTTTCCGCTCAAGCTCACAATGACAATATCGTCCGCGAAACGCGCCGTAATTCTCACGGTTACACCTCACTGAGGAGCCACTCAAAAGTCCACACGCTCTTATAGGTCACGCCGATTCTCTTTTTCCGGTAAGGCTCTTGGAGAATTCGCGTTCCAGAATAAACAGGCGAAACTTGAAAGGCTATGCTACGGGAGGCGGAGAAGGCTTGTCAAGTACGGCACGGGAAGTGGCACGGGAAGAATGCTGGTGTCGTTTGGAATGGGGATCCACTCGAGCCGCCTGTCATTCCCGCGTAAGCGGGAATCCAGTCCGACGACAGCGCATTTCCAAAGGTTTGCGGAGTGGATTCCCGCTTTCGCGGGAATGATTAGGCCACGCCTCCCTTTGCATCCGACTCGCCGCCGCGAAAGATCGATGATGTCTTGTCGATATTTGGCCGTGAGCGCCTAATCGTTCGCGGAGTCCGCTCTCAAGTTTCGCACAAACTTACCCAGATCCCGGAGGTTCATGACCAGATGTTTGAACCGCCGCAGGGCCAGTGCGTTGGCGCCGTCCGACAAGGCCAGCTCGGGGCGGTTATGGACTTCCATGAAAAGGCCATCTACTCCCGCCGCCACTCCCGCCCGTGCCAGGGTGCTGATGAATTGCGGTTGCCCACCGCTCTCGTGGCCTTCACCACCCGGCAATTGCAAGGCGTGGGTTACATCCAGGACGACGGGGAATCCGAAACCCTTCATGACGGCAAGCCCCCGAATGTCCACAACCAGGTTGTTATAACCGAACGTGCTCCCTCGCTCGGTCACCAGGATGCGGTGGTTTCTCGTCCGCTTGACCTTTTCAAGGGCATGGCGAATATCCCAGGGCGAGAGGAACTGCCCCTTTTTGATATTCACTACGGCGCCAGACCGCCCCGCTTCGAGAAGCAGATCGGTCTGACGACAAAGGAACGCCGGAATTTGGATGACATCGCAGACCTCTGCCGCCCGGTTAACCTGCGCTGCTTCGTGTACGTCAGTCAGAACGGGTATGCTGAACTCCCTCTTGACGCGCGCCAGGATCTGAAGCCCACGCTCCAACCCAGGGCCGCGATAGGAATCCAGCGAGGTGCGGTTGGCCTTGTCGAAGGAAGCCTTGAAAATATAGGGAATCCGGAGATCCTGCGTAATGGTGGCCAGCCGCTCCGCCATCATCATCGCATGTCGCTCGTTCTCGATAACGCAGGGCCCGGCAATCACAAAGAGTGGGTGGCCAGTTCCAAGCCTCAGCCTCCCAACAGGAACCACGTGACCCATTGTTCACTCACTCCTGGCCGATTGCCGATTGTCGATTGCCGATTGAAAAACTGGTCTCAGAATTGCGGACCGGTCGCCTCCTGAGCTGAGACTTCGCCATGCGCAACCGCTTCGGAGGCGGTCACCTTAGCCCCTTCCTCCACAAAGGAGCTTGCGAATGTGGCCAACCTTGTTCGGCGATACTGATAGGCCGCGCCGATGAATGCTTTGAATAGCGGGTGCGGCTCGAGGGGACGCGACTTGAATTCGGGATGAAACTGGCAACCCAGGAACCACGGGTGGTCGCGGATTTCAACGATTTCCACGTAGGTACCGTCCGGGGTCACACCCGTCAGGTCCAACCCCTGGGCCACAAGGATTTCCTCATAATCGCGGTTGAATTCGTAGCGATGGCGGTGGCGCTCGGAAATCTCGAGCTGACCGTAGGCCTGATGAGCAAAAGAACCGGGCTTAAGCCGGGCGGCCCAGGCTCCCAAGCGCATGGTTCC
>JBEKME010000118.1:0-19892 GCA_050008675.1 Terriglobia bacterium
CCAGGAAAGGTAATCCAATGTCGTGGCCATAATCAATCTCAGCCGGGGTCGATAACACCCGCAAAACGGTCCTTCTGCGGGAGAGTAGAACCTCGCCTTTCCCAATTCTTTCACACCTTCAGAGGGCTGCCATTTCTGGTGCGAGTCAAAGTTAGGAAAAGCACCCTCTCCCGAGGGGAGAGGGCGGACCGCGACGGCGCTTTCACCAGCCGTCGCGGGCCGGGTGAGGGGTTAGTTGCGGGGCGAGGGCGGATCAGACAGGCTCGCCCCAAGCTGCTCCATGGAAACCAGTAATGCGTCGAGTTTCCGGAGAGCGCGCTGAAGAATCTCCGCAGTTCGCTCTCTCGAAAATCACCCCATGCCAGTCATTCCCGCGAAAGCGGGAATCCAGCCGTATGTGGACTGAACTGGACCCCCGCTTACGCGGGGGTGACAACACCGGCGATTTTCATCTCTTTGGGTGGGCCGCACGCCCATGGACACTCAGCGTAAACTGCGCGAAGGATCTCGCCAGTTCGCAAGAGGAATCCACTGGCCGGAGGTGCAAGGAAACTGCAGGGATGCTTCGTCCGCCAAAGAACGGCGTCCTCAGCATGACAGGGGGGGCAGGCGGTTGCGCCCGTACTTAAATGCGTTTCAGGAAGTTCCACGTTGCAGGGGCCACGCGGCGCGCTTTCCAGTTTCGGAACAGGTCCTCTTTCAAGCGTTGGAGGTCACGGGGCAAGTCGACGTCAGCACAGGCCTCCAGGACTGAACATGAGAGACCCTGTCGCAGCAGGTTGCGAAGTGTATCGTGGAATGCAAAGGCGGTGCTCCAACGAACCCTGCGGAAGATGCTCCGCAAACTCCCAGCATCTGCAGGCCGTCGAAGGGCAATCAGATAATACCCGCCATCCGGGCAGGGGCCCAGCACCGACTCGGATGCGCGCAACTCCCGCAGAGCCTGCCGCAGAGTGCGCGCCGGAAGCAAAGGAGAGTCAGTGCCAATAACCACACAGCTTGGATGGAAACGAAGGAGTCTGCCAAAGGCATTCTCCAGGCGTTCACCCAAGTCTTTTCCTTGTTGGCGAACAACGCTGAATGCGCTGATGTCGCCCCCGGCCAAAGGCTGCTCGTGGAGAATGGCTTCAGCGTGGCTGCGCCCAAATGTGATTGGACTTGCCGCCAAAAACAAATAGGGCTGGACCCATCGTCTGAACCCGGCAACTTTGCGCAGTGTATCTGAAATCAACGCGGCTTGAAAACGCGCGGCGCCTTGCGCGCCGAGCCGGGGGATCAAGCGAGTCTTGGCATGCCCGGCAACCGGGGCGCGCGCAAAAACGGCCATTGCCGGAATCGGCGTCCTTTGCAATCGTGATGTGGATTCGGGTGAGCGCGCGGTCAAGGGGCTATGCTGAAAAATGGAACAGGGGCTGAACGAGTTAGCCCTCCAGCAGGTCACTGAGCAGCAAGCTTACGGAATAACAGGTACTGGGTCAGTTTGGAGTCGTAGCGGCGAGTTTACCTCGCCACGTGGCGGCGTAAAGCCGCCTCTACATCAAACTGCCCCACTACCGAATAACACCCGCAGTCGACACACCAACATCTCGATGAGCAAGCTACACTTGCCGCGACGAGCACGTGAAGGCGAGCCCGCCGGGTCAAATGAAAAGTTGCTCGTCCTGCGCTGCCTCGCTGACGCTGGTCGTCCGCCGGCGCGTGAACAGGAACTCCAAGCCCGCCCGCATCCCTTTAACGACGGCCGAAACCTCTTGCATGGGCGCCAGCACTCCGCGCTGCACGGCGTCTGCGGTGGTCTCAACCTTTTGAACGAGGTCGGAAACCATCTGGTCCACGCGAATGACCTGCAAGCGTGATTTATCCACGAGTTCGGCTACCAGCGCATCCACATCGGTGGTCCGTTCGCGGAGCATCCTGCTGATATCGGCCAGGTTCGAGGTAATTGTCCGCAAAGGCTCGCGGGCGTTGCTCACAATTTCCGTGACCGACTCGACCAGCGGATCCAGCCGTTGCTTGACGTCGGTGCGAACCGCCTCGACTTGGCCAGGAATTTTCCGGACTGCCAGCCAGATCCCTATCATCGCCCCGGCTTGCATCAGAACCGCCACGGCCACAAGGATTAGCGCGATAGTCAGGCCTGCATTGTGCTCCATGGTTCGCTCACCAGTCCTTTTGCGACCCAGCCTCTTACTTCGGCTTGGCTTTTTCTTCCTGGTAGGCTTGCTTGCCCGCTTCCAGCGCTGCTGAGAGCAGTTCCTTCTGCTTGGTCACAAGATCCTTGCCTTTCTCGACAGCCTCTTCCGCTTGGCGACACAAGTCTTCCGTTTTGGTCTTTACGTAGTCCCGGCCCTCTTCAGCTTTCCCCGCAATGTACTCCCGAGTCTCCTTCCCCGACCGGGGAGCAAACAGCAGGGCTAGAATCGCTCCCATGCCCAAACCCGCAAGAAAGAACCCAAAATTCGATCCGCCATTGCCCTCTTCGCTCATAAGCTACCTCCGTCTCACCCTCTCGAAAGCGTGCTTCGCGCGGCTTCTTTGCCGGTCTCAAGTACCTCGGCAAGCCGCTCCTTTTTCTTGGTTACTAGTTCCTTGCCCTTTTCCACCAACTCTTCAGCCTGCCCCCTGAATTCCCGACCTTTTGAAGCCACATAATCCTTACCTTCCTCAGCCTTCTTGGCAATGAGCTTCCGTGTCTGCTCCCCGGTCTTGGGCGCAAGAAGCAGCGCGAGGAGTGCGCCAATGGCGGCGCCACCAACAAAGAAGCCAACCTTCGCTGCTATACCGCATCTGCACATAAGCTACCTCCACCTTTCCACGCTGAATGTACCACAGAGACTCACCTTGAGCAAGGGAAAAATCCTACAATTGGTTAAGGTTATAAATAGACGGTCCAGCCGGGTTATTTTAAGAAGCCCCCTTCGTCGTTGCGAAGTGCTCGAAAATCCGCTTAGCTTGGGAAGGATTTACGACTTGACCGAGTTCCTCGGGTGAAAGGCTTTGCAAGGCGCTCAGGCTGCCGAAGTGCGCAAGAAGCTTGTTTGCCGTCTTTTCTCCGATCCCAGAGATGCTTAATAACTCGCTGGCTAACTCCCGATTTCCACGCCGGGTTCTGTGGAATGTGACGGCGAAGCGGTGCGCCTCGTCACGGATTTGCTGGATCAAGTGAAGGGCTGGAGAGTGATGATCGAGAACTGCGGGGTCATCTTCACGCCCCAGGAGGTAGAGGATTTCCTCCCGCTTGGCAATACTCGCCAAAGGCTGGTTGATGATGCCCAGGCGCTCCAAAGCTTCTGCGGCCGCGTGGAGCTGGCCGATTCCTCCGTCGATCAGGACCAAGTCGGGCAGCGTTTTCTTTTCCTCCAGCAGCCTTTTGTATCGGCGTCCGACAACTTCCCTCATGCTGGCGAAGTCATCGTTTTGGGAAACAGTTTTGACAATGAACTTGCGGTAATCGGACTTCTTCATGCCTCCGCCTTCCCAAACCACCAGCGCGGCCACGATATCCGCGCCTTGAGTGTGGGAAACGTCGAAAGCCTCGATACGGTTGGGCGGCTGGGGCAGGTCGAGCGCCTCGGCAAGGCTCTCCAGCACCTGGCGGGTCTTGGGCTTCAGAATTCGAAATCGTCTTTCGAAGGAGTGGCGCGCGTTCCGGGCGACCAGTTCAAGCAGGGCGCGTTTTCGCCCCGCCTGTGGGGTCAGGATCTTCACCGGATGTCCTCGCCTCTCGGCCAGCGACTCTTGCAGCAGTTCGCGGTCTTCAAAGTCCACGGGGACATGGATCTCGCCGGGTAGATACTGCTGGTCAAGATAAATCTGCTTGAGCAGCGAGGAGAACAACTCGCCGGCATGGAAGGGCTCGAGGTCTTCCCAGAAGAACTCGCGCCGGTCCAAAACGCGCCCGCCACGCAAGTGAAAAAGGTTTACGGCCAGCAGCGGACCCTCCTGATGGAAGCCAAGGATGTCGGCTTCCTGGCCGGACCAAGCGGCCATCTTCTGTCGCTCACGAAGCTGCTCCACGGTCATGATCTGGTCGCGGTAGCGCGCGGCGTCTTCAAAGAAGAGTTCTTGGGATGCTTCCGTCATGCGGTCGTGCAGGCTGCGGACCAAGTCGCTCTCCCGCCCCTCGAGCAACAGGCGCGCATCCCGCACTGCTTCCGCGTAACGTTCCGTCGTAGTCAGGCCTTCCACGCACGGGCCAAGGCAGCGCTTGATGTGATACTGAAGGCACGGCCGGGGATGATACCGCGTCAAGTCGACGTTGCACGATGGGACAAGAAAATGGCGATGCATGAAATCCACAATGCGATAGGCGAGGTTTGCCGGAAAATACGGGCCGTAGTAAATTGAGCCATCTTTCTTCACTCGCCGCGTGACATATACACGCGGGAAGCGCTCCTGTACCGTGAGCTTGATGAAGGGGTACGACTTGTCATCTCGGAGCAAAATGTTATAGCGCGGCTTGAACTGTTTGATGAGGTTGTTCTCGAGCGCCATCGCCTCCCGCTCATTGTCCACGAGGATGGTCTCGAGGTCCTCTGCCACCTCGAGCATGCGATCCCGCTTTTCATCCCCCGGACGCGACTCCTGGAAATAGGAGCGCAGGCGGTGGCGAAGTGACTTCGCTTTGCCAACATAAATGGGCCGGCTCGTTTCATCCTTGAAGATATATACCCCGGGCTGGGCAGGCAGGATTTCGGCTTTTTCGACCAGCTCGGGATTCACCAGCTTCTCCTGAGGTTATTATCCGCTAGCGCCAAGCGTTGTCAAAGACCCAGTTCCGGTCCGGCATCGACAATCGCAAATCGCCAATTGCCGCCATCCTCGGCCAAGCGACGATGGCAGAAATTCTTCGCAAAAAACGAAGAGGTTTGGAACTGGTGCTACAGCGCGGCATAGCCGCAACCAAAACCAGACTCTCTGTGTCCTCCGTGCCTCCCAAGCTTTAACACAGAGCACACGGAGCGTCTCAGTGACCTCTGTGTTGAGGCCGTTCTGAGCACGGAGGTCACAGAGACATTACGCACCGGGGGAAAAATCTTCGCGGCACAACAAGGCCCCAGGAACTGGCGCTAGAGAGGCACAGCGCGGCGGCGCTTTAGCTATTGACACTTCTTGGTGTGAAGCGGGAGAATCGTTGTCATGCGATGGATAGTGGGTATAGCAGTGGCGCCAATCTTCTTATTCCACACGGGCGGATCTGTCGTTTGCGCTCAAAAGCAGCAAGCGCGACCTCCTGTTAATAATGCTGAAGCCCCACGCCCCTATGTTTCACCCTCGGCATCGAAGTCCGTGGAGATTGGCGATTATTATTTGAGGAGGAAGAAGTTCAACGCCGCGCTGAGCCGATTCCAGGAAGCGCTGAAGACCGACCCGCATTATGCGCCCGCCTACCGGGAGCTGGGAAAGGTCTACGAAAGAACTGGACTTCCGCAGAAAGCGCTGGACGCATATCGGAAATACTTGGACGAACTTCCCTCCGCCAGAGACGCTCGGGAAGACAAACGCATCCACAAGGCTATCGCCCGCCTGGAGAAGGAACTTCCCTCGGGAGGAAAATCGTCGGGCAGCCAATCGACTCGGCAGTAGCGACTCACTCGGCAGGGCTTCCAGCCTCGGAGTCCAGGTACTCCTGAAGGATCCGGGCGGCCTGTTCCGCATCCTCTTCCCGCACCAGCAGTGAAACATCCAGCACCGGCAATAGTTCCGCGGAGGTTTCACCGGGTACCAGGGAAGGAATGCCCTGGGATTGCAAGATGTTCCTGGCCACATCGGCGTCCAACAAGGCGGTGGGGCCGGTGAAGACACGGACGGTCACGAGCTTAGAGTCCCCAGAGCCGGCACTTTGTGTTTGCGGCGACGTTCCAGGTGGCGTTTCAGGCGGCGAGCCGGGCGCGAGTTGCGCACCGCAGTCTTCGCACGCGGTAGTTCCTTCCACGTATTCTGTTAAGCAGTTTGGGCAATATGGCATGACTGGAAATGAACCCTCCACTGCTAGTATAGCCGTTTCTTGGTTAGTGGCTAGTGGCTAGTGTTTGCTGGCTGGTTGGTGTGGTTAGCGGCCAAGCCACTTACCACTATGCTAGTTTCAAGCCACTAGCCACTAACCACTATGCTACGGTGACGCACATGAATGGAGATAAGCAACGGAGATCAGGCATGACCATTACACGTCCGGCAAAATTGACGCACGATCGAGCGGCGAGATACCTTGCGCTCTGTATTCTCATAGTTGCGACCGGTCTGCTCGGCGGCCGATACCTGGCCGAGGAGCCTGCGTACGACCTCCTCATTATCAACGGCCACATCCTCGATGGCAGCGGGAGCCCATGGTTTGAAGGTTCAGTCGCGGTAAAGGACGGAAAGATTGCCGCCGTCGGCCGACTCCCGAACGGGACGGCGGGGCGCGTGATCGACGCTCGAGGATTGACCGTTGCCCCAGGTTTCATCGACCTTCACAGCCATTCCGACTACGCGCTTCTTGTAGACGGAAAAGCGGAGAGCAAGATCCGCCAGGGAGTGACCACTGAAATCCTGGGCGAGGATGAATCAGCAGGCCCCATCCTGGGCCCCGCCGTGCCGGAGTTTGACAAGGAATTGACCCGCTATGGCCTGACGAGAGACTGGACGACTTTGGGCGAATACTTCGCTCGCGTGGAACGACAAGGGACCTCCGTCAACATCGCCTCCTACGTGGGGAGCGGCCAGGTGCGCATGGACGTGATGGGCAATGTTGACAGGCCAGCCACCGCCCTCGAGATGGAAAAGATGAAAGAGTTGGTCGAGCAAGCCCTGCACGAAGGCGCTATCGGCCTTGCCTCAGGGTTGATCTATCCCCCCAACTCCTTCGCGACCACGGTTGAACTTATCGAGCTTGCCAAAGTGGCCGCAAGGTACGGCGGCATTTACACCAGTCATATCCGAGGCGAGGGGGACCATTGGAAACAATCTATCGACGAAGCCATCGAGATCAGCGAAAAGGCACGCCTGCCTGTTCATATCCTGCACTTCAAAATGGACGGCCAGGCGAACTGGGGTAAAATGGCGCAGCAAATTCGCGAGGTCCAGGCGGCGCGCGACCGCGGCGTGGACATCACTGCGGACCAATACCCCTACATCGCCTCGATGACGGGGCTCGAAATGTGCATCCCGCCCAAGTATCTCGAGGGCGCCTCGCAGCAGGTGGTGGAGAGATTGAAGGACCCCAAAGTGCGCTCGGAAATCCGCCAGGCCATCGCCAACGGCCTGCCGGGCTGGCAAGCCAACCAAGTGAAAAGCGTGGGTGGCTGGCATGGCGTGCTGGTTGCTTCGCTGCAAAAGCCCGAGAACAAACAGTATGAAGGAAAGCGCATGGATGAAGTCGCAGAAGAAATGCGCAAGGACCCGCTCGATGCTCTGTGCGATTTGCTGATTTCCGAGGGCGGCTCCGCTGAGGCCGTCTACTTCAGCATGAGCGAGGCCGATGTGGAGCTGGCCATGAAACAGCCTTGGGTGGGCGTGGGCTCCGACGGCGTTGCGGTTAGCCCGGCAATGACCTTCATGGGTAAGCCGCACCCGCGGTTCTATGGCACTTTTCCGCGCGTGCTGGGCGTTTATGTTCGGGAGAAAGAAGTCCTGACGCTTTCTGACGCGATCCGCAAGATGACCTCATTCCCTGCCCAAATCACCGGCCTTACGGATCGCGGCCTGCTCCGGCCCGGCATGGCGGCGGATATTACAATCTTCGACCCCAAGACGGTGAGCGATAAGGCCACTTTTCAAAACCCTCTGCAATATCCAGTGGGAATTCTCTACGTCGTCGTGAATGGCGTGGTCGTTATCGACCAGGGGCAACATACGGGCGCAAAACCCGGACGCGTGCTCTACGGCAGAGGGAAATCGTAGCGGCGCGTTCATCGCGGCAAGCGAGCCGCTGTGTGCGCCCGCGTCGTTGAAAAACATGCCGACGAGTTAACAGCCGGCGCAATCATCACCGCCGTTCTGGAAGGCCGACTTGCGGGAAAGCGTCCACGGCGCTATAAACAAGCAGGTAGCGCAGAGTTTGTGCAGTTCAAACTCTGCGGCTCTTCATGATAGATAATGTGGATATTATTAATATTCATGCACGAATATATTCCACGCAAAACCCGCCGCAAAGCGGGTATCGGGTGGCAGAGGAACAACCGCAGAGTCTCAACGGCAGAGACTCTGCGCTACCTGCTGTCATGCTGAGCCCGTTCGCTTCGCTCAGGGTAAACTCCGCGAAGCATCTCTGCAGTTTCTTCCCATGCCCAACCGGTCAATCTCCCATGCGAACTGCTGAGATCCTTCGTCGCCCAAAAAGCAGGGCTCCTCAGGATGACAGACTAGATCCACGCGCTTACGGCAAAGGTGTGAAGATCGCTGCCCACCCGCCCCCAGGCGCTAAGTGGACATTGAGCTTATCGTTCGGCTTCACCCGCTTTGTGCTGATGGCCAAGCTGGTGCCCACGGAATCTGCATCCGGGCCATCGGAGAAAATCTGCGCTTCGTATTGACCTTTGCCAAGGAAATCCAAAGGCAACTCCAGGTCTCGCGCATCCCAGTTGGTCATGCTTCCCAGAAACCACGCGTCCCCATGCTGGCGGGCGACGGTGATGTACTTGGCCGGTTCGCCGGTCAAGACCTTGGTATCGTCCCAAACGGTCGGGACCTTATCCAGGAACTCCATGCCGGGGTTGTGGTCATAGGCCTCGGGATAATCGGCGAGCATGACCAGCGGGCTCTGATAAACGACGTACATGGCCAGTTGGTGAGCGCGTGTGCCTTGCGACATGGGCTCGAGGTTGCGCGCCACGAAATGGCCGCGCGCCGCGTTGTTGAAGGCGCCGGGAGTAAAGTCCATGGGCCCGGCAAGCATTCGCGTGAAGGGGATTGTGACGTCATGCTCGGGGGTAACGCGGTCACTCCACTTGCTGTACTCCATGCCCATCACCCCCTCGCGGGTCAGAAGATTGGGATAAGTTCGGCGCAAGCCGGTGGGCTTGTACGCGCCATGAAGATCGACCACCAAGTGATGTTCGGCGGCCTTTCGGACGCACCGCTCGTAGAAGTTCACCATCTCCTGATCGTCGTGGTCCATGAAATCGACTTTGATTCCAGCGGCGCCCCATTTCTCATAGAGCGACATTGCCTCGTCCATCTGTTTATCCAGCGCGCCCCAGAATAGCCAGAGCAAGACCTTCACACCCTTCTGTTTGCCGTAGGCAATGATGTCGGGGATATCCACTTCCGGGACGTGATGCAGGATGTCCAACGCATGCGTGTAATCCTGCGCCGGGTACCACCCTGCATCAACCAGCATATATTCCAGGTGGTGCTCTGCCGCGAAGTCAATGTAATGCTTCATGGTGGCGGTGTTCATGCCGGGCTTGAAATCCACGTCCTTGGCAAAGCTTCCTGACCACCAATCCCACGCAGACTTGCCGGGCTGGATCCAGGAAGTGTCCGTGAGTGCGCAAGGTGCACTCAAATCGAGCACGATATAGTTACTCTCAATCAGTGACCCAGGCCGCGAATTGATCAAAAGGACTCGCCACGGTGTGGTCTTGGGTGTGGAAGCAATCACCACCTGGTCCATGCGATCGCGCGTGGGCGAGAGTTTGCTGAGCAGCGCGTTCTCCACACCCGGCACACCGCCCACATACATTCCTGAATAGTCCGTCAGATCCGCTTCCAGCAGGCCAACCCAGGGGCCACCTGGAATCTCCACCAACAAAGGCAAGTTGATGATGGAGGAAGGCCTGATCTCATTGAGGCTGATGTGCCGGAACTCACCCTCATTGGAGGTATTGAATTTCCCCATATTGAGCGCGAAGGCGGAGGAATCTTGGGCGAAATAGAAACCTGTGTTCTCGGCCGCCAGCACGAACTTGCCGAGGGCCGCCTGCTGCGGAAGGAAGTAACGGAAAGCCACGCCTTCATTGAAAACCCTGAAGATCAGGTCAAATCGGCGATTCGGCGCTTGGCGTTCCTCGAGTGAAATCGTGAGCTGGTTGTAATTGTCGGGAATCCGGCGTTTCACTCCGAAGGCATTTTCCCAGGCACCGTGGTGAGACTGTCGATTCGATCCCGAAATCTCGAAATCGCGATCCAAGGGCCGCGATCCCACAAAGTCCAATCCCAGGGGAGAATCTTTAAGAACCTGAGCCCCTTTGTAAGAAACCCGATAATAGGTGCGCGCGCCGGGCAGATAGGGCTGCGGATTGGCCTTCAGTTCAACTTCAACCTTGATGCTACCATCCGGAGACGTCACGGCGAGCGGTTCCGACCCGAAATTCAAGCTGGGAGCAATCATTGACAGACCTAACACCATAGAAGTCATGAGGACAGTTACCATTCTTGTTCGCACCAGAAGGACCTCCTTGAGGTTCACGCATGGGCTGCTATTCTCCAACTGCTCGTGAGAACTTGCAAGCGTGATGTGGGCGGTGAGGCAACGTCTGTCACTGTCATTCCGAGCCCTTCGCTGCGCTCAGGATGACAGCGAAGGGCTCGGAATGACACGTGGAGGGCCTGACCCCGCGTTGTAGGGGTCCCGCAGGCGCGGGATAGTTGCCCCAGGGCGGCCACAAGGGCCGCCCCTACGGGACGTTTCAGGGATGGAAGTGCTTTAGACTTCTTCTCGCTTCTTCGTATTTTGGAAACTCTCTCTCTGCCTCACGAAACGCGCGGGAGTGCACCACGCGGCGGTGCCCGCTGCGCTCCACCGGGAATCGCATATGGAGCATCTCGTGGAACACCAGGTATTCAACCAGGTGGGCCGGAGCTGTGGAAGAGTCCAGCGCTCGGTTGATGACGATCATCCCATGGCCGGCGTCGTAATGGCCAAGGATGGTCCGCGAATTCCGCAGGCTCCAGCCCAGGCGAGTAACGGAAAGCTCGCCGTTGAAGAACTTCTGGTTCAGACGCTGAAATATCTCCTCCAGATTATGCCAACGGCCACGGGCTGGACGTAAGCGTTTTGTGCCACGTTCGCGCCGCGCTTGGTCAATGCGCTGGCGAATGGCGGGGCTTAGAACGTGAGCCAGATAGCATTCGCGCGCCTCACGAGACGCGCGTCGCCGATAAACTTTACACAGCAAGATCTCCGCCAGCGCTTCCAGAACCAGGAGTGGCGCGTCCTGTAATACATCGGAAATGCAGACTTCCAGATGGTCTTTGCGCAGACAAATGGTGCTGCGCAAACCTGCAAAGGGACGGAATTCAACCCGCAGGCTCGGGAGGGCCCCGGCGATGCGGAGCCACCGAAAGACCCTTAGGAAGATCTCGACCGGCTCTGATGAATTGCCCAGGGGCAGCGGCATCTGTTCAAGTGGCATGGAAAGGACAGTAAACGTCACCGACTCTCTCATACGGGTTGTTCGTCATTCGTAGAAGAAAAGGCCACCGCCTGTCATTCTGAGCCCTTCGCTGTCATCCTGAGCGCAGCGAAGGATCTCGCTCTGCCCGCTCAGGGTAAACTCCGCGAAGAATCCCCGCATTTGAAAGCTCAATCGGTGCGAAAAAATGCCGGGATTCTTCGCTTCGCTCAGAATGACACACGGTGGAGTTATCCTCAACGAATGACGGAAGGTGCGTATCAGTTCTCGTCATTATCCGCAGGCGGGGCCTGTTTGCGCTCCTTCTTCCGAAGTTTCTCCTCTTCTTTTGAACGCTTCTTCTCTTCTTTCATCCGCTCCTTTTCTGATTGGGCCTCCGCCTTCTCGGACTTCAGTTCTCCAAACATTTTCACCTGATCAGCGAGGGCCTTGGTGGCGCCGTCCAGGGCATCCGTGAGGTCGTCCTTGGCGTCACCGAGAGACTTGACGTAATCGGCGGCATAGGCATCCGGCGACGCTTGGATTCGCTGCAAGTCATTAAGTTGTTTGGGGCCCATCTCAAGAACCTTCCGGAGTCCCTTGCGCATGTCGCCCCGGTGATCATGCTGGTCCTGGATCCAGTTCTTCAAATCGTCCGTGAGTGAGATGTATTCGTCCAGCAAGTGGTCGATATACGCGCCGTTATCGTATTGGGGGTCCATGGGCTTGCTGCGAAACTCCTCGATTCGGTCCAGGCGGCTTTGAGCCAGAGTGAGGTAAAGCTCGATGCGGTCGGAGGGCTCTTGTGCCTCGCGAATCTTGTCTTCTTCTTCATCCGAAATGTAATCCGGTTTTTGCGCCAGGGCCGTCATCGCCGGCGCGGCCAAGGGCATAAGGAGCGCCAAAAACAGAGTGGCTTGTGATTTCACCGTCAAGGCCTCCGGTGAACCTCTCAATCCGTCTTGCGCAAAGGCTTCGCAGCCTCCGGCGCCTGAGCCGCAGGAAACAGTGCCTGCAGGACTTCTGCCCGCACCTGCTCGACTTCCTTCGCGGCTTTCTCGATGGGGTCACGCTCAAAATAGGAGATTCGCCGCTTCAGGTCCTCGAGCAGCCGCGCATCCTCGCGCAACTCCATTTCCAGTTCCTTAAAACCCTGGGAGGCGCGCGCGGCGTTGCGCCCGGAACTCCTGAGTATTTGCCACGAGTCTTTGATCCTGCCCAGGTAAGCGCTGACAAGCTGGGCGCCCTGTTCCATATTCCCTTGCCCGTAGGCTTGGATTGCTTGCTGCAGCTTGATCCGCGCCAGGCGAGTTTCTTCCTTGGATTTTCTTATGGGGTCGTGCTCCTTCTCCATGCGCGCCAGCAGTTGCGCTTCAGTTTCGGAAGGCAGCGCAGATGAAGCGCCGGCGAGGAACGCCGGCACGGCGAGGAGCGAGAATGCGATCGAGAGAAGCGCCCGCCAGATCATAAACGACACATCTATTATAGCTATTTCTCCAATTGGTGTCGGAGTAGCTTGGCGCGCTGGGTAGCCTGCCATTCGTGGTCCGGGCTCTGGCCTTTAGAGAGCTGAAGAAAACGCTCGTAGTTGTCGAGGGCCTTCCGAAGGACATGGAGGTTGTCGTAACAGGTGGCGAGGGCAAAGAAGAGTATGGCAGGAGGATTGGGAGCGCGCGCCAGAGCTTCGAGCAAGGGGATGGCCTCCGGGTAGCGCTTTTGAAGATAGAGACTGGTGGCCAGTCCCTGCCCAGCATCGTGATTCCTGGGGTCGCTCTTCAGGGCGGTTCGAAACTCGACTTCAGCCTCCGAGAGCTTCTCCTCCTCCAGCAAGGTCTGTCCCAAAGCCCGGTGCAGGTCCGGGTCAGCCGGCATGGCGAGGAGAGCCTGACGGTAAAACTTCTCAGACTCGGGGAATTTCTTCAGCAGCGCGCAGACGTCCCCCAGCGCCGCAGCCAAGCCGGGTGTCTCCGGTTTGAGGCGGTGGACACTCTGGAGACCTTCGTAAGCCTGCTGGTTCTTTCCCTGCTCGAGGTACAAGCGTGCCAAATGAAAACGAGTTTCCAGGTCGTCAGGACGAGCGGCCAGGTATTGCTCGAAATGGCCGACGGCATTGACCTCGTCTTTCAATCCTTCCATGGCGAGGGCCATGCCCAGTTGAGCTTGGGGTAGCGCAGGGTCCAATTCGGAAGCTTTTTGAAAAGAGCCGAGCGCCTCCTGGAAGCGCTTCTGTTGCAAGTAAAGTTGACCCAAGTCGTAATGCACGCTGGCCAGCCTGGGATCAAGTCGCAGCACCGTCTGGTACTGCTTTTCCGCGCGCTCCGTTTGGCCCGTGAGAGCGAGCGCCCGCCCATAGTACAACTGGGCACGGAGATGGTCCGGTTTAAGCGTCGCGGCTTTTTCCAAGTGTTCCAAAGCAGCCTGGGGATTTTTCAGTTGGATGAGCAGAATCCCCAGGTTCAGGCGCGCTTCAAACAGATTGGGATCAAGGTCCAGCGCTTTTCGGTATGAGGCGACGGCTTCCTCATCCTTGTGCAATCCGGTGTATGCATAGGCCAGGTTAAACCAGGCCGCGGTCAGGGTCGGCTGCGCTTCGACCACTTGTTTCAGGGCGTCAGCGGCGGTGGCAAAGTCGTTCCGGCCTAGCGCGTCTTGCGCAGAGCGGAGGAGCGCGGGTACGTCCGCGTCATGGGTTCGGGAAGGGCTTTGTGGGCCCGGTCCGATCGCAACCAGCACGCGCGCTGGAACGACGCAGAAGAGGCAAAGAACAAGGCTGCCACGCAAGAGGAGCGCTGCCCGCCCAGGCTGGCTTTGGAGTGCGGCCCGTCGGCTGACGGGCTGCCGCTTTGTAGCGCCGACCTTTAGGTCGGCATTTTCTTGCTTTCCCATCGTGCTGACCTGAAGGTCAGCGCCACGCCGCTTTGTAGCGCCGACCTTTAGGTCGGCATCTGGAGTTTCTACATTCTCCCCTCTCCCCCTTGGGGGAGAGGGGCCGGGGGTGAGGGGGTCGATACCGCGAAACCGGAAACAACGGTACGCTGTCCCCAGGTTTCTCCGAAAAGGGTGGAGGACGCGTGGCTTCAAAGGCCAGTGGTGATCCGCAAAGGGACCGGGGCACCCCCTCACCCGTCCCGCGCCGGCTGAAGAAAGCGCCGGCGCGGGCCACCCTCTCCCCCAAAGGGGAGAGGGCCTAGAGTTTCTATACTTTTCACGTGGCGACTCCCTCCCCCAAGGGGGAGAGGGCCAGAAACATGACAGCGTCACAGCTTCACCCCCTTGTGATTTCGCAGGTACTTGGCGAGGAACTTTCCTGTAAAGGAGAGAGGATTCTTGACGAGGTTTTCCGGAGGGCCGGCGACCACCACGTAACCACCTGAGTCGCCACCCTCCGGCCCCAGGTCGATGATCCAGTCAGCGGTCTTCAGGACGTCCATGTTGTGCTCGATCACGAGAACGCTCGCGCCGGCGTCGATCAGCCTGCGAAACGCTGCCAGCAATTTGCTGATGTCGTCGAAATGCAGGCCCGTGGTGGGTTCATCGAAAATAAAAAGCGTGTTTTCAACCGCCTGATGAGCGAGATGCGCCGCCAACCGTACCCGCTGGGCCTCGCCACCCGAGAGAGTCGTGGCGGATTGCCCCAGGCGCAAATAGCCGAGCCCGACTTCCTCGAGGACGCGTATCCTATGGGTCACCTTCGGCAAGCCTGAAAAAAAGCCCAGGGCCTCTTTCACCGTCATTTGCAACACTTCATAAATGTTCTTGCCCTTGTAACGCACTTCCAGGACACTGGGTTTGAAACGGCGGCCGCCGCATTCCTCGCACAGCAGCTCGACATCGGCCAGAAACTGCATCTCCAGCGTCACCGTGCCGTCCCCCTGGCAGGTCTCACAACGGCCACCAGGGATATTGAAGGAAAAGTAGCCGGGTGAATACCCACGCTTACGGGCTTCAGGCGTGGCAGCAAAAACATCTCGTATGGCGTCGAAGGCCTTGATGTAAGTGATGGGATTGGAACGAGGCGTCCGCCCGAGTGGTGACTGGTCCACGAGCACCACATCCGCAAGCTGCTGATCACCTTCGATTCCCTCGTACTGGGCACGTGGGGCCCGCAGGCCGCGGCGGGAAATCAGGGCGTTATAAAGAACGTCATGGACCAGGGTGGATTTTCCCGAACCGGAGACTCCGCTCACGCACACCATGAGTCCCAGCGGAATATCCACGTCGATCGCTTTCAGATTGTGTTGACGCGCGCCACGAATGCGCAGCCAGGACTTCCCGGGCTTGCGTCGTTCCGAGGGCACTGGAATCTCCAGCCCGCCGGACAGGTAACGGCCGGTGAGCGACTGCGGATTGGCGCAGAGACCTGCCAGATCGCCCTCGTACACCAGGCGGCCACCATGCTCCCCCGCTCCCGGACCTAAGTCCAGGATCTTGTCCGCCTCGCGCATCATCTCCGGGTCATGCTCGACCACCAGGACCGTGTTGCCTAGGTCGCGCAGGGTCTTCAGGATTTCAATGAGCCGGCCAGTGTCGCGGGGATGTAGCCCAATGGAGGGCTCGTCCAGCACATAGAGCGCACCCACCAGGCTCGAGCCGAGCGCCGTGGCCAACTGAATTCGCTGCGACTCGCCTCCGGAGAGTGTGGACGCCAACCGGTCGAGCGTCAGGTATTCCAAGCCGACCTTGTAAAGGAATTTCAGTCGCGAGCGGATTTCGTCGAGCACCTTGTCCGCCACCGCCTGCTGTTCCGGCGATAGCCGGAGCTCATTGAAGAAAGGGTAGGCATCCTGGATCGGCATGCGGCAGACTTCCGTGATGTTTTTTCCGTCCAGCAGAACGTGCAGGGCTTCGCGACGCAGCCGGCCGCCCTGGCACTCCGGGCAAAGCGTGTATCCACGGTATCGGCTGAGGAAAACGCGCACGTACAGCTTGTACTTCTTCCTCTCCAGATAGTCGAAGAAGCCACGAATTCCCGGAAAATCCTGGTCACCCTCGATCAACCACCGCCGCTGCTCCGACGCCAGCTTGTAGTAAGGAACATCCAGAGGAATACCCTTGGCCCGAGCCGCCCGCTTCATCTCGTTGTAAAGCATCCGGTGACGCGGCTTGGTCCAGGGCTCCACTGCCCCTTGAGCAAGACTTTTATTCTTGTCCGGAATAACCAGGTCCAGGTCGAAATCAATGGTGTTGCCAAATCCCTGGCAGCGAGGGCAGGCGCCGTAAGGATTATTGAAGGAAAAGAGGCCTGGCTCGGGCGCCTGAAATACGACCTTGCACCGCTTGCACTCAAACCGCTCGCTAAAGACCAGGCGTTCCGGCTGCTGTAGGGGCACGCCATGGCGTGCCCCTACGGAAATGGGGTCCGCAGAAACAAACTCCAGCGCCGCCTCCCCGGCTTCTCGGAAGCAGAGTTCAAGGGAATCAATCAGCCGCTGGCGGATCTCCGGCCCCACTGCCAAACGGTCCACAAGGACATAAACGGGCGCGGCGAAATCGACTTCGAGCAGCGACTCTGGGGTTGAGAATTCGAAGACGCGCCCGTCCTGGTACAGCCGGTTGAACCCATGCTGGCGAAGCGAGAACAGCCGTGGTTTGAGTGATTCGTCCGGCGGGGCAGGTAAGCGTACCGAAGGGGTCTCTCCCGTTTCCTCCAAGGAACCCCCATGAGCGCGAGCGGCTCCTCGAGGTCGCGTCGCTCGCCCGCTCGCTCTTGCCTCGAGGGAACCTGGCGAGTCTGTCCCCGACGCATCCCCGTGGCGTTCTGCCCCGGCTGGAGATGCGCCCGAATTCACCTGGAAGAGAACGTAAAAGCGCCGGCCGGCTTCCATGGCGACGACCTGGTCAGCGACTTCATCCACATGATCTCGGCGCACCACCTGGCCGCATTGATAGCAGGTGGTGACGCCGACGCGCGCAAATAAAAGTCTGAGATAATCGTAGATTTCGGTGGCGGTGGCCACGGTCGAGCGAGGATTACGAGTGGTGTTCTTCTGGCGGATCGCCACGGGAGGAGCAATCCCCACCACTTCGTCAACGTCCGGCTTCTCCATACGTTCCAGAAACTGCCGGGCGTAAGCGGAGAGCGATTCGATGTAACGACGCTGCCCCTCGGCATAGAGCGTGTCAAAAGCCAGGCTGGACTTGCCCGAGCCCGAAAGGCCTGTCACTACCGTCAACCTATTGTGAGGAATGGTGCAATCGATATTCTTCAGATTGTGTACGCGCGCCCCGCGCACCACAATGCAATCCACTTCCCCGTTCTTGCCGGAAGAATCTGTCGCGCCGTTGGTTTTGGCGACCGGCAAAAGGGCGGCCGCTGCTTCCCCCGCCGCCGCAGAGCTCCCGGGACCGGAGCGCTGGACGCCAGATGCGCCTCCCCCGCCGGCAGGCGTCGCGGAGGGCAGGAGATTATCGCTTGTTTGATCGCGGCTTGGTGCCATGCATTTCCCTGCGCTCGAGCTGGTCAAAGGCCGAGTGCCCAACCCATCCGCCAGCCTGCAAGCGCCCCTGCAAGCCCTCTGACCCTCAACCCAAACTTACCATTATAAGCCCGCACGATTCCAGAAGCAAAGCTGAGTTGGCTAGGCCAGGTTTACAGGGCGGCACGGCCGCAACCAAAGGCCAGGTTTTCATTGCCGATTGCTGATTGCCGATTGTCGATTGAAGAAGTGGTGTGGCAACTCCTTCCAATGTGCATCAGTCCGTCAACTGACGGAGCAATCGAAAATCGGCAATTCCCGCCATCCTCGGCCAGAGGATGATGGCAGAAACTCTTCGCAAGAAACGAAGAAGTTCGGAACTAATGGTGCAGAGAGCGTCCCTCCCGAGCACTGACCACGGGTAAGGATTCAGGGAAGGGCGCTCGTGGTTTTCCCCTGACTCCTGAATCCCGGTTTAGCCCCTGACACCTGCTCTTCCCCACCTGCCACCTACGACCTACCACCTACTCCCCTCGTTTTCTACAACGTTCCCGGTTCGTCCCTGTCTGTGGGAAGCCGGTCCTTTGTTTTCAACAACATTCCCGCGTCGTTCGTTCATTTTTAAGCTCTCGACTGTTTCCACACCCCGCGAGTTCGCGGACACAATGTCCCTGTCGGGGACGTCCTCGATGTTCTCCATCCTCCCGCCATCGTCCTGGCCAGCAGGAGCGACCGGGAGATTGGTAGATTCCTTCCGTAGCCTCAGCAGTATCCTCATCCCGCGCCTGCGGGATCAATGGAGTGGTCCAGGGCGGCTTCCTGGCGCAGCATCATGCTCCACGTCTCCCCCTCCGGTGCAAGGCAGGCGTCCCGTTCGATCGCCGCCCTCTCCTCATTCGCCTTTTCCGCATAGGCGAATTCTTCCCGCAGGCTGGCGATTTCCTCTTCGAGCAGACGGAGAAGTTCCTGGCGCTCGGGCTCGCCCGGCGGCACGCAGTCGGCGCCTTCTTTGAGCAGGAACTGCCGGTATTCCTCGTCCTCCTCTTGTTGCTCGCGCAGGTGCAGAGGGTCACTGAAACGGTGCAGCAGACTGAAAATCAGCCCCGGCCGCCACCCCATCATACCTCTGTAAAAAGATTCCAATACGGCGTACTGGCGCTCCCGGAAGGTGCGCTGGTTGATCTCCTCCCGCACGAGCTCGAGATAAGAAAGAGTCTTTCTCAGCGCCACCCCTCGATCTGTAGACTCCGGCAGATCGACATCAAGTATCTCGTGCTGGGAGGCGTCGAAGGTGACACGAGCCATCTCCTGCTGGCGACGGTGTTGCCAGTCGTCGGTCCCCTGCAAGGCGCGCCGCATCACGCCCGCTTGCGCCCGCTCGAGCCTTTCGCGGCGCGAGTAGAGCCAGGTCAAGTCCTCGACCTGCTTCTCCCAGAGCGCGTCGCCGGGACCGAAGGCGCTCATGAGTTCCTCGGTGAGGGTTTGGAATTGTTCCGGGTCTTCGCCCAGCGCCAGCATGGCTTGGCGCTGATTTTCGTCCCTGACGTATATGCCGTGCTTCAGGGCATTGAGCTTGGAGTTCTGCTTGGCGGCGGTGCTGCGCGGTCCAGTGGAATGCTGGGCATTCTGGCGCGCGGCGGCGAGCAGCGCGGGCGTAAGTTCGGGTGATTTGCGTAAGGACATAGTTCCTCCTGGGACGGAATGTTGGGATAGCGGGGAAAGGACTTCCCCGCGGGTCAGGCTATACACATTAATAGGCTACCACAGAGGGGAGGCGTTGTCAAGAGACAATGTGTCAACATGCGTAGCCCAGGACTTCTTCAATTGACTCGTTGATTCATTGGGTCATTGAATCATTGGGTCATCGGGTCATTGGGTCATTGGGTCATCGGGTCATTGAAGAGCAGACTTGCCTCGTTTTTTTTCAATGAATCAATGATTCAATGGATCAATGGGGCAATCTCAATTGAATCATTGAAGAGCGGTTGAAGGGCAAGAGCAACTATGAATTATGAATTGTGAACGGAGGTTCTACGCGGGTGGCGCATACGTCCCGACGGTTTGAAGCTGTGAAAAAATCAAGAAAATCGAAAAAATTAAGAAATTTTCTTGTCTTAGCTATACAGCTATGATATATTAGCCTCTGACCGCACTTCCGGCG
>JBEKME010000119.1:0-19610 GCA_050008675.1 Terriglobia bacterium
CCAGGAAAGGTAATCCAATGTCGTGGCCATAATCAATCTCAGCCGGGGTCGATAACACCCGCAAAACGGTCCTTCTGCGGGAGAGTAGAACCTCGCCTTTCCCAATTCTTTCACACCTTCAGAGGGCGGTTTTCCTCACTTCAGTGCGTTAAGCCCACACCCAGGATACCTTAATTCCAGGGAACAGGAGACAGGGAAGAGGGAACAGGGAACAGGTTGCAGGGCAGAGGAACAGAGAACAGCTTTTCGCCTAATGTCCCCCGTGTCCCCTCTGTTCCCTATTCCCTATTCCCTATTCCCTATTCCCTATTCCCTGTTCCCTATTCCCTGTTCCCTATTCCCTGTTCCCTATTCCCTGTTCCCTGCATTATCCCCTGATCTTGTACTCCTCAATCTTCCTGTACAGGGTTCGCCGATTGATTCCAAGAATCGAAGCGGTTCTAACCTTGTTACCGCCGGTTACCTTCAATACATGCGTCAGATAGCGCTTTTCCATCTCGTCAAGGGAAGGCAAGTCCGCGAAGAAGCTCACCAAGCGATTGTCCTCACGCGAGTTCCCGCTCACCTTGGGAGGCAGATTTTCCGGCGCAATGAAGCCGGTGCGCGTCAGCGCCGCTGCCGACTCCAAGGCATTCTCGAGCTCGCGGACATTCCCTGGCCATTCATAGCTCATCAAAGCGGAAAGCGTATAAGGAGAAATCGAGAATTCCCTTCCCCGCTCGCCTCCGAACTTCTTCAGGAAGTGCTCAACCAGCAAGGGGATATCTTCCAGGCGCGCGCGCAGGGGGGGAAGGTCAATTTCGATCACCCGCAATCTGTAATAAAGGTCCTGCCTGAATTTGCCTTCCTCCACAAGTGCAGCCAGGTTGCGGTTGCTGGCGGCGATGATGCGAACATCCAGCTTGATCACCTGGTTGCTGCCGATGCGCCGCACCTCCTGGTCCTCGAGGGTCCTAAGGACTTTCACCTGAAGGGCGGGACTCATCTCGCTGACCTCGTCGAGGAAGACGGTGCCGCCACTGGCCTCCTCGAAGATGCCCCGTTTGTTCTCGATGGCCCCCGTAAATGAGCCACGCACATGCCCAAAGAGTTCCGTCTCGAGCAGTGATTCCGTCAGGCCGCCGCAGTTAACAGGATAAAAAAGTTGCCCCGCTCGCGGCCCGTTTCCGTGAATGGCGCGCGCTACAAGTTCCTTGCCCGTCCCGCTCTCTCCGCAAATCAGAACCGTAGAACGCGAGTCGGCCACCACGGCAATCCTCTTGTAGACTTCGAGCATCTTGGGGCTTCGGCCTATGAGGCTCGATAGTTGTCCCTGGCTCCCAAGTTGGCGCTTTAGGTTGCGGTTTTCACGGATCAGCTTCCGGTTGCCCAGGGCGCGGCTGACCTGCAATAAGACTTCATCAATCTTGAAGGGTTTCGAAATATAGTCAAAGGCTCCTGCCTTGACCGCTTCGATGGCGGTTTCCATGCTTCCGAAGGCGGTGATCAGGATGACTTCGGACTCCGGTTGGATCGTCTTGTAGGTGCGCAACACGTCAAGTCCGTTCAGACTCGTCCCCAGCCTCATGTCGCTGATAATGACGTCGAACAGTTCCTGCTTGCCAACCTCGAGGGCCTCCTCGCCGCTGGAAGAGGTGACCACGCGGTAGCCCTCCTCGCCCAGGATCTCCCGCAGCAGTTCCAGTGTCTCGGCGTCATCATCCACCACCAGGATATTGGCGCCCGCCTGCTTCGAAGCCTCGTCCGCTCTTTCAATCTTTGTGGTCTCCAAATTCCCCACACCTCCGGAAAGGTAGGTGGTAGATGGTAGGCGGTAGGTGGGGAAGAACGGCGTGTGGTGCGTGGTAGGTGTGGAGGAACATCCATCCCCACGTGCCTGCCTTCTGCCTACCCTGTGCCTCACACGGCAAAGCCAAAACAGAAACGGTAGGTGGTAGATGGTAGGTGGGGAGGAACATCCATCCCCACGTGCCTGCTACCTACAACACGCCGTTCCTCCCCACCTACGATCTACCACCTACCACATACCGTTCTTCCCCACCACCTACCCCCACTGCATCCTTTACCCTTTACCCTTCACCCTTTACTATTGCCGATCCTACTACCACGCCGACTGCCTCTACCTTCTCGCGGCAATCGACGGGCAAAACCAACGTAAAGGTAGTTCCTTGCCCAGGCTCGCTTTCCACGTCAATGGTTCCGCCATGCTGGCGAATGATCTGGTCGCAAATTGCAAGGCCCAGGCCGGTTCCTGTCCCCATCCGTTTGGTTGTGAACATGGGGTCGAATACATGGGCCATGGTATCCGGCGACATGCCCGCCCCATTGTCCGTTACACGCACGGCAACTCCCCGCGCCTCTCCATTCGCCAGCCGCGTTTCAATCCGCAGTTCGCCTCCCCGCGGCATCGCATCCATACTGTTATTGATGAGGTTTAAGAGAACTTGCCGCAAATACCCGCCGTCACCGTAAATCTTCGGACAATCCTTCGCAAGGCCCAGCTTGACGTTGATCTTCCTAAGTTGCAAAGCGGGGGAGGAAAGAAGCACCGCCTCCTCCACTACACGCCGCAGGTCCACCAGCTCGATTTTCAATTCAAACTTGCGGCTCCAGGAAAGCAGTTGCTGGACGGTCCGCACAATATTGTCAATTTGCTTTTCGATGATCTGCAGCCGCCGGCTTGTGGATGGGTCAGCATCTTTTCGGCGCGCGAGCAACTGCACGTGCCCGGATATGGAATTAAGGGGCGTCCCGATTTCGTGGGCCAGGCTGGCGGCAAGCTGGCCGGCGATGGCCAATCGCTCCGAGCGCGCCAGCTTCTTCTGGGTCTCGAAAAGCTCCTCGTTGATACGCCGCAACTCTTCATTGGCCTGTGCCAGCCCCGCTGTGGCTTCCTGAACTTTGCATTCTAATTCGGTATTGAAATTCTCAATCCGGCGCAGCATCCGGTTCAGGTGCGCCGCGAGCATACCAATCTCATCCAAGCTTCGCAGGCTAGCCCGGACGTTGAGCTGTCCCTTTTCCGCTCCTTCCATGACCCGAATCATGTCCTTCACTGGAGCCCTTACCGCCCGCAAGAAGAAGATGTGAACGGCCAGAATGACCACCACCAAGCTCGCCAACATCACCAGCAGGTTGCGGATCACCAACTGGCGGGTCACTATACTGGTTTGCGACTTAGAGACCTTCAGATTCAGACAACCCACCGGCTTACCCTCGGAAAGGATCGTCACCCCCATAACCCAGAACTTGCCATTGTTGGTTTCAATCGCGAGGGACTCATCGTCCGGTCGCACGAACTCGGGGTAATGCTCGATACCGGGGATATTGTCCAACTCCAGGTGTTCTCCCTGAGGTGATGTCGTTGCCTCGAGACGGTGCGGTGAGCCGTGCACGTAAACATCCGCTTGGCGTACGCCCGGCAGGTCGCGCTGCATTTGCTTCAAGACTCGTTGAAGTTTCCCGGCGTCCTGAAGCGCGTCTTCGTTGACCAACTGGTGGGCTGTAGCTCTTGCCTGGGCCAATGTCTTGCTGAAGACCTCATCCTCAACTAGTTCCTGGGTTAGGAGCATCGCAATGTAAGTTGAGACCCCGACAACGGAGACAACCGCAACGGTGAATATAATGATAATCTTGGTTTGGAGGCCAAAACGCGATTGAGTCATGGTAGGTTTGCCAAGCTGTGATTCTAACATCGCATGTGGCAAAAAGGAACACTTGCTCAATTCGAGTAACTGCTTAATTCTAATGGGGCTACATTCTTAAGGATTTCGGAAGCGGCGTAACTGGGCGCAAAAACACATTCTGATTGAATAGTTTCTGCGTCTCGCCTAATATGCGCAATTTGACTTCGTGCCGGGGGCGACCATCCCAGTTGAACTGCAAGCAGCGGGTCGGCTATGGCTCTAGCGGCATTGTAACTAGGGCCGGAACATTCCGTAAGGAGAATTTCGCAATCACGAAAGCCCCTTTCCAAACTCTGCTGAGCCGGCTTGGCCCCCTTCTATTCTTCGGGGGGATTGGCTGTCTTTACCTCGACTCCTTCATCCCGCCGTCTACTCCTATCTACCAGGGAGATACCGCACCCATCTACCTGTTGGAAGCCGTGAAGATGCTCGAGGGGCAGGTGATGTATCGAGACTTTTTCCAATTTACGCTTCCAGGCACCCAGGTGTTTTATCTGCTACTTTTCAAATTGTTCGGGGTCCGGGCTTGGATTCCCAGTGCCACGTGGATCCTGCTGGGAATAAGTTTGGCATGGTTGTCCGTCATTGTCTCCAGACACCTATTGAGCGGGGCGTATGTCTATCTACCTAGCCTGCTTTTTCTAGCTTTTGGGTTTGTCACGGAGCCCGACCCCACCCACCATTGGTTCAGCACCATCGCATGCATGGGGGCCATCGCCGTATTGATTGCGAAAAGAAGCCCGGCTCGATTGGGGGCAGCCGGGGCGCTCTGTGGCCTTGCCACCTTGTTCACTCAGTCCCGGGGTGTGATAGCAATTTTGGGCTTCGCCACGTTTTTGCTCTGGGAATGTCGCGCCAAAAAGCAGGGCTGGGGTTGGCTGGTCAAGGCTGAAATGTATTTGTTCGTACCGTTCTTCGCCACAACCTTGCCGCCCGTCGCTTACCTTGTTTGGAAGGTTGGCCTCGGACGCTTCATCGCCTGCACGGTTGTCTTCTTGATGAAGTACTGGTCCAAATGGTACTGGGGAACGCCTGACGTCTACATGGCGGATCCGCCGTCCTTCCCTCTCTTGCTGGAGGCACCGGCTTTGCTGGTCTGGCTTTTCATCCACGCTCTGCTGCCGCTCGTGTATGTCTTGTTTTTGGTGCGGTACCACCGGCTGGCGAGAGCGCATCCCGACGAGCCGTGGGATCGCCTAATGCTCGTCAATACCCTTGGGATTTTCTTATTCCTCGGCATCGCGTTCTCCCCGGTGTGGTTCAGATTGATTTCCGTCGCCCCGACTGGGCTGATTGTGTTTGTGTGGTTGATCAAATCCTCCCCAAAGCTTCCCCGGGCGGTCACCTATTTTATCGCGGCTTACGCACTGGTGGTTTTGGTGGCCCAGTCGGTTATTGTGCAAACGGGTCGGAGGGGATATCTCCAGTCGCCAACGGGGCGCGCGGCTCTCCTCGATCCGGACCGCTTCGAAAAATACCGTTGGATACTCAATCGAACACACCCGGGGGACTTCTACTTCCAAGCTGACGATTGTGATCAGTATTTTCTGCTGGATTTGCGAAATCCAACCGAAGTGTCCTTTGTTACGGAGAGCAGTTACACCCGGCCTGAGCAGGTGCAGAACGTCATTGCAATGCTGGAAAAGTACCAAGTGCGATTCGTGATGTGGTCCGCATGGCTGGACGTTCCTCGTACCCGGGGCGCGGACGGTAGTTCATTAGCCCCTCTCCGCGCCTATCTCAGAGCTCATTACCATCCTGTGAAAGAATTTGCTGATAATCTTGAAGAGGCTCGGGAACGCTCGCGCTAGACGGTCGCGTAGGTAATACGCCGGCTTCATTGCAACCCGGCGACAATTCAAACAGCCACCGCTCCTTTTCGCACTTTCGCAGTAAACTATCGGTAGCGCTGGCTCGTACCGGAGGCAAACATGGAAAACCGCGAAATCGCCGCCGTCTTTGAAGAAATCTCGAACTTGATGAAGATCATCCAGGACGACCCCAAATGGACTTTCAAGGCCGCTGCCTATGATCGTGCCAAACGCGCGATCGAAGGTCTCCCTGAGCGGCTGGAAGACATCGCTCGCGACCCCAACCGGAAACTGACCGACATCCCAGGGATTGGCGAAGACCTGGCAAAGAAAATCATCGAGTTGGTCGAGACCGGGAAAAGCAAGTACCATCAGGAGCAACTGGCAAAAGTGCCGGCAAGCCTGCTCGAACTCTTACAATTGCAAACCGTCGGTCCCCAAAAAGTGCGTTTATTTTACAAGCAAGCTGGCATCAAGAGCATTGACGACTTGGAGGCCGCCGCCCAAGCGGGCCGCTTGCGGAACCTTCCGGGCATGAGCGTTAAGTCCGAGGAGAACATCCTGAAAGCCCTCGAAGTTTACCGGCGAGCCGCCGGACGCTTCCGGCTGGACACGGCCTATGAAACCGCGCAACAGCTCACCCGCTACCTTGAGGAGTTTGAGGGAGTGGAGGAAGTGACACCCGCCGGCTCACTCCGGCGCGGGTGTGAAACCGTGGGGGATCTTGACCTGCTCGTCATAGGCCATGACCACCCCGGCATCGCGGACCACTTTGCCAAATTCCCGGGGGTCGCCCAGTTGCTGGCAAAAGGCGAAGACAAAGTGAGCGTGAAGCTCCAGAACGACCTGCAGGTTGACGTCCGCCTGCTCGACCGCGAATCTTACGGCGCCGCCCTGCAATACTTCACCGGTTCAAAGGGACACAACGTGGCGCTGCGCGAGCGCGCGAAAAAACGAGGATGGAAGCTAAGCGAATATGGCCTGTTCAAAGGGGAAGAAGTGCTGGCCAGCCGAACCGAGGAAGAAATCTACGCCAAGCTGGACCTGCCGTGGATTCCCCCGGAGTTGCGCGAAAACCTGGGCGAGATCGAAGCGGCGGAAAAAGGTGAGCTCCCCAAGCTGGTGGAACTGGAGGACATCAAGGGTGACTTGCATATGCATACCACCGCCTCGGATGGCAAGGCCAGCGTGGAGGAGATGGCGGAAGCCGCCAAAAAGCTCGGCTATGAATATATCCTCATCACGGACCATTCGAAGGCCGTAACCATCGCGAATGGCCTGGACGAAAAACGCGCCGGGGAGAACATCCGCCGCATCAAAGCGGCGCGCAAGAAAGTCAAGGGCATCGAAATCTGGGCAGGCGCAGAGGTTGACATCCTGGGCGATGGCAGTCTCGATTATGCGGATGAAATCCTGAAGCAATTCGACATCATATTGGTGAGCGTCCATTCCCGCATGAACATGCCCGGCCAGGAAATGACAGGCCGCCTACTGAAAGCTCTCGCCAATCCCTACGTCAGAATCCTCGGACACCCCACAGGTCGCCAGATTCTGAAGCGCGACCCGTTCGTTTTCGACCTTGAAAAGGTCTTTGCGGCAGCTAAGGAATACGGCGTTATCCTGGAATCGAACGGCCACCCGGAACGCCTCGATCTCTGCGACCGGCACCTGAAGCTGGCGCGAGATCGGGGAATGAAAGTCATCATTTCCACCGACGCGCACAGCCCCGACCAATTCCAACTGATGCACTATGGGGTGGTGACGGCGCGGCGCGGCTGGATGCGTAAGGAGGACATCCTGAACACCCTGCCACCGGAAAAGCTTCTCGAAAGCCTGCGGCCACTGCCGGAAGGGCAGTGACGAGCGAAGAGCAGGTGCCAGGTGTCGGGTGTCAGGTGTCAGGGGCCGGAAAAGCAGTGACAAGCAGGAAAGCAGAAGAGCACGTGCCAGGAGTCAGGTTTCACGTGGCAGGCGAGGGTATGCGCTGAGTGGCGTCAAGTGGCAACTGACCACTGACTTCTACCCTTTGCCTTTGGAGAAACATGAACCCCAACTCATTCCTTCCCGCCGCGGTGATTTTCGACATGGACGGCGTGCTCGTGGACAGCAACCCCTTTCACGTTCAGAAGTGGGAAGCGCTTTTGGCCGAACATGGCATCCCGTTTGACCGGATGGCGCTACCCAAACAGGTGCTCGGACCACCCAATGATCCCACCCTCGGCCATTTCTTCGGAGCGCGCATCACAGCAGAGGACCGACGACGGCTCAGCGAAGAACTCGAGGCGAGATTCCGAGGGGCTTTCGCTCCACACGCCAAGCCCTTTCCGGGAGTCGAACGGCTGATTGCTGAATGTCGAGACAATGGCGTCCTCATGGCCGTGGCGTCCTCGGCTATGAGTAAGAACGTGAATTTCATTATTGACGCGCTGAAGCTGCGCGCCTATTTCCACGTTATCCTGAGCGGGGACGGAGTCACGCAAGCCAAGCCGCATCCCGAAATCTTCGAGAAAACCGCCCATAAGCTGGGGCTCGTACCTTCCGACTGCGTGGTCATCGAGGACTCGTTCGTGGGGATTGAAGCAGCCAAGCGTGCCGGCATGAAATGCGTGGCCGTTGCTTCCACTTTTCCTGCGCAAGAATTGCGCGCCCGTACGCAAGCCGACCTCGTAGTCCAAACGCTGGAAGCGCTCAACCTTCAGAAGCTGCAGAAGCTCTTCTCCTAAGTTAGCGATTTCAAAAATGCCCTCCCGCCGCGGCGGGTTCTCCCGCAAGGCGGAATCAGAATGACATCCCCATGCCCTTCATCGGAACCCCGGTTATTCCCAGTTTCCAATTTCCAGTTTCCAATTTCTGGTTTCCAGTTAGGGACCAAACCGCACTACGATGAGCGTGAGGTCATCCGCTTGCGGAGAATTACCAACAAATTCGTGCACCTCGCCCACCACACGGCGGCAGATTTCATCCGCAGTCAGGCCTGAACAACCCTCCAGAAAAGTCTGCAACGTGGCTTCTCCGAACAGCTCTTCATCGGCGGCGCGCGCCTCGGTGACACCATCCGAGCAAATCAACAAAACGTCGCCGCTTAGCATTTGTGCGCCGGCGACTTCAAACGTCGTGCCAGCAAACAATCCCACGGGGAAGTTCGAGGAACTCAAACGGTCAACCCCGCCGCTGGCGCGGATAATCAGAGGCGGAACGTGCCCGGCGTTGACGAACTGAAACCTGCCGAGACGGTCCAGGACACCGTAGAGTATGGTGGCGAACATCTCCGGAGGTGTGCGCTCGCAAAGGAAATCGTTCACGCGTCCAAACAAGAGAGCAAGGTCCGGATCGCCGGCTGCCACCGCGGCGAAGGCTCCCTGCAGGTTGGCCGCCAGCATGGCGGCGGGAAGGCCCTTACCCGAGACGTCCGCCACGATGAATCCATACCGCTCGGCGGGCAGGTGCACCACGTCGTAGTAGTCTCCGCCCACTTGTTCGGTCGGCATGGTGGTGGCGCAAACCTGGAAGTAGTCGCACGTCGGGAAGCGGCGTGGCAAAAGCCCCTGCTGGATGTTGCGGGCAAGGAACATCTCGTGCTGGATGCGCTCCTGCTCTTGGGCAATGCGCAACAGGCGGGCGTTCTCGATGACCGTGGCGCCTTCCACGGCGAGCGTTTGCAGCACCTCGCGGTCGAGCCCCGTCACCGCGGTGGGGTGCGAGCGCGTATCAAGATAAATGACGCCGAGCAGTTCGGGCGCCGAGAATTGGATAGTCTCACCCTGTGTTTCAGAAACCGGCAGCTTCTGTAAAGGGACTGCAACAATGCCGCGCACTTCGGCACGGATGATCCTGGTCTCCTGAGCCGTGCGGCCGGTCATCTGGTCTTCCAGGATCACTTCTTCCTGGCCCGAGGCCGCCACCCGCTCCACCACGGCACGGGAGTAGTCTGTGACGTCGCGTCCCAGGTAAACGCCGCCTGCTCCCCGAGCAAGCTTCAGGTGGAGGTTTCCATCCGCCTCGAGGAGGAACAGCAGCCCGCGCTCCGCGTTGGTCAGTTGTAACGCCGAATCCACCAGAGCCACCAGGACTTCCTCGAGGGCCGGGGCCCGGTGCATCATCTGGGCCATTCGGAGGAGCAACCCGAGATGCTGAAGCTGCGGCGCCGGACCCGCCGCAGCCTTCTCCAGCTTTTCCAGCAGTTCCGGCAGCACCGCTTGGTCCAACACGAACGAAAGCGTGTAGGAATCCGCCACACCTAAATTGATGAGATCACCTGACTTCAGTTGGCAGGAACTGATCCGTTCATTGTTCACGGCAGTCCCGTGCCGGCTCCCCATATCTTCAATAAGGTAGCCGCTATCTGTCTTAACAATTTGAGCGTGACGACGCGAGATTCTGCTGTCCAGCAACACCAAGTCGCTGTCGCTCTGCCTGCCCATGGTAAAAGGTGTGCGAACGATTTCGACTTCGCGCTGGTTCCCAAACGTGTCACGAACGATGAGACGTGGAAGAGTATTCGCCATAGGTGCCGCCTGCCCGAACAGAATGGCAATCATTCTACCACCTACTACCTACCGCCTACCAGAATACGTTTGACAAACCCCATCACGACTTCTGATAATCACAGACTCGGGAGTGGCAAAGGCATCCACTATGCAAAAGTCACGACGCCTGCTTGAAATCTTGTTTGTTTGTGGCTTGGCGGCGGGCCCCTTATTTTCATCCCAGCGCCCGCCGGCCGAGGCCGAGAAGACTGCTGAGAAGGTTCTCCTGCAAGCCATCATCATCGATACCCATGCGGACACCCCGCAGATGATGCTGGATGAGGGCTACGACCTCGCCCAGCCGGACAGCCCTTTCATGATCAGTGTCCCGAAGATGCGGCAGGGGCATCTCGGCGCGGAGTTCTTCTCCATTTGGGTGGACGTGGGGTGGCCGAAGCAAGAGCTCATTCACCGCGCGCTCGATTTGATTGACGTCGTGTACGAGCAGGCCGGACGCCACTCCGACGTCCTCGGCATGGCCACGACGGCAGACGAAATCGTGCGCCTTCATCTCCAGGGAAAGTTCGCCATCTTGATGGGAGTCGAGGGGGGCCACATCATCCAGGACGACCTCCGCGCGCTGGACATCTACTACCGCCTGGGCGTTCGTTATATGACCCTGACCCACACCGCTAATACAGAGTGGGCGGATTCCTCCGGCGACAAGCCCAAATGGAACGGCCTGACGAATTTTGGGAAGCAAGTGGTGGAGCGCATGAACCGCCTGGGAATGATGGTGGATATCTCCCACGTGTCCGACAAGACCTTTTACGACACGCTGGCCGCCACCAAAGCGCCTGTCATCGCCTCCCATTCTTCCTGCCGCGCCCTTTGCGATGTTCCGCGCAATATGACGGACGATATGATCCGCGCTCTGGCCAAGAACGGCGGCGTCATGGACATCAACTTTTACCCCGGCTTTCTAAGCCCCGATTTCGCCGCGGCGTACAAGAAAGTTGCCCCGCAAATCCACGCCGATGAGTCCGCCGCAGAAAAGCAGTACGCGAACGACCGTAAACGGCTGGCCGAGGAATCTCGGAACATTTGGGCGCGCTACGCATCCCAATTCCCCGCGCCCAGTTACACTACCATCGCCGACCACATTGACCACGCCGTGCAGGTCGCCGGCATCGACCACGTCGGCCTGGGATCGGATTTCGACGGTATTGATTCGGCCCCCAAGGGCATGGAGGATGTCTCAAAACTTCCTGACTTGGTGCGCGAACTGGCGCGGCGGGGATACAGCGAAGAGGATTTGAAAAAGATTCTGGGCGGCAACCTCCTGCGCGTCATGCGACAAGTGGAACGCGTGGGTCGTGAGATGCGATCCCCAAACTAGAACTTCGGAGACATGGAGATGATGATGAAAAACCTGCTGACCACATTTTTCGCGATGATGCTTATCACTGGAATTCTTTGCGGCCAGACCTCGACATCTGAGAGTGCCGCAAAGCCAACATCGCAGCGCGCCGCGGCAAGACCCTCGCTGCTGGAACCCTCCTCTCTTAACGAGCAAGCTCCTGCCACTTTCAAGGCGAAGTTTACAACCACCAAGGGAGACTTCGTGGTGGAGGTCAGGCGCTCCTGGTCACCGCTGGGCGCGGATCGTTTCTACAACCTCGTGAAGAACCATTTCTACGACGGCGCCGCCTTCTTCCGCGTGCTGCCGGGCTTCATGGCGCAATTCGGCCTCAGCGCCAACCCCGAGATTTCTCGGGTATGGGCCTCCGCCAACATCAAGGACGATCCCGTCACCCAGAGTAACCTGGAAGGCTACCTGACTTTCGCCACCGCCGGCCCTAACACCCGCACCACCCAAGTATTCATCAATTACGGCAGCAACCAGAGCCTCGACAGCCAGGGCTTTGCACCCTTTGGCAAAGTCGTCGAAGGCATGAACGTGGTCCGAAAGTTCTACAGCGGTTACGGGGAGGGCGCGCCTGGAGGCAAAGGTCCCGACCAGAGTCGACTTACAAACGAAGGGAAAGCCTATCTCGACAAAAGCTTCCCGCGGCTGGATAGCATCAAGACGGCCGTCGTAGTTCAGTAGTCAGTTGTCAGTAGTCAGTGGTCAGTCAGGGGAGGGCCAGTTTTCTCGGGCGGGAGCAGTTGGAAACCCACGCCCGGCAGCGCTCTTTCTGTTTTCGATTTTCTATTTTCGATTTTCGAACTTCTAGCTCGACTTTTGACTCTCGACTCTTGCCTCTACAAGGAACCCCCAATGACCGATCTAAGACCGGGCAAATACGCAATCTTCGCGACCAGCCTGGGCGAGATTACCTGCGAACTGTTCCCGCAACACGCCCCGCAAACGGTGGAGAATTTTGTGGGTCTCGCGACGGGAACGAAAGAGTTCATTGACCCGAAGACGCGCAAGCCCGCCAAGCGCCTCTTCTACGATGGACTGACCTTCCATCGCGTCATACCCGAATTCATGATCCAAGGCGGCTGCCCGCTCGGGACGGGCACGGGTGGCCCCGGTTATCAGTTCAAAGATGAATTTGCCAAGGGTGTGGGGTTTGATAAGCCGGGCAAGCTGGCCATGGCCAATGCCGGTCCGGGCACGAACGGCAGCCAATTCTTCATAACGCTTGCGCCCACAGCTTGGCTGAATAACCACCACACCATCTTCGGTCAAGTCGTGAAAGGCCAGGACATCATCGAGAAAATCGCCGCTGTCGCACGCGAGCGGAACGACCGGCCCAAAACGCCCGTGGTGATCAATGCAGTGAAGATCGTAGATGTGCCGTAGGAGAGCTACTGACTGTGCCATTCAGAACACCTCGCCGCGACCGAGTTCAACGGTAGACCTCGCGCCGATGGCCGACATGAAGAACCGTAACGGTGCGTTGTCGGTCGTCGATTTCGTACACCACCCGGTAGTCTCCAACACGCACGCGCCATCCTTCGCGACCGGTCAGCTTGATGGTCCGCTGTGGCCGGGGATCCCGGGCCAGAGCACGAATTGCGTCACGGACGCGCGCGTAGGATTGAGGGGAAAACTGCGCCAGCTCTTTTTGTGCTCGGCGCAGGATGAGCACTGTGTAGTTCACTTGCGGTCCGACTCGATCTCAGCGATGGCCTGCTCGAACGGAACGGCTTGGTCCTTGGATGCCTTTGCGGCGTCATAGGCGCGGATGGATTCAAGTTCTTCCAACTCGTCGAGTAGTTCTTGGTAATCAGCGATGTCCAGGACAACGCTGATCCGCTGTCCTTGCTCGTCCACTACGTAGCGCTCCTTAAGCTTCGACATTCGATTCCACCTCTTAATCCCGACACCCGAGAAACATTCAATTCAGAAGTATCAAGTCCGTTTGCGAAAGTCAAGACCGCAGTCACCAGTGCAGCAAGCCGCAGCGGGTTCGCCGGGATTGCTGTATTATAGATCCTGCACATGAACGATCCAGAGCTGCTGGAACAAGTCACTCGGAAAATCGTGGAGCGATTCCATCCGCGGCGCATTATTCTCTTCGGAAGCCAAGCGCGAGGTGAAGCCACTTCCGAAAGCGACCTGGACCTGTTCATTGAGATGGAAACCCAGGCGCGCCCGCCCGAGCGTGCCGTTGAGGTGAGTTCTATTTTCGGATTGCGTCCCTGGTCCCTCGACGTCGTTGTCTTCACACCTGAGGAAGTCCAAAGACTGCGAAAGATTAATGGAACCTTAGTCTCGGTGATTGAGGCCGAGGGGAAAGTGCTCTATGAACGGCCATCATTCTAATTGCGCCGCATGGCTCTCCAAAGCAGGGCACGACCTCGAGGCAACGAGCGACCCCCTCACCCGGCCCGCCCCGGCTGAAGAAAACGCCGGCGGCGGTCCACCCTCTCCCCCAAGGGGGAGAGGGCCGGAAGCCGCACCCTGACATCGGATAGCCGCCCAACGAATTGGCATTGCAGGAGGTCCCGAGGTCCACCTTATCTGCCTCGCCTTCTGACTTCTGACTCCTGACTTCTGACTTCTGACTTCTGGCTTCGCCCGCGTCACACCCCGATAATCTCCACCAACTCCTTCACCGCGGCGGCGGATTTTTGAAGCGCCGCATGTTCTTCCGGCATCAGTTTGATTTCCACAATCTGCTCGATGCCGCGCACGCCCAGCTTCACCAGCACTCCCACGAACACGCCGTGGATACCGTACTCGCCTTCGAGGTAAGCGGTGCAAGGCAGAATTCTTTTGCGATCCGCGAAGATGGCGTCAATCATCTCCACCACGGCGGAGGAAGGCGCGTAAAAGGCGCTTCCGGTTTTGAGGAGATTCACAACTTCGGCTCCGCCGTCACGGGTGCGCTTAATGATGGCTTCGAGCTGTTCCCGGGGCATTAAATCCTCCACCGGGATTCCCGCCACGCTCGTATAACGCGGCACGGGCACCATGGTGTTACCGTGGCCGCCCAGAACGAACCCCTGCACGTCCCGGACCGAGACGTTCAAGGCTTCCGCGATGAAGGTCCGGTAGCGGGCCGTATCCAGAACGCCTGCCATGCCGAGCACGCGGTTCTTTGGAAATCCGCTCACCTTGAACGCCGTCTGCACCATAGCGTCCAGCGGGTTGGTCACCACGATCAGGATGGCCTCCGGTGAGTACTTGGCCACCTTCTCGGTGACTCCCTTGACGATCTCATAGTTCTTTCTCAGCAGGTCGTCGCGGCTCATGCCGGGCTTGCGCGCAAAGCCCGCCGTTATCACCACCAAGTCCGAGTTCGCCGTGTCCGCGTAATCGTTCGTCCCCCTGATCTTAACGTCGTAACCCTCGATAGGCCCCGATTCGAGCATGTCCAAAGCCTTGCCCTGCGGGATGCCCTCGAGGATGTCAATCAGAACCACATCCGCCATTTGCTTGTCCACGAGGCGCTGAGCCACCTCTGCACCAACATTACCTGAACCAACCACAGTCACTTTTTTGCGAATCACGATTCCTCCTCACCAAACGTACGCCGAAGCCACGTTTCGACATCTTGGTCTGTGACCCTCTCCGCTGCCAACCCATCCACTTGGTCCACTAGCGGAGTCTCTGGCGCGAGCCGCACGGGAGCCACGCCATCTGTAATGCCGCTAAAGTACGCTGCCAAAGCTGCTGTGCGTGCGAGGACGTTGTGCAGGCGGTTCGCCAGAGAGAAAAGTTGACAGATGTATCTGCCGGCCACCGTGCGGGTAACACTCCTCGACAGCTCCAGAATCTTAAGTTGGGCATCCTCACGATCGAATTCGGTGCGCTCCCTTTTTAGCGCGAGGATCTCCCTTCGTAATTCGAGGAACATGGTCTGAAGTTCTCCAACAACGAACTGGTCCTCTTGGAGTTCGTACTCGAGGAATTCACCCGAATTGATAGCTTCATCCAGTGCGGTCGTTGAGATTCGGTCGAAGCCAAGACCCCCGAGGAGCACGGCTGACATGCTTAGACTTCCCGCCTGTTCCCGCGAGACTTGGATCGACGTAAACACGTTATCCCCGGTCAGCGCCAGCTCCCGCTGTAGCTTTTGGCAGCTCGGCGCCTGCAGAAGGGTTCCGTCAAGCCCCCTCGTTAGCAATTCCTTCAGGTTTGAGACCAACTCCCAAAGAAGATTGGCTTCAATCGCTCTCCTCTGAAGCCTCGAGCCAATACGGAAGGAACCCCTTATCGCCTGTGCCAGGTCTCGAAATTCCCGAAATCCGAAAACCCAGTTTCCCTTCGGGAAGGGGCCTCCCGCCTTAGCCCCGGCCCTTACCTCCTCATCCCTTCTTATCTCGCTGAGGAACTCCTCGGTGAAACCGAAGTCGTCAAACTCGCTCGTGTTCCCCGAACGAAGGTCGTCCTCAACTTCCGCGCGCACACACGCGACGAGCTTTAGCTTGCCCGCTTTTAGCCTCTCGTACGCCTCCCTGTACTCAGCTCTCGTTACTGTGATTCGCTTGGCCTCATCGTAAAAACCTCCCCTACGATACCCTACGAGCAGGATCGCGTACTGGCATGACCGAAGAACATCCAGGCAGTTCTCGAACGCGCTCGATCCAGGGTCTACGGGAAAATCGTTGCACTCGCTAAGGAAGACCTGGAACCCGGCCTCCTGCAACCAAAACTTTAGAGCTAGGCGGAGATCCTTGAAATCACGAATCGTAGAGCTCACGAATACTCTCGGCTGCTCCGGCATTAGTCACCAGCCATCGGGATCAACCCCCCATGTGCAGGTCTCACGCCGCCCTCGGGGGACGCTCCATATTCTCGATCATCGCGCTTGCAAAAGCGTTCGTGCTTAGCCGCTGAACGCCGGTCATGCCGTCCATAATCATAAGCCGCTCCAGGTCGTATGTGACGCGGTGCTGCGCGATAGTCGCGGCCAAGGCGTCCTCGATCGACTTGCCAACTTCGGGCCAGCCGATGAATTCAAACATTAACGCGCCGGAGCGGATGACGGCGCCGGGATTGATCACGTCCTTATCCGCGTATTTGGGCGCCGTGCCGTGGGTGGCCTCAAACACCCCGAACCCGTCGCCAATGTTCGCGCCGGGAGCCAAGCCCAGCCCGCCGACCTGCGCCGCGCAGGCGTCCGAAAGGTAATCGCCGTTCAGGTTGGGCGTGCAGAGCATCTGGTATTCATCGGCGCGCGTCAGAATCTGCTGAAGCATCGAATCGGCGATGCGGTCGTTCACCAGCAGCTTGTTTTTCCACTGACCCTTGCCATGACTGGAATAGATGGAATCCAGGCAGTCCTTCACTTCCTTGCAAAGTTGCTGCTTGAAACTCTCGGTCGCCATTTCGAGTCCAGGCTCAACCAGGGCCGCCAGCGCTTCGACCGAGGCCTGGGGGTTCTTGTCCTTGCCCTCGAGCGCCCAGCGCTCGCGCTCCGTAACGATGTGCTGGCGGAACTCCTGCTTGGCCAGTTCGTAGCCCCAGTCGCGGAACGACCCTTCGGTGAACTTCATGATATTGCCCTTATGGACCAGGGTCACGGTCTTCAAGCCATGGTCGATGGCGTAACGGAGGCCGCGACGCATTAACCGTTTGGTGCCGGTAATCGAAATGGGTTTGATGCCCACGCCGGAGTCGAGGCGGATCTGCTTCTTCACCCCATCCTCGCGAAGCAGCGTGTTCACAAACTCGATGACACGTTTCGCCTGCTCCGATCCCTCGCGCCACTCGATGCCCGCGTAAACGTCTTCCGTGTTCTCGCGGAAGATGACGATGTTCATGCGCTCCGGATGTCTGACCGGCGACGGCACACCCGGAATGTATTTCACCGGCCGCCAGCAGGCGTAGAGGTTCAGGAGTTGCCGCAGGGCCACGTTCAAGCTGCGGATGCCGCCACCCACCGGCGTCGTCAACGGACCTTTGATGGCAATGTGGAACTCCTTGATGGCATCGAGCGTTCCTTGTGGCAGCCATTCACCGAACTGCTTGAAGGCCTTTTCACCCGCAAACACCTCGTACCACACAACCCGGCGCTTGCCGCCGAAGGCTTTCTCGACGGCCGCGTCGAATACGCACCGCGAGGCCTTCCAAATGTCGCGGCCCGTGCCATCACCCTCAATGTAAGGAATGATGGGGTTGTCGGGAACTACAAACTTGTCGTTGACAAAGTCAATCCGCGCCCCGTCCCTTGGCACCGGAACGCCGTTAAATGAACTCATTAGGTATGCGATCCTCCGTCAAAATTATGAATAGTAAATAGTGAATGGTGAATAGTAAATTGTAAATAGTAAATTGTGACTTCCGCAGACGCCCCATTCTGCCCCTCCTGCCCTCTCCCCCTTGGGGGAGAGGGTGGACCGCCCCGGCGTTTTCTTCAGCCGGGGCGGGCCGGGTGAGGGGGTCCCGAGCCTGCGCCCCTCCGTTCGCAGTTCGCAACTCGCCGCTGAATGCATCGGGCAAGCCCGGCCTCCCCCATTGCCACTTTCTCGATTTAGATCCGCCTTTCAGAATTCATCATTTACTATTCACTATTTACTATTTAGAATTTCGCCAGCCCCTGTCTTTAAAAGGCTTCGCAACACGGTGGGCAGAATACCGCCGTTACGATAGTAGTTAACCTCGACGATGGAATCGAGCCGCGCGACAGCCACGAAGCTTCGCCGCGACCCCTCCGGACTTGTGGCCGTAAGCGTGACCTGCGAGCGCGGGCTGATGCCGTCGTCGAGGCCGGCGATATCAAACACTTCCTGGCCGGTCAGACCCAGCGAAGCCGCATTCTCGCCTTCCTTGAACTGGAGCGGCAGTACGCCCATGCCCACCAGGTTACTGCGGTGAATGCGCTCGTAGCTCTCCGCCAGCGCGGCCCTGATTCCCAGCAGCAGAGTCCCCTTCGCCGCCCAGTCGCGGGAAGAGCCGGAACCGTATTCCTTTCCGGCGATGACCAGCAGCGGCACGCCTTCCTGCTTGTAGCGCATCGCCGCATCGTAAATCCACATGCGTTCTCCATCCGGGAAGTGAACTGTGACGCCGCCCTCCATACCTGCCACAAGCTGGTTCTTCAAGCGGATGTTCGCGAAGGTCCCGCGCACCATCACGCGGTCGTTGCCCCGGCGCGAGCCATAGGAGTTGAAGTCCTTCTTCGCCACACTGTGCTCGATCAGATATCGTCCCGCCGGACTCTCCTCCGGAATGCTGCCGGCCGGCGAAATGTGGTCCGTAGTGATGGAGTCGCCGAGCACTGCGAGCACGCGCGCCCTGCGAATCTCGGCAACAGGCTGCGGCTCAGGGCTGAGGTCCGTGAAGAACGGTGGCTCCTGAATGTAGGTGGAATCCGGCCGCCACTCGTAGAGCGCGCCGCCCGCCACCGGGATGGCGTTCCAGGTGGGGTTGCCGTCCCAGACGTTCGCATAAGACTCGCGAAACATCTCCGGGCGGATGGCCCGCTCCATCGCTTGGGCGACTTCCGCTTGCGAGGGCCAGATATCGCGCAGGTAAACCGGCGTGCCGCTGCGGTCCTTTCCGAGCGGTTCGCTGTCTAAGTCGATATCGACGGTGCCTGCCAACGCATAAGCGACGACCAGGGGCGGCGAAGCCAGGTAGTTGGCCCGCACTTGCGGATGGACCCGTCCTTCGAAGTTGCGGTTCCCGGAAAGAACTGCGGCCGCCACAAGCTGATTCTCCGTGACGGCCTTGGCTACCTCGGGGGGAAGCGGGCCGCTGTTCCCGATGCAGGTTGTACAACCGTAGCCCACCAGGTTGAAATGGAGCGCGGCCAGGGGCTCGATCAATCCCGCTGCCTTCAAGTATTCGGTCACGACTTTCGAGCCCGGAGCCAGGCTGGTCTTCACATAAGGAGGAACTTGAAGCCCCCGCTCGGCGGCCTTCTTCGCCAGCAATCCTGCGCCCAGCATAACTGAGGGGTTCGAGGTGTTGGTGCAGGATGTGATGGCGGCGATGACCACCGAGCCGTGCTTGAGGCTGGCGCGGTCTCCGTTGAAGGCCACAGTCACAACCCGCCCCGCCTCTTCCGGGGAGAGGCCGAAGCCTCGCTCTTTCACCGGCGCGGCGAGCGCCTGCCGGAAGGCGCTCTTCATGGCCGAAAGCGGGACGCGGTCCTGCGGGCGCTTCGGCCCGGCGAGACTCGGGGTCACTGCCGCGAGGTCCAACTCCAGCGTTTCGCTGTACTCAGGGTCCGGGCTCTGGT
>JBEKME010000012.1:0-104857 GCA_050008675.1 Terriglobia bacterium
CGTGCGGCGTGAACACCAGGTCGTAGCCCTGCCGGAGGAGTTCCGCCCGCATGAAGTCTTCGATTTCCTTGCGGATGAGGCCACCCTTGGGATGCCAGAAAACGAGCCCCGGACCGGCTTCGTCCTGGATGCTGAAAAGATCGAGTTCTTTTCCCAGCCGCCGGTGGTCGCGCCGCTTCGCTTCTTCGAGCTGCGCCAGGAAATCGTCCAACCCCTTCTGGCTGAAGAAGGCCGTCCCGTAAATGCGCTGCATGGGATGCGAGCGCTCATCACCTTTCCAGTGCGCGCCGGCTACGCTCAGCAGCTTGACGGCCTTGATGCGCCCCGTGGAGGGGATGTGCGGCCCACGGCAAAAGTCCAGGAACTTGCCGGTCCGATAGGCTGAGAATACAGGGTCGGCCTTTTCCTCGATGAGCTCGCACTTCAGGAACTCGCCCATCTGCGCGAAGAGCTTCTTTCCTTCTTCCTTGGGAAAGTGAACGCACTCATTCGGGTAATTCGCCTTGATGATCTCGCGCATCCTTCCTTCAATTCTTTTGAGATCATCTTCCGTGAAGGGCTTCTCGCGGTAGAAGTCGTAATAGAAGCCGGTCTCAGTGGCCGGACCCACTCCCGGATGCGCGTCCGGGAAAAGTTCTGTGACCGCAGCAGCCAGAACGTGAGCCGTCGAATGGCGGTAAATCTCCAGGCCCTCGGGCGAGGATGGAGTAATGAACTGGATCGGCGCGTCCTGCTCGATCGGTGTCTCGAGATCCACCAGGCGCCCGTCCAGCTTGGCCGCCAGCGCGTCCGCCGCCAGCCGTGGCCCGATCGACTTGGCCACCTCCAGGGCAGTTATCCCTTGCGGGAATTCCTTCAGTGTCTGGTCAGGGAAAGTGATTTGAACGGTTGCCATTCCTCACTTACTTTCAAATTTCAAAAATGTCTTATGCCAATATAGCAATTTCGGAGGCATCTGGTCAAACAAACTGCGACGCTTGGCGCCCGGAGGAAAGTCGAAAATCAAAAATCAAAAATCGAAACTCGAAAATCGAAACTCGAAAATGGAAATTGGGAATGAGAAAATGGGGCTGCCAATTTCCAGTTTCCAGTTTCCATTTTCGATTTTCGAATTTCGATTTTCCAGTTTCTTGTTCCACTCAATGCCCCACAAATCGTCAATTAATGGCCATCTTCTTGGCTTTGATTAGCGTTTCTGGCCCCGAAAATTAGGTTCGTTTTGAACCCCTGAAAACTCTAACTCCTTTGTTTTCAATGGGTTATTAGGTTCGTTCCCTCTATTTAGTATCTTTTTTGCACTTTGGGCCGATTCCCCACCGCCGCCGGCCCGGTTTAGAACCCCCTGGGAGCAGTCTGCTGGCGCATTTATCATAGACCAACCTGCATAGCCTATCACGCCCCTAGCCTCCTGTCAAGCGCAAAATGCAGCCCCAAGCAGGGGGAGTCCACCCACTGGCGGGTTACCCGGCCGGGTGACTCTCGCCTTGCGCGTTTTGTGATGTGTGCAGCCCTGGGCGGCGCGTTCGCGAGGCGTTCGACCTCAAGGACGCCGCGAACGAGCTTGAGGGTGAGGCGGTCTCAGACCTGGCAGCGCTGATCGGCGCGCGCTGAGGTGCTGTACGCCCGGAGCGCCCCGACCTAACTTTGTCAAGCCGAAAGACCCCACTACCCGACAAGCCATGTCGAGCGCTCCACCCTGACTCTGCGAATGCAGCTTCGCCGATTCACCCGCTTGGTGAATGCCTTCAGCAAGAGCCTTGACCATATAAAAGGTGCTGTTGCTCTTTACACGGCGTGGTACAATTTTTGCCGCGTACATCAAACCTTGCGCGTCGCTCCCGCGATGGAAGCTGGAATCACGGATCACGTCTGGGAAATCTCAGAACTCCTTGAGTAGTTCATCGGTGGGCGCCAGTGCCGCACTCAGGAACTCCCGGGGCAGATTTCAGACAGTACCGGAACTCATGGTCGTAATATAGGAACTTCGCCCAAATGAATTAAGATCTCACATCACACGTTAGGTTTGTCAAGACATTTCTACCTATCCTTTTCAATAGGTTACAGCAAAACACCCTTGGATCATAAAGAAGCATATTATAATGGGACTGGTCAAAAGGACTGCCATCGTGGTCCGAAAGGCCTTACGGCTTAATTGACCACCCCTTTTAGACCGAGAGAGCCGCCACACTTGGCTCGCCTGGGTTTTCCCAGCTCGGTCTTTTCTGTTTTTAGCTCCAAACAGGGAATAACTTATGCAACTTTTGTATGTCGATGAGTCTGGTGGCGATTCTCCCGGAACCAATGATAAGTTCTTTGTGTTGGCCGGTGTTTCTGTTGCGGAGCGAGTGCCTTTTCATTTAAGTAAACAAGTAGACGAAATTCAAACAGCGTTTTTTCCTACCGTGACTGCGCCTATCGAATTCCGAGCTTCTGCGATTTGGAATAAAAATGGAGAGCCTTGGAACTCAATGGACAGGCCAAAGAGAAATAGCTGTATGAAGAGTCTCTATAAACTAATAGGAGGAGACAGTCGAGTAACTCTCTTCGGAATTGTTTTTCAGAAGCCCGATTACCCCAACGCTTCGCCTATTGCTCGAACATGCGAGGAGATGGCCGGAAGATTCGATGCACATCTGGTAGGCCTGGAACTCGCCAGTGAAAACAAAGAAAAGCAAAGAGGTTTGATGATTTTTGATCAGTCTCGCCATGAAAAGACTGTTCAAGCCTTAATGACGCAGTATCGAACGACAGGGGCTAGCTTTGGAAAAGTTAAACATTTAGCCGAAGTGCCGCTGTTCACGGACTCCAAAATAACTCGCATGTTGCAGGTAGCCGATTTTGTCGCATATGCAATCTATCGAAGATACGAATCATCAGACGCTCAATTTCTGGACATCATAATGCCCAGATTTGCTGAATCTGGAGGAAAACTTCATGGACTTCTGCATTTGAATGTTAACCACCGTGAATGCACCTGCCAACCTTGTTATTCACGCCGCACAGATACCGTTTAGGAAATTGTTAACAACACACAATTAGAGCGCTAGCAGGTTCTGATTCTTTTCTGATCTTGAATATCACTCGCTTCCCGACGTTCGTCAATGTAAGGGGTTCTTTTTCCTTGGCATGTTGGGCATAATACATCGCTTGGGCGTTGATGTCATTTGAATTCAGGAGTGGAAAAATGGGGAATCGAACCTTTGCGGAGCTAGGTATCTATGAGAAGCTCTTGGCGCTCTGGCTGGGAGCATGGATAGTTTTGGGTCTGGTCTGCTGGCTGATCAGGCACAGGCCATCGGATTCGTGGCTGTGGACGTGTGGACTCATAGCACTCTACCTCGGAGGGATAATCTGGCATGAGAAGATAGACGAACTAAAGCGCCGGGTTCAGAAACTTGAAGACCGCGTACATAGCCTGGAAACACGAGCCTGAAAATTCCCTTGTGAGCATCAACCTTCGGCAGTAGGGAGGGGTAGCACATGATCAAAACGTTGTTAAGGGGCTTGCGAGATTGGATGGCCGGGCTGGCTGGCACACTGGTGTTTACCATTGTAGGCCTTTCATTGCTCCTGCCGCTGGTGTGGCTCGAGCACCATCACCATGGAGTTTTTGAGTTAATCGTGATCATGTCTGTGTGGTTAAGCATTATGTTCATTCGGAGACTAGCCAGTGGGCCTGGAAGGCAAATATGTCCTCATTGCGGGAAAGCTTTTTTCGGCACTGATATGCCTTGAAATTTTTGGCAAAGGAAATTGCAGCGAAGTTAGCCTAAAACAAGCAGCAACACAATTAGTATTACTTTGTTAAGTCCGTTGCGAAATGCAATAAAAATGCGTCTTTGAGCGATGTGGTCAGAAGCCGCACAAAAAGATGGGAAACATTCAAAATATGCCCATGTTTTGCGGCCTCCAACTGCGTCTCCATCGCGCTACTTAACGATGTAATATTAGAGCACTACCGGAAAGTGGGTGGTGCTCCAATAGCCGACGGCAACGCGTAAATCAAGGAGGTTTCCTATGGCAAAAAATACCTATTCGCTCGACCTACAATTTCTCTCGCCTTATCCCTTGAAAAAAGGGGGATCGCCCAGCCACGCCATTGCGCACGTGTCGGTAAAGAGGTCTCACAGCCCCAAGGATGGCCCTCCACTCATCACTCCTCAGTGCGTTACCCTTGCAGAGCTAGAGTATCAAATAGATCGACTTAAGGAGGAATTGGAAGAGATCAGAAAAGCAGCAAAGAAAAGCTTCGCTCTCCATGACAAGCGCGAGAAGGAGTGGTGCGCCGGCTATCGCAAGCCTTCAAGCTAAAAGACCCCGCCCGCAATGGAGGATGGACCCAGCAACACAATTTCAGCCACTACCGAAGACCCCGTTTTCTTGTGCTTGAGGCCGGACGGATGGTAGCATGGAAGCCGGATTCAGAAGCATGCAACCTTCAGATTTTGTCGCCACATTCCGAAAAGGCAAAGCCGGCCAGGCTTATTTCCTTCGCGGCCCTGACCGGTTTCTCCAGGAAGAATGCCGCAAAGCGGTGGTGAACTCGATTCCCGAAGAAGCGCGGCAATGGTGCCTGGCGGAAATCGAGTTTCAGCCGGACCGGCTCCGGCAAGACCTGGAGGCAGCCCTACAGATGCCGATGTTGGGTGGACACAACTTCCTGCTCTTTTCTGACCCCGAGGATTTCAAACAGGCGGCCGAGGAAGACGCCGAGGCGCTGCGCGAATACCTGGAGCGCCCCTCTCCTTTTTCCACCGTGGTATTTACTGCGGCGGAGCCGGACCGGCGGCGGAAGTTCATCCAGTTGCTGGAGAAAAAGGCGGAGTTGGTGGAGATGCGGGCGCTCAATCGTCGCCAAGCCGCGCTGTGGGCCAGCGACTTCCTCCATCAGGCGGGAGTGGAGATCGAGGCCGGATTGGCAGAGGAAATTGCGAGCAAGTTTGAGATCAGTAACGATTGGCGGGCCGAGGCGAAGACCTCCGGCGTCAACCTGCTCTGGATGCGCACCGAAATCGAGAAACTGCTTACCGCCATGCCAGGCAAGAAGCGCTGGGAAGCGGCTGACCTGGACTTGATCGTAGCCTTCCGCGAGGAGCGGGAAATCGGAAAGCTCCTGCGCGCCATCGCCGAACGGAAATGTGGCCAGGCGCTGGAATTCCTCCGTGAACTTTTGGCCAGCAAAGTCGCCGAGACATTGATTGTCTGGTGCATCGGCGACCTCTTTCGCCAGACGTTAAGGGGCGGCGGAGCGCCTTACGGCGGTGGCCGGGGAGGCTGGTCGCGCCCCGCCAATCCCTATTCAACCTGGGAAATCGTCCCGCTCGTTCTGCGGAATTATCCGCGCCAGGAATTGCAGCAGGCGCTTCGGGCCGTCCGCCGCACCGATCTGGGAATCAAATCGTCGTGGAAGGATTCAAAAATCCTCTTGGAGTTCCTGGTTTGGCAGGTGGTGATCGGCAAGGAAACCTCCGGCGTGCCCACGATTGGCGAAGAACTCCCCGCTCCGGGCGGCGAAGGGTGATCTCCTCCGGCAGAGTCATTCCCGCGAAAGCGGGAATCCACTTGGCAAACCTTCGGAAATATGCTGTCCACGGAATGGATTCCCGCTTTCGCGGGAATGACTCCTCACGCGAGAGCGTTGAAGGCGAGGGTCAAGCGCGACTTGTAGCCCGCCGCGGTGTTAGGATGCAGGGCGCCCTTGTGAATCGAGTGATCGATGAGAGCCATGGTTGGCTTCAGGAGCGCTTCCGCCGCGGCCTTATCCTTGGCTTTGAGCGCGGCGTGGAACTTCCGGATCTGATGCCGCAACTTTGTGGTGTGCGCGCGGTTCAATTCGGTACGCTTTTGGGTTTGCTTGATGCGCTTTAATGCGGATTTGTGACTTGCCACAGAATCTCCTTTTATGCAAGATGCCAACACTCAATTTAACAGATGCTCCCAAAGAGCGTCAACGGTGAATGCCCATGGGTAATGCTTCCTCGGAATCAAGCCTCGAAGTGCTTCTGGATGCGAGCCAGATTGCAGCGCGAATTCGCGAGCTTGGCGAGGAGATTTCCAGCGACTATCACGGCCGCACACCGCACCTGGTTGGGGTGCTCAAGGGCGCCTGGATATTCATGGCCGACCTCGTCCGCAACCTCTCCATCGAGGCCACCGTGGATTTCCTGGAAATTCAGAGCTATGTCGCCGGCACCACGTCATCGGGCCAAGTGAAAATCACCAAAGACCTTGACGTCAGTATCGCGGGACGCGACGTTCTGGTTGTCGAAGACATCCTCGACACCGGGCGAACGTATCACTACCTCCAAGGCGTGCTCGCCGCTCGCCAGCCCAAGAGCTTGAAGCTCATCACCTTACTCGATAAGACCTCCCGCCGCACCGTTCCCGTCAAGGCCGACTACGTTGGTTTCCAGATTCCCGACGTTTTCGTGGTTGGTTACGGCTTGGATTACAACCAACAATTTCGCCGCCTCCGCGAGGTGCGATGCCTCTCCCATGTCGCCTGCGTCTAAGCTGTGCGTGAATGCTGTCATGCTCAGCCCGTTCGCTTGTCATTCTGAGCCCTTCGCCTGTCATTCTGAGCCCTTCGCCTGTCATTCTGAGCCCTTCGCCTGTCATTCTGAGCCCTTCGCCTGTCATTCTGAGCGAAGCGAAGAATCTCCGCAGTTCGCTCAGGGTAAACTCTGCGAAGAATCTCCGCAGTTGGCTCAGGGTAAACTCCGCGAAGAATCTCCGCAGTTCGCCGCTGGTTACCGGTCCCAAAAAAGAACTGCGGAGATTCTTCGTCCGCCAAAAAGCGGCGGACTCAGAATGACAGGCCTTTGGACTTCAGAAGAGGGGGCACGGGCAACCCGAAATGGCTACGACTTCCTTCGCGTGAAATGAATCGTATGGATCCGATCCTTGCCATTCTCGCGCCACGTCCATTGTTCCGTGAAGTAATCTTGATCGGCGATTTGGATCAGCAAGTGGTGCATATGCCCGGAGTTGGGATTCATCAGATTGGTGATACCCGTGAAGGAAAAATCGAATTCCTTCGGGTCGCCGGTGATGGCAAGTGTTTCCATGCGCGGCTGATTGCCTGCCGCGCAGTAGTGGGTCAGCGCCAGCCGATCTCCATCCGCCGTGTAAAGGGTTACCATCTGGTCGTCTTCGGAGCTCTGAAATGTCTCTTCCAGCGCGCTCCCATTCGACACCAGCCGAATCGTGTTGGTCAGGATTCCGCCTTGTGGGCTGGCAGATTCCCAGGTGCCTACGAGCGTCTTCAGACGGTCGAATCCGCGCGCGGGCTTCGCTTGCGACCAAGCGCGGGCGGCAAACAATCCGATTGTTCCGATTGTCATGGTCCCCAAGACAAGCAGGTAAATTGCTTTTCGCATTTTCTCCCTCCCTAAAAGAATATTCTGAACCTGGCCTGAGTTTCTCACCACGCTCTGCCCTTTTGAGTCCGGCGATCGCAAGGGCGGGGCTTCAGCCCCGCCGCCCGAGTTTCTACATTCTCCCCTCTCCCCCTTGGGGGAGAGGGGCCGGGGGGTGAGGGGGTCAATGCCCTGAAACCACAAACAACCCAACGCTGTCCCCACGTTTCTCGAGAAGGTGCTGGACGTCGCGTGGTCGTTGCCCAATGCTTTCAGCGGCGCAATGTGAACTGCAAACGGACGGGCGCAGGCCCACCACCCCCTCACCCGGCCCGCCCCGCAAGAAAAATCGTAGGGGGAAGGCAGGCAGGCTGGAAGGGGGCAAGGCTTGTCCCTCTTATCTGCTAATGGGGCACGGGTACGCCGTGCTGCTGGATTTTCTGTTCAAGGACGGTACCTCGTTGCTTGGCATAGTTATCCATGATCCGGGGCAGTTCCACCTGCATTCGCACCACAAAATCGTCCTGGGCTTTCTTCAATTTATCGTCAATGCCGGCAGCGTCCTGGTCAAGCGCGTCCATCCGCTTCTCCAATTCCTCAGCGTGGGCCAGGGCAGGCCCCATCATCTCCTTTTGAAGCAGTAACCGTAGGCTAGCCAGCTCGTCGCTGTTGCGGGCAAGCTGCGTCGCCACATAGAAACCAGACAGGGCGGATAGCAAGACCAGAACAATGACAACGTAAAGTAGATTGCGAAGGGTGGAAAGCCCAGTGTCCATGGTAACTCCTCTCAACTGACATCTTTACGCTTCATCACCACCAGGATGGCGATGACCATTAACAACGCAAAGCTGGTCATGATCGCCAGGTAAGGCCCTTTGTCTTTCCAGAACCTCGAGGGGAGTGGAAGCGCCGCGAAAGCTTCGGGTGGCGACTCCAACCCCTTCTCCAGCTTCTCGACATCATCAGGATGGAGGGAAATGGACACCGTGTTGATGATCTGGTAGGCGTAATCCTGTGTGGAATGGGACCCATGCAGGCATAAGTCCGCAAGCGCCTCCAGGCCCCAACGCGAGATGGCCAGGGCTGAAAGCCAGCGCGCGAAGGTGGGCATACCCGCCACCGGGGCCGGGGTGTATTTGTGGAGAGCTTTTTTCACCTTCTCCGAAGGCGCCACGGCCACAGCAACTTGGTGCGCGAACTCTCCCTGTTTCGCCCTGGCTAGCGCCGCCGCCTCTTCCGGTGATGCTTGACTCGCAGGCGCATTAAGCATTTGCCGGGCCTTAGCCTGGGCTCCCGGTTGCGCAAACATCTTCCCCTCAAATACTTCCTCGAGCGTGATCGGGAGGATCGTCTGAATCCGGTTTACGGGCAGGAATAACCCGCAGAGGAGAAGCTCTGGAATGAGAACCAAGGGGAACAAGCTCAGAGCTTTCTCCGGAGAGGAGACGAGACTGGAGATGAGAAGTCCTATCAGCGTGCCGTTTACGGCCACCAGGAACATGATGCCGATTGCACCCACCACCTCGGGAAGGCTCAAAGCCAATGCCCGGTTGACCGCCAGCAAGATGACAACCACGGAGACACATTGCGCCAGCGCCACAAAGGAAAGAACGGCAAGCTTGGAAAGAATATACGACGGTATTTTTAAGCCGGTTTGCCGTTCGCGGCGATACACAGTCTGCTCGTCGACAATTTCACGTACCGCATTCGAGCAGCCGAACCACAAGGCTGCGAACACGGCCATGAAAAGGGTTTCGATTTGGTTCGGCTCAGTCGCCATGAGAGCCACCAACAGAGCTACGATGGGCGCTTGAAGAAACAGAAGCAACGTCTGGCCGCGGTCCATGAATTTCAGCTCCCAGTTTCGCTGCAGAAGGACCTTAAACTGGTGCAAGCTGAAACCCTCGCCTCTCGTGCTGGCTGCAGGCGCAGGGGTAGTAGGGGAAGGACCTTTCTCCGCTGGAATCGCCGTTTGTGGCTGCGCAATGAGCTCCTTGCAGAGCTCGGATTGAGCATAACGCTGCTTGAGTTCCAGGGAGTAGGGAGCGGTATTGTTATCCGTCAAGTCATCGTAAACATCGGGCGGGGCTTCCGCTTTGAAATACTGCAGGAACTTTGTACCCGGCCCATAGTAAACCAGTCGCCCCTGGAGCAACACCACGACCTTGTCCAGTACGCCGAAGGAACCTAACAGGTGGGTGGTGATAATGATGGTCGAGCCCTGATTGGCCAATTGCCGGAACAACATCATCATCAGGGTTTCAGTGCGGGGGTCAAGGCCCGAGGTGGGCTCATCCAGGAAGAGCACTCCGGGCTTGGGGAGCAATTCAATGCCCAGGCTCACCCGCTTACGCTGCCCTCCGCTCAAGGTGGAAACAGGGTTGTCCCAGCGTTGCGGGTCGAGCTTCAGAGTGTCCAGCATCGCTTCCACGCGCCGATGGACCTCTTCATCCGAGACGTCTTCCGGCAGTCGCAGCTTGGCCGCGTAGTACAGGCATCGCCGCACGCTCAATTGCCGGTGCATGATGTCTTCCTGGGGCACAAAGCCGATGCTGGATTTCAGAGCGTCCAGATTCCGGTAGAGATCCACGCCGTTGTACAAGACCTGGCCGGTGGTGGGTTTTACAAAGCCGTTCAGGGCGTTCATGAGCGTGGTCTTGCCTGCCCCGCTCGGTCCCAAAAGTCCAATCAGCTCTTTAGGCTTAACCACCAGAGAGATGTCGTCCAAGAGCAATTTGGGTTTTCCGCTGGTCCGATCCGTGACCTGAAAGGTTACGCCAACGGAATCGAGTCGCACCACGCGAGTGTCCGGCGCGTGGGAAAGACTTGCTCCGGAAAAGTGAAGCTCGGAGGGGCCAATGACAATCCGGTCCAACTCCTGGAGTTGGTGCCGCTTCACCTTGATTCCGTTGACGAAGGTCCCGTTGGTGGACCCAAGGTCAACCAGAATGACCTTGCCATCCTGCTTGATGATTTGCGCGTGCCGCTTGGAGACCACAGGGTGGTCAATGACCACGTCATTGGAGGCGTCGCGGCCAATCGTGATGCAGTCTTTGTTCAGGCCAACCTTTTCAACTTTCAGTTGCGGCTCAAGCCCCGACTTGAAGATCAGGGATTTGCCGGCATAGCGGCCGAAGGTGATGTAATCTCCGTCATGCAGTTCCCCGCTCACAATCCGCAGGCCATTCACGAACGTCCCGTTGGTGGAACGGTCAGTCAGCAGCACCCTCCCCTCATCGAACGACAACTCCGCGTGCAGCGCCGAAACTGAGGGATGTTCCAGCACCAACTGGCAGCGGGAGGCATCACGACCGATCTGCAGCCCGGCATCCGGGATGTCAAGGCTCTTTACGGCGTACCGGTCAACGATCAGGTCCAGGTGGGGACGTGCCAGAAGGTCGGTCAATTTGATGGCGACGGTGCCTTCCGCCGCCTTTTCCTGCTGCCGGACGACAGCGACATCGGCTGCGCTCATAACCGAGGTCCCTCCCGCCAGCACCCCCGGTCGAGCGGCGGGAACAACTTCTCCCGGCACCACGCCCTGAGGTAGAGCGGCAGCCCCCACTTCCTCAATGCGAAAGAGGTGACGGCGAGCGCTGCCCACCGAGATCTCATCCCCCGGTTTCAGGACCTTCTCTTGCACACGCACTTGATTTACGAATGTGCCATTCGCGGAATGACGGTCGCGCAGGACCACTTCACCCTTGTCGTTGGGAGCAATCCAGGCATGGAGGCGCGAAATTTCGTCGTCCGCCAACACTACCTGACAATTCGCGGGGTCGCGGCCGATGACCAGTCCTCGAGGGCCAACGCTGAAGGTCCGCCCCGAGAGTAGTCCCGAAGTGGCAATCAGCCTGTAGGCGCGAGGTGAAGGTTGAGAGGGCGGCCCGAGCGGAGCCGCCACCGGAGCGGAGGCCTCAATCGGAAAGGCCAGAGTGGCTGCCGCGTCCTCCACGACGGGCAAGCGCCCGCCGCAGGCCCGGCAAAAGCGGTAACCCTCTTCGTTTAGCTCACCGCATACGGGGCAATTCATGACATCGGTTCTCCGGGAGGAATCCTCTACTTCCCTTGCCCAAGCGAATTCGGAGATCTCGATTTTGTCGCGGAGCCGGTCTCAAAATGGAAATTAGAAACTAGAAATCAGAAACTCGAAACTGCAGCTTTGGTTTCTAGTTTCGAGTTCCTAGTTTCCATTTTCCAGTTTCAGGAGTGCCCCTCGAAATCTTCCTCATTGAATTCCTTAAACTCCACGGCCGCGGTGGAGGCCGCGGGAGGAAGCCCCGGTCCGCTAAACTCTGCCATGACTACGGTTATGTTGTCAGTCCCGCCCTTGGCGTTGGCTTTATCGATCAAAGACTTGCACTTGTTGGCCAGGGATTCAGTCCCCTTCACACTCGCCACGATATCGGTTGCGGGGACCATGTTGTACAGGCCATCGCTACAAAGCAGGATTCCATCGCCCTGACGGACTTTGGTATACGTCACCTTGACATTCACACTCTCGCTGCTCCCCACCGCCTGCGTCAGAATGCTCCTGCGGCTGTCCGTTTCCGGGTCGGCGGGCACTTCGACACCAATTTCCTTGAGATAGTTCAAGAATGTTTGATCGCGCGTCAACTGGGTCAACTCGCTATTGCGAATGAGGTAGGCCCGGGAATCCCCAACCTGCGCCACAAAAAGATAAGGCCCGAACAATGCCGCCACCGTGGCGGTGGTTCCCATTCCACGATAAAGAGGATTGCTCTGCGCTTTCTGGTGGATGATCTGGTTGGCATATTCGATGGATTCCCGGAGCAGGAGCACAAAGTTCGTCTCGCTGACCTGACCCAGGGATTTGAGGTTTTCATACAAGCGCTTGGGGACGGTGAGGGCGCAAATCTGGCTGGCAACTTCCCCGCTGGCCTCTCCTCCCATTCCGTCAGCTACCATAAACAGCGAACCGCGATTCCCCAAGGCGTGGTTGCGAAGTGGAGGCGTAAGACCCACTTCACCCGTGGTCAGGTTGCAAACCACAAAGTTGTCTTCATTGTTTTTGCGGACCCGACCGATGTCCGACGCACCAAAGGCCCTAACGTTGATTGCTTTCTGCTCTGCCCCCTTCGCCTCATCCACGGTGCTCACTCTCCCTCTGTCAGGCTACTTCACTCCTGGCTCGAACGCCTGCCCATATAGCCCTTCACCGATCTTCAGCAACCTGCCAAAACCCCGCCGCAGCTCTAACTGGAGCGACCGTCGGCGATGCGTAACATCATCACATAAACAAAGGCTTTAGCGGACTTCGTCGTAACCTTCTTCTTACCACACACCGGCTTCTGTATCAAGCGCCATGCCTTCTTGTCCCTGTTTCGCCAACCGGACAGGATCTGGGGAGGAAGTGAAGAGCCAGGTTCCTGGACAAACCGCCGAATCCACGGCTTGATTGACGTGAGTACGCTCCAATTACCGGACACCAGACTAGGCCAAGCCGGACCGCAGGTCGCTCACTATCTCACCCGCCACTTTCCTGGCGCGTGCAAAATCCGTGGGGGGCAGCGAAATGGCCGCAACCTTGGCGTGGCCGCCACCCCCATACCGCTCGCAGATGCTGGCAAGATTGGCGGTTTTGGGTGTTGCGTTCCAGGGGTTGCTGCCCACACCAATCTTGATTCGCGCTTGAGAGCAGCTTAAGGCCACGCTGTAAACCGCCCCTGGAAACAAATAATAAGGAATGAACTTATTGAAACCTTCGAAGTTCTGGTCTGCAACGTCGAAGAATAACACCCCATTCTTTAACTCAGCGCGGCGCCGGATAGTATCAATAGTCTTGAGGTGAAGGGCATAAAGCCGGTCAAAAGTTTGCCGCACCTCCGGGATATCCATAATCTCCTGAAGCGGCTTGGAGATCAGCTTGGGAATCAGCCGCACAGAGAACTGCGGGTCACTCGTCCCTTCAATAACCAGGGTGAGCTGGGTGGCCGGTTCACGCATTTCCACCGCTGTCCTGGTATCGGGGTACAGGGCGCCATCAATCAGGTCTGCCCAATAAACCAGCTCGTCGAGCTCGGGGGCTACGAAACCGAACTTCGCCTGGCAGGTTTCGACAATGAACTTGGTGCAAGAGCGATAATCGGGCCCGTAGAATTTCTTCCCGCTCTGGTCATGACGAAAATGCTCAGCGTCGGCTTCCGTGAGGAAAGCACTTTGGTGGTGGTCGAACCACCAGGTGAGCCGCTCAGAGCTGGAGTATTTGAAATCCACAATGACGTTTTCTTGATCGTCGAACAGCCCCTCATCAAATAGCTGTCCTGCCCGGTGCACCAACCCGTGGTAGCGGAACTCCGCCTGCGGGTCAATGCACTGGAGATAAAAACGCGTGAAGACGGCCGCTGAGCCTACGCCGTCAAAGCATCGATCATGAAAGCAGACAAGAACACCCATAACTCCGCACCGTGATTTGAGCTTCCTCAAACTTAGGGCAGGCTCAAACCGCAATAGTGAAACTTGCTAAATTGCATTTAGAGCCAGGAATTGTCAAGGAAAAACGGGAGCGGGTTGTAATCCATCAGTCTCATGTGGCGTAGTGCCGACCCCGCCCTGCGGGGTTGGCAGGTGCCGGTCCCCCCATGCGGGACCGGCGCTACGTGCGTTGCCACCCCTCACTGAGGGATTACAGCGGGTTACACCTCTCGAGGCGGGACATAGGCGCAACCCGCGAGTCCGGAAATTACGGCAGCCGTGGGTTCACACTTCTCGGGTCACTTAACCCGCTTGCTTGGCGGCCAGATCCCCAATGAACGGGACCTTATAAAGCTCGTTGTTGTAAGCCTTATACATCAGGAAAATCCAGTAGGCGAGGATTGCCAGCGAGATTAGAACCCCGACCAGGCCCATCACCACGGCGAGAATTCCGAGCGACACGTAGCCCAGAATAGTAGCCGAAATCGTGTAGGCGATCCAGAACACGATAATCGCCACGTTAAAGAATATGGACTGGTAGGCGTGGAAGCGCACGAACTTATCATTCTTGTAAGGCTCGATCACCAGAAAGATGATGCCGGTGATAAAACCCAAGATGTAAGTTAGAAGTCCAGCAACGTTGGAGGACATTGCCGTCCCCGCAGCAACCGGCGCCGCCGGACCACCTGCGGCTGAACCCACTGGGGTACCGCACGATGCACAGAAACTTGTTCCTTCGGTCAACTGAGCTCCACATTTTGCACAGAATGCCATTTGTTCGTTTCCTCCTTTTGAAATGCTACGAGCCCGCCCTAGCTTGCCGAGGCTCCTTTACACTGAGTTCACACGCTTCGAACAGCGTCAATATCGAAATCAGGGGTTAAATCCACCACCGACAGCTGCCCTATTACTAGCACAAACTCTCTCCTGGCACAACCGATTTCGCAACACTGATTTCACAACACCTGTCACAACATCGATTTCGCAACACTGATTTCACAACACCTGTTGTTAGCACCTCAGATGTCCGCTTGGATGAGCACGCAATCTGTCCGCTGGGGAGTTTGTTGAGAGAAATCAGAAACGGGTAGTCCTGTTTTCCAGTTTCTGGCTAGCTATGTAGCATGTGCGCAGGATGCACAGCGCGGTTCAGCCACTGAGTCAATGACTTAGTGGGTCAATAAGTCAATTCCTAAGGGCCGCAGACCTAAGAATCAAGTCTGCGATACGGTCTGCTTACGGCCTTCTGCTTTCTGCCTACTGCCTTCTGCCTACCATTGAACCGGGGGGGAGTGGAAAATCGAATCAGACTCGTTGGGCGCGGCGCCTCAGAGCTGCGTGCAGCCGGCTGCGAACATCCCCCGGCAAAGGGAAGAGCTTGCCATCGCAATAAAGCTCAATCGTTTTGCGCGTGGTGTCAAACACCGCGTGGCAGTGGTGGCACTTGCCGAGGTGAGCTTCGAGAGTTTGTTTCAGTTCCTCGTCAAGCTCACCCTCGAGATAACTGGAAAGTTGATTGACCGCCTTCTTGCAGTTCAACAAAGTCATCCTCGCCTCAGAACTTTACTCAACTCTTCCCGCAGCCGCAGGCGTGCCCGGAAAAGCCGGGCCTTCACCGCGCCGATACTCAGGTTAAGTAACTGCGCGGTCTCATCGGTGGCGAGACCCTCCACGTCGCGCAGGTAAAAGACGGTGCGGAAACCGGGGGGAAGGGCCTGAATGGCATGGCGCAGTATTTGCTCCATCTCTTCCCTTGCCAGTATTTGTTCAGGATTGGGCTTCCAGTCCGCATAATCACGAACCCGAACCTCGCCGTTCTGGTCCTCGGTCTCTTCGAAAGGAACTTCCTTGCTGGATCGGCGCTTGCGTAGCTTCATCAGCGCTTCATTGACTGCAATGCGCACAATCCAGGTGTAGAAACGCGAATCCTCCCGGAATTCGGGGAGATGCTCAAAAGCCTTCAGGAAAGTATCCTGGAGCACATCTTCGGCATCTTCGGGGTTTCCCGTGATGTTCATGCCGAGCCGATAGATTTTTTTCTCGTATCGGTTGACGAGTTCCTCAAAGGCGGCGTAGTTGCCCGCCTTCGCCCCGCTCACAAGGACAGACTCGTCTCCAGCCAGTGTGGCCGCCTGCGGTTCGCTCATAGGTGCGTCCTGCTCCACCTGGCCTGCGCTCATATGTAAGACATCAGCGGGCCGCCTCCGTCGATTGCACGCCGTCAGACCCTTTCCCAGACGGCAAAATCGGTGTGTCATCCCGGCTCACTGTCCTACCATTATGGATGCGCAAGGCCTGAACAAAGATACAACCTTAGACACTGTTACGCAAGCAGAGCAACATCGCGGTATTGGTGTCATTTGCGAGACCTGGTCATTCCCGCGAAAGCGGGAATCTACTCCGCAAACCTTTGGAAATTCGCTGTCGTCGGACTGGATTCCCGCTTTCGCGGGAATGACCGGTGCTTTCGCGGGAATGACCGGTGCTTTCGCGGGAATGACCGGCGGCTCGAGTGGATCCCCATTCCAAATGACACCAGCACCCACATCGTTATCAACCAGTTGCAGCGGAAGGATGACTGAGGCAGAATGGCATGCGTCCTGGTTACCGCAACAAAAGAGGATAGCCGGCTGCCATGTCCACTTTGCCCCCGTTCGTACCAAGTCATTGGCTGCTAATGCCTCGAGAGCCATTCGACCTTGCCCGCACGCTGCGATTCATTCTCAGCCCGCCCGGGCTTCTAAAGGGGCAGCGCTTCCCTCCTCTGCTTGATTACTTTGAGGAAGGAGAATACCGGCGCGTGGCGGACGTGGGCGGGCAACTGGTGCTCTACGGAATCCGCGAAGAAATCGAGCGGAAGAGACCCGCGCTGCAAGTTCGCATCCTCGCCGGACGCTCGGATGATACTATCCGGCGCCTCGTGGCAACTCAGGTTGAGCGCCAGTTCTCCGCCCACCTTGACTTGACCCCCTTCTACCAAGTGGCCAAATCCGACCCCGTGCTGGGCTGCCTCTGCGAGCGCTTTCGAGGCATGCGCATTCCGCAAACACCCACGGTGTTTGAAACGCTGATTTTTGCCGTACTCGAGCAGCAGGTGAACCTGAGCTTCGCACACCAAGTGAAGAAGGCGTTGATTGAAACCTACGGCGGACGCGTGGAGTTTGAGGGTCGCCGCTATAATGCCCTTCCCGAGCCTGCCGCCCTGGCCATCACCACGCCCAGCGAGTTACGCCGCCTGCAGATTTCCGGTCCCAAGGCCCGCTACCTGATTGGCATTTCGCGCGCTACGCTGGACGGCAGTCTGGACTTGGAAGGCCTCCGCGACCTCGACCCCGCGCTGGCCCACGCCAAGCTCATGGGACAGAAGGGCGTGGGCCCCTGGACGGCCCAGTACGTGGGCCTGCGGGCGCTGGGGCACCCTGATTGCCTCCCCGCCGCCGACGTGGGCTTGCAGAAGGTGATTCGTGATCTTTACCGACTCCGCAAACAGCCTTCTCCCGCTCGCCTGGAGGAAATGGCGGAGCGCTGGCCTGGATGGCGAAGTTACGCCACTTTCTACCTCTGGCTGACCTACTGGGAAGACAGGGCGTGGAAGGCCAGCCTGATGGAGAGTATCCGCCTCCGAAAGAAAAGGAAATCTTCATGAAACCCACCCCTACAGACCTTGCCCGGCCGTTTCTGGCTCAGGCCAGCCGCTTGCTCCTTCAAGTTCATGGGCCGCGCATTGCGGCCTGTGTGCGCGCGCTTTCCCCGGAACAAATCTGGTGGCGAGCCAATCCCGCCTCGAACAGCGTGGGTAACTTGGCGCTGCACCTGGAGGGAAACGTCAGGCAATGGATCGTTTCGGGCCTGGGTGGCGTGCCGGACCGGCGCGAGCGCGACAAAGAGTTTTCGCAACCAGGCCCCATTCCCCCCCGTGCTTTAGTCGCCCGGCTGCGGAAGGCAGTCAGCGAAGCTGACCGTGTGATGCGGAAGCTGAACGCAGAGGCTCTCGCGCGGACGTATTCCATTCAAGGATTCCGTGTTACCGGCTTGCGGGCTGTCTTCCACGTTGCCGAGCATTTTTCCCACCACGCCGGACAGATCATCCTGCTTACAAAAATGCTCGGAGGGAAAGACCTGAAATTCACCCACTTGCGGGAGGAGAGGAAGAAGAAACTGAGCGCCGGGAGTATTCCGGCCCTTTAGAAGGTCAGTGACTAGTGGTTAGTGGCTAGTGACCAGGAACAACCCGCCAGCCACTGACCACTAGCCACTAGCCACTGACTACTAAAGTTGGTGGACTTGTTTGGCGAGTATAACCAACGTGCCAGCCGGGACAGGCACACCGTTGATCGTTTGCGCTTGCGCTTCGAAGAAAGGCAGACCCTTGACTAAGAGGCTGGGCTGGGTGCCGTGGCCGCTGAGGGAGGACAAGCCACTCACATTGACGAAGGCAGTCTGGTTGCTGGTCAGGACCATGGTAGACGTCCCCTGAAAAAAGGTGGAGCAGGGGGTGAATACGAAAGCCCCCGTCTTATCGTCCTTCGCGACCTGAACGAGGGAAGAGAAACTACCCTGAATGGATTGCAGCTTATCGTAAACCTTATCAGCAGCCACGGTGGTTGGCAGGCTCGGCGCACCCGAGCCGCTGCTTCCTGTCGGTGGCGTAACTTGCCCGTGGACAACCACCTCCTGGCCTACCGCGATATTGCCGGGGCCGAAAGGTAAGTTCGCAAAGTTGGCGCTTCTCGAAGAATACTGATAGGTGGTCGAGGCCGTCACATTGACTACGCATAGGGTATCGAGAGTCGCCGTGCTGGGGTCGTTCGGCTCGACATCACGCATCCAGAGGTTAAAGCTGGTCACGTTGCCACTTGCATTTCTGGTCACCGAGGTGACTGGCCCGATCAATGCCAGTATATTGCTCGAGGGGTCTTCCGTGTACTCGTCCTCCACGGAAGTCGCCACGAAATTCCCGTCGACGTCAATGTAGGCATCCACTTCCATAAAGCTATCTGTCACAAGTTGGTTGAGCTCCGAAAAGCCATAAAGCTGGGTGGGGAGGGAGTTGTTGAGGTTGACAGTCACCAGGGGCGGTCCTGTAATGGAGGCAGAGAGTAGTTGCAGGGTAAAACTCCCGTTATACAGCGAAGTGTTGCCTGGAGGCAGAATCGTCACCGAGCGCACAAAACCTACCAGATCGTCCAGTACGCCAAAGCCCTGGCCCTGGCTCCCGGATGCCGTGAGCGGCGTAACGGTGATTTCGGGTGCCCCGGTAACTATGAGCTTTCCAGTCGTCGGATCCGTGGTAATGCTCTGAATCATGTCGAGCATGTCAAAATCGATCTGGATGACGCTAGCTTGGCCCTTGTTGATGACTAGGGACGGACTGATCGGAACCTGTATGTTCTTCAAGGGGCTCAGCGTAAGTTGTGCGGTACTCGTGGGAGGATTGGGCGGAAGGATAGTTGGATCGTAGAAAATCAATTGGGGCTCACTGAGTGTGAAGTAGGCAATGTCGTAAGTCCCGACATTCGCGGGGCTCATGTTGAGCACCGTCGTAAAGTCGCGCAAACAGCCCAGGTTTATTTTGATTTCGGGCGCGGAAGCGACGCTTGGATTGATGGGGGTGGTTCCAGCAGCGCCAGACCCGGTGGAAGAATAACCGATGAGAGAAAGATCGGTTACGTTAAACGGGAATGACACAGCATCACAAAGGCCGGGGATATCACCGACCAAGCTTGTGAGCGAACCCGTTACGGCCGTCGTTGTCGGTTTCGACGATCCACAGGAGTTCAGAAACGCGCCGGCCAGCACCGCCGTCACCGCAATTGTAACAATCCGCTTGAGCATCAGGTCTCGACTCTTTCCCCCTCTTGTGCCCGCGGCAAGGCGACCCGAGCACATTCCGTTCCGCTCAGACCATGAAGCTGAATCCCACCGGACGCCACAGGTCTGCCCACCCGCCACACTTCCCTCAGATGATGAAAAACCCCCCTTGGGTTATCCGGCCTATAGCTGCGCTTTCCGCTACATTCCAAACTTGCGAACATACAGTGAATTCACCCGCTATGGCAAGAGATATTCGCAGCTCTCATCGCAGGAGGATGTGCGGTTTTTTCACGCCTGCAACTGATCTTCTTCCCCCTCCGTGCTCATCGGGATTCCGCACGGCGGCCATGCGCGCTCGGATTTGTGCCGCACGGTCAAAGATCTCCCCCCGGCTGATCCCTGCTTCCGTGTACATGGCGAAGATATTGTCATCGGGCGTCTCAGGCGGGATGGTATGCGAAGCCGCCAGGATGTACCCGCCACCATCGCTGGTCATACCCTCGATCAGACGCGCGGTGGCTCTTCGCACTTCCTCGACCGTCCCGGAAGGCAAGACACCCTGCGTGTCAACTCCTCCCATAAAGGAAATCTGCTTTCCAAATTCCGCCTTGAGATCCAGCGGATCCATTCCGGGGCAGGTGCACTGCACAGGGTTGAGCACGTCGATGCCTATTTCGATGAGGTCAGGAATGACAGGCTTCAGCGCGCCACAACAGTGGTAGGCGACCCACAGACCCTGCCGCTTCCCCACCGCAGCAACCCGAGCAAGATGGGGTTTGATCAGCAAGCGCCAAGTCTGAGGGCTCATCATCATCCCAAGCTGAGAAGCGACATCGTCTCCCGCCCAGAGCCAATCCAAGGCGAATTGAGCACAGGCGGCCTGAGACAGCTCGAGGGCGAAGTCCGCACAGCGTCGAAACATCTCATCCGCGAGGTCGGGATCTGTCACTATGTCAAGCAGCGCGTTTTCCATGCCGCGCAGCCGCCAGTACATTTCGAAGGCGCAGGGAGAGACGTCGCAGCCGATAAAGTAGTCCTGCCGAAACTCCATCACGGGAAGCATCAGCCGCAGGAGTTCGGGCAAGTGTTCGGTAGGGAAACGATATCGGAGAATTTCCTCACGACTCGCCTGGGCCAGAGGGAATCCCGTGATCTGATTGAAACCGAGCTGCTTGGTCCACTTCACTCCCCAGAAATCCAGGTGCGATTCGCCTTCACGCTCGTGCCCGATACCTTCCATCGCGTAGTTGTTATTGACCCAGGTTTGCCGAACGTCATCCCCCATGGCCTCCGCCAGACGCGAAGCCGGTATCTCGAGGAGTCGAGCAAGCCGCTGGGCGGTCTGAGGATGAAACCACATAAAGACAGGAACACGATCGACGGGTTCCCGTCGCAGCGCTGCATGGACGCGTTGTTTACCATTCATTGCCGCGGACACTGAAATCTTCCTTGCATCGTGCTGTGGGTCTTGCTTTGTTGCGTCCAGAACGCCGGTGCGAAAGGGGGGACTCGAACCCCCACCCCTTGCGGGACCAGATCCTAAGTCTGGCGCGTCTGCCAATTCCGCCACTTTCGCGCAGTTCCATTATAAGGCACACCGGCGGCGCGAACGCCGAGGATTCGAGCCCGCACCGATTACCATGCCATCGTGCTGCGCAAGAACTTCGTAAGCGCTCGGACTGCATTCGTTTCGCGCGGCGACTTAATTCAACGGGACAGGGTGCTAAGTGAGTCCCCCTCGTTGCCCTGTGAGCCAAAGGATGGTCCAAACGTCACCCTGGGCTGTTGGGCGGCGAGTTTCTGAGATTGGGCCTCTAACGCGGCTGCGACATCTTGCGCGTATTTTATGAAGTGGTGCGCTGAAAGCAGCATCGTCATTCCCATGACCAACTTCGGTGGATTCCGCGACCAGCGCCTAAGCATTTGCCACAGGAACTTCCAGTAGGCTCTCCGATAGGAGGAGAGGATGCCTTGATGGAGGATTGATCGAACCAAAATGCCAAGTGTGAGCAAGAGGGGATAGGACGTCGCTTTCTGCTGCTCCCGTGTTTGCCACGCCAGAAGCGAACGATAAGCCCGATTGTAAAATGCAGAGGCAGAATAAAGGGAGAGAAGAGTTTTGCGCAAACCCTGCAATAGAATGGGGAGCGGGAGGAGCGTCCGAAAATTAGGCGGGTCGAAATTGTTGAGCACGGGGCTTTCGTCCAGTAGTCGGCCCTCTTTCAACATTCGGTCGTAGAGCGAAGTCGTGACCGGCGCTTGCAGGAACCCGGCCATGGCCCAGGGGATGGCGGCGCGCTCAATGAAGTCTCTTTGCCGTTCGAAGATATCCTCTGTGTCCGAGTCGAAACCGATGATAAAGCCCGCACTCACCCAGAGACCTTGACTCTGGATGAAGCGGATGGACTCCAACTGATCGTGCCGCAGATTCTGATATTTCTTGGTTTCCAGCAGTGATTGTTCGGAGGGACTCTCGATCCCGATGAAGACGTAATAAAAGTTCGCCCTCACCATGGCTTCGATCAACTCCGGCCTCTGAGCGAGATCGATCGAAGCCTCGGTGTAAAACAAAAACGGATAGTCATGAGATACCTGCCACTCTTCCAGGCTCCGGGCCAATTCCAGAGCGCGCTTATGGTTGCCGATAAAATTGTCGTCGACGATAAAGACCTGCTCGCGCCAGCCCAGCTCGAACAAGGCATCGAGTTCCGCAAGCAACTGACGCGGCGCCTTCGTTCGCGGCTTCCTTCCATAGATAGTGATGATGTCGCAGAACTCGCACTGGAATGGACACCCACGTGAGAACTGCACCGCCATGGAGACATACTTTGCGATCTTGAGCAGATCAAACCGCGGCACCGGCGTCTTGCTGACATCGGGCTTGTCGTGGATGACGTAGAGCCGCTGGGCGGAGCCTCGCTCCAGATCGGCCGCGATCCTGTCGAAAACCTCATCGGGCTCGCCCACGACAACATGGTCTGCCAGTGGAAGCACGGTGTCCGGCTCACTGCTCGCGTAAGAACCACCGATCATCGTCCGCTTGCCAAGGGTCCGCGCCCGGAGGAGAGTCTGGCGAATGTCATCTCTCTGCACGCTCATTCCGCTGACCATGACGAGGTCAGCCCAAAGGATGTCACGGTCATGCAGAGCTTCAAAGCTTCGATCGATCAGTCGTAACTTCCAGCTCTTCGGACAGAGCGCGGCGAGGGTAAGTAGACCCAGGGGAGGATGGATGGTTTCTTCGCGAAGGAGATCCATCATTGCAGCAAAGCTCCAGAAAGAGGGCGGGAAACGCGGCCAAACCATCAGGACTTTGATCGCTTCACCGAGAGGAGGAAAGGTATTGAGATCGCTGCGCTCCTCCGTTAGCGCAGATACGGATGGCCTCTGGAAATCACTCATCTGAACCGGAATCTCCGATTTCAACTTTATCTCTATCTCTGGCGCAAACCATACGCCTGCCCAATGCTCCTGTCAAGCTCACCGTATCCTTCGGTGCTGCGCGCGCTTGCGCCTCCTAGCTGAGTTTACTCAGTACATACTTGGCGGGGATTTCTCTAGCGACTGACCGGGATTTAAGATATTGTTGTAGCGTTTGATTAGGTCTTCGGCCCGGCGCACGGCTGGCAGCAACAACCGGGGACATCCAGTGATCGCCAAGAGCATCTCCCATTACCGCATCGTTGAGAAGCTGGGTAGCGGCGGGATGGGTGTGGTCTACAAGGCTGAGGACACCAAACTCGGCCGCTTCGTAGCACTGAAGGTCCTTCCCCCACATTTGCCCCATGACCCCCAAGCCTTCGAGCGTTTCAAGCGCGAGGCCCGCGCCGCCGCCGCGCTCAATCACCCTAACATTTGCACCATCCACGAAATCGGCGAGCATGAGGGGAGACCTTTCATCATCATGGAGCTGCTTGAGGGAAAAACGCTCAAGCATCTCATTGAATCAGGTGGGCGCGGCGCGCGCCCGGCCGGCCAGGGCGAACGCCGTTCGCCCCTAGCGCTGGATGAGCTGCTCGCGCTGGCGATTCAGATTGCCGACGCGCTGGACGCGGCGCACGCGAAGGGGATCATCCATCGCGATATCAAGCCGGCGAACATTTTCGTGACCAGCCGGGGAGTGGCGAAGATTCTGGATTTTGGCTTGGCGAAGCTGACCGTAGGGGCAGGGCCTCTGCCCGCCCAGGCAGGGCGCCCACAAGGGGCGCCCCTACAAGAGACGCCCACACTTTCCGTCGAGCTCGAACACCTCACCAGTCCGGGCGCGACTGTGGGGACGGTGGCCTACATGAGCCCGGAACAGGCGCGGGGCGAAGAACTGGATGCGCGCACGGACCTGTTCAGCTTGGGCGCCGTGCTCTACGAGATGGCGACGAGGCGGCAGGCGTTCAGCGGCGCGAGCACGGCCACCATCTTCACGGCTATTCTGCGCGACGAGCCGCCCCGCCCGTCGCAGGTGAATCCTGAGCTGCCGGAGGAACTGGACCGGATCGTCACCAAGGCGCTGGAGAAGGATCGCGAGCTGCGTTATCAGCACGCCTCGGAAATGCGCGCCGACCTGAAGCGCCTGAAGCGCGATACGGATTCGGGGCGTAGCGCCGCCGTCGCGGCGGCTGGGCGCGACGTAGGGGCAGGCCTCGTGCCTGCCCATGGGCCGGACGGCGGCGAGAGAGCCAGCCGGCAAGATGCCGGCGCTACGGGCGACAGCTCCGATTCGCAGATCATCGCAGGCCTGGTGAAACGCCACAAGAAAGGAATCAGCGCATTGATGGCTGCCGGGATGGTGATCGCCGCCGCCCTCATCTATGCCCTCTATCGCGCCGCCCACCATGCGCCCGCGCCGCCCCCCGGCTTGGAATTTACGCGTGTGACAGGCAGCGGCGACGTCGCGCAAGCGGACATCTCACCCGATGGCAAATATGTGGCCTACGTGCGGGAAACAGGAGGCAAGCAAAGCCTCTGGCTGAAGCAACTGGCCACGGACAGTGACGTGCAGATTGTCACCCTGGGCGAGGATGAATGCCCCGGCGTGGCATTCTCTCCCGATGGAAGCTACGTCTACTTCGTCCGCCGGAATCCTCTGAAGTTTAGCGGCGACCTTTACCAAGTGCCTTCCCTGGGAGGGACTTCAAGGAAGGTGCTGGCCGGGATCACGGGCCCGCCGGCATTTTCACCCGATGGCCAGCGGGTCGCCTTTGTGCGGAATACCATTGGTGAGTTCAGCTTGTTGACCGCCTCGCTGGATGGCTCTGGCGAGCGGGTGCTGGCATCCTACAAGCCGCCCGAGGCGATTTACCCGCCCCGCGTGGCGTGGTCTCCGGACGGCAAGACCCTCGCCTTCATTCACTATAATTCGCAGACGATTTTTCTTACCACCATCGCGGCGGAAGGCGGTCCCGCCCATCCGGTGGCTGGCGCACATTGGTACACTATCCGGGATCTCGCTTGGCTCCCTGGAAGCCGTCACTTGGTCGTTGCGGGCTATCAGTCGGGGTCCACTCAGCTTTACGAAGTCTCACTGGAGGGAAAAGAAATCCGGCAGATCACTCACGATCTTTCGAGCTACACAGGAGTTCGGGCGAGCGCGGACGGAAAGACGCTGCTGGCCCTGCAGAAGCAGCATTCTGCGACCATGCAGGTTGCCACGCCCGGCAAGGAGTCCGAAGCCAAAACCTTGAGCGCTGGAAACCAGAACCGCGACGGCGATAACGGTTTGGCATGGACGCCGGACGGGAAAATCGTCTATTCTTCGGTTCATAACGAACGCTATGACCTTTGGGAGATGGGCGCGGACGGCTCGAATCCCCAGCGGCTCACCAGCAACGACGCAACCTCGACTTCCGTCTTCCCCGCCGTCTCTCTCCGTGGCGGCTTCATTGCCTTCTACCAGGCAGAGCGAAATGGCGTGTATAACATCTGGCGCATGGATATGGATGGTGGCAGCCTGAAACAGCTTACCCAGGGTAACGGGAACGGCACGCCCGCCGTATCGCCGGATGGCCAGTGGGTGATTTTCACGCGGATTGAGAGCGGCAAGTATACTCTGAGGAAGGTTTCGAGTGGAGGTGGCCCAGCGTCCCAGTTGACGGACTACAACTCAAGTGAACCATCCGTCTCCCCGGACGGCAAGTGGATCGCTTGCGCGTACTTTCCCGGCCAGAATCAGCCAGTCAGCCTGGCGATAGTCCCTTTCGCGGGCGGCCAACCCGCCAAGGTTTTCCCACTGCCCGTTACGGCCGACGATCCCTTTCTTTGGACCTCCGATGGCCACGCCATCTCTTTCCTCAACAGCGTGAATGGCGTGGGTAACATCTGGGAACAACCGGTGGTGGGTGGCCCGCCGAAGCCCGTGACGCATTTCACATCGGACAAGATTTTCTGGTACGGCTGGTCCCGCGATGGCCGGTTGGCTCTCTCACGCGGCACGGAACCGACCGACGCGTTGTTGATCAAGAATTTCCGATGATTGGCAAGACGATTTCGCCCTAACGGATCCTGGAGAAGCTGGGCCGCGGTGGCATGGGGGTGGTCTAGCGGGCCGAGCAATTTCGCGCTTGCAGAAAGCGAAACCAGCCCCTGCACAGCCCAAGCGCGGGTTCTGCCCGAAAAATAAGCTTTGCGCCGAGTGGGGCGAGTCAGCCGATTCCTGACGGGAAGCCAACTTCCCAGGCCGAATCCCTAACAGCGCCGGAACTATCTGAGCGGTCGCAGCTTGAAGTGAGACGAGTGGACAAGGGACTAGAGTAGGACCCCGTTCGTAGCGAAGTGTCAGCGGAACGCAGGTTAGCGAGGTAGCCCGCTTGCGCTTATGTTCCGCGGAGCTGGCGGGCCCGCCGGAAGAACGCGGCTGCCACAAGGGTCGCCGCGACGCCCAAATACAGGAGAGCATAGCGGCCGGCCTGCGGACCGTTGGCGCTACCGGTGAAGTCGAGCCCCGGGGCCCGATTGATCGGGCCGAGGTACCACAGCGCGGTGTACAAACCTTCAAAGAACTTGCTCGTGCCGCTCCAGACGCCCAGAGCCAACGCCAGCGACGGGATGAACAGTACGCCAGCGGCCCAGGCCAATAGACCGGCGCTCTGCCCCGCAAGCGCCAGCCGGACGGCAGCCCCTAGCCCTGTGAGCGCAGCCACCAAGATGCCTGCAATCCATGCCGCCGGGAACTGCCGTGGCAGAATCCGCGCACAGGAAAAGAGCAGTTGTTCGGTGCCGAAACGCGCTTCGCGCGTGCCCAGCGCGGACCACACGAGGATAGGCCAGATCCAGGCGACGGCCAACAGTGGCCCGCGCGAGACATCCAACGGCGCGGCGAACTGGGCGATAAGCAATCCTCCGGCCACCGCGTACCACCACCAGCGATAACCCTTCAGGGCGAGTTGCAATTCGGCCACCAAAAGACGCCAGGCGCCGGAATGCAGCGCGCCCGAGGCGAGCGGAGTGAGATGGGTGGACGTGGCGATGTGCGGTCGCGCCGTGGCGGATTCCAGCGCCGCCCCTGCCGGAGTGGCAGCTCCCTCCGACCGAGGCCTTGCGCCCGACCGCCTGCGCGAACTCGCCGGGTCGAATCGGTCGAAAAACAACGCGCCGCACAAGACGAGAGCGAACGCTAAGGCTGTCCAAGCCAGACGCTGGGTGACAACCCCAGCAGTCCATTCGACACCGTTCCAATGAAAACCCGTAGCCACCCGGACGGACTTAGCGGCCACGGAGAGTGAAAAAGTATCCACGTAACCCGGAATGCCAGCTCGTGCCGCTGGGACCATGCTTTCATGCACGACCCAAATACCAGAGGGATCGAGCTGCGGGAGCCCCGTCACCACCGGCAGAGTTATGCCGAAAGTCCAGAGGAAAAACCACAGGACGTTGCCGAAACCCCCGCGAAGAAAGCTGAACGTCTCGAACAAGAGGGCCATCGCGGCCGTCATCGCCATCGCGGGCAGTGCGAGGAACAGGAAGGGCGAGAGCAGAGCTCGGACCTGGAAGGTGCGGTCCTCGGCGGCTAGAAACTGCATGGCCACAGCGGCCAGAGCTAGCACAACAACCATGGAGACGAGCACCGCGAAGTTGCTGAGGAATTTTCCCAGGAGATAGGAAACTTTGCTGAGCGGCGTTCCTGCGAGGACCTCCCCCACCCTCGTTTGGCGGTCACGGTCCACGGCGTTCTTGACGATGTAGAAGCCCACGAGCGAAACAAACGTCGTCGCCACCAGCGCTACCATCGCCCCGATCCACGCCGATGTGTACACCCCACGATAGTCGCCAAGACGCAGCGAGATTCGCCCCGTGCCTGCGGCATAACCCAGGTAGACAGCGAAGAGCAAAGTAATGAGATAGCTGTAGCGGCGCACCCGCTCCAGAAAGTCGGCGCGGGCAATGGCATAGACAACACGCAGGGCTCTCATACCGCGGCCTCGGCAGCAGCGTCGTTGCGGTAAGCTGCAAGGGCGGCCAGATAGGCGTCCTCGAGCGACGGCTCCAGCGCGCGCGCGCCCGGCCTTGGAGCCGCATCGGCCACTACCCGCGCATGCACACCGTCGTTACGGTGGGCTGTGCTGCTGACGAGATAGCGCTGCCGAAGCGCGGAAAGCTCTCCGCTCGCGACCACGACCTCCCAGACCTTTCCATATACGCCAGCGAGAAGCGCTTCGGGGACACCATGCACAGCGAGCCGTCCCTGGGCGATCAGGGCAATGTCCGTGGCCACGGCCTCGACATCGGAAACAATGTGGGTGGAAAGAATAACGATCCGCTCCCCGGAAAGCTCCGAAAGCAGATTGCGGAAGCGCACGCGCTCTTCCGGGTCGAGGCCGGCGGTCGGCTCGTCCACGATCAGAAGCTGCGGATCGTTCAGCAACGCCTGCGCGATGCCCACGCGCTGGCGCATGCCGCCTGAAAACCCTCCCAGAGGCCGCCGCGCGGCATCCGCAAGGTTCACAAGCTCCAGCAGCTCGCCAATACGCTTGCGCGCCCTGGCCGCGTCCAGGCCTTTCACTGCGGCGAGGTACCCGAGAAACTCCAGCGCGCTCAAATTCGGGTAGATCCCAAAGTCTTGCGGCAGATAACCGAGCACGGTGCGCAACGTGTCAGGATGATGCTTGATGTCCGTCCCGTTCCATAGCACACGCCCCGCACTCGGCTGGGTGATCGTCGCCAGAATGCGCATCAGGGTGGATTTTCCTGCGCCGTTGGGACCGAGCAGCCCAAGCACACCAGGCCCAACTTCCAAACAGAAACTGCGCAAGGCCTCTACGTTTCCACGATAGGTCTTGCTGACGTTTTCAATTTCGAGTTTCATGAGCAAACGAGAGTCTGGCGCGCCCGCCAATTTCGCCACTTTCGCGCAGTTCCATTATAAGGCAATCCATGCGAGCGCTAACTCCGAACAGAAGTCTACCCCCGCTTGAGCTTTTTATGTTGGATGCGGCGGCACAGTTCCCAGCCTCGACAACTTCGGGCCGCCAACAACCAAGCTCACCTGCCGTTATGAATGGCGGTCTGGCGCAGCGCCTTGTTAAGTGTCGTTACTATGTTCAACGGTTATTACGACTTTCCCTCGCGCATGTCCTTCTTCAAGATAACGCATAGCCCCAGCCACGTCGCTTAACGGGTAACGTCGATCGATCAGGGGTACAACTTTTCCGGCTTCAAGAAGATCTTTCAGAAATACCAAATCCTTTTTGTTTAGCTTCGCCAGAAAGATACACATCTTCTTGCTCCCGATCGGTGACAGCAATGGTCCCAGTAACAAGGCTTGGAGACTTACTCGACCTCCGGACATGACACAAATTCCGTCCTGATTCAGCGCGCGCCTGTAATCGAAAATCGAACGATACGCGTTCGCAGCCATGATCAGATCGTAACGCTGCCCGCTTTGCGTGAAATCTTCTCGAGTGTAATCAATCACATGGTCGGCGCCAATCGATCGCGCCGTGTCCACATTCCTCGTGCTGCACACGGCAGTGACTTCAGCCCCGAACGATTTGGCAATCTGCACCGCGAAGGTACCCACACCGCCAGACGCGCCATCCACCAGAACCTTGTGGCCAGGCTGGATCCGTCCCTTGTCACGAAGACCCTGAAGGGCGGTGATTGCCGCCACTGGCACGGCTGCTGCGTCCTCAAAGGATATGTTGGCTGGCTTCAGCGCCAATTTGTCTTCAACCGCACACGCATACTCGGCAAACCCTCCAACACTATGACGCCAACCAGCTCTTCTACCGCTTCCCCCGAAGACCTCGTCGCCTGGTTTGAACTGAGTTACCTTCCCGCCAACCGCTTCAACTCGCCCTGCGATATCACAGCCGAGGACCTTGTGTTTTGGTTTGCGCAGCCCGAGCATCAGGCGGACGAACAACGGTCCTCTCATGAAGCCCAAGTCCAGTGGATTGACGGAAGCCGCCCGAACTTTTATCAAAACTTCATTGTCCCCAGCGGTCGGCTTTTCAATCTCTTCACATTTGAGAACGTCAGGTGAACCGTAGTTGTAGTAGACAACTGCTTTCATGTCGATTTCCTTTCGTACCTGATTTTGCGTGACAACTTACAAGTCCTCTTGAAGGCTATAGACGGCGGCTTTCATGCTGCGCTGGCCTGCTCCTTCCATCGCGGGCGGCGCATACATTGTCTTTCATGTATGCGCCCCACGAACACGCTCAACATCCCTGTCACCGCGTCCTAGCCGCGGCCTGTCCTGGCTTCTTAACGGTCCCGCAAGGCGGGATGTCGGCGCCACACGCGCAGCCTGCCTCCCAACCCCTGGCACGCTCTGCTCAAAGGACTCTGCCACATCAAGCCGACCTGTAAACCTATGACCCTGTTGACGCTTAAACTCCGCGTATGCCCGGCAATTCAGCCGGAGATTACCCCTGTACGAAAGAGCGCCTAGCATGGCGATCAGCGGCGCGCGGCGTTGCCATAAGTTGCTCCACACCCTGCGCAGAATGCGCGGCATGGAATAGAACTTCCGGTCGCAGGAGATCATTTCCTCGATGATGCTGTCCAGAGAGAAATGCTTACACCGCGCCACCGGGAAGGTCAGCGTGTAGTATTTCCAGTCCTCCGGGAACGTATCGAGGGCGATGCGGCCTGCGGATTTCATCTGGTCCCACAGGCGCGTGCCGGGCAAGGGGGTCAGAAACATCGCGTTGAGATTATCCACGCCGTACTGGCTGGCGGCGGCGGCTGTGCGCGTGCCGATGCCCGGCTTGTCGTTGTCCAGACCGATGATAAAGGAACCCACAACCAGAATGTGGTGCCGCTGTATTCGCCGTAAGGAGGCGCGGAAGTCCCGGCCCTTCAGAAGGTTGAATTTCTTGCCGAGCTCCAGAAGTCCTTCCGGCGTGGGGGATTCAAAGCCGATGAAAACGCCTCTGCAGCCGGCCTTCGCGGCCAACGCCAGAAGCTCTTCGTCATCGCCGAAGTTGATGGTAGCCTGGGCAACCCACTCCTTTCGCAGGTTCGCCTCTGCCATGGCACGGAACAGGTCCTTGGCGTGGGCGATGTGTTCCGGGCGTGTGCCGATGAGGTTGTCGTCCACCACCAGAACGCGTTTCTCCCGGATCAACTGGAATTCCCGCACGACATCCGTAATGGGCCGCTGCCGGTAGTGGGCCCCGTTGAACGCCGTCACGCTGCAGAAGGTGCAGTTCATGGGACAGCCGCGCGTGGTCTGAATGGCTCCCATGGCATAACCTCCCGTCAGCAGATCGTGCCGGGCGGGCGGAACGCTGTCTATCTCGGCGAACCCTCCGTCATACCGGCGCTTCAGGCACCCATGCCGACTGTCCTCCAGGACTTGCGGCCAGACGCGTTCGGCCTCCCTCGTGACGACCGAGTCCACACGCTCCATGGCCTCGTCCACGCACATAGTTGCATGAATGCCACCCATGACAACGGGCACGCCCAAGCGCCGGAAGTGAGCGGCGACATCATAGGCGCGGTTCGCCTGCGAGGTGAAGGCGGTAATGCCCACCAAGTCCGGCCGCGGCATGGCCGGATAGTCGGGCACGCCGAGGTTCTCGTCCACGATCGTGATTTCCCACTCCCCTGGGGTCAGTCCCGCGAGAACCATAAGGCTGAGCGGTTTCCACACGCGGAAACGATTCCAGCGGCTCTGCTTGATTCTGACGATGCTGACTAGCGGGTTGGAGGGGTTAATCAGACACAGGCGCATGGCGTCCGTTCACCCACATCTCATCCAGGATTCCCGTTTTCAAATTCCGGGCGGTAGAAGTATACAACGCACTGCCTCGTTCTGCAGCGTTTCGCTTCAGTTTTCCATCCAAGTGGCCCCAGGAGACAGCGTACGCTCGGCATTCGGATGGAGAGAATACAAGCGATCGCGATTTGCAAAAGAAGGGTCGGGTTCGGAGTGGCACTGATTGCACGCCATCGGCTTCCAAGCGCCGAATGGTTCAGCTCCCAGCAGAATTCCTGCAAGGGCAGCTAGGGACCTGACGTTAGCCCGAATATTGAGCGGTTTGAGAATTCCCCACTCGATCGGCTTGCACGCAGCTTTGAGAATATAAGATCGAGACGCGAGCAGCTAGTGTAGAATAGATAGGTACAGTTTTTAAACAATATGTGTCGTACGAGCGGCGGGCATTGCAACCCTCAGCGTTAAGACCATAAAGAGCACTGTCGCCCATCGTCAACTGTGGTTGAGTTCTACGAATTGTCGTTCCGATCCTTCAATAGGGGCGTCCACGGCCTCTTCTCGGTAATAGCAGGGTTTTAAGAAACGGACAGCTCATTCCAGCCGTCCATTCAGCGGAGAAACCTTTGGCGCTCGTGCTTCAGAAACAGGATGACCGGGTCCGCAACCTCATCAACTTGGGCAAGGAACGCGGTTATGTCCTTGATGACGAGGCGAACGACATCCTGCCAGCCGGGATGCGCCCAGCGGCGGAGATCGACAGCCTGTTCTCCGCATTCGAGCGCCACAACGTCCACGTCTACGAAGACGCTTCTGTGGCGAAGGCTGCACCCGGTGTGCTCGGGGATACTGAACGCCTGCAATTCGAAATGGGGGAAGATCCCGCCCGCGGTGAAGAGGCCGCGATCGACGAGACAGCACACCTTCTGGACAAGACCAGCGATCCGCTCCGGCTATATCTCCGTGAGATCGGCAGCGTATCGCTGTTAAAGCGAGAAGGTGAGGTGGCTATCGCCAGACGCATGGAGCGCGGCCACGGGCTGGTGCTCAGGACAATTTCTCGTTCTCCGCTTGTGCTCAAAGAGCTCATCGGAATTGGCAAGGAGATGCGCAACGGTACGCGTTCGATTAGAGAGGTTGTCCAGTTCGATGAAGAAGAGTTGACGGTAGAGAAAATCGAGAAGAAGACCCGCCTCACGCTGCGGATCATCGATAAGATTGAGAAGCTCTACGCTGTGGCGCTCAAGCAGGCGGCTTGGCTAAATAACATTCCGAGATCGAGCCAACGTGCTCACCTGCGGGCTCGTCGCCAGTTGGCGCGGACGCGGGTTGAGATGTCGCGACTGGCTCGCTCGATTAGGCTCCACCCGCTCGAAAAGAAGCGCCTGATTGACAAGTTACGGCACACGGTCGAGCAGATTGATTCGTTGGGGTGCGAGTCCGCCCGGCTTGAGCGGCGCGCCGGCGCCGCTCGCGGGAAGGTCGCCGCATTACGCAAGGATCTGCGTTCGCGCCGCTCGCAGCTAAAAGAGAGCGAGGAATCGAGCCAGGTCGGGCTCACCGCCCTGAAACGTTCGCTCGTTCTGATCAGGCGCGGCGAAGCCGAAGCCGAACGAGCGAAGAAGGAGCTGACCGCGGCAAACCTTCGCCTCGTTGTGTCCATCGCCAAGAAGTACGCGAACAGGGGCCTGGAGTTTCTCGACTTGATCCAGGAAGGGAATATCGGCCTGATGAGGGGAGCTGACAAATTCGACTGGCGGCGAGGGTACAAATTCTCCACCTATGCCACATGGTGGATTCGTCAGGCGGTCTCGCGCGCCATCGCCGATAAGGCGCGCACGATTCGAGTGCCCGTACACATGTTCGGGGCGATCAATAAGCAGATTCGCACCAGCCGACAACTCGTGCAGGAGCTAGGCCGCGAGCCCACCTCCGAAGAGATCGCCCAGCGCTTGGAGGTCGCTGTCGAAAAGGTGTGCAGCACCAAGAAGGTTGCGCAGCAGCCCATGTCTTTGGGGACGCCCATTGGGAAGGACGGAGAGTCGGACCTGGGTGACCTAATCGAGGATAAGGCTGTTGTATCGCCGTCGGACGCGGCCATCAAACTCAACCTGAAGGAACAGATGGCATCCATGCTGAAGACGCTCACGGCTCGCGAGGAAGCAATTATCCGGATGCGGTTTGGCCTGGACGATGGCAGCGAGTGCACTCTTGAGGAAGTCGGCCGGACCTTCGCCCTTACTCGCGAGCGCATCCGCCAGATCGAAGCCGCGGTACTGCGAAAACTCCGCCATCCGTCGCGGTCGGGCCATTTCCGCATCTTTGTCCAAAACTCTTTGTAAGACAAACCCGGGGCCGGCCGCGCCAGTGCTCCAAATTGTGCGTCTCCAGCGCACGAAGGTCCGCATGGTGGCGATGTTCACCTGCACGGCACGCCCGCTGTTCAACACACTCGAAAGCATGGCGACACCTTGCTCAGTGAACGCGTACGGGAGGTAACGCCGACCCCCACGGCCTCTCGGCTTTGACATTCCAATTTGGAATCTCAAAACATTAGCCTCTTCCTTGCTGAGTTGAAACATGAAGTCTTGAGGAAATCGGTCAAGATTTCGTTTCACAGCCTTGTTGAGCGCGTGCCGAAGCCTTGCTCCACGCGCAAAAGGTTGCTTGGACAACGTCCATCTTTTCATTCTTAACACTTAAATTTGAATCCTTCGCTGTCATCCTGAGTCCTTCGCTGTCATCCTGAGCGAAGAATCTCGCTCTGCGCATTTTCATGAACATACGAGATTCTTCCTTCGCTATGCTCAGGACCGCCTGCGGCTCCTCTCCAGAAACTCGATGACTTACTTGTTTTGTTTAAACAAGTTAGCTTCGTGGAGCGCCTGGCGTTTTCTCGTCCCTTGGGGCCCCTCCAACGCCCCGTGAGCCCGTCGTTCAGTCGCCGCATCGCGACTGCCGCGAAGCGGCATACCGTGAGTAGCCGTAGGTGAAACCTACGGAAAGCGAAGCCGCAGGATCGTCCCGGCCCTGGAGGGGCCGCACGTTCGTAGGGTCAACCCCGTCGGGGTTGGGCGGCCGGGTGGGCTTTGCTATCCGCAGGTTAAAACCTGCGGCTACTCACGGTTGGCCCCTGCCGGGGCCTGCCACGGTCCCATCAATCCTCCCTTTCAGTGCCCGTTTCTGACATCACGGACAGCCATTTTCGGCTATGCACGCTCAGAATGACAGCGTCCACGAGTTTTTCCCCAGCCTGTAAAGCCCCGAGAGGCGGGACGAGAAATTGAATACAACAATCCCGTCAAGCGCGGCTTGGTGAAGCGGCCAGGAGACTGGCCGTGGTCCCGCCGCGGCGCGAAAGTTCTACTTCTTAAATGACGCCTCGCTCCTGACCATGGACCCGATGCTAATGCTATGACCCACAGGTTGCAGACATCAACAAGGGATGTCTGCGCCACCCGCCGGATCAGCCGGGCAGCGCCAGGGACTGCTTGTTCACACTTACTCAAGCGATTTGTGAAAGCGCAGGACGCTGATCGTCAGCAGGAGAATAGCAATGCTCGCAAGGGCGGTGACCTCCGGCCAGAGCACGTCGAAACCAGCCCCTTTCAAGTAGACACTGCGCAGAAGCACCATGATGTGGCGCAGTGGGTTGGCGTAACTCATCTTCTGAAGCAGGGGTGGCATGCTGGCGATGGGAGTGCCGAAGCCGGACAGCGTAATCATGGGCATGGTGAAGAAAAAGGATAGGATCATCGCTTGCTGCTGGTTCGCGGAGACCGTGGAAAGAAACAGCCCCAAACCCAGACCTGCGAGGATGAAGGCCACCAGCCCGGCCACCAGCACACCCAGGTTTCCGCGGAAAGGCACCCCGAACCAAAATGTTCCCACCAAGGCGATGAGTGTGGCGTCCACGCAGCCGACCAGGAAGAAGGGAATGGTCTTTCCCAGGATGAATTCCCAGCGGCGAATGGGCGTGACCATGACCTGCTCGAGCGTGCCGATCTCGCGCTCACGCACCACTGCGAAGGCGGTGAGCATCATGACCAGGATCAACAGGACGTTGCCGATGACCCCGGGAACGAAATACCACTGGCTTTCCAGTCCCTCGTTGAACCACGGCCGAACCTCGAGGTCCACCTGGGGCAGCGACGACACCTGTTGCGGGGCTGTCCGCTGCATCCGGTCGAGCTGGTAGTCACGGCTGAACTCGGCGCCAATCTGGTTGAGATAGCCCAGCGCCACCAGGGCGGTGTTGGAGTTGGAACAATCCAACAGCACCTGCACTGTCGCCCCTTGGCCGTTGCGCAGGCGCTGGGCGAAGCCGGAATCGATTTCCATCGCCGCCAGGAAATCGCCCCGGTCAAGGCCTTCGCGGAGGTCGGCGCGCCGCGCGGCATATTCGTTCAGGTGAAAATAACGGCTGGCGGAAAAGTGCGCCACCAACTCGCGGCTCTCCTGCGTATTGTCCAAATCGAGCACGGACAGCGCCACGTTTTTTACATCCAACGTGGCCGCGTAACCGAACACCAGCATTTGAATGACCGGCGGGCCAAAGAGCAGCCAGCGCATGTGCGGGTCCCGCAGGGTCTGGATGAATTCCTTCTTGACCATGTTGCCGATGCGTCGGAGTGAGGAGACAAATTTCATTCCAGCCTCTTTTGAAACGCGCGGCTGGCCATTATGATCAGCACCACGGCAATAATCCCCAAGGCGATGATGTCTCCTGCCAACATCCGCACCGGAGTGCCCTTGAGAAAAATACTGCGCAGGATGGAAACGTAATAGCGCGCCGGCAAGATGCGCGTGATCCACTGCACGAAGACGGGCATCTGATCGATGGGAAAGATAAAACCGGAAAGAAGAAATGCGGGCAACAGCGTCACCAGCAGAGCCAACTGGCTGGCCCCGAGCTGTGACTTGGCCGTGACCGAGAAAAAGTACCCCAGTGACAACACCCCAATCAGGAACAGCGCCGAGCAAGCAAACAACACCGTCCAGCTTCCCCGGAAGGGAACGCCAAACCACCAGACCCCCGCGCCGGCGCAGAGCGCTGTATCCATCATCCCGATGACAAAATAGGGAATCAGCTTTCCGAGCTGAATTTCCAGCTTGCGCACGGGTGTGGCGATGAGCTGTTCCATGGTGCCGCGCTCCCACTCCCGCGCCATGGTTAGCGAGGTCAGGAATGCGCCCACGACGGCCATCACCATGGCCACCACACCGGGCACGATATTGGCCATGCTTTCCAAGTCTTCATTGAACCAAGTCCGCATCTGAAAGGTGACGTTGGGGGTTACAGGCGGCAGGCCGTGGCGCTGCTGCCATTCGATCTGTATGTCTTGGGAGTAGGCTTGGATGATGCTCAGCGCGTAGCCCATACCGATGCTGGCGGTGTTGTTGTCGCTGGCATCGAGCAACGCTTGCACACTGGAGTGCCCGTGCGAGTGGAGATCTTCGGAAAACTGCGGCGGCACCACTACGGCCACCGTACAGGCGCCCCGGTCAATCTGCCGGATGACGTCGCGATAGTTTTCCGCGACATGTACAATCGTGAAATAGTCAGTAGCCTGGAAATGCTTCAGCAGGTCTTGACTGGTTTGTGTCGCGTCGCGGTCGTACACGCAGAGGGGAATGTGCTTGATGTCCAGATTCACACCGTAGCCGTAAATGACAAGCTGCACAATCGGCATCGCGAAGATGATCAGGAGGCTGCGCGGATCGCGCCAGATCTGGATGACTTCCTTGCGCATCATGGCCAGGATGCGGCGCAGGCTCATGCGGCTCTCCCCGGTTTGGATTCACGCGCGGCCGTCAGGGCGACGAAGACGTCCTCAAGGCTGGGCGGAATCTGCTCCAGCCGGCCGACGCGGACCTGCCCGGCCTCCAGGGCCGCCCGGATTCCGGGCATGGCAGCCTGGGCGTTGGCGACGACGGCATGCAGACTGCTTCCAAAGACCGCCGCGTCGAGCACGCCCGGCGCGTGGCTCAGCGCTTCGAGTCCCGGCCCCAGCGGCTCGCATTCCACCAGCAGGAGCTGGTCTTTCATGGATCGAGTCTTCAGTTCTGTGGGCGTGCCCATGGCCACAATGCGCCCGCGATCGATCAGCACCAGGCGATTGCAGTATTCCGCCTCGTCCATGTAGTGCGTGGTGACGAATACCGTGATGCCCTCGCCCACCATCTGTTGGATCAATTCCCAAAATTGCCGGCGCGAGACGGGATCGACGCCCGAAGTCGGCTCGTCAAGAAAGACGATGGGGGGACGATGCAGCACCGCACACCCCAGCGCCAACCGCTGTTTCCAGCCGACGGCCAGGTCGCGCGTGGTGGTTTGCTCGCGCCCTTCGAGTCCCGCCATGTGCAGCGCCCACGCCAAACGTTCCGGAAGAACCTTGCCGGGAACGCTGTACAACCCGGCAAAAAAGCGTAGGTTCTCAATAACTTTCAAATCGTTGTAGAGGGAAAATTTCTGCGACATGTAGCCAATCTGCTGGCGCACTGCCTCAGGCTCCTTGGCGACGTCAATCCCCGCTACCCGCGCGCGCCCGGAAGTGGGCCGGAGCAGGCCGCAGAGAATGCGGATGGTCGTGGATTTGCCCGCGCCGTTGGGGCCCAGGAAGCCGAAGATCTCGCCGCGGTGCGCCTGGAAGCTGATGCGGTCCACCGCCGCAAAGGTCCCAAAGCGCTTGGTCAGGTTTTCGACCACCACGGATGGTTCGCTTCCACTCATGAAGGTTTCGTTCCCCCGGCGGCCTCCGGTTCGCTCTCGACGGCCGAAACAAACAAATCCTCAATGGTCGCCGCTACGGGCTGGATGGAATCGTAAACGACGCCGGCCGATTCCAGCCGGGCGCGCAAATCCGCCAGCCGGCGAGCGGCTTCGTCCACAAACAGGTGGACGCGGTCGCCCACCAGTAACGCGCTGCGCACGCCGGGGGCGCCCGCCAACGCCGCGCGCACCTGTCCCGGCTGCGCTGCGTGCACCGCCAATATCTCGCCGGGAAATTTCTTCTTCAGTTCCTCCGGCCGATCGCAGAAAAGCATCTGTCCGCGATAGAGAAGTCCCACACGATGACACCGCTCGGCTTCATCGAGATACGATGTGGAAGCGAGAATCGCCACGCCCTCCGCCAGCAGCGAATACAGAATCCGCCAGAAATCGCGTCGCGACACCGGATCGACCCCGTTGGTCGGTTCGTCGAGGAGCAGCACTTTCGGCGTATGAATCAGCGCACATACCAAGCCGAGCTTTTGCTTCATCCCGCCGGAAAGATTTCCGGCAAGCCGGCTCCGGAAATCACTGAGGCCCGCTGCCGCCAGCAATTCCTGAGAGCGTTGTACACGCTGCTTGCGGCGCACCCCAAAGAGATCTGCGTAAAACCGGATGTTCTCGTCGAGCGTCAAATCCTCGTAGAGTCCGAATCGCTGTGACATGTAGCTCAGGAGCGACTTGGCGCCCTCCGGGTCGTGCACGACGTCGCAGCCGGCAATCCTCGCCGCGCCCGAATCCGCGCCCATCACCCCCGCCAGCATGCGCAGCGTGGTGGTTTTCCCTGCGCCGTCCGGCCCCACCAATCCGAAGATTTCTCCTGCGTACACTTCGAAGCTGAGCCCGTCGACGGCGCGCACTGCACCGAAGTGCTTGCTCAGCGAGGACACGATGATGGCAGGAGGGGTGCTCATGGCGCTCGCTTTTGTAGCGGCGAGTTTACCTCGCCAGATGGCGGCATAAAGCCGCCTCTACGTCGAACTGTACCCGTACCGCTCGCTACTTCAGTTTGACTATGACGTCTGCCGGCATTCCGGGCTTCAGCTCCCGGTTGGGATTCTCCACGTCCACTTTGACCCGGTAAACCAGCGTGACGCGCTCTTTCTCCGTCTGCACGCTCTTGGGAGTGAATTCCGCCTCCGAAGAGACGAATGAAATCCGGCCATGATAAATCTTGTCAGGATAAGTATCGGTCCGCACATCAACCACCTGCCCCCAGCGCACTTTGCCGAGATCCGTCTCAGGCACATACACCCGGACCCACAGATGGTCCAGGTCGGCGAGGGTCACGATGGGCGTCCCGGGTGAGACGACCTCCCCCAACTCCGCCTGCCGCACCAGCACCACTCCGGTGAAGGGCGCGCGCAGCACCGTGTAGGTCAGCCGGATGCGGGACATTTGCAGGTTCTGGTCTGCTTGGTGAACATTGGAGTGCTCGACGGCAAGTTCTTCCTGGCGCGTTCCTTCCACGAGTTCGTTGTAGATTTGTTGCGCCCGCTCATAAGTGGCCTGTGCGCGGGTGACGTTGGTGGCGGCCAAGTCGCGCGTCTGTCCCGGGATTTCGTCCTTTTCGTAAAGCGCCTGGTAACGCGCGTAATCCTTCTTCTTCTGCTCGAGGTCCGCCTGAGCGTCGAGCATCGCGAGCTTGGCGGCCTCGATGTCTTGCGTCCGGCTGCCCGCCAGACCGAGGGCGAGTTGCCGGTCGCGCACGCCAATAGCGGATTCGTCCTCGGCTACCTGTTGCCGGTAGTCATCGCTATCGAGCCGGGCCAGCAAGTCGCCGGATTTCAGGGTCATGCCTTCCTCCACGGGCAAAGCGATGATGCGGCCGGTCACCTTGAAGCTGACCAGACTCTCGTGCGCTTCAATGTTTCCGGAAAGCTTGAGCGTATTCTCGGCGGTGGCATGCCGGAACCACTGGGGATGCAAGTAGACCACTGCGCCGCCAATCGCCAATAGCAGCAGGAGCGGAATGACGCGTTTCATAGCTTTTTACCTCTGCCTCACGAGAATCGAAAATCGAAATTCGAAACTCGAAAATCGAAAATCGGGCCGGGTTTCGATTTTCGCTTTTCGAGTTTCGATTTTCGCTTTTCGAGTTTCGACTTCCATGTGCCCACTGATCAGGGCTCGCCGAGATACGACTGGTAAATCTTTTCGGTTCCCCCCAGCGAGCGCGCCAGGGCCATGACGGCGTCAGCGTGCCGTGCCAGGGCCATGATGCGGTCATCCTGCGCGCTCGCCAGGGTGGACTGCGCGGTCACCACCTCGATGTTGTCCGTCACCCCGTTGCGGAAACGGTCTTGCGCCAGGCTCAGCTCGCGTTCTGCCAGGTGGAGGGCTGCCTCGGTGACCGTCACTTGATTCTCGGTGGATTCCAAGTCCAGCACCGCCTTGCGCAGTTCCTGCTCGATCTCGCGGTTGAGGTCGTCAATCTGCGCGTTCAGGCGTTTCAACTGGCTTTGGAGTTCCGTCTTCTCTCCGGCGCGGTCCCGGTCAAACAAGGTGACGGTGAGTGTTCCCTGAATCTCGCCGGTCCCCGCCATGGAGCCGAACCCGCGCCCGATCGCTCCGTAATCGCCGTTAACCGACAGGGTGGGGAGATAGCGCGCCCGCGAGGCCTTTAGCTGCTCGGCCAGAGACTCTCGCTGCTTGAGAAGCGCGGCGTAATCGGATCGCGCCTCGAGCGCGCTGTGAAGCGCCTGGTCTGCGTCGGCTGATTCCACGCGGTGGAATTTTAAGGGCTCGGCCAAGTCCAGCGGGGCGCCGGGGCTCAGTCCGAGGAAATGGGCAAGGACGAGCAGGGAAGTCTGATAAGTGTTGCGTGCCACCAGCAGGTTCTGCTGGTCCCGCGCCAGTTGTACCTGCGCGCGAACCTCGTCCACAGCGGTTGCCACTCCCTGGGCGTGTTGGTCGCGCGCCAATTTCTCCAGAGTTTGCGAAGTCGTCACGCGAGATTCCGCCGCTTCTACCTCCGCGGCGGAAGCCTGGGCGTCGAGATAAAGCCCCGCGGCCTGGCGGATCACCAAATCGCGCGCGTCCTGATAATCGAGCTTGGCGGCCTCCTCTTGTTTTTCACTGGCCTTCCAGTTGTGGTAGGAGTGGCGATCAATCAAGGATTGGCTCGCCGAAAGGCGGAAATCATAATGCGCGAACGGACCGACGACGCTGGGAACTGCAAAGGAAAATCCAAGGGCGGGCAAATTGATTTTCGGAAAAGAAATTCCCATGGCGCCCAAATCGATATTCTCGCGGTTGGCTAACGCGTCTCCGCTGACGTGCGGCAGTAAGGGAGCCCGCCGCCGCTCGCGTGTCCCTGCCAATTCTTCCACTTGCGTGCTCGCCACGCGCACGCTGAGGTTCTGCTTCAGCGCCAGACCAATCGCCTCCCGCAGCGTCAGCCGCCGCAGAGCGGTCTGTTGCGCATCCACGGGCGCTCCACTCGCAAACGACATCGCCACAAACAACGTGACCCACCTTGCCCTCGACCGCATGGACCTTCTCCTTTGCCGCGCCACCTCGATTACCTCGCGGCTTTCAATCCGGTTGCTTCCGCAGGCTGTCCAGTACGAACTCCAGGTGCGCCTTACTGTAGGCGTCAAGGTCGAGCCGGTGGCGCTCCCCGTGAAGCACTCTCCACACGATAGCCAGAACTCCCGGGGCCGCCAGAAGCTGGGGGAATTCCACGGCCGCGGTTTTCCGGAATTCGCCCGAGGCGATCCCATGCATGAGTGCCTGGCGCACCGCCTTCATTCCCGGGGCAATAATCTCGCGGTGGTAGATCTCAGTAAGTTGAGGGAACCTGCCGCCTTCGGCGATCAGCAGGCGCACGATGGAGCGAACCTTTTCATTTCGCACCACCTGGCTATACATGCGCGACAGCAGCTCGCGCAGCAACTGCTCCCCCGTCCCCTGAAAGCTTCCTGCTATGGCATCAAATCTCTTTTGCACCAGGCTTCGCACTACCGCTCGGAAGAGATGCCCCTTGTCCCGGAAATAGAGGTAGATCGTCCCCTTGGCGATCCCGGCCTGCCGGGCGACATCGTCGATGCGGGTGGCTTCGTAACCGTGTGCAGCGAAGACTTCGAAGGCGGCGGCCAGGATTTCCTCCTGGCGATGCAGCTTCTGCTCCCGTCGGCGCGGAGAGGGTTTGGCAGCTTTCACTCGCCTGGCATTCATTACCCTCATTATTCTCTCCACAAAATGACTGAACGGTCAGTCATTATTCCTGGAGAGAAAGATAGCCCTAATGAAACGCCTTGTCAACTCATTTTGCCAGGCTTGAGTCTTTCGGACGCTCAATAGGGGCGGAGTGTAGTTATTCCCCCGCGACGGGAAGACAAGTCGAAACCGCATTCCCGTGGCGCGAACGCAGCGGCCTGGGTCCGCGCAACGGGGTATGCGGTACGCCGCCTGAGGGCCTTACGTGACGGTGTGACGAGAGCGGCAGCGCCGCCCTTCAGGGCCGCACCTCTCGCGTCCGGCAATTGAGGTGTAACGGAAGGTGCCGGGCTAAAGCCCGGCGCTACGCCTAAAGGCCCAGGTCAATTCATTGCCCTGAAGGGGGGGCTAAAAAGCCACGCATTTCCAAAAAGTCGATTCAGCTCTGCTTGTGATTCACTCTTTCCGGCGGATGATCGCGAACCGCCCCATCGGACCGTCCTTTGGATACTCCTCCGGAAACTCGGCCGTGAACGCCGGATTCACCTCGCCCCGCATCGACTGCACAGATTCGATGTCCCACCCGTTAGCGAAGCTGTCGTACAGATCCTGGCGGGACACCCCGCCCCCGGGGGCCGCCGGTTCCTCATCGCTGAAAACGTACAAGAAGAGCCGCCCGCCCGGCTTAACCACGTGCGCCAGCCCTTGGACGTAGCGTCGCCGGTCGTCTCCGGAGTAAATGTGAAACAGACCGCTATCGATCACGCTGGCGAAACGCTCGTCCCAGTCGCCCAGCGTCATGGCGTCCTTGATCAAGAATTCTACAGACAGGCCACGCTCGCTGGCCTTGGCCCGAGCTCGCCGGATCGCTTCTTCCACAAAATCGATGCCTGTGACCCGTAGCCCCCGGGCGGCGAAGAATAGGGCCGCGTTGCCCGTACCGCAGCCAGCGTCGAGCACTGGACCGATAACCTGATCGGCGACCGCCACGAACGGCGCCTGCGGCCTGCCGATGTCCCAGGGCGGGTTGCCAGCGTACACTTTCGTAAATCCGTCATGGGCTGATAGGTGGTTCTGCATAGCTGATGGCATGAAAACCTTCATGATCTCGGGCGACCGGCCACGCTCGCCACTACTCCCTGGGTGCGGAAGCAGCGGGCGGGGCAGGTGAGGGTCCAAACGGCCCGCAGCCCCCGCGCATCCCGGCTCGGAATTTCTCACGTTCTTCGGGGGTCATCTGCTCCCAGCGCTCCATCATGCGCTGCCGCCAGTGCATCGCGAAGCCCGGCCGCCCGCGAAACCCGCCGAAGAGAATCTTACTCAGGACCAGGAGTCCCAGGGCTTGCCAGTAGGTAATTGCATGCAGACCCAAGATGACCGGCATCAGCCAGTTCCAGAGTCCCATGACCACGAAGCTGAAAACCGCTGCCGCCAGCGCAACCAACAACAAAAATTTCAACCCTCGCAAAATCCAATGCCTTTTCATCGTTTTTACCCTCGCGCTTTCTTGAATTCTTGGTTAATGGCGCGCAAGCGCCGCCGCAAGTGGAGCACCGCGTAGTGCTTGCGGGAGAGCAAGGTGTTTACGCTCAGCCCGCTCGCCGCTGCCAGGTGGTTGAAGCTCCGGCCCTCGAGTTCGTGGGCGACAAACACCTCGCGCTGTTCTTCCGGAAGCTCGTCCAAAGCCGCGTCAAGTTCTTCTAGCAGTACCTCGCGCGCGTAGGCCGCCTCGGGACCTGCATCGGGCGAAGGGAGAAGGTCTTCCATAAAGAGCTGCTCTCCATCCTCCGCCTCCATTGTGGTGTTGTCCCGTAATGGCTCGGCCCTGCGCTTACGGAAAAGGTCCGTGATGCGATTCCGGGCGACCCGGAACAGCCAGGCGCCCACTTGCTCGACGGGCCTCATCAGCCGATAAGCCTGCACGAGTTCATAGAAGACGTCTTGCAGGATGTCCTCTGCGTCACTCTCGTCGACAACTTGCTTCCGGATGAAATTGCGAAGCCGGGATTGTTCCCGCGCAATTGCCGCCGAGATGCGGTCGTTTTGCTCTTCGGTCATCGGCTCGATGCTGAGCGCGTCTTTCATCCACTTCTGTAGACGGATCAGCGATGCCGATATTTTAGTGAATTTTCGCTTGAAGATTATTTTTTGCGTTCCTAATTGCGACACCGAGGCTATTTCTTTATTGCCGCCGGGAAGCGGTTTAATTGGGTGGGAGACTTCGTCGCACGCTCCTCGACCGATCTTGTGCGCTCGACCATGGTTTCTCGTCCGACGTCCGTCGCCAAAACTCATTGTCTGTCGCCAAAAGTCGATTCCTTTGGGGAACCAATAAGTTACGAGATCGCCCGGGCCGTCCGCGCGACGCCTTAATTCGCCAGTGGGCAAGAGCTTTGTGCCTTGAAGGGGCAAGCACCCAGCGGAAGGTCAATCGGGGTCCCGAGCGGGAATTTGGTATCGATTTGGCCAACTGGACGAACGAGAGTCGAGCCGTCTTCGTCTCTGATACACGGCTCCGTGCCCTCCGTGTTCTCGGTGGTGAAAAGCTCTTACCACAGAGGTCACGGAGAACACGGAGCGGGACCCTGCCCGGAGGGGGCAGACCGACCATGCTACGAGGGAAGGCTCCCCTTGGCGGGCCGAAGGGGACTCGATGTCTCTTGACAAACTGGGGGAGATAGGCTAGTATACTGAGTGGATCGTGCAGGATTCAGGATTCAGGATTCAGGATTCAGGAGTCAGGAAAAAACTTCGATAACGCGTCAGCCGGGGCGAGCATGGCGACAAACTGCTTTACTCCCTCAGGACAAGATGTCGCCTAGAAAAGGGAAAGGAAAAACGCAGTAACTTTAGAATTGAGGGACCGACGCGGGAATGTCTATGAAAACAAAGGATCGGCTTTCAGCAACTCGGCACAAACCAGGAATGCTACAGAAAACAAAGGTAGTTACGCGTTGAAAGGGGGAATATTATTGAAAACACAGGTAGTTAGTGTCTGGTAAGTGGTAGGTCGTAGGTGGTGGGTGCGGCAAGTTTGAATTATGAATTGTGAATAGTGAATGGTGAATTGCTTTCTTCCCTCTTACCACGGCGGACTGCCTACTGCCTACTGCTTACTGCCTACTGTGTTCCAGGGGAGTTCGAGTTGGCAGGACTCTTGGCCCGTACCGCAGACTACGACAAGATGTCGCATAGAAAAGGTAAAGGAAAAACGCAGTAACTCTAAAATTGAGGGACCGACGCGGGAATGTCTATGAAAACAAAGGATCGGCTTTCAGCAACTCGGCACAAACCAGGAATGTTACAGAAAACAAAGGTAGTTACGCGTTGAAAGGGGGAATATTATTGAAAACACAGGTAGTTAGTGTCTGGTAGGTGGTAGGTCGTAGGTGGTGGGTGCGGCAAGTTTGAATTATGAATTGTGAATTATGAGTAGTGAATTGCCCACTGGGTCGTGGCTTTGAAGAGCCGCAGAGCCTGCCCTGAGCACAGCGAAGGGTCCGAAGGGCGGGACCGGCGCTACCCTTGGTTTTCTTCGCCAATCCACCGCACACAGAAGGTAGCCGGTACGCAATGAGCAGAAAGCACTCTGCTGTGGGGGCAATGAGGAAGGCAATTCATGATTCACAACTGACGCTGCTGTTTTTGACTGCCTTCTGCCTACTTTCTCTCTGCCGAGGCTGTGCACTCTGCGCGAACGAGGTGATGTTATAATCTCGGGTCGAGTTTTTCGAGACCCTCGCTGAAAGGAGCGCGTGTTGTTCAGTTACGCTCCGAGAGAGCAGCGGCAGGCACAGTTCCTGATGGACGGGGAGAAAGTGGAAAAGCAGTGACCCCTTTCTTACGCTTCACCTTTGGATTAGCGTCTGCGGGTACACTCGCACTGGGTGGGAGGATGGCGCGCGCCCGGTTCCTGCGTTGGCGGCGCAAAGATGCCGCCGAACTCGAGAGGCTGAGGCGCCTGGATATTAACAGGCGTGGCCGCATCAGCGCGGGCCGAATTGTGGATTTGGTGGAACCCCAAACGGCGGGGGCAAAATCGCCCCTCGTGGGTTATTCTTACGAAGTGGCCGGGGTAACCTACGAGGCCGCCCAGGACGTTACGGCGCTGCCCGAAATCGCCGCCATGGCCCGGTCTCTGGCCGGACAGACAGCTAGCGTCAAATACGATCCCAAACGGCCTGCGAATTCCATTGTCGCCTGTGAGCATTGGAGCGGACTTGGACCATTGAGTCATTGAATGATTGACGATTGAGCGATTGCTCCGAGCGGTTGCCGACCCAAGCAATGACTCAATGACTCAATGAACCAATCACTCAATTCGTTATGACCTTCCAGGAAAAACTCGAAGAATTACGGCGGCGCCAGTCACGCGCCCAAGCAGGCGGCGGTGAAGAACGCCAAGCCAGGCAGCATGCGGAGGGAAAACTCTCGGCCCGCGAGCGGCTGGAGATGCTTTTTGACCCCGACAGCTTTGAAGAGATTGACATGCTGGTGGAGCACCGTTGTCACGATTTTGGCGTGTACAAGCAGCGCATACCGGGCGACGCGGTGGTGAACGGCTACGGGCGCATAAACGGCCGGCTGGCTTTTGCCTTCGCCCAGGACTTCACCGTGTTCGGCGGTTCCCTGAGCGAAGCGAATGCCGAAAAGATTTGCAAGATCATGGATATGGCCATGAAGGTCGGGGCGCCGTTCATAGGGCTGAATGACTCCGGGGGCGCGCGCATTCAGGAAGGAGTAGCTTCGCTGGCCGGATACGCCAACATTTTCCTCCGCAACACGCTGGCTTCTGGGGTGATCCCCCAGATTTCGGCCATCATGGGACCGTGCGCCGGGGGCGCCGTCTATTCCCCCGCCATCACGGATTTCATCGTCATGGTGCAAAACACCAGCTACATGTTCGTAACCGGCCCGGACGTCATCAAGACCGTAATGCACGAGGACGTCACCAAGGAGGACCTGGGCGGGCCCATGACCCACAATTCCACCAGCGGCGTGGCGCACTTCGTAACTCACGACGACCCCGACTGCCTGGCCCTGATCCGCGAGCTGCTCTCGTTCATGCCGCAGAACAATCACGAGGATCCGCCACGTGTCGAAACCCAGGACCCTGCGGACCGCCGCGATGCCGTGCTCGACACGCTGGTGCCCGTGGAGCCCGACAAACCCTACGACATAAAGGAAATCATCCAGCGCGTGGTGGACGACGCCTATTTCCTGGAAGTACACCAGCACTTCGCCAGAAACCTGGTGGTGGGTTTTGCGCGGCTGGGCGGGCAGAGCGTGGGCATCGTCGCCAATCAGCCCGCCGTGCTGGCCGGGTGCATTGACATCAACGCGTCTGACAAGGGGGCGCGCTTCATCCGCTTCTGCGACGCCTTCAATATCCCCATCGTGACTTTCGAGGACGTGCCGGGTTTTCTCCCCGGCACGCAGCAGGAACTCAGCGGCATCATCCGCCACGGCGCCAAGCTGCTCTTCGCCTACGCCGAAGCCACCGTCCCCAAGATCACCGTCATCACCCGCAAGGCTTACGGCGGCGCCTACTGCGTGATGGGATCAAAGCACGTCCGCACGGATGTGAACCTGGCCTACCCCAGCGCAGAAATCGCCGTGATGGGACCGGAAGGAGCGGTGAATATCGTCTATCGGCGCGAGCTTCAGAAGGCAGAAGACCCGGAAACCTTGCGCCGCGAGAACGTGGCGGAGTTCCGCGAGCGCTTCGCCAACCCTTACATCGCCGCCGAACGCGGCTGGGTGGACGCCGTCATCCAGCCCCGCGACACCCGCCCCAAACTGATCGCTGCCCTGCGCATGCTCGAAAGCAAGTGCGACACCAACCCACCCAAAAAGCACGGGAATATCCCCCTCTGACCCCGGCAGTCAGCTTCTTCCCGGCACGCTGAGAATTTCCGGGATTATCGCTTGGCCCAGGATGGCTGGAATTGCGGATTCTCGATTGCTCCGTCAGTTGACGGACCGATTCACAACGGAGGAGGCTGCCACACCACTTTTTCAATCGACCATCGGCAATCAGCAATCGGCAATGAAAACATCGTCTTCTGCGCAAATGGTCTCTTCTTGAAGAGTGACTCATGGTGTAACCCTTGGCCATAATGGGTTACATTCTAAAATTGCGCGACGATACCTCCCCTGTTACATTTTAGCCTACGCGATGCGGGACTTTGCAAGGCGAGGGCGATTCGGTGTATACTTTCGCGCAGTCTGACAATCAGAATAGGAATACTGGTTGAGGCAGTCTGCCGTTCCGGACAGTGAACTACCTGGATTCTCAAGGTCAAGGATTTTGCCGGGCGTACCTGCTGATACCGCTAAAAGGAGGAACGTCTATGAGGAGATCTAACTCCGCCCATGGGGCATTTTTCTTCGTTTTTTTGTTGCTTGTTGCCGGATTGTTGTTGGCATTGCCACGCCAGGCTGGCGCTCAAGTTCAAGATCCTTCCGGAAGGGTGGCGCGGCTGAACTTCATTCAGGGCTCCGTGTCGATGCAACCGGCTGGAGCACAGGATTGGTTTGACGCCAATCCCAATCGTCCGCTCACCACAGGCGATAACGTCTGGTCGGGGGACGACGGTCGCGGCGAGTTGCATGTCGGCAACGCATCGATGCGCCTCTCGAACGACACCGGCATTTCCTTCTTGAACCTAAACGACCAGGCAATCCAGATTCAGCTCGCTCAGGGCACGCTGAACATTCGCCTGAGGCAGTTGGGTGACAACGACGCGTACGAAATTGACACGCCCAACCTGGCCTTTTCGCTTCTCCGCCCCGGCGAGTATCGCATCAGTGTCGACCCCGACGGGAATACGACTGCGATCACGGTCAGGAGCGGGTCCGGCGAAGTGACCGGCGGGGGAAGCGCCTACAGTCTGGACCCTGGCCAACAAGGCATCTTTTCTGGAACATCTCCCTTGTCGTACGATAACGAATACGCACCCCCCTATGATGACTTCGACAATTGGTCCTTGTCGCGCGACCGCCGCGAAGACCAATCGCAGTCCGCGAGGTACATCTCAAGGGACGTGATTGGCTACGACGATCTCGACGCGCATGGCACTTGGCGGACCGACCCCGAGTATGGCAACGTCTGGGTGCCTTCCGGCGTTGCTGCCGGCTGGGCGCCCTACCACCAGGGCCACTGGGCTAATGTTGCGCCTTGGGGCTGGACATGGGTGGACGAGCAGCCCTGGGGCTTCGCCCCATTTCATTATGGACGCTGGGCCTATGCGCGCGGCGCTTGGGCATGGGTTCCTGGCTCCGTGGCTGTGGTTGTAGGCCGTCCTTATGTAAGGCCCATGTACGCGCCGGCGCTGGTCGCGTTCGTCGGTGGCGGCGGGTTCAGCGTGTCGATTGGACTCGGTGGAGGAACTTCGGGTGTCGCGTGGTTCCCACTCGGGCCGCGGGACGTCTGGGTTCCGAGTTATCACGCCAGCCCTGCTTATGTGCAGAACGTGAACGTCTCCAACTCGACGGTGATCAACAGGACGCAGATTACCACCGTCTACAACACCACGAGGGTGACCAACGTCACCAACGTCACGAACATCACCTACATGAACCAGAACGCTCCCGGCGCGGTGACGGCGGTTTCCAAGGAAGCCTTTACAACGGGGAGGCCTGTGGCAGCGGTAGCAGTCAAAGTCACACCTCAGCAGATTCAGCACCCCCAGGTGGTAGAGAGAACGGCCGCTGCGCCGCCGAGGAACGTCACGATGGCGGTTACGGCCAAGGCATCCGCGAGGCCCCCGGCGGCACTCGCGAACCGGGGCATAGTTACCAAAATGAAACCGTCGCCGCAGGTGGTTCCCATCGGGCACAAAGAGACGATCGCGAGATCCAATGTCGTCAAGCCGGCGCCGCCCGCCCCTCCAGCGAAAAAACTGCCGCCGCCCGCTCCGGGCACCAGGCCAGCGGCTGCTGCCGCTCCGGGCAAGCCGGCCCCTCCGGCGGTGAAGCCAGCCACGCCGCCGCCGAGCAGAGCGGTCACGCCGCCGAGCAAAGTAGTCACGCCACCACCGAGCAGAGCGGTCACGCCGCCGAGCAAAGTAGTCACGCCACCGCCGAGCAGAGCGGTCACGCCGCCACCGAGCAGAGCGGTCACGCCACCACCGAGCAGAGCGGTCACGCCGCCACCGAGCAGAGCGGTCACGCCGCCACCGAGCAGAGCGGTCACGCCACCACCGAGCAGAGCGGTCACGCCACCGCCGAGCAGAGCGGTCACGCCGCCGCCGAGCAGAGCGGTCACGCCGCCACCGAGCAGAGCGGTCACGCCGCCACCGAGCAGAGCGGTCACGCCACCGCCGAGCAGAGCGGTCACGCCACCGCCGAGCAAAGCGGTGACGCCACCACCGAGCAAAGCGGTCACGCCGCCGCCGAGCAGAGCGGTCACGCCACCGCCGAGCAGAGCGGTCACGCCACCGCCGAGCAGAGCGGTCACGCCACCGCCGAGCAAAGCGGTAACGCCGCCGCCGAGCAGAGCGGTCACGCCACCGCCGAGCAGAGCGGTCACGCCACCGCCGAGCAAAGCGGTGACGCCGCCACCCAGCAAGCCGGCCAAGGAGCCGCCGAAAAAAACGCAGGAGCCCGGGCACACTTCTGGATAAGCGAGTTTGCTCCACGCCTTTCGTGTTGGCGCCGCCGCCGGGTCACAACAAGGGGTGTTGTGTCTCTTTTTGCGCCGCCCAATGGCCAAGTGGAGGCTTGACTCGTATTGAGGTCCAGTATGCCCAAGAGCGACCGGACGCGTCTCCGTCACGTGCTGGACGCGGCCAGAGGGGCGACGGGATCCGCCGCAGGACACACCCGCAGTAACTACAAAACTGCGAGCATGCACCGCGCCGCCAGGCTGATGCCCACTGCCAGCACAAGCAACGCTGCGGCGGCGGCAGCGGTGAGGCGCCAGCCCAGTTCGCGGAACATGGCAGCGAGCGTCGCCATGCACGGAAGGTAGAATGTAACGAAGAGGGTGAAGATCAGGATTTGTGCAACACTCATCACGGAAGCCACCTGTGTGGTTCCCAGGGCCTGCATGAGCATCAGCAGAGAGAGTTCTTTTCTCAGCACGCCGAAAATCAGGGTCAGGCCCACGGCGCGCGGCAGGCCGAGCAGAGCCGTCAGCGGCGAGAGCGCGGCATTGATGAATTGTTGCCATCCATAGAATTCGATCAAACTTAGAATGGCGCTGCCCGCCACGAGCAGGGGGAACGCCACCATCACGAACTCGCGCAGCCGCCACCAGGTTTTCATCATGACCACCTTGGGCGCGGGCACGCGGAAGGCCGGCACTTCCATCAGCATCCCCGGCGAAATCTCCGGCCAGATCAGGGCCAGGGTGTGGCCGGCCAGGACCACCACCAGCAGATTCAAAACATAGATGCCCAGCGCGTAATAGGCGCCCAAGTAGACACCCACCAGCGCCATAATCACCGTCATGCGCGCCGAGCAAGGGACCAGGACTGCGAGGAACGCCGCAATGAAGCGGTCACGCCGGGAACTGAGGATACGCGTTGCCATCACCGCCGGGACGCTGCACCCGTAACCGAGAAGCACGGGCAGCGTTGCTGTGCCATGCAGGCCGAGCCGGTGCATGAGCGCGTCCATCAGATAACCTACCCGCGGCAGGTACCCCAGGTCTTCAAGCACCGCAAGGCATACCAGGAAGGGCAACAAGTAGGGCAGAACAATGGCCACGGCGCCTGCCGTCCCCAGCAGGGCGCCTTTGGCGGCTGCGAACGGCACGCTCTGCGGGTCCATGTACCGGGACATCCAGGCGACGAGGCCGCTGAACACACCCAGAATGCGGTCCTCACCCAATTTGCCCAGCGTGAAGATCAACTGGAAGATGCCCAGGAAAACCAGGACCAGCACCACATATCCCCACACCGGATGCATCACCAGCCGGTCAACCCTTTCCCGCCAATCCCTTCGGGGATGAGTAACCCGGGCGACACGCTCGAAAAGGTTCAGACAGGCGGCGTGCCTCGCCGAGGAAATCGCCGCATCCGCAGGCTGGCCCAGAAGACGCGTGATTTCGCCCTGGGCCTCGGAAACGGCCGCAGCCACCTGCAAAGTGGGGAGCTGGGCAATCGTGCGGGGATCACTCTGTGCGAGCTGCAAGGCCTCGAAACGAGCCGGCGGGAATGCCGCTGCGGATTCAACAACGGCTGTCGCAGTGGCAATGGAGTTGGAAGCTGCGGGACGAAAGTCCTGGCGGGCAGCGCCGGAAGCTGTCCCACCCGGCGCTTGCTGTTCCGGTTCGATCCCGGCGCTTCCTCGACCGCGGTCATCACCCAGCGTCGCAAAACTGGTGAGTCTTTGCCCGAGCCGTGCCACCGTGTCTTCAACCTCCGGCGCATAGATGAACGGTTCGGGAGGAATCCGCCGCGCCCGGCGGGAAAGAGCCAGCGCGGCGCGGAATGAGTCGAGGATGCCTTGCCCGCGGGCGGCAATCGTCTCCACCACCGGAACCCCGAGCGCGAGGGAAAGGGCCTTGGAATCGATGACGATGCCTTTTCGCGCCGCCTCGTCCATCATGTTCAGGCAGACGACAAGCGGCGCTTGCAGATCCTTGAGCTCCAAAGTCAGTTCCAGGCTTCGCGCCAGTTGCGAAGCGTCGATGACGTTTATAATCACATCCCATTCGCCGCTGAGAAGACATTCGCGGCCGATGGCTTCAAGGGGATTTGTGGGGGTCAGTGAATAGAGGCCGGGCAAATCAACCAGGTCAACTACCACGCCATCCACCCGCGCCTGGCCACGGGTGTACTCAACGGTGGTCCCGGCAAAGTTGGAGGTGAGGGATCGGTATCCCGCGACAGCATTAAACAGCGTGCTCTTGCCGCAATTGGGTTGGCCGGCGAGAGCGACCTTCACGGCAAAACTTCGACCTCAATCTTCTCAGCCAGTTGCTTACCGACTGCAACATGCGTTCCCCGGTTGTCAATAACCAGCGGGCCACCGAAGGGCGCGCGGCGCAAAACCCGGATCCGGTCGCCGGCATGGATGCCAATCTGATTGAATGAACGCCGGGTTTCCCAACCCCCAAGAATTGTAAGAACCTTGAGGGGGGCTTGACCTTCAGCTTCGTAAAGGTTTAAGGGTGAGTCAAACTTCGCCTTGTTTAACATCGCATCCCATTATAGGGCAAAAGGCGTTCCAGACCCCCACTAAAAAATGTCCAGAGGCTCAAAATTAGAAAGTAGCTTATCGCAAGGGAGTTGCATGTAACTTAAGTCACGGTCAGCAATGGAGGGGGGACAAGTTGCCCCTCGCCAAATTGCGGGATTTCACGCTGGAAAGGGCAGGTGTCAGGTGCCGGGTGCCAGGTGTCAGGTGCCAGGTGTCAGGTCCCAGGTGTCGGGTGTCAGATGCCGGGTATCAGGGGGGGAGTACAGGGAATACGGGATAGGGAATAGGGCGCAGGGTGCAGGGAGTAGGGGCCGGAAGCTGTTCCCCTGTTCCCTATTCCCTGTTCCCTATTCCCTGTTCCCTGTTCCCTATTCCCTGTTCCCTGGTCCCTGACACCTGGCACCTGGAACCTGACACCTGTCAGGCTTCGTGGGTTTGGGCGGCGCGTTTCCGCGCTTCCTGGCGGGTGTAGACGATGCGGTGAATCACCGTCACATTGGAGAGCACCGCGATCAGCCAGAGCACCGGCGCCATGCGGTCAAACAAGGCGCCGATGATGATCAGCACCACACGCTCAGGACGCTCCAGGAAGCCCACCTTGCAGGATGGGATGACGGTTTCGGCTCGCGCCCGGCTGTAACTCACCATGACGGAGCCGATCATGGCTACGGCGACGAGGGATACATAGAAGAACCGGTTGATGCGCCCGTAATAAATCAGCAATCCGATCAGCAAGCAGAGGTCGGAGTAACGATCCATGACTGAGTCGTAGAAGCCGCCGAAGGGCGTCACGCGGCCCTCGAGGCGTGCCACGCGGCCGTCCGCCATGTCGAAGATCCCGGCGAGGATGATGGTGGCGCCCGCCCAGCGAAAATAGCCGTAGGCGAACAGGTACGCGGCCAGCAGGTTGATGCCGAACCCTATGAAGGTAAGGAAATTAGGGTTGACGCCGCTCGCCGCAAAGCCGCGAACAATCGCGTCCAGCACCTGCCCGAGCGTGTCGCCGATTTTCCGCGTGATCACGTGGGTATGCCAACCTTCTAGACTTCCGACTGCTCGTGGATGGTTTGCACGGCCCGGATTTCAAACTCCCGAACCCCGTTCGGCGTCGCAATCCTGACCGAATCCCCTGGCTTCTTCCCCATCAGGCCACGGCCAATGGGCGAGGTCGTGGAGATTAGGCCCTTGCTGACATTCGCCTCTTCGCTTGTGACCAGTTTGTACTCGATCTCGGAATCCCGGTCAACATCGTACAAGACTACTTTCGACCCAAATGCGATCTTGTCCTTAGGGATATTGCTGAAATTGACGAGCGAGAGCTCTGCCAACCTCTTCTTAAGCTGGCTAAGCCGCGCACCTACGTAGTCCTGGCGTTGCTTGGCCATGATGAACTCGGCGTTTTCACTCAAGTCGCCCAGCGCGCGGGCGCGCTTCAACTCCCGAGGGAGTTCGTGATTAAGTTCATGTTCCAATGCCTGGATTTCTTCCTGAAGTTTCTGAACGACGGATGTGGGCATATCAAAAACCCTGCCTTCAGAGGTGAGACTTGATTATAGGCGAAAGGCCTTAAACGCGCAATCGACCTGTACGTCGATTCCCACCTGGCAATGGCGAGAACATTCGGTGCAAGCGATGCACTTATCGTTGGCGACGATGGCAAAGCGCCTTATTCCCAGCTTCGCGTACCCTTTGCTCATCAGGTGCATCAGCTTTGCCAGGGGACACCAGTAGCGGCACCAGACCTTGCCGCCCAAAAACGGATAGAGCGTGAGGGGGAGGATGCCCACCAGCCACACGTCCGCAAAGAGGTGAGAGGTTCGATCTTATTTCCGTATCCAACACAAGACGTTGCAGAAGGATGGCTTTCTTTCCGCAATGCTGTGCGGCTGCATTGCGCCTGCCGCAGGCGCAGGGTCGCGCCCTTCTAATCCGTCTGCCAAACTCTTAGCGTGCCATCTTCGCTCCCGCTGGCCAGCAGCTTGCCATCGGGTGAAAAAGCAATGGAGGTCACTGGCCGCGATGGCCGCACGTCCTCGTCGAGGACTCCCGGAAGGATCCGCTTCACAACAGTAGTCTGAACGTCCCACAGCACCGTCATGCAATCCTCGGTCCCGCCTATAGCCAACGTCTTGCCGTCAGGGGAAAAAGCGATGGCTTTGGCCTTGCGGTACGCGAAAGGGAAGAACTTGTTGTAGGCGGAAGAGTATTCGTGGCGCAGATTGACGTTATGTTTCAGCTCACCCGTCTGGGTATCCCAGACCTTGAGCATCTCATCCTCGCTGACGCTCGCCAGCAGACTGCCGTCGCTGGAAATCGCGGCAGAATTCACCACTAGAGTGTGACCTTTCAGTGCGCGCTTCAATTCGCCGCTCTCCACGTTCCACAAGACCAAGTCGCCGTCCCCTGAGTGGTCTGATCCGCCACCACTGAGCAGGGTCTTCCCATCCGGCAGAAAGATCAGGCATTTCACCCTTCGGCCGACGGTGATTTCCTTTTTCAGTTCCCGCGTGTGCAAGTCCCAGACACTCACAACTCCATCCAGCCCTGCGCTGGCAACGGTTGCGCCATCCGGTGCGAAGGCCACGGAGAGTTCGACTTTGTCCTCCCCAGCAAATGTCCCAGTCTGCTTGCCTGTCAGAACATCCCATACCTGCACTCCGCCCCCGGCGCTCACGGTCGTTAGCAAAAAGCCCGTGCCGCTAATCAGCGTTTTCCCGTCAGGAGAAAAGGCGAGCGCATTAACCTGGCTCGGCGCCTTCACCGTCAGTCTTAATTCTCCTTTCGGCATGCCATAGAACCGGATCTCGCCTGACATTTGAGCGCCATTTCCCGTAGCTATAGTTTTTCCGTCTGGGGCGAACGCCACGCACCGTACGGGTGTGCCCTTGGGCGCGGCCACAATGGTCAGCAAAGGAGCTTGCTTTGACGAGCTCTGGCTTGGCGCGGCGGTCGCGAAACCTACCAGCAGAAACATGGCCAAAAGGCAGAGGGTGGTAGGCCGACTACACCTCTGAATGTGATTTTCCACCATTTCCTGCGCAGCGTTCCCCTTGCAAGCCCAATCGACCGGCGTCCAAAAAGCAAATGGCGGCAGATAAAAGCCCCTCTGCCAATTGAAATCGTAAGCGTCACCCATTATGGAATTGGTTTCTGAGCGTTTCACGCTCCACCTCCCGGCCCAGATTCAATCCTGTATTCTTCTCCGATGTCGGATTGTATCTCTAATCAGGATTTCTCAGCCATAGTTGTACGCACGCATCATTGCAAATCGAGGTTGTCAGGTGTACAGTTCGCTACTGGAAGTCCTAAAATGGAAACTTCCAACGAGGTACTCGTCGGCACGACATTGCGTCGTACGGACGACCTACGGTGACGTCAACTGGCTTCGTCCTTGGAGGCAGCATGAAACTCTTACGCTCGCTTCCCATGCGAACGCTTCTAGTATCCGCCTTTATCTTCTTCTCCTCTCTGGCAACCTGGGCGCAAACGGCCAACGTGCCTGGGCGCATTACGCAAGCTGTGGACATGGAGAACCTGGTCACGCTGCAAGGGAATACCCATCCGCTGGCGCGCCCCGAATACGACCAGGGCGCCGCGCCCGATAGCCTGCCCATGGAACGCATGCTGCTCGTATTGCAGCGCTCGGCGGAACAGGAAGCTGCATTACGGAAGCTGCTGGATGAACAGCAGATCAAATCCTCACTCAACTATCACATGTGGCTCACCCCGGAGCAGTTTGGACAGCAATTCGGCCCAGTCGATGCGGATGTTCAGGCCGTAACGGACTGGCTCGCCTCGCAGGGCTTTCAGGTGAGTCGTGTGGCAGCGGGCCGCACCGTCATCGAGTTTTCCGGCACGGCGGGAGCGGTGCGCCAGGCCTTTCACACGGAGATACACAAGTTCGTAGTCAACGGCGAGGAGCACTGGGCCAACGCGGACGATCCGCAGATTCCTGCCGCTCTGACGCCGGTGGTGGCCGGCTTTGCCTCGCTCAACAACTTCCCCAGGCAGCCGATGATGCAGCGCGTGGGCGCCTTTTCGCGCTCGAAGGCCACGGGCGAGGTGAGGCCCCTCTTCACCTTTACTTCCAACGGTTCTTACTACTATGCCCTTGGCCCCGCGGATTTTGCCACCATTTACAATGTTCTGCCGCTCTGGCAAGCGAGCCCAGCGACTGACGGCACCGGGCAGAGCATCGCCATCGTCGCCGAGTCAAACATCAATATCCAGGACGTGAGTGACTTTCGCAACCTGTTCGGCTTGCCGGCAAACGACCCTCAGATCATCCTGAACGGGCCGGACCCGGGGGTCGCGGAATCAGAGAGCGAAGCAGACCTCGACGTCGAGTGGGCCGGCGCGGTCGCGAAGGGTGCGACCATTGACCTTGTTGTCTCAGAATCGACCGAGTCTACCGCAGGCATCGATCTCTCCGCCCTGTACATCATTGACAACAACCTGGCGCCGGTCATGAGTGAGAGCTTCGGTTACTGCGAGGCTTTTCTGGGCGTCGGCGGCAATGCCTTCTACCAAACTACTCATGAGCAAGGCGCCGCCCAGGGCATCACCATAATTAATTCTGCGGGTGACTCCGGCTCCGCGCGATGTGACCAGTCGAGTGGTGAGGCTGCGGCGCAGTATGGCTTGGCAGTCAGTGGCTTGGCTTCAACACCTTTTAATGTCGCCGTGGGCGGGACGGACTTTAACGACGTCAACAACTGGTCGCAGTATTGGTCCACCACAAACAATTCCACCACGCTAGCCTCCGCCCTATCGTACATTCCCGAAATGACGTGGAATGACTCCTGCGCGCGATCCGGACAAGCGAGTAGTTGCACGTCGGTGGGCACCGACACCCCTGCTGGCATAGACCTCGTCGCTGGCGGCGGTGGCCAGAGCAATTGCATTACGTCCACAGGCACAACCCCGAACATAACTTGCACTGGAGGGTATGCCAAACCTGCCTGGCAGAGCGGGAAAGGGGTGCCCCAGGACGGTGTGCGCGACATCCCGGACGTTTCCCTGTTCGCCAGCAACGGCTTCAATGGCAGTTTCTATGTGCTCTGCGAGGCCGACGCACTGCCGGCCGGATACCCCTCCTGCAATCAGGCTTATACCAATTGGTATTTCCTGGGCGCCGGGGGGACGTCCGCGTCGGCGCCCGCCTTCGCCGCCATCATGGCGCTGGTCAATCAGAAGACGGGCGAGCGCCAAGGCAATGCAAATTACGTTCTATACCCGCTGGCCGCGAAGGCTGGCTCGAGCTGTACGTCGAACGCGGCTATGGCTCCCACTGCCAGCAGTTCTTCGTGCATTTTTTACGATGTGGTCACGGGCAACAACTCGGTGGCGTGCGTGGGCAGCTCGCCGAACTGCAGCAGTACGACGAGCGGTGGCTACGGCATCCTGGAAGTTAATCCTCCCACCAATCCTTCACCGGCATGGACCACTAGCGCCGGCTACGACTTAGCCACCGGGCTCGGCTCCGTCAACGCAGCGAACCTGGTGAAGAACTGGACCTCGGTCACCTTCGCGCCGACGACCACCACACTTTCGCTTTCAACCACCCCCGCCACCAACCCCGTCACCCTCACGCATGGCCAGCCGGTCACCGTGAGCATCCAAGTTGCCCCCCAATCCGGCGCCGGCACACCCACGGGCGATCTCTCACTGGTCGCGCAAACGAGCAACAGCCAGGGTAATAGCCCAACTACCGGCATTGGCAGCTTTGCGCTGAGTAAGGGCAGCTTGTCCGGCACAACCAACATGCTCCCCGGCGGGTCGTATGGTGTGACGGCGCATTATGCGGGTGACGGAACCTATGGGGCGAGCGACTCGACTCCACCGGTCCAAGTCACGGTGAACGCTGAAAACAGCCAGACCCGTGTGGCCCTGTTGACCTTCGATCCTGTTACGGGGCAAGAGACAAGCTCCAACGCAACATCGGTCGTGTACGGCTCTTCATTCAACATCTTGCGCGCGGACGTCACAAACAGCTCGGGGCAGCAATGCATCTCCGGCCCATATGCATGCCCCACCGGACCGGTGACGCTCACCGATAATGGGCAGCCGCTCGATCTCGGCACATACAGATTGAACAGCCAGGGCTACACGGAAGATCAGCTCATTCAGCTTGCTAGCGGCTCGAACAACGTGGTAGCCAGCTATTCCGGTGACAATAGCTACACCGCCAGCACATCCCCCAAGGTTCCGGTTACGGTCACCCCAGCACAGACCACAACCACATTCACGGGTTTGCCCGCGTCGAGCGTGGGGGGGAACGTATCTATTTCCGTAACAATCAACACGCAGAGCTACGGCGTCGGCCCAACAGGGACGTTGCAGGTCTTGAACAACGGTGCTCCGCTCGGTTCCCCGTACTCTCTCTATGGAATACCGTACTCGCCCTCCACTCACGCCTACGCCACCGGAAATGCATACATCTACGCATCTCTGCCACCGGGCACAGATAACATAACGGTGCAGTACAGCGGCGATACCAATTACGTGAACTCAACCTCGGCCCCGGCCACGATCAGCGTCACCGACTTCAGCGTGTCGGCAAATCCCACGACAATCAACATCTCGGCCCCAGGGCAGTCCGCCACCTCGACGATCACCGTAACTCCTCTAAACGGATTCATCGGAACAGTGGCCATGGGATGCAGTTTTCCCGGGGCGGGACCTGGGATGTCCTGCACACTCACGCCCGTCAATGTGACCGGATCTTCTCCCGTGACAACCACGCTGACCATCACCACCACGGCCCAAGCCAGTGCGACGCCGCCCGCCCAGCAACGAAGAGTGCCCCCTAATCTTCGCCTGCCTGTCGGTTGGCCGTGGCTCTTTGCGGGCTTGCTGGCTCTAGCGACGCTGACGAGCTTGGCCAGAGCGCGGCGGCGTTCGGCGGACTTGCTTCTTGCAACGGCGTTGTTGGTGGTGGGAATCTGGGTGGCTTGCGGAGGCGGGGGTGGAGGTGGCAGTTCTCCTCCGCCGTCGGCGCCCGTCGTCAGTCTGCAGCCGGCGAGTCTAACATTCGGCCAGCAGAGCGCGAGTTCGACTAGCGCGGCGCAGATTGTGACGCTCTCTAACATCGGCAACGCCTCGCTGAGCATCTCAAGCATCGCTATGGGCGGTGCGAATCCTGGGGATTTCGCGCAGACGAATAATTGCGGCAGCAGTGTCGGGGCAGGCGCCAACTGCACGATCAATGCCACATTCACGCCGACAGCGGCGGGATCGCGCAGCGCGTCGCTGACCATCACCGACAACGCGAGCGGCAGCCCGCAGACGGTGAGCTTGACCGGCACGGGGGTCGCTCCGGCAACCACCATAAGTCTCTCCCCGACTAGTCTCACGTTCGGCCAGGAGAACATGAACTTGACCACCCCGCCGCAGACCGTGACGCTCTCGAACACTGGCAACGCCTTGCTGAGCATATCGGGCATCGGCATCATTGGCAATAATGGCTATGACTACGCGCAGACGAACACTTGCGGCACTAGTGTCGCAGCAGGGGCCAACTGCTTGATCAGTGTGACGTTTACCCCCATCGATACCGGACCTCTCAACGCGTCCCTTGCCATCACCGACAACGCGAGCAATAGCCCGCAAACGGTCAGCTTAACCGGGACGGGCCTTCCGGTGGCCACGCCGCCCGGCACCTACCCAGCTTTGGTTTTCGCCACAAATACCGTCACGCATTCAATACCGATTACGGTGACCGTGAAATAACCGCGGGCCGCGAAAGAACAGTGACAAGTGCTGGTGATAAGTGGAAGTCAGAAGTCAGAATTCACGAGCCAGAAGACGGCACGGAAAATGCTGGAAGGTTCGCATCAACCGACCACTTGTTGATGCCAGCCGGGAAGCAGGAGTTGCACAACAAAGACCCCCGAGCCTGTCATCCTGAGGAGCCCCGCTCTTTGGGACGACGAAGGATCTCCGCAGTTCGCAGGGCACATTCACCTGTCATCTGACGGACTGGCCGTTCAAAGAAACTGCAGGGATTCTTCGGCCCCCAAAGAACGGGGGCCTCAGAATGACAATGTCGGCGACGTACGCGACGCCCGCCGATGTTGAATGGCCGCGGGTGGCGCATACATTGCCTTGTATGTATGCGCCCCATGGTAAAGGTTGTCGGCCCGCGCGGGTGGCGCATACACCGCTTTTTGTGTATGCGCCACCACACGATCCCGGTTAAACTACGCCCATGCCACGACCGCAGCATTATTATGGCCTGAATCATCTGCATTACCTGACCGCGAACATCTATCGCCGCGCCCGCATTTTCGACTCAGATCGATTCAAGCTCAAGTTCATCCGGACCCTCGATGACCTGCGGGCGGAGTTGAGCTTCAGGATCATCGGCTACGTCCTGATCCCGCAGGGCGGGACTGTCATCTGCTGATTTGGCCCTCGGAGCTGGCAGATCCCTCTCAGATCATGCAGAAGCTGGCAGAGCGCACGGCCAATTTCATCCTGAGGAACCTGCGCCGCAACCTGGAATTTCCTTGGTGCCGGAAGATGCTGGCGCGGTTTGAATTGCCTCCCAGCGTGCACCACCACGCTCATTACCGTGTTTGGCAAAGGGGCGGATACGACCTGAATATTTGGAGCGAGAAGAAGCGGCTCGAAAAACTCAATTACATGCACAATAATCCGATGAAGCGAGGTTTGGTTGCCCAGCCCGGTGACTGGCCGTGGTCCAGTTGGAGGTTTTACTACCTGGAGGACAGGTCCGTTCTGGCCATGGATAGTGTTCCGTGAGCGCAGGCAGAGAGGCCAGGAGTGGGGCGCATACATGGAGGCCAATGTATGGGCCACCCGCGGGGCGCCGACATAAAAAGCAAGGTCGGCGCCACCCGCGCCCGATTCGTCTTGAATTGCACGCCTGCTGTGAGCATAATTCCAAGTCCATTGGGAGTGGTACATGTCCACCTTAGATGTTGACTGGGTTCGGGCGCAGTTTCCCGCGCTGGCACTTCAAGTGAACGGCAGGCCGGCGGTCTATTTCGACGGCCCGGGCGGCACGCAAGTCCCGCAGCGCGTGATTGACGCGATGCGCGATTACCTGACCACTTCCAACGCCAACACGCACGGCGCATTCCCCACCAGCAGGAGAAGCGATGAGGTGATCGCACAGGCCCATGCCGCGATGGCTGACTTGCTGGGATGTGACGCCGATGAAGTGGTTTTCGGCCCAAACATGACCAGCCTGACTTTCAGCATCAGCCGGGCATTAGGACGAGAACTCGGACCCGGAGACGAAGTTGTGGTCACACGCCTGGATCATGACGGCAACGTGGCGCCCTGGTGCGCCCTCGAAGAGCGTGGCTGCCGGGTCCGCTTCGTGGATATCAATCCATCGGACTGCACATTGGATATGACTGATCTAAAGCGGCAAATCAGCGCACGCACACGGCTTGTGGCGGTTGGCTACGCTTCCAATGCTGTGGGGACCATCAACGACGTCGAGGAGATTGTTCGCCTGGCTCACGCCGTAGGCGCGCTGACTTACCTTGACGCGGTCCATTTTGCTCCGCACGGCCCGATTGACGTGCGCCGCCTCGACTGCGATTTTCTGGCCTGCTCGCCCTATAAGTTCTTTGGGCCGCATGCCGGCGCGCTTTATGGCAAGCGCCAGCATCTCACTCGTTGGCGGCCTTACAAAGTCCGCCCGGCTTCAGAGGAGAATCCCTACCGCTGGGAGACCGGCACACAGAACCACGAAGGCCAGGCAGGGATCGTTGCGGCGGTCGATTACCTCGCCGAGCTTGGCCGGCGAGCCACGCCTTCTGCCGCCTCGCGCCGAGCCGCCCTGCTGGCCGCTTACGATGTGATTCGCCCCTACGAACGCGCCTTGGCGGAGCGGCTCATCGGCGGCCTCCTGGGCATTCCCGGCCTCACGTTCTATGGAATCAAAGAGCCGGGGCGCTTCGCCCAGCGCGTGCCCACCGTCGCCATTCGAATCGCAGGACATAGCCCGCGTGATCTGGCAAGCTACCTGGGTGAGCGTGGGATATTCACCTGGGACGGGAACTATTACGCGCTTCACCTGAGCGAGCGGCTCGGCGTCGAGCCCAGTGGCGGCATGTTGCGCATCGGCCTTGTGCACTACAACACGGCTGAAGAAGTTGACCGGCTCCTTGCCTCGCTGCATGAACTCGCTGGACAGCCCCGTTCGTAGAGGAAAAGGCCAGCGCCTGTCATTCTGAGCGAAGCGAAGAATCCCCGCATTTGAAAGCTCAATCAGTGCGAAAAAAATACCGAGATTCTTCGCTTCGCTCAGAATGACAGATAATGGGGTTATCCTCTACGAATGACGGACATTGCGTATGAGAAGGTGATTATGAATTGCCACAGAATTCTTCTGTCTCTGATTAGCGGGTTGACCTTGATGTTCGCAACGCTAAGTCTGGCGAGCGAGCACTATGACGTCCTCATTGAACGAGGGGTAGAAGCCAAGATGCGGGACGGCGTCGTGCTCCGCGCAGACATCTACCGGCCCAAGGCCGACGGGAAGTTCCCAGTTCTGCTCCAACGGACGCCATACGACAAGCGTGGCGGCGTGGATTTTGGCCTTCGCGCTGCCTCGCAAGGATACGTCGTGATTTTTCAGGACGTGCGTGGTCGTTACGCTTCTGAAGGCGAATGGTCTCCCTTCAGGTATGAGTCACAGGACGGTTACGATACGGTCGAATGGGCTGCCGCGCTTCCTAGCTCAAACGGCAAGGTGGGGATGTTCGGCGGATCATACGTGGGGGCCACGCAGATGCTTGCCGCGATGGCGACCCCGCCCCATCTTGCGGGGATCCATCCTTTTGTAACCGCCTCCAACTACCACGAAAATTGGACGTACCAGGGTGGCGCCTTCGAGCAATGGTTTAACGAGTCATGGACCTCGATCCTGGCGCTGGACACTCTCAGCCGCCGCGCGCAGGCGCGTGCCAATGCCCTGCACCGCGTCTTGAAGCTGCCACTCGCCTCTTACCCCTTATTTGACGCGGACGTGGACGGCGACTCCACAGAAACATCCCAGGGACTAGCTCCTTATTTCGTCGATTGGCTGGCGCACCCAGGCTACGACGATTATTGGAAGCAAGTGTCCATTGAAGACCATTTCTCTCAAATCACTGTTCCTATTTTCCACGTCGGCGCCTGGTACGATATCTTCTTGGGCGGATCGCTCAGGAATTACCTCGGAATCAAAGCGCGCGGTGGCAGTGAAGAGGCGCGGCGAGGTCAGCGCCTGATGGTTATTACCGGCGGGCACGCGGGGGCGGGCCCTCGGATTGGCGAGGTTGAATTCGGCCGCGACTCTGTGGTCAACGAGGACGATCTGGCGCTGCGCTGGTATGACTACCTGCTGAAGGGCGTGAAGAATGGTCTGGAGAGCGAAAAGCCTGTGAAGCTCTTCGTTCTGGGTAAGAACCTTTGGCGGGAGGAAGATGATTGGCCCCTGACGCGTGCCAGAAACACGCGCTTCTATCTTCACTCGCAAGGTAAGGCGAACTCTCTCTCCGGCGAGGGTGCGCTGAGCACCTCGGAGCCTTCAAGCGAGCACGCCGATCAGTACGTCTATGACCCTGCTGATCCCGTGCCGACGCGCGGTGGCCCGCTGTGCTGTGACGCCGAGCACCTGGCCCCCGGAGCGGTTGACCAACGTCCTGTCGAGGCCCGAAGTGACGTACTGGTTTATTCCACGCCGCCGTTCAAAGAGGACTTCGAGGTCACCGGCCCCGTCAGCGTTGAACTTTACGCCAGCTCGTCAGCCGTGGATACGGACTTCACCGCGAAGGTGGTGGACGTTTGGCCGAATGGCTTTGCGCAGAATCTCACGGAGGGAATCTTGCGGGCCCGTTACCGCAAATCCCCTGAAAGAGTCGAGTTCATGAATCCGGGTGAGACCTACAAACTCAGCCTCGATCTGTGGGCCACGTCGAACGTTTTCCTGAAGGGGCACATGCTGCGCTTGGAAATCTCGAGTAGCAATTTTCCACGCTTTGACCGCAATCTGAACACGGGCGAAGACGCGGGCCGTGGGACTCACTGGGTGAAGGCGACCAATACGATTGCCCACGACAGAGAGCATCCCTCGGCGGTCGTCCTTCCCGTGGTGCCGTAAGGGCGTTGCGTAGAGGCCAAGGGTACTGGTGTCATTAGCGAGACATGGGCGCTCGAAGTCGCGGTCATTCCCGCGAAAGCGGGAATCCACCCCGCAAGTTTTCGGATATAGGCTGTCTACAGACTGGATTCCCGCTTTCGCGGGAATGACCGGTGCTTTCGCGGGAATGACCGGTGCTTTCGCGCGAATGACAGGCATTTCGAACTGGATGCCTTTCCAAATGACACCACCAACAGGCCAAGCTTCAGGTTGACTACAATTCAAACGGTCGTCCATAATTGCAGTTCCCTTCATTCACGTCTTTTCTCTCTTCAGGGAGGCATTTCATGGCAGATGTTTATCGGAATTACGTAGCAGGTCAGTGGGTTGAGTGCAAGACGAAGAAGACATTCCCCAACGTCAATCCTGCCAATACAAATGAGATTGTCGGCCTGTTTCAAGCTTCGGGCCCGGACGACATTCAAGAAGCGTGTGAGGCCGCAGCGAAAGCGCAAGCGGCCTGGGCTGCGCTTCCCGCACCTTTACGGGGTGAATTCCTCTATAAGGCAGCCGAAATCATGGAAAGCCGGCTCCAGAAACTCTCCGAGGAGATGACGCGGGAGGAAGGCAAGACGCTTCCCGAAGCCAAGGGAGAAGTGAAGCGGGCAATCAACATCCTGCGCTACTTCGGAGGCGAGGGGCCGCGCCAGTTCAGCTACCAGATTCCCTCCGAGCGGGAGAACGTTTTCTGTTACACCTTGCGCAAACCGCTGGGAGTCGTGGCCCTCGTTACTCCCTGGAATTTCCCCAGCGCCATTCCGGCGTGGAAAATGGCGCCCGCACTGGTGGCGGGAAACACCGTGGTCGTCAAGCCTGCCTCACTCGCGCCGCTCAGCGCCTATCGGATCGTTGAAGCGCTTCACGAAGCGGGCATTCCTGCCGGGGTTCTCAATTATGTGACGGGAAGCGGCGGCTCGACCGGCAACGCGCTGGTCGAACACCCCGCCATCCGCGCCGTCTCCTTTACGGGTTCTTGCGAGGTGGGCAACGCGCTCTACGAGAAGGCGACGAAACGGAGGGTTCGCCTTCAACTCGAAATGGGTGGCAAAAACCCCACGATCGTGCTCGAGGACGCAGACCTGGATTACGCCGCCGCCGTCCTGGTGAACGGTGCGTTCTTTTCCACCGGCCAGAAATGCACCGCCTGTAGCCGAGCCATCATTGAGAAATCCATTTACGAGCCTTTAGTCGAGAAGCTTACCGCCAAGACCAAGAAGTTGAAGGTTGGAAACGGCCTCGAGCCCGGCGTCGAGGTGGGACCTGCAGTGGATGCGAACCAGCTCGAGACGGACTTGAGATACATCGAAATCGCCAAGCAAGAAGGGGCACAGTTGCTCTGCGGAGGGAACCGCCTTGCGGGCGGAATTTACGATTTGGGCTATTTTGTGGAGCCCACCATCTTCGCCGGCGTCACGGCTGAAATGCGCATCGCGCAAGAGGAGGTCTTTGGCCCGGTCCTGGCACTGATGGTCGCGAATGGTTTTGAGGACGCCCTGCGGCTCGCCAACAGCGCCCGCTTTGGCCTCTCAGCTTCCATCGTCTCGCGCGACCTCACGCATGTGCACGAGTTTATCAACAGGATCGAAGCCGGGCTCATTACCGTCAACCTGCCCACGGCGGGCGTCGAATACCAACTTCCCTTCGGCGGCACAAAAGAGTCGAGCTTCGGCATGCGCGAGCAGGGACCCGCCGCACTCGATTTCTATACGGAAACGCGAACGGTGTACATGAAGTATACGCAGTAGTCAGTTGTCAGTCGTCAGTCGTCAGTTGTCAGTGGTCAGTTGTCGGTGGCTCTTGACGCCCGCGAGCTTTTTGCAACTGACAACGGACAACGGACCACTGACGACAGACAAACCTTTTCCAATGTCAGCATTTCTGAAGTTGGAGTCTCTCATGAAGCAAACCCGCCAATTCCTCGCCAAGCTCAAGCTGCCCACGGAAGACAATCATGCCTTGAAGCCCAGTTCCAAGTGCTTCAAAGACGGCGGCCAGTATCGCCTGGAGATTCCGAGCGTCGAAGGCCCGCGCGTTTTTCGCGAAGTGCTGGAGGCCGCGAAGGAACTCAAGGTGCCGATCCATCGCGTCAGCCAGGGAAGCGGCATCATGCTGCTGACTAAAGATGAAATTCGCGAGATGGCGCGCATGGGCGCCGGCGAGCGGATTGAAGTCTGCTTGTTTGTCGGCCCCCGGGCGCCTTTCGAGACCGGCGCCCAAACCGTATCCGCGGCAGGCAAGGTGATTGGTCTGCAACACCGTGGCGCGGACCAACTGGTTTACGCCCTCGAGGACGTCCGCAAGGCGTGCGACCTCGGCATTCGCAGCGTGTTGCCGGCGGATTTGGGCCTGATCTGGGTGCTCAAGGAAATGAAGGAGGGGGGTGAACTCCCCAAGAATTTGATCATCAAGAGTTCCGTCACGCTTCCCGCCGCCAATCCCGCCACGGCCAAGCTATTTGAGAATGCCGGCGTCTCGACCCTGAATATCCCCACCGACTTGACACCCGCCCAGATCGGCTCCATCCGGCAAACCGTGGATATTCCTATCGACCTCTACATCGAAGTGCCGGATAACTTCGGAGGTTTCGTCCGTTATTATGAAATGCCCCAAATCCTGCGGGTGGCCGCGCCCGTATATCTCAAGTTCGGTCTGCGCAACGCGCCGGATATCTACCCCTCTGGAAAGCATCTCGAGGATCTGGCCGCGCGAATGGGGCGTGAGCGCGTACACCGGGCACGCATCGCGTTGGAATTGATCGAGGAATACGCGCCGCAGGCGAAGATGTCGCCGCTGGGCAGCAACGACTTGGGCATCCCGGAAGTGTAATACCAATTCTTTGTCACGCGTAGTGTATTACAGCGGGGCCGGCCGCAGCCAAAACGAGACTCTCTGTTTCCTCCATGCCTCTCAAGCTTTAACACGGAGGACACGGAGCATCTCAGTGATCTCTGTGTTGTAGCTCTTCTCGTGAGGAGGACACAGAGGCAGAACCGACGCCTGGATCAGCAACCACAGCAAGTCCAGTGAGGGACCTGTTTGACTGGACAAGAACACTATGTGTGACGTTCAATTGGTATAAGGCCACGGGGTGTGCCAAACCTCACGATTTTCGGGGCAGGTAGATATAGACGTACACGCCGCCCACGATGGTGAGCAGGGCTCCCCACCAGATTGCGGGGTGCAAATTCGCAAGCACGGTGGCCGGCGGGTGAGAGAATTCGTAGAGGCCCGTGGCCAGGATGAGCACTCCGTAAATCAGCAGAATCACCCCAACGAAGAACCAGACGGGAACCATGTGATGACCTTCGCTCATGGGAACATACCTCAAAAAGCTGTCAGCTTTCAGCTATCAGCTCTCAGCAAACCATTCTGAAATCCAAAATCACCAGAAAACATCTAGTCTAAAACCTATTGTGCAACGAGCCCGTACCATTGTGGAATCCAAAATCTAAAATCCAAAATCACCAGAAGATCCATTGTAACAGCAGGAAGATGACCAGCGAGACTGCGGCCCAGAAGATGGGGCGCTTCCAGATGGGCAGATCTCCCTCGCTGGGCAGTTTCGTACATCCGTAGACCAAGCCGGTCAACTCCTCGACCGGTTTCGGGCGCGTCAGCAAGCTGACGACAACGGTGACGGTCACACACACAATCCACGACCAAAGCGCCCGATACATGTTCTCGGCCATGGCTTTGGCATGGCTCGAGAGGGCGACGTAAGCCAGCATGTGGGGATTTGCCCTGACCAGAGCCCACATGCTGATGGAGGAGACGGTGCCGCAGAGAAGCCCCCAGAAACCACCGGCGGGGCTCGCCCGCTTCCACAACATACCGAGCACCACGGTACCGAAGAGCGGCGCGATGAAGAAACTGAAAAGTGCCTGTACATAGTCCATGATGCTGGCGAATTGCATCACCAGATAGGCCGTGCCAATGCTGATGAGCACGCCCAGGATGATGCACCAGCGACCCATCTTCACGTAGTGATTGTCGGAGGCATTCTTTCTGAGGAAACTCCGATAGAGGTCGTAGGTCCAGACCGTGGAGAAGGCGCTCACGTTACCGGCCATGCCGGACATAAAACCGGCGATGAGCGCGGTGATGCCCAGTCCCAGCAGCCCTGGGCCGCAGTAGCGGGCCAGCATCAGCGGCAGGACTTCGTTGTAAGTAGGCGCGCCGTTCCTGGCCGCTTCGGACGAGGCCGCAACGAGGTGGATCAGGTTCCCGGAGTGATCCGTTAGAACAGCCAAGCCCAGCAGTCCCGGCAAAATCACGATAAAGGGCACGGCCATTTTGAAGAACGAGCCGATGATGGGCGCAAACTTGGCGGCACGAATGTCCTTGGCGGCGATCACGCGCTGCACCACCAGAAAATCCGTGGTCCAGTAGCCGAAGGAAATCACAAAGCCGAGGCCGAAAACGATTCCTGCCCACTGGATGCCCATGGGATTGTCGGCGGAGCTGCCCAAGGTGCGCCAGAGGTGGGTGTAATCGCCTTGGGGGAAATTCTGGTGAATGCGCGCCACCAGGCCGGACCAGCCCCCCGTCTCAATCAAACCGAAAATCGGAATCAACAAGGCGCCCAACCAGATCAGGAAGAACTGAAGGACCTCGTTAAAGATCGCGGCGAACAACCCTCCCAGGGCCACATAGACCGCCACCGTGATTGACGAGACCCAGATGCTGAAGTGGAGGTCCCAGCCCAGCACCACCTTCAACACTAGCGCCATGGCGTACATGTCGATACCGGCCATAAAAAGGGTCATGAAGGTGAACATGGTGGCCGCCAGCGCCCGCGCGGATTCCCCGTAACGCAGTTGCAAGAAGCCGGGAACGGAGTGGGTCTTCGAGATGTAGTAGAAGGGCATCATGACGATGCCCAGGAAGAGCATGGCGGGAATCGCCCCGATCCAATACCAGTGCGCCGCCAGAATGCCATACTGATAAGTGGACGCGGCCCACCCCATCAGCTCCAGCGCGCCGAGATTAGCGGAGACGAAACTCAGCCCCGCTACCCAGGCGGTTATTTCCCGGCCGGCAAGGAAAAAGTCTTTGCCGCTCTTCGTATATCGCCGGAGATAGAAGCCGATTCCCAGCACCATGGCGAAATAAATGGCGATGACGGCGATGTCCGGAGAATGCAGCGAAATGAGGCGGCTGGCGGTCTGCGGGTCGGCGGCCAGCAGGGCAAGCGAGCAAAAGGAGAAGGACAAGCTCATAAACGTACCTCAATGGACAACGTTACGGCCCAAACACCATACGCAAAAACTTGGCAACGAGCAAGCTCAATCCTTTTTCGGTGGTGGGTCAATTTGATCCCGTAGCGGCGAGTTTATCTCGCCCAATGGCGGCGCAAAGCCGCCTCTACACCAAACTGGCTCACTACCCCTTTTTCGGTTGGCCGTAGGTTGTGTGATAGCGATCCCACCACTTCTTGATTTCCACGGGCGGCAAGGGTTTCGGCTTGCCGAGCAGCAACGCAAGATGGCACGTCTTGGCAACGTCTTCGACCATCACGGCGGCTTTAAGCGCAGCACGCGGCGTGGGCCCGAAGGCAAAAACGCCATGATGCGCCAGCAGCACGGCGGGGGCCTTCTTGCCCATCTGTTTCACGATCGCTTTGCCAATATGGTCAGCCCTGTTATCCACGTAAGGAAGGCACGGTATCTCCTCGCCGAACTCATCCGCGATGGCCGTCAAATAGACGGGCAGGGACTTTCCCAGCAGCGCAAAACTCGTCGCATAATTCGAGTGGGTGTGGATGACGCCGCCGATATGCGGGCAGTGCTTGTAGATGTAAAGGTGGTCGGGCAGGTCCACGGAGGGATTCCATGAGCCCTTCAGCTTCCGGCCCTCGAGGTCGGTCGCGACCATATCCTGCGGCCGCATCCGGTCGTAATCCATGCCGCTGGGCTTGATAATCACCACCCCGCGCTCCCGATCGATTCCACTCGCGTTTCCACTGTGCATGGTTACGAGCCGCGCGCGATATACTCCCAGATTAGCTTTCCAGACTTCCTCACGCAATTGTTCGATCTTTGACATAGGCAAAAGTTATCAGCCGTCAGCAGTCAGCTATCAGCTACCAGCCAAGAGGCAATGCCTCTCTCGTCAACGTTGGTGTCATTTGGCATGCGATCGTGCCAGTCATTCCCGCGAAAGCGGGAATCCAGTCGGTCAACACCGCATTTCCGAGGGTTCGCGAAGTGGATTCCCGCTTTCGCGGGAATGACTGCGACCTGCAACTCCGATGTCCAGCAAATAACGAACGCTCAATGTGCGATCTGCTCGCGGCGCAAAGCTTTGAGCCGCTTCATCACCTCATTCTCACCACGGCCGAAGTAGTCATGCAGGGTCTGAAACTCCTTGAAGAGCCGGCTATAAATCTCGTGGTTCTCGGGCCGCGGCCGGTACGTTAGGCTTTGCAAGTGTGCCATATGTTCGGCGGCTTCGGGAATGCTTTTGTACCCTCCGGCTTCGCCGCCTGCCGCCGCGGCGGCGTGGATGGCCGCGCCCAGAGCGGAGCAAGTCTGAGGCCGTTTCGCCACCTTGATCTCGCGCCCGATCACGTCGGAATAAATCTGCATCAGCAGCTTGTTCTTTGCCGGCAGCCCCCCGCAGGCCACCACGTCTTTCGTATGCAGGCCCTTGGCTTCGAAGGCTTCGATGATCTGGCGCGTGCCGAAAGCCGTGGCTTCCATCAAAGCGCGAAAGATCGCCTCGGGGGGTGTTGCGAGCGTTGCGCCGAGCAACACGCCTGTCAGGTCGGCATCCACGAGGACGCAGCGGTTGCCATTCCACCAATCCAGCGCCAGCAGCCCCGATTCGCCCGGCCGCAGCGCTGCCGCCCGCTTCTCCAGTAATGCGGTGAAGGCAAGGTTCAGCTTGCGCGCTTGGCTTTTGAGGGAGGCGGGCACTCCGTGATCGAAGAACCAGGCGAACATATCTCCGCCCGCATATTGGCCAGCTTCGTATCCCCAAAATCCCGGCACAATGCCATCTTCAACCACCCCGCAGATCCCCTCCACGATCCGTCGCTCGGTGGCCATCAGCATTTGGACGAAAGATGTGCCCATGACCATCGAGAGCGAACCCGGCTTCGTCACCGTGGTTGCGGGAATGGCCACATGCCCGTCGGCAACACCCATGGAGACAGGCGTCCCTTCCCGCAGTCCCATTTTGCCAGCCCAGTGCGCCGTCAGGCCACCCGCGCGCGTGCCGAGGGGATAGAACTCCGTCCCGATTTTCTCTTGGATGACATTTTCCAGGCGTGGGTGAACGGCCCGGAAGAAATCGCGCGAAGGAAAACCCACCCCCTTCACCCACATGGCTTTATATCCTGCCGTAGAGTTATTGCGTTTTTCTTCGCCCGTCAGTTGCCACACGATCCAGTCTGTGCCTTCTACGAACTTGTCGGCGGCCTCGTAAACCTCAGGACTGTCGTTGAGGACCTGCAAGACTTTGGCGAAGAACCACTCGGATGAATATTTACCGCCGTAGATTCGGACGAATTCTTCGTTCCGTTCCCTGCCTATCTCAGTAATGCGATCGGCTTCCGGCTGCGCGGCGTGATGTTTCCAGAGGATTGCCCAGGCGAGCGGTGCGCGGCGGTATTTGGGGAGGAAGCAGAGCGGCGTTCCGTCCTGCCTGGTGGCGAAGACGGTGCAGGATGTGAAATCGGTGCCCACGGCGATAACATCTTCAGCCTTTACGCCTGCTTCTTTGAGCGCCTTGGGGACGCCCTTCTCCAACACCAAGTGGTAGTCGCGAGGGTTTTGCAGGGCTGAATCCGGCTCGAGCCTGGCTCCGCCCGGCAATTTTTCGTCGAGCACACCGTCCGGATAAGGTACTACCACGGCCGCCATTTCCTCGCCATCGCGAACTCGAACCACTACGACGCGACCGGACTCCGTGCCAAAATCAATTCCGATGACAAACTTGTGTTGGGGCATTCGTGGTTCTCAGTAGTCAGTCGTCAGTAGTCAGTGGTCCGTTGTCAGTGGTCCGTTGTCAGTTGAAAAGACGGGGCTCACGGCAATTCTGAATCGTGGATTCTGAATGCTGAATGCCTTCCTCTCTCCACTGCCTACTGGGATTAAAGAGCCGTAGGTGCAGCGCCAAGGGCCTGACCTGCACCGGCCTGAGGTTTTTCTCCTGACTCCTGACTCCTGACTTCTGACTCCTGCTCGTCACTTGTCACTCGTCACTCGTCACTGCTTTTATGAGGCGACGATCTCTCGCTTGAGCGCCTTCAACCGCTTCATGACATCGTTGGCGCCGCGGCCGAAATAGTCGTGCAAAGTCTGGTACTCTTTGAAAAGCCGATTGTAGATTGCGTGGTTTTCGGCCTTGGGGCGGTAAGTCAGTTTCTGCACGTGGGCCATATGCTGTGCAGCCTCAGCGATGGTATCGTAGCCGCCGCCCGCGTGCCCCGCAGCAACGGCGCCGTGCATGGCTGAGCCCAAGGCAGAACAAGTCTGAAGCCGTTCCGCGATTTTAATCTCCCGTCCGGTCACATCGGCATAAATTTGCATGAGCAGCTTGTTCTTTTCCGGCAAACCCCCGCAGGCCACCAGGGCTTTCACTTCCACGCCCTTCGATTCAAAGGCCTCGATGATCGTTCGCGTGCCAAACGCGGTGGCTTCGATCAAGGCACGATAGATTTCTTCGGCCTTGGTGGCCAGGGTCATTCCCAGCAGCACTCCGGTCAAGTCAACGTCCACCAGCACGGAGCGATTGCCATTCCACCAGTCGAGCGCCAGCAGCCCTGACTCCCCAGGTTTGAGGGCGGCGGCGCGCTTCTCGAGTGCGGCAGCGAAGGGGACTTTCAATTTGCGCGCTTCACGGTGGATATAATCCGGAACGCCGTGCTCGAAGAACCAGGCGAAGATATCGCCGACGGCGGATTGTCCGGCTTCGAATCCCCACAAGCCTGGAACAATTCCATCTTCCACCGTTCCGCACATGCCCTCCACCATCTGTCGTCCCGTGCCCATGACCATGTGGCAAATCGATGTGCCCATGATCATCACGAGAGAGCCGGGCTGGGTTACCGTGCAAGCGGGCACGGCTACATGCGCATCAACATTGCCTACCGAAACTGGGGTGCCTTCCTTCAGCCCCGTCTTCCGAGCCCAGAATGCTGTCAGCCCCCCCGCCTTTTGGCCGAGCGGGTAAAAGTCTGTCCCCACCTTGGTCTCGATAACGTTCTCAAGACGCGGGTGCAGGGTGCGGAAGAACTCCCGGGAGGGGAATCCCTTGCCTTTGATCCACATGGCCTTGTAACCGGCCGTGCACGTGTTCCTCTTCTCTTCACCCGTCAACTGCCATACAATCCAGTCGGCGCCTTCGATGAACCGATCGGTGGCATCGTAAATCTCGGCATCCTCGTTCAGCACCTGCAAGACTTTGGAGAAGAACCACTCGGAAGAATACTTGCCGCCATAAACTTGGATGAACTCTTCGTTCCGTTCCCGCCCCACTTCGTTGATCTGGTTCGCCTCCGGTTGCGCGGCATGGTGCTTCCAGAGCTTCACCCAGGCATGCGGGCGCTTGCGGTACTGCGAAAGAAAACAGAGTGGTGTGCCGTCGCGCTTGACGGGCAGGGGCGAAGACGCCGTGAAGTCTGTGCCGATTCCAATAACATCCTCGGCCTTGACCTGGGCGGCTTTCAGCACCTTGGGAACTCCCTTTTCGGCCACCAGGAGGTAATCGCGCGGGTTCTGCAAAGCCCAATCGGGCTCCAGGCGCGGCCCACCGGGCAGCCTCTCGTCAATCACCCCATCGGGGTACTGGATTACCGCCGAGGCGATCTCTTCCCCATTGCGCGCGCGGATCACAACCACGCGGCCCGATTCAGTTCCGTAGTCGATTCCCAAAACGAATTTTTCTTTTGACATAGAGGCCTCACTTTGCAATCGGATTCGGTCGAGCCACCGGACAGGCTGGCACTGCTCATTCGGCGAGGGCGGGCAACGGGGCTAGCCACAGTCGGTCTCCACAGGAAGATCCGTGAAATGCAAGCGCTTACATTACGGGAATCCCCGGCTTCTGTCAAGCACCAGAAGCCAGGAAGTCCACGACACAGCGGAAGCCGAGCGTGCCGGAGCGGTCTTTGCTCGGCGCCATAAGCAAATACTTGCCGTGCTCGATGAGCTTGTAGGCTTGGGGGAAGTACCAGAGCGAGCCCTGGGGCTGATAGAAGCTGCCCCCTTTCAGGATGCCGGCACGCGTGTGCTCGTCCACGAATTCATCCGTCCATTGCCAGACGTTCCCCACCAGGTCCATCACGCCGAAGGGGCTGGCGCCTTTGGGATAGGCATCGACGTTGGTGGGCTCGCGCATCTGGCGGCGCTTGTCGGGCGCGGGGACGGCGGCAGCATCCCACTCGTTACCCCAAGGATAAGTCCGGCCATCGGTCCCCTGCGCGGCATACTGCCATTCCCATTCGTGCGGCAGGCGTTTGCCGGCCCAGGCGGAGTAGGCGCGCGCATCCTCGAGGGAAACCCACGTCACCGGCTTGTTCCCCCAGCCGTCCGCGTAGCTTCCGTTCTTCCAGTCTCGCAGAAAGTTGTGGTCGTCATTGGGATGATAATGAGTTGCCTCCAGGAACTTCTTGAACTCGGCATTGGTCACGGGATATTTATCGATATAGAAAGACCTGATATGCATTTTATGCAAGTGGTAGCGGCGGGGCGCATCCTCCCACGCATATTGCACGTCCACGCCCACGTCATTGCCGCCCTCGATCATAATGCCGGCGGCTTGGAACTCGAAATCGGCTTCAGGGATCCTCACCATGCCGGCGGGCGGGGCATTGGCCAACCTGCTCGGGGCAATCTCGACGAGTTGCTGTGGGAGGACCTTCCATTCATGGGAAAGCGTCGCGAGTCGGGTGCGGGCGAGCTCGTGCATTTCGGAAAGTAGCTTCTGCGTATCGCTGGAGGCCGGCGCTCCCTCCGTGGCCAACACCGCGCCGAAGCCGTGCGCCTCCGCCTCAAAGCTGAGCGTGGCGGTCGCCCCGCTCACCTCGGGCTCCAATTCCTCTCCCTGCCAGACGTTGTAAAAGTGCATGGCACTCTTATAAGGGAGCGCGATCTGGCGGCCCGCCACATCGTACTCATTGCGGTTGACCAGCGTCCAGAGCGTTTGCTCCTGGCCGGGGAACTTGCTGGCAAATACGCCCTGGCGAAGCGTGGGCGTATGCGGCTCCCAGCCGGGGCTGACGAGGAGGGCAGCAAACGCGCGCTCGAGCTTCGACACGCGGCGCAACGCCTCCGCGTCGCGCGGCGTGATCTGGTTCCAGATGCCCCAGATATTTTCCCAACTTTCATAGCCCACGCCGTTGAAGAAAGCGTACTGAAGATTATCGGTCTTGTCGCGGTTCCAGCGGTCGCAGACGTTCACCATGTGGCGGGGCTCGAGCCACTTGTAGCGGCTGAGCATGGGGACAAAGGGATACTTCCAGTAGCCCCAGGTGAGGTTGTTCCACTCCAGGGCCTCGTCGGCAGGACCGCCTTCGGGCTCGAGCGCGATGGGATGGCCGGTCCTGTCGGAGGCAACGCGAAACGCTCGCGGCACTCCATCCAGCGTGTCACCGTTGATTCCGTCGGCGCCGATCTCGGCCATAGCTTGGGGGGTGGCTTCCCAGTTGGGGATTCCTACATCGCGCGTGCCCTGGTCCCAAAGCATCACGGGGAAAAGGACGCGGACGCCGCGGCGGTGGAAGTCGTTGATCATTTGCTTCAACCCTTCGACGCCGCCAGGCATGTCATGAAGCAGATCGTATTGGTTGCGATTATCTATTCCGATATTCGGATAAGTGTGCCAAATCAAAACCGAGTCAATCCCGCCGTAGCGCTTCTCGAGGTCGTCCAGATAACGGTCCACCGTATATTTGCCGGCGACGGGATCGTAGAAGTACCGCTCCTCGATCATCATCTGCGGCTGGATGAAGCTGGACTGCGTCCACTTCAACTCAGGCCGCTCATACTCGGAGCCGTTGTAACCCATGCGAATCAAGCGCTCGCGTCGCCAGTGGCGGACGTCGTCGATCCACGTCTTAAAGGCTAGAGCCGGGTCCTTGACTTCGCCGCTGCGGTAACAACATTGGCCTGCGTAGGTTTCGCTCTTGTCCGGGCCGGGAATCTGCTCGTCCTGAGGGGGGAAATTAGTGTCCTGAGCGAAAACAGAGCCGGCGAAGACAAGAAGCAGAATTGCCGTCCAAAGAATACCAATGCGCTTCATGAGAAGACCTCCGACTTATGTGCAAGTAAATGATACACGGTCAAGGCTGATTTCCGAAGCGGCAGCGCAAAGCTTCGCTTTTCAGAAACCCCACGGCTCTTGTGCTGAGTGAAAGGGGACGAAAAACCAGGAGGTAGCGCAGGGCCCGCTCTCGGGCCCTGCGGCTTTTCCAGTGTTTACCCCCGTGCAAATCACGGCCTTCGAGCACACATGAGAGTCGGGCGCGAATTCGTGGTAACATCTAAGCAGATTCGAGGCAAGAAGTGGCACGATACACCTTATATCTCGGCGACTGCCTTTCGTGGATGGAGAAGAGGGAAAAGGACTCCATTCATGCTATCGTTACCGACCCGCCCTATGGACTGAGAGAATACACGTCCGTGGAAAAGGAAAAGCTTCGCAACGGGCACGGCGGCGTCTGGCGGATTCCTCCGTCATTCAACGGCTGCAAAAGGCGCCCTTTGCCGCGTTTTACGGTCCTGACTGAGAGTGACCGTGAAAAGCTCCGGAGCTTCTTTTCGGAATTCGCCCGCCGGGCGATTCGCGTTCTGGTTCCAGGCGGCCATTTGTTTATTGCCACAAACCCTCTGCTGTCACACCTCGTTTATTTGCCGCTCATGGATGCCGGATTTGAGAAGCGCGGCGAAATCATCAGGCTCGTCAAAACCTTGCGAGGTGGCGACCGCCCCAAGAACGCTCATGGGGAGTTTGCTGGCGTCACGGTGATGCCCCGGTCGGGTTGGGAGCCGTGGGGGCTTTTCCGCAAACCGTGTGAAGGTCGGGTTCAGGACAATCTGCGCAAATGGAAAACGGGGGGCCTGCGACGGGTTTCATCCGAAAGACCCTTCGAGGATGTTATTCGCTCCGCGCCGACGCGGGGCGAAGAACGAGCGATTGCTCCTCATCCCTCGTTGAAACCCCAGGTCTTCATGCGCCAGGTCGTTCGTGCCTCGCTTCCGCTAGGAGTCGGAACAGTGCTTGACCCGTTCATGGGTGGCGGATCAACCATCGCCGCCGCGTTGGCGGTGGGCTACGAAAGCATCGGAATTGAAAGTGATCCTGCCTTTTTTCGGATGGCGGAGCGAGCCATACCCAAGCTCGCGGAACTTGGCGCCGAAGATAAAGCTTCCTCTGCCACGCCTGTTCGTCGCCCGCTGCACGACGAACGAACGCCTTCATTGCCATTCCAGATGTGAGAAGGGGAACCACAAAAATGCCGACCCCGCCTCGCGGGGTCGGCGCTACTTGAGCCAAACCTGCACCCCGGCGGAAGAACCGCCCGCCGCGGCCGCTCGGTCTGGTGTGGGCAACAGTGCGCAATTCGGCCCGGGTTGTGGTATTCTTCCCTTCAATGGACTGGAAAAACAAACTCTACTTCGGCGATAACCTGGACATTCTGCGGCGCGAGGTGCCGGACGCGGACGTTGACCTGATCTACCTCGATCCGCCCTTCAACTCCAACGCCACCTACAACGTGCTTTTCAAAAAGGACGTAGCGCAGGGCCCGCTCTCCGGCCCTGCGGCTTTTCAATTGTTTCCCGCCATGCGGATGAACGCCTTCGAGGACACCTGCCAGTGGGGTCTGGAGCCGGAGGCCGTTTACAAGGAAATCGTCACCAGCGGCCCGCGCAAGGTCGGGACCTGGATTCAATGTGGGTCACGCCCGGAGGGTCGGAGTTTGCCCGATTGCAGGGCTATGGTGGAAAGTTGATCAGTTAGCATGTGGCCGAAGCTGTAAGATGAGGAGGGTGGATCGAATGGCACAACGCTTGAAAAGCATCACGTTGCGCGGCTTCAAGACCATCAAGGAGCTCGCAGACTTCGAACCCGGCCCAGTCACTGTGCTGATAGGACCGAATGGGTCGGGCAAATCGAACTTCGTCTCGTTTTTTCGGTTGCTCTCTTGGGCGTTAACTCCTCCCGGGCAATTGCAGGAGCACGTCGCAAAGTGGGGAGGGGCGAGCGCCATCTTACACGACGGTCCACAGCGAACCCGTGACATCGAGGCTCATCTTGTACTGACCACGGATGTCGGCGAGAATGATTACTCATTCCGTTTAGCGTACGCTGCCGGAGATACGTTCATATACACCGAGGAGAGATTCCGATACTCGAAGAGCGGTTGGCCAACGAAAGCTGAATGGAAGATCCTTGGCGCGGGCCACAGGGAACCAGAGTTGATCAAAGCGGCGGAAGGCGGCGACAAGACAGCGAGCACTATACTTACATTGCTCCGAAAACTAATCGTCCATCAATTTCATGATACCTCCGAAAGGTCACGCATCCGCCAGAAATGGAATAAAGAAGACGGTCGGTGTCTCAAAGAGGATGCGGGAAACTTGGCCCCGTTTCTCTATCGTCTCCGGGAGCAATATCCCAAGTACTACGCGCGGATTTTGGAAACCATTCGGCTCATCCTGCCGTTTTTCGCGGAATTCGAACTAAAGCCTGAATTCGGAAAGGTGCTTCTTGCCTGGCGCGAAAGGGGCACTGACCGGGTATTTACGGCCAGCCAAGCCGCAGACGGGATGCTGCGGATCATGGCGCTCGTGGCGCTCCTGCAACAGCCCGAATCCGACCTTCCCGATGTGGTCATCCTGGATGAGCCAGAATTGGGCCTTCATCCGTATGCCATCGAAGTCCTTGCCGGGTTGATACGGTCCGCCTCGCAGCATGCTCAGGTGATTCTGGCCACACAGTCCGTATCGCTGGTTGATCGCTTTGCCCCGGAGGATATTGTGGTGGTAAACCGAACGGGCCGAGAGTCGACGTTTCACCGGCAAACGGAAGCCGAACTTCATGCATGGCTTGAGGAATACACGCTTTCGGAATTGTGGGAGAAGAACGTCATCGGTGGGAGGCCTTCTTGACGATGCGATTGCACTTCGTCGTTGAGGGTCAAACGGAGGAGACCTTCGTTCGCAGCTTGCTTGCTCCAGAGTTGGGCGCAAAGGGAATCTACTGCGACGCCCACCGCGTGACGACCGGAAGAAGGAGTGGAAAGGTATACCGCGGCGGCTTGGTTTCTTTCGCACATTTGCGAAGGGATCTCGAACTTTGGATTAAACAAGACAATGCTTCGGACTCATGGTTCACAACCATGGTTGACCTATACAGGTTGCCATCGGATTTTCCCTCGGCTGCTGAATCTCGCCGCATCGTCGACCCGATGAAGAAAGTTGAGCACCTTGAACAAAGCTTCGCGTCTAATATAAACCACCCGCGTTTTGTAGCTTATGTTCAACTCCACGAGTTCGAGGCGCTTCTGTTTTCCGATCCGCAAAGCTTCTCCATCGCGTTTCCCAGCATCGGCGCCAGGGTGGCCGAATTGCAGGCCATCCGACGGGCATTCGAAACACCAGAGCACATTGATGAAAGAGAGGATCATGCACCGTCGAAGCAAATCCTCAGAATACTGCCTGAGTATGATAAGCCTGTGTCCGGCCCATTGATCGCGAAGCAGATAGGCTTGGCAAAGCTCCGCCAAGAATGTCATCATTTTGATACTTGGCTGGCCCAACTGGAGGAGCCCGGTAAGGCGGCCACATCTCAATGAAGAGTGGGCATGTAAACGGGGCTGGCGCAGCGCGCAGTTCTGCGATGCGCGACGTCGTCGGTCGGCGAGGGTTTCCCGATAGAGAGCATCTCCATATTAGCGCCGGGACAAGTCGGGACCGGGCGCTCGCGGTTGACAACCGGTCAGGCTCGGCCTAGACTTCACCTATGGAAGTACCTCTTAGCCTCGATGTGCAATCCAAGCTCGCGCGCCTTGCTGCTGAGCGCGGACGTGACGCCGAAGCGCTGGCAAGAGAAGCCATAGAGCGTTTCGTTGACTACGACGAGTGGTTCGTCAATGAGGTAGAAAAGGGCTTGGCGCAAATCGCTCGGGGCGAAGTGCTGACCCATGAGGAAGTGGGGGCGCGCCTTGAAAAGTCGCTGACCGAAAAGCAGCCGCGCGCCTAAAAATGGAGCTTCGCTGGACAGAGGAAGCTGCCTCCGACCTGGAACAGATCACGGATTATTTATTTCAGAACGCGCCGGAGCGAGCAGCGGAACTGGTGCGCGGAATTTACAACGCGCCCGCCGCGTTGCTGGCGTTCCCGTACCGTGGACGTGCGGGCAAGAAAGAGGGGACGCGCGAACTCGTACTTCCGTCGCTTCCGTATATCGTGGTCTACCAAATCACCGACGAGGTCATTCACATCGTACGCATCCTGCACGGCGCGCAGAAGTGGCCTTAAAGACTGGAGCAAAGCCGTTCGCGCGACCTTCCCGGAGCTCAAGCCGTCGACGACGACCATCTCCTTGCGCGTGCCAGCGTCCATGCTCGAGGAACTCAAGACGCTGGCGAACGAAACGGACGTCCCGTACCAGTCGCTCATGAAAGTCTACCTGGCAGAACGAATCGCTCGCGAGCGCGGCTCGCGGCGCCCATTTCGAGCACCCCTAGCCCGTCATTCCCGCGAAAGCGGGAATCCAAGTGCTGGACCCCCGCGCGCGCGAGGATGACAATGGATGGCCAGGCGGCCGCGGGTGACCACATCCGTGCGACAGGTCTAACGCCCGTGGTATACTGACACATGAAGGAACTTTGCTATGCTGGCCATTTGGCTTCCTGCTTCCATCGAGAAGCGTCTTGAAAAGTTGGCCCGGCGCACCGGCCGCACCAAAGCCTATTATGCCCGTGAAGCCATCCTCCAGCACCTGGACGATCTCGAGGACGTGTCGATGGCGGAACGCGTCCTGGATCGAATCCGCAAGGGTGAAGAGCGCACCATCCCACTCGAGGACGTCGTGAAGCGCCATGGCGTGGAAGGTTGAGCTATCTCTCCAAGCCGACCGGGAGCTAGGTAAACTGGACCCGCAACATGCGCGGCGTATCGTGAAGTTTCTGTCTGAACGACTGGCCAGGTTAGACAACCCCCGCACGATTGGCCAGCCCCTTAAGGGTTCTCACCTGGAGGATTTTTGGAAGTACCGCGTGGGTGACTACCGGCTTATCTGCAAGATCGAAGACAACCGCCTGCTCGTCTTAGTCCTCCGCATCGGGCATCGTCGAGAAATTTATCGCTAGCGAACCGCGGCGCAAGGTGCCGGTTTGATTTCTGATTCACACCCTCCGGACGAATCCAGTTTCTCCAGGCGGTATCCTATATTCTGCTATCTATTGTACTTGGGCGTGATACCTCTTAGCCGTTTCCAGACCGCATCGCAGCGTGCCAGGAGAGGTTCGTCGAGTTTGCCGCCTTGGCAGGCTTTCAGGTTTTCCTCGAGCTGTTCGATGCGCGACGCGCCCAGGATGATCGAGTCCACCTGCGCCTGGCTGAGCAGCCATTGCAACGCGAGTTCCACCAGGGTTTTCCCGGCGGCGCGCGCGATGCCCGCCAGCTCTTCTATGGCGGCAAAGTAGTCGTCGTGCCAGTAGCGGTCGTGATACATCTTGTTTCCGTCAAAGCGTGTTCCCACAATCGGCCCACCCTGCTTGGAGTGCTTGCCGGTCAGCAGCCCCCCGGCCAGCGGATTGTACGGCACCACGGCGACGTTGAAGCGCTTGCAGAATGCCAGGTACTCCTCTTCGATGGCACGCGTCAGGACGTTGTACATCGGCTGCGAGACGCAGGGCGGCCTGAACCCATGCTTCTCCGCGATGCAGTGGATTTCGCAAACCTGCCAGGCGGCGTAGTTCGACACCGCCGGATAGCGGACTTTTCCGGCGCGGACTACCTCATCCAGGGCGGCGAGCGTTTCTTCAATCGGCACGGTGTAATCCGGCAGGTGGAGGTAGTAGAGGTCCACATAGTCGGTTTGCAGCCGCTCGAGGCTTGCCTCCAGAGCTTTGTGAAGGGCGGCGCGTGAAAGCCCGCTCTCATCGGGGCCGTCGCCCATTTTGAGACCTACCTTGGTGGCCAGGATCACCTTCTGGCGTTTGCCAGCCAACGCCTTAGCAAGAATGGTTTCGGCGGCGCCGTGGTTGTAAAAGTTTGCGGTGTCGAAGAAGTTTATTCCTGCATCGATGCACCGGTCGACGATCCTCGATGCCGCGGCCTCGTCAGTTTGCGAACCGAAGGTCAGGGTGCCGAAGCAGAGCCGCGAGACCTTTAAATCTGTGGTGGAAAGGGTTCGGTATTCCATATCGTCCTCCCAAGTTACGAATGTTGTTCAGGACCGCGCGAGCGAAGAAGTCAGAAGACAGGAGTCAGAAGTCAGAAGGTTAGGTGGCAGATGGGGGCAATCCAAAATCCAAAATCTAGCCAAACGGATTCGAAATTCTCCGCCATCCTGAGGCAGTCGAGGGTCGAGAGTCGAAAGTCGCAAAGGGCGATACCGCAACAATGTGTGCGCCAACCTGCACAGAGTTCGGCGGTAAGAATCTAGAATCCAAAATTGCCCCCGCCCCCGCCCCCCGTTTCTTCAACTGACAACTGACGACTGACAACTGACGACTGACAACTGAAAACTGAAAACTGAAGACTGATGCTTCCCTCTGCACCTGCCGATTATACTAGAAGGGACTACTATGGCTGAGCTGACACTTCTCAAGCTCGCGCAGGATCTGGAGTGGCTGGGATGCGAACTCGAATACCTCGGCCACAAGCATGCCCTAGAGGGCTTTCCTGAATCGGAGCCCGCCTGGGACTTGTTTCGCGAGAAACAACGTGGCGTCCTGGCCACCGCCGACAAAATCGAGCGGGAGCTGAAGAACTTCGTACGGTTCAATCCCACCCGTCTGGTCGGAGTCGAATATCCGATTACCGAAACGCTCGATTCTATCACCGAGCTCCTCGGGACCGCCGAGAGTATCAAGCAGGCGGCGGCCTTTGCGGTGCACGAACTTCCGCCACTTGTCCGCAGCTTCACCAAGATGGTGGAAGGCTACCTCCAGCCAGTCGGAAACACGAGCGACTAAAAAAGGACCCGCCCGTTCAGCCCGCCATCAGCGGGCGCTTGAAGGCGTCAGCATCCACCATGAGGGGCGCTCCGAGCACCAGATGATAGACGCCATGTTTGGGCAATTGCAACACCTGCTCAACGGCTCTTTCTTGCGAGAGTCCTCCAGCGGCGTTCAGGGGAATGAGTTGGATGCGGGGCGCGCTGAGAATGGCCAATCTGTCCTTAACAAGTATGGCCGGGATCAGGACAGCAAGAATTTGTTTGTTATCGATGCTTGTTGTCTTGTATCCTCACCCGGTCAGAATATCGCACGCATCATGCTGGCCCAGGTTTTTGTCATTCCCGTGCTTTGTCGTGCGCCAGTGAAGAGACATGGGATTTGAACTCTGAGGCGACCTGGGTGCGAGAAGCAAACCCTGTGTATGAAGCCGAGGTCACAACCATGAATCGACGTCAATTCGGTCGTACTCTTGCCGGAACGGCTTTGGCTGCGCCTGCCCTGGCGGGCCTGCCGGTCCACTCAGAATCTGCGCTGGCGGAAGCAGAAGTCTCCGGAGTAGCGTTCAAAATCTCCGTGATGCTATGGACTGTATTTCAAAAGCTGCCCTTTGAAGAGCGCCTTGAAAAGGTGGCGGAGGCCGGCTACCACGCCGTGGAATTGGTAGGTAGCGAGTATAAGGACTGGTCGGATGAGGACTTCCGCAGAGCCAACCGCAAGCGACGTGAACTCGGGATCACCTTTGACGTAACGGCCGGGCTTGCGCATGGTGCAGCAGACCCGGACGCGCGGGAAGCATTTCTCTCCGACCTCCGCCAGGCGCTTCCCGCTATGGATAAGCTCGAATGCCCCGCCATCATCGCGCTATCGGGTAACGTGGTGCCGGGGATGTCGCGTGAGGACCAGCACCAGGGCTGCATTGAGGGCTTGAAGCGAGCGGCCGAAATTGCGGAGAAGAAGGACATCACAATTCTGCTCGAGAATATCGACCTTGAAGAGAATCCGCGCTATTACCTCTGGTCGGTGGCAGAAGGGTTCGAGATCATCAGAAAGGTGGACCACCCACGGGTAAAATTCCTCTACGACTTCTTCCACGAGCAGATTTCCGAAGGCAACCTGATTGAAAAGTTGGAAAAAAATATCGAGAAGGTGGGGTTGATGCACGTAGCCGACGTTCCCGGGCGGCACGAGCCTGGGACGGGCGAAATCAACTACGCCAATATTTATAGGAAGCTCGCGATGCTAAAGTACGACCGCTACCTGGCCATGGAGTTCATTCCCACAGGTGACCCTGTCGCAAGCCTCCGGCGCGCCCGTGAGGAAGCGATCAGCGCAGCACGGCTTTAGTAATCGGGAGATCGGGTCATCGGGTCATCGGGTCATCGGGTGAACAGGAAGCAAATTCGGATTACGCTGTTCGGGTTAGGTTGTCCTTTGTTCGTCCGATCACCCGATCACCAGTCCTCCTGATCACCGGCTGAACAGTCGATCGGAAGATCGGGCCACAGGAGGCAAATTCGGGTTACATTGTTCTTTGTTCACCCGATCACCCGATGACCCGATCTCCCGATCACCCGATGATTCATTCGTTCCACCCTTCGTGTTCCTGCCAATCCAGGATGCGAACGTGTTCTTCCTGGCGCGGGAGCTCAGAAAAGGTTTTCTTCATCCCTTCGGCCAGGTTCCCGTCCTGCGACTGGTAAACCCAGCTCATCTCCTGCTTGAGCGCCGCGGCCTCGCCGCTCAGGTAAACCACAACTCCTTCGTACTTGTAGGGGGCAGGCTTGAAACCGCCGGCCCCGTATGCTCGATCGCCCCAAATGATGCTCTGCGGATCGATCCTCTGCTCGCGGTGCAATTCCTGGCAAGCCTTGATGACGAACCAATTGGTGGTGCGGTGATCCACGTGTCGCTCGTCAGGATGGGGCAGAGCGATCAGAGCCGGATGGAAGTCGGTAATGATCTGTTGGATGGTGCCGATCACGGAGTCACGCGCATAGGGCAAATTGGGCTTCAGGACTTGCTCATAAGGCGCGTGATCGCAGGCGAGGTACACGGACGTAAACGGATTCGAGGGTTTGATGTGTTGTGACCAGATGGCTCCTGAGCCGCCATCCGGCAGGCCAATGAAATCCGCCTTGTCGCGGGTGAGGCCGATGTGTTCCAAAGCTTCGCGGCTTTCCTCCATGCGCACCATCCCGAACTCACGCGCTTCGTTCGGCGCGCAAGGCTTGTTGTAGTAGCGCTCGCAGGCGCCGACGTCACCACCGGTGAGGATCACGACCCGCACCGGAATGCCCGCCTCGACAGCGGCCCGGATCAAGCCGGCATAGGAGTACTCGTCGTCTTCGTGCGGGCAAAACACCAGCACAGAGGCCGGTAACCTGTTGACGGCGATCTCCGTTTCGGTCTCGGCCAGCAGTCTCCCACCCGCGCCGAGTAACTCCAGCCTTATGCGATAAGTGCCGGGCGCCTGATTGGCAGGGATCGCCCAGGCATCCGCCGCCACTGCCTGCTTTTGTGCAGTGCCAAGATTGATCCCAGAGAGGAGCGTCGCCTTCTGGACGGCTTTCCCGGCGGCGTCCAGGATGGTTGCCCGAAGTTCCGTATCTCTCCAAGTTTCGTCCCCCGAATTCCTTAGCGCGCCAACGACTCTGGCCCGGTCTCCCGCACGGTAGAGCGTTCGCGAGTGATCCAGCGTGATAACGGGAGAGACCTGTCCTGGCGCGTAAAAGCTGCGATATTGAGCGAAGTCGATATCCGAGTTATAGGGGTGCGTGTAATTCCCGCTGTAAGGTTTGGGGAGATCGCGTTCCGGGGGCCTCACCATGGCGGGCGTAGTGAATTGCATATCATAAAGAATTGTGCGCTCAGCGTTCCACACGGCCACCGTGTAGGTGTCCACTTCCGGTGGCGGGGTTTTCTCGTGGCGCTCGGGACTGCCGATGCCCATGACCTCTTTTTGCTTCCCTTGGAGAGGAGTAGCAATCCCCGCGCTCATCATAGGAATTGTTGCTGTCCCTCGAGCCGCCAAGGTCAAGTGGTCCCGCAAGACTTTCAGCGCAAGGTCGGGATTCGCGCTGGCCTCTCCCGAATAGAGCGAGATCCAGGGATAGTTGGCGTTCGAGAACTCGACGCGCAGGTTCTTGAGCTCAGCGTCGGTCAGGTTTTCCAGCGTCACTTGGCATTGGATAGGTTCGCCCAGGTTGTAAAAGGTCTTGTCCAAGGTCAAGTGAGAGATTTGAATCAGCTTTTTGTAGGCCGCGAAGCCGCGCAAAGCCTTGCTGGCCACGGTGCGACGGGCCGTGCGGTCTTGCACTCGGACGGTGACCGTGTAGAGTCCAGTGGGGGCTTCAGCGGGAATAGGCCACCCGATTTCGTATCGAGCTTCCCCCTGCCGGGGCTCTGCCGCTCGATCCATTTGAACGCTGGTGGTGGAGGTGGTGCCGGCATACTGAATCTCCGCAAACACGGCGTAATGGCTCACCTCACCCGCAATGCCTTTCACCGTGGCGCGGATCGTGGCTACGGACCCAACGTTATAACCGCTATCAGCAGGCGCGCCCGCGATGGAGATCTCATCACCGAGCGCCGTGCGGCAGGTCCAAAGAAATGTTGCAATCAACACCAGCAAGAAGACGTTTCGTGAGAGCATGGTTTATCGATCCTCCACAAGGATTTCGTTCCTTATTCTAGTCAGGAAGTCATTTTTGGTAAAAGGAGAACTTTGTCCTCGTTCCTTCACCTTGGGGTAACGAGGAAGGCATCGGTTATCAGCCATCAGCTTTCAAGAAACCCGGCTGCCGCTGGCGGTGAAGGTGATGCACTAGCCGCGGCAGGGGCCGGGACTCAGGATGACACTCCGAGGATCCTTTTCAGCAGCCTGCTAAGGCTGGCATAGTCATGGAAGCGTGTCAAACGGCTTTGTCCCCCAGAGGAAAGGCCCAAGGCTCTCTGGGCGAATGAAGGAAAACGCAGGTCTTCAATTTGCCGTTTCGGAACGGGTCTCCGGACCAGAACGGCGCGGTTTGCCGTGACCCCTTCGGCCACGGGGCTTCTTGACCCGGTCCTGAACGATGACCCGCTGACAATCCTGACACACGAGGTGTTGGCCGCTCGGCGATTCGTTAAGCCGTGACGACCCGCAATGAGGACATGTTTGAGATGCCATAATAGAAATTCATCGTAACACATCTGCGGCGGTGTGAATAGGTATTGTAGAAGGAACTTGTTCTCCGACAGAGTTAATACACAGACTTATATGAACTTATAGAAAGTTACGCTCCATCTGCCTTAAAGTCTCGACAAACTCATTCATGAATTGAAATTGCAGGCGCTGACGGCCAAGGAATTGCAGTATTGGTGTCATTTGCGAGATCTAGTCATCCCCCTCCCGCCATGGGGGGACGGGAATGACCGGCGGCTCGAGTGGATCCCCATTCCAAATGACACCAGCGCCGGAACTGCCCATGCCTTGACACTCCGAGCAAAGCAAGCCACTGTAAGGGTCTGTGTGCAATGGATTGTGAAATGCCGGTGGGAGGTTATTTCGTGTTTAATCGCCGTAACTTCATGACCAAAGAAGCGCCAGTTGCCGCCTTTAGCTTCGCTGCGGCCTTTAGCGGTTCCGGCCGTTCCGAAGCCGATGCGCCCGCCACGGCGCCGGCTTCATATTATGAGTTCCTTTTTCTTCGCCTCGAGAATGGAAGCCAAGTCAATCGGATGTTGACCTGGCTCGATAAGAGCGCCCTTCCCTTGCTTGCGAAGCACCATTTCGGGTTTACAGGATTCTTCACCCTTGAGGTTGGCCCCCACATGCCCACGGTGTTCGGAATCCTGACCTTTCCCAGCCTGGCTGAAATGGAATCGGCGTGGGCAAGGCTGGATGCCGACGCGGATTATTCCGCCGCGGTAACCGACCTCGAGAAAGATGGGGCTGCCTTTTATCGCGAAGACTCCATGGTGATGCGTGCCACTTCCTTCTCGCCTCCCCTGAAGGCTGCCAATCCGGGCGACGCTGCTCATAAGATCTATGAGCTTCGGATTTACGAATCACCCACACACCGCCAACTTCAATTCCTGCACGAGCGTTTTGCCGGCGGGGAGATTGACCTTTTCCACAAGAGCGGAATTCATCCGGTGCTGTACGCCGACACCATCATTGGTCCCAACCAGCCCAACATGGCTTACTTGATTCCGTTCGAAGGCCAGGCTCAGCGAGAGAAGGCGTGGGCGACGTTCCGTAGCGACCCGGCCTGGCAGCGGCTCCGCGACGATTCCATCCGGCGGGGCGGCGAGATCGTGCGCAACTCCACGAACATGATTCTGCTCCCCACCAGTTTTTCCCTGCTGCGGTGAGCCTCGGCCTATTCGGGACCTGAGTCCTAGCCAAACGGATTTGAAATTCTCCGCCCTCCTGAGGCAGTCGAGAGTCGAAAGTCGAAAAGGGCGATACCGCAAAAATGTGTGCGACAACCGGCACAGAGTTTGGCGGTAAGAATCTGATCAAAGCGCGGGATTGGGGAACTTTCGCAGGGGACTGTCATCATCAGCACGGTCGCGGCCGCGGAGGAAGTCGAAGTCGCAACCCTCGTGGGCCTGGAGAATGTGCTCGAGGTACATTTTCCCGTATCCCCGTGAATAGTGTGGGGCCGGCGGCGTCCATTGGGCCAGGCGCGCTTTGATTTCCGCATCCGGCACCAATAGCTCCAGCGCCTTTCCACTCACATCCAACTCGATCTCGTCGCCATCCTTGACGATTGCCAGCGGGCCGCCGATGGCTGTCTCGGGCGAGATGTGGACGACGATGGTCCCAAAGCTGGTGCCGCTGATGCGCGCATCGCTCAGCCGCACCATGTCCTTCACCCCGGCCTTGAGCAGCTTGGCGGGAATCGGCAAGTGGCCCCATTCGGGCATGCCCGGCGCCCCCTTCGGGCCGGCATTTTTCAGGACCAAGACCGAGTTCTCATCCGCACTCAGGCGCGGGTCGTCAATTCGCCCTAACAAATCCCGGTTGTTTTCAAACACCACGGCCTTTCCCTTGTGCTTGCGCAAATGAGGCGAAGAGGCGGATTGCTTGATAACGGCGCCGCACGGGGCGAGATTTCCGCCCAGCACTACCAGGCCGCCCTCCGGGTAGAGCGGCTGGCTGAGTGGCTTAATGACTTCCCGATTGAAACAAGCGAATCGGGAAATGTTCTCACCCAGTGTCTTGCCGGTCGCCGTGATCGCCTCCAGGTGAAGCCGTGAAGCGATCTCCTTCATCACTGCGGGCACCCCTCCGGCGTAACTGAAATCCTCCATCAGAAATTTGCCCGAAGGCTTCACATTCGCAACCACAGGTGTTGTCCGGGAGATCTCTTCAAACCTCGAAAGCGGCAGAGCGATGCCCAGACGCCCTGCGATGGCCACCAGGTGGATGATGGCATTCGTGGAGCCTCCCAGGGCCATGAGCAGGCAGATGGCGTTCTCGAGGGCGGCGGGCGTCAGAATTCGGGAGGGAAGAAGGTCTTCCTCCACGATTCCCACGATGCGTCGCCCGCTCTGTTCGGCGATGGCCAGGCGGCGCGAGTCCACGGCGGGAATATCCGCAGCTCCCGGCAAGGTCATCCCCAGGGCCTCGGCGAGGCTGGCCATGGTCGAAGCGGTGCCCATCACGGTGCAATGCCCCGCGCTGCGCGACACACAGCTCTCGATTTCGCACCACTCCTCTTCCCCCAGGCGGCCAGCGCGCACCTCTTCCCACATTTTGCGGACGTCCGTACCGGCAGCAAGCTCGCGGCCGTGCCACATGCCGCTCAGCATCGGCCCCCCCGGAACCATCAGCGCGGGCACATCGACGCTGGCGGCGCCCATTAACTGCGCGGGCGTGGTCTTGTCGCACCCGCACAAGAGCACCACGCCGTCGAGCGGGTAAGCGCGAATGCATTCCTCCACGTCCATCGCCATTAAATTGCGATAGAGCATGGTGGTCGGCTTCATCAGCATTTCGCCGAGCGATATAGTGCAGAACTCGAGGGGAAATCCGCCCGCTTCCCACACCCCTCGCTTCACGGCTTCCGCCACTTGGCGCAGGTGCGCGTTGCAGTTATTCAGCTCGCTCCAGGAATTGCAGATGCCGATCACGGGCTTGCCTTCAAAAACCCGCTCGCTGAAGCCTTCGGCGCGCAGCCAGGCGCGATGCGCTACCCCCCAGCGGTCGTCTTTCCCAAACCAGTCGCGGCTGCGGAGTTTCGTTGATCTCTCTTTGGGCGGTGGATTCATTTCAGGGTCTCTAATGGCCTGGCGTTCTGCTGCGGCGGGTTCTGTGCGCCATGGGCTTGGACACGGTGTTTGGCCTGCCCGAACTGATCTGCCGGCGGGAGCGGTGTGCTCCGACCAGTCGAGTCACTTCAGGAACGAGGCTGTTGGGTACGACGACCACAGTCTGGCCCCGCAACCGGAATGCAGCTTCGTCTTCGGCGAGCGCCTCATCCTCAGTCTGTTGCTCGTAATGTTCCAGGACGCTCTGAACCCGGGCTTGGTCCCAGCCGGCCGGAAATCGGTTTCGTTTCATCGCTGCCAGTATAGGAAAGGAGGGGCGTTCAACGCAAGCTGAAGGCCCTGACGCGGGCGCGCGACTTGAAAGTGAGAACCGCAGGCCACAGCGGACGTAGCGCGGGCGTCTCGCCCGCCGTGGCGGGAGCGTCTCGCTCCCGCACTCGGCAAGTCTTAACGTCACAGGGAAAAAGGCAGCTCGAAACTGAAGGTGAAGTCGATGAAAGCGCGGGCAAGTTGCCCGCGCCCCGGCGGGCGAGACGCCCGCGCTCCATCGGTTGAATCGGATCACGCGTTGCCCAGGTGGAAAATCGGCTGGACACCCATGGCGCGCGCCATGAGCAGGCGCTCCTCATCCGGGCTAATGGGCATGAAACTCTGCCCCACGTCCATAGCGACACGGAAGTATTTCTCGTCACCCGGGGGAATTGCTGCGGTGATCCGTTTCGATAAGGTCCATCGGAGGCCGAGCGAGGCTTCTTCAGGAAGCGCCGCAGGCTGATACCAGCACTTCGGATTAGGCCGCTTACTCTCCTTCATAGCTTTTGGCCATGGGGTTTTCGCCATGCCTTTCAGCGCCAGGATTCCCATTCCCTTTTGTCGCGCCTTTTCGAGCACCTGTGGCCCAAAGTTGGCTTGTGAGAATAGGACAAAGTTAATCGGGAAGAGAATCGTATCAAATTCGTACCGGTCCATGGCCGCGAGAGCTGCTTCCACCGAGTGAGCTGAGAATCCGAGAAAGCGCACCTTGCCTTCTTTCTTCGCAGCCTGGAAGGTTTCCATGGCGCCGTCAGGCCCAAAAACTGTTTCGACATCGTCCATGGTGGTCAAGTAATGAAACTGGTAGAGGTCAAAGTGGTCGGTATGCAGGAGACGCAGTGATTCCTCGAGTTCCTCTTGAGAGCCGCTCTTGCTCCGCTCGTCAGTCTTGCAGGCGAGGAAGGAGCGCTTTCGGTAGGGTTCGAGAGCCGGTCTCAAACGTTGTTGTGCGTCTCCGTAAAAGGGCGCCACATCAAAGTAATTGATACCGCGGTCGAAGGCTTCCGCGACAAGGTTGTTCGCCCCAGACTGCTTCATGTTCATGACCACAATCCCACCCATGCCTATGATGGAGAGGTGCTCGCCGGTCTTCCCGAGCGGGCGCTTGGCCATGGGTGCGAGCTTCGTCGCTTCTCTCGAACTCGCCCGCGGCGTAAGGATTTTATGCGGAGCTGCCAACCCCGCAGCCTCAGTTCCCTTCTTCAGCAAGTCACGACGGCGCATAGACCTTCCTCCCGTCACCCGATAGTGAAATAACCCACTTCTTAAGGTAGGAAGTGAATTGGGAGAGGCTTCGTTCGTTGGCGTTTCCAAGAACGAGGTCGCTTAGGACGTATGCTAACTGTGGGTGGCCAGCATCTTTGAGTTGTTCGACCAACTCGGTACGGGAGAGTGGAAAAGCACCGGGTCGGAGCAGAACTGCCCTCGCGATGTGGCTTGCGGCAAGCGCACACTCTTCCCACCCGGCGTCCGTATCGCCTGTCTCGGCGAGCCTGGCAATGTTGGTCAATCTTTGGGCGGCCTGGCTGACTTTGCGTCTCCAATCGGGCCAAGCCTTCTCGTATGCACGGGACCTCAAAAGGCTTGCCCACCAGCCGGACTTGTCAGAAAGGACCGTCCCGTAACGGATAGCCGAGCACGCGAGGTCGTCAGATCGCTGCAATCGATCCAAGAACTCAGACCGGCCAAAGATGTGGGCATCGATCTCGTATGGAAAGCGGATTGGCCCCATTCTGTTCGGGAGAACTATCAGGACATCAATGTCACTGGCTAAGTGGGTTGAACCGCGAGCTGCCGAACCAATGAGCACGACGCTGGCGGACTCGAGTAGATGCTTTTCATCGAGTATTGACAAGAGTGCTTGGGATTGCGTCAGTATATTAGAAGGGGTCACGGATTCTCTTCAAGGTCCAATTATAAGCGACTTTTGCTTCGGCGGCGTGTTTTCGCTTGCGTGCTGTCGTTAGCCTACGAGCACATTAGGGGAACTGCCGCACTTCTTGAACCTAATCTGCCCTCGGAGGTATCGCCACAGTCATCAAATTAGGAAGGGCGCTGACCTGCGATCAGATACATTTTGCTTGACGCGGCAGCCCCATCCAGTTTGAGGAGGGCCCCGATGACACACGAGGAGCAGAGGCTCGAGCAATCCCGCCAGCGGACGGCCCACTGGAAGCGCTGGGGCCCGTACCTGGGTGAGCGTCAATGGGGGACCGTCCGCGATCCGCCATGGGCTACACATGTTGACATCTTGTCTCTTGACAACATCTCGTCTCTATGGTAGCCTATCAATGTGGGAACCGGAACCGTTTCGGATCGGGACGCCTACCTTCCCCCTGTTGGGGAGGTTTGCACTATGATTTTGCGCCCCGCGGGCGCGCTTGATGGGGCTATTGCCCGCAAAGCGAGGATACTGTTGCGCCTGCTAAAAGAATTCCCAACCGGCAACATGCGGGTTACTGCCAGCGCCCAAGACGATGACACCCGGATGGCGGACATCAGCAAGGTCCTGGGAATCGACATTCCGTCTGTGGACACTGGTCGTGCGCAGGTGTAGTAACTTTAAAAATTGAAGGGACGACGCGGGAATGTCGTTGAAAACAAAGGAGCGCTGTGGAAAAGTTGGGGCAAGGCGGGAATGTTATTGAAAACACATATAGTTAGACGTTGAAAGCGGGGATGTGTTTGAAGACAAAGGATTTAGTTAACTCCTCTCGAGTCGGAACCAAGCGGGTAGCAGGCAGCGCGCACCTTTTTTGTAGGTTCACGGCTCGACCGAGAATGGCCGCCGAAACCCGCGATACAGAGCAGGTGTATCTTATTGGGTCGTAGCCATTGATTCCTTGGATCGTCGTTTCATTAGGTTTCAGGTGTAGTAACTTTAAAAATTGAAGGGACGACGCGGGAATGTCATTGAAAACAAAGGAGCGCTGTGGAAAAGTTGGGGGAGAAGCCGGAATGTTATTGAAAACAAATATAGTTAGGCGTTAAATGCGGGAATGTACATGAAGACAAAGGACTTAGTCAAATACTCTCGAGTCGGAACCAAGCGGGTAGCAGGCAGCGCGGAGCTTTTTTGTAGGTCCACGGCTCAACCAAGAATGGCCGCCAAAACCTGCAATAGGGAGCAAGTGTACATTACTGGCTCGTCGCCATTGATTCCTTGGATCGTTGTTTCATTGAAAAGGCCACCCTCAAACCGATTTTCAATGAATCAATGGCTCAATGAGTCAATGAGTCAATGCCTCAATCTTGTATCCCCAATTCTCGTAATGTAAGATGACGATTTGCGGATTCGAACGTTCAGGGAAGAGCAGGATTCGGGATTCAGGATTCAGGAATCAGGGAAAAGCCACGAACGGGCCTTCCTGAATCCTGGATCCTGAATCCTGAATCCTGCTGGATGGAGGTGCGAGTTTGGCTGAGACCCCAAAGTACGACATTGTGATTATCGGGAGTGGGCCCGGCGGGTACGTAGCTGCAATTCGAGCCGGGCAATTAGGGCTTAAAACATTGATAGTCGAGAAAGATGACAAGTTCGGCGGGACGTGCCTGCACGTGGGCTGCATTCCGACGAAAGCCCTCCTATTGAACGCGGAGATCTACGACTATTTCAAGAATGCCAAAGAATTCGGAATCGTCTGCAAGGAATTCTCTATTGACTGGGCGGCAATCCAGGCCCGCAAAGCCAAGGTGGTTACCAAACTCGCGAAGGGCATCGAGTTTCTTTTCAAGAAGAACAAAGTGGAAAGTATGCAAGGATACGGCCGCCTGGCAGGGCCGGGCCGGATCACGGTAACGGATGCAAAGGGGCAGACACGAGAAATCCAGGCTACGAAAATTGTCCTTGCCGCGGGGTCCGAGGCAAAGACGTTTCCAGGCTTCGAACCGGACGGCAAAACCATCCTGACCAACAGGGAGATCCTGGCGCTGAAATCGATCCCCAGATCGATGGTGGTTATGGGCGCCGGCGCCGTGGGTGTGGAGTTCGCCTCCATCTTCCACCGCTTCGGCACGAAAGTCACGATCCTGGAGATGTTGCCGCGCGCGGTTCCGCTTGAAGATGAAGAAATCTCTGCCGAACTCGAGAAGTCATTCCGCCGCCAGGGCATCGCTATCCAAACACAGGCCAAGGTTGAGAAGGCCACCAAGACGGCAAACGGAGTGGCGGTCTCTTATGCCGGAGCAGATGGGAAATCTCAAGCAATTGAGGCTGAGGCCTTGTTGGTAGCCGTGGGGCGTTCTCCCAACACCCAAGGAGTGGGCCTGGAGAAAACCCGGATCAAGTTGGAGCGAGGGTTTGTGAAGGTCGATCCGTACATGCAAACCGATGAGCCCGGCGTTTACGCCGTTGGCGATATCGTTGCCAACAGCCCCTTGCTGGCGCATGTGGGCTCGATGGAAGGCATCGTTGCGGTTACGCACGCGGCGGGGAAGCCGGTAGAGCCCATAAACTACACACAGGTCCCCAATTGCACCTATTGTGAGCCTGAGATCAGTAGTGTGGGACTCACGGAACGCCAGGCGCGCGAAGCGGGCCATAAGCTTCGCGTGGGAAAGTTCCCCTTTGGAGGCAACAGTAAAGCTGGCATTCTGGGCGCCCGCGAGGGCTTTGTGAAGATGGTGTGCGACGAAAAGTATGGAGAGATACTCGGTGTCCATATGATCGGGCCGCGCGTGACGGAGATGATCGCCGAGGCCGTGGTGGCCATGCGACTCGAGGGCACGGCACTTGACCTCTCCCATACGATCCACCCGCACCCCACTCTTTCCGAGGCGATGATGGAAGCGGCTCACGCTGCGCACGACTGGGCGATCCACGCGTGAATCCCGCCGCCAGCGGCCGATTGGTAGCGGAGCACAAATATGGCAAACCAAAACAAGAAGGGCGCCGGAAACAACGACATCAACGCAATCGAGAGTAAGGGTCGCAGCCCCTTTTTTCCGGACCAGCCGGTCCCGGTTGAATTGTTTGTGGGACGGTCCGCCCAAATCGACCATATTATGACCCGTGGGGTTGGGCAGGTGGCACAAGGAAAACCGGTTTCTGTGTTCCTGGAAGGCGAGTATGGCATTGGAAAGACCTCTTTCGCGCGCTTTACTCAATGGATGGCGGAACGGAACAACGGCCTCTTAGGCATCTATGCAACGCTTGAACGAGCAGAAACCATGGATGAGGTCGGAGCAGCGGTACTCGAAGCAACGTTGCGCTCGGGCGCGTACAACCCCAAGCTGGGCGAGAAGATTCGGGAGGGCATGGCCAAGTTTGTTGGCCAGCAAAGCCTGTTCGGGCTGCCCATACATGCCGAAGCCCTTCGTGAACAAGCCCCGAATATAACGCGCGGTTTGCTGCCTTTCTTGGGGCAAACCCTGGAGCGGGTCCGGTCCGACGGCGCGACGGGCGTTTTCCTTGTGGTTGACGAGATTAACGGCCTCGCGAACAATCCGCAGTTCGCGGCCTTTCTGAAAGCAGTCGTTGACTCCAATGCGGCGATCTCGCTCGAGAAACCCACACTGCCGCTCCTCCTTATGGTCTGCGGTGTCGAAGAACGCCGCAGACAACTCATCGCTCAGCACGAGTCAGTGGGACGGATCTTCGATGTTGTCAGTATTGAGCGGATGACGGTGGAAGAGATGGACGATTTCTTTCGTAAGGCCTTTGAATCCGTGCATATGATGGTTGACTCCAGCGCCTTAAATCTCATGACATACTGCGCGGCCGGTTTCCCAAAGATTATGCACCTCATTGGAAATGCTGCATACTGGCTCGATCAGGACGGTCGAGTCGACGAGGACGACGCTGGTAGGGCCATAGCCTCGGCGGCAGAGGAAGTAGGAAAACGGTACGTCAACCAACAAGTGTATGCGGCTTTGCACAGCGCGGACTACCATTCGATCCTGGCCAAAATCGCCAAAATGGCGGCCACCGATAGCTTCATGAAGCGCGACGTTGAAGAGGGGCTGACCGAAGGGGAAAAGCGGAAGTTGAATAACTTTCTCCAGAAGATGAAGAGGTTGAAGGTCCTGCGGAGCGGTGACGTTCAAGGCGAGTATGTGTTCAACATGAGGATGGTACGTCTCTACATCTGGATGCGCAGCATCCGGACGACAGGGGCGTGAGAAGGTTTCCCACGTAGCCCGGTCCCGCATAAACAATGACCTGTCAGGTCGAAAAGCTCGGAGTCGTTGACTACGCAGAGGGCCTGCACCTTCAGGGCGAGCGAGTGGCGGCGCGCAAGGCGGGCGTAATCACGGACACACTTCTGCTGCTCGAACATCCTCACGTCTACACGCTAGGCCGCAATGCGAAAACGGAAAACCTCCTCATCTCAGCCGAGCAGCTTGCCGCGCGCGGAGCGCAGGTCTTCGAGATCGACCGGGGCGGCGACGTGACTTACCACGGGCCCGGCCAGTTGGTAGGCTATCCCATCCTTGACCTTGCGAATCACCGGCGTGATATCGCCTGGTACATGCGCTGCCTTGAAGAAGCCTTAATCGCGGTAGTACGGGACTACGGAATTCAGGCCGGACGTCTTGCCGGCGCCCCGGGAGTCTGGGTGGGAAACGACAAGTTGGCAGCCATGGGAGTCCACATTTCTCGTTGGGTCACTTCCCATGGCTTCGCCTTCAATGTCAACACGGACCTGCGCTACTTCGACTGGATCGTTCCTTGTGGGCTGCGCGATAAAGGCGTGACATCGCTCCAGAAGCTGTTGGGCCGGCCGGTCGAGATGGAAGAGGTTGCGGGAAGGGTAGTCCGGCACTTTGGAAGAGTCTTCGAGGTAGAAATGGTCGAGCAAGTCGAGAGTCCAGAGTCGAGAGTCGAAACGTGAAAACGCTGCCCGGGTCACGTGTCATTCTGCGCGTGCATAGCCTAAGACAGCTAGCCGTGATGTCGGAACACCGGCGCGAACTGTCATGCTGAGCGCAGCGAAGCATCTCTGCAGTTCGTCGCGGGTTGCTGAACTCGAAAGGCAACTGCAGAGATCCTTCGCCCGTCAGCTGACGGGCTCAGGATGACATAGCCTTCAAAGATAGATGAAGCAGCAAATGAATTGTTCGGAGTATCATGAAATTTACTATTACCTTCGATTGAACAGGCGGGTGGATGAGCAGCTCACGAGCCTTTACAGGCAGGGCAAAGTGGTGGGCGGAGTGCACTCCGGCCTGGGCCAGGAGGCGATCTCCGTGGGAACTGCGTACGCCCTCGAGAAGCATGACCTGATCGGTCCTGTGATTCGAAACGTCGGCGCCTTGCTCATCCGGGGATACCCTACGATGAAGAAGCGGTGTTGGCGAGCGTACGAAAGTGCAACAAGGTCATCCTGCTCCATGAGGACACGCGTACGGGCAGCATGGCAGGCGAGTTGGCAGCGCTGCTTGCCGAGAAGGCTTTCGAGGATTTGGACGGGCCCATCATGCGGATTACCGCTCCGGATACGCCTGTCCCCTTCTCGCCACCCCTTGAGGAGTACTTTCTGCCGAACGCCCGGAAAGTGGTCGAGGCCGCCAGGAAGCTGGCGGAGTATTAAAATTGAGTCATTGAGCCATTGAGTCATCGGGTCATCGAGCCATTGAGCCATTGAGTCAATGAATCAAAGCCTCAATCGTTCAAAGGCTGAACGACCCAATGACTCAATGGCTCGATGGCCCGATGACTCAATGAATCAATAGATTTGAGGTTGCTATGCCCACGAATGTCATCATGCCCCAGATGGGTGAGAGTGTTGCCGAGGGGACGATTACCAAATGGCTGAGGAAGGCCGGCGAGCATGTAGACCGGGACGAGCCTCTGTTTGAAATTTCCACCGACAAAGTGGATGCGGAAATACCTTCCCCGGCGGCTGGGACTCTAAGCCAAATTCTGGTGAAGGAAAACGAGACGGTGGCGGTGAATACGGTTGTGGCCGTGATCGATGGCGAAGGCGCTGCCCTGGCCGCACCTGCTGCTGAGGCAGGCGAGGAGGTCGCAGTGCCTCCAGCTCCGGCTGCTGCCCTACCGCCAGCGCCTCGAGCGACCGCGAGCGTTCCAACCGCGGCTGGCGGTCCGACTGCCCCCACTGCTCCCGCGGCGGCAAGGTCGTCGCCGCTCGTCAGGCGTATCGCCCATGACTACCACGTTGACCTCACGCAGGTAAGGGGTACCGGTCTAGGTGGCAGGATCAGCAAGAAAGATATCCTGGCTTACGTGGAACAGCGCCAGTCGGCCGCCGCAGGCAGAACCGCCGCGGCTCGGCAGCCTTTGGTGCAGCCCGCGCCCGCCACGGTTCAGCCGACACCTTCGGCCTCGACTCTCGCCGGGCCAACGCAAGTTGTTCCCATGACCCCCATGCGCCGGCAAATCGCCGAGCGCATGGTGACGAGCAAGAGGACTTCGGCCCATGTCTACACCGTATTCGAAGTCGAAATGAGCAAAGTGGTGGAGGCACGGGAGCGGCAGCGCGATGAGTTTGAGCGCCGATGCGGCTTCAAGCTGACTTACACACCCTTCTTCGTTCGAGCTGCGGTCGAAGCGATCAAACAAATCCCTGTTATCAATTCCTCGGTAGACGGTACGAACCTCATTTACAAGCGGAACGTTAATGTGGGGATTGCCGTGGCGCTCGAGACAGGGCTTATCGTGCCAGTCATCAAGCGGGCGGATGAAAAGAACTTCCAGGGCATCGCGCGGGCGGTTCAGGATCTTGCGGAGCGGGCTCGAAACAAGCGCTTGAGCGTCGAGGATGTACAGGGAGGGACTTTCACTATTACCAATCCTGGGAGTTTCGGAGGTCTTTTCGGCTTGCCGATCATCAACCAGCCTCAGGTGGCCATCCTGGGTGTGGGCGCTATCGAAAAACGCCCGGTGGTGCGCGACGATGCGATCGCCATCCGATCGATGGCCTACCTCTCCCTCTCTTACGATCACCGGGTCATCGATGGAGCTGTGGCCGAGAGGTTCCTGGGCCACATTAAGCAAATCCTCGAGAACTGGGACGAGCCGGCACTGTAAGAACAGGTGTCAGGTGTCAGGTGCCAGGTGTCAGGTAACAGGTGCTGGGGACTGGGTGCTGGGGCAATTCGGGATTGCTGCCGGCCGCGTTCTTTCGACTGACCACGGACAACGGACAACGGACCACAGACAACTGACGACGGACAGCGGACTGTCGACTGTCGACTATCGACTGTTAACTGCCTTTGGGGTGGTTGCAAGCTGAATGCTGGGCAGGCGATCGATGAGGTTCTCCAAGTCGTCCAGGCAAACGTTCGGATCGATATTCCTCTGTTGAAGATTGGGCAGGAACAGATTAAAGTTCGTCGCAAAAAAACGCTTTCCTTCATCCTTTTGGCCTAGCTGCGCGAATTGGGCGGCCAGCGTTTGCAAGAGTCGAAGCGAGGGGCTCTTTTCCTGACGCCACTTGCTAAGATTCTGGCGCAGGATACCGGTGAGGTAGTCTGCATACTGCTTTGTTTGGTCAACGTATTGGCCGTTGGTGGAGGCGTAGATCGAGAGCACGTCGGCCGCATCCGAGAGGCCGCCACAGCTCGTCAGGTAGGGACGGTGGACCACACATTCCCAACTCTTATCTTTATGGATGTGGTGGATTTCCAAGCCCTCGAAAGGTAAGCCATCCAAGCCATCGATTCGACCCAGGACTGCCACTGCCTCTTTGCCTAATTCGAGGATGGTGGCCACAGTGCAGCAGTGGTCCCCGCCCGAATACTGGCCTACCAGAACGTCCGGCACACCATCCCCGGTCAGGCTCTTGGTGTATTCCGGGCGGCTACGGCTACCTGGGACGGGAAGCCCATGACGCCCGTTGAAGTCGTAAAGAGTCGTCCAGGGGTCTCTTGATCCTTCCAGGGTCTCCAGCTTAAAGGCCGGTTGGTCATTCCGGTCGTAAACGACAAACAGGCCAGAAGCGAAAACCAGTGAAGCGGGGCTCCGCCGGTATAAGGCGGCGCGATAGCTCTCCAGTCGATAGGTTTTCAATCTCTCGTATCCAACCAAATCCGGTACTTGCCCGCGTATTCCTGTGCTGGTGAGGATAAAATCCTCGGCTGAAGATGCCACCTCCTTCAGGCTGGCCGGATTCCACTGTCGCTGGATCGCCACAAAGGTCAGAACTACGACCACGGCAAGCGCGAGAGAGATCACACTTTCACCCTTGTGCATATCCCCTCAACCCTTCGGCGGAACGAGGCAACTGCCGCCGCAATCAAACCAGTCTATTTAACCACTTCTCCGCAGGATTGTCATGAACGCGCGATTGTCGGTACTGGTGTCATTTGCGAGACATGGGCGTTGCAAGCCGCAGTCATTCCCGCGAAAGCGGGAATCTACTCGGGAAACCTTCGGAAACCCGCTGTCGAAGGGCTGGATTCCCGCCCTTCGGCAAGCTCAGGGCAAGCTTTTCGCGGGAATGACCGGCGTTTCCATAGAGATCCCATCCCAAATGACACCACCACCCGCTTGGTCGGTTCTTATTCCGAAGTCTCGGCCGCGCTCCGCCGGAAGGAGTCAAGCACCCAGTTGTCCTCCGCCTGTTGATGGCGAAGAATGTAGAAGTTGCCGTCGTCTGCCAAAACCTTGAAACAGTGGTAGCCAATGCCGTACCACTGATCCAGGACCTCTTTTACTTCGATTACCTGTCCACCGGGCTTGTCTGCGAAGCTGAAACGGAGGGGCCGTTCATCCGCTTTGTAGCCTGAGTAACAATCGACTTTGAGATGCAGACTCATGGTGCCCAGCGAATCACACGCTCCGCCTCCAAGTTTGGAATAATCGTCCTTTTACATGAAGAGTTCTGCGCGGATAGACTGAGCGTATTCATCGAAGCCTGAAACGGGCACCAAGCTGATATGCTCGTGCTGAAGAATGTCCTTTGAGAAGCGGACGACGGCATTGTCTGGGTCAAGGATATCTTCGTGCCCGACCGTCAGGTGGGAACGTTCTTTCTTAAGGACTTTATCGAAGCTCCACATGAGTGCCTTGGCAAGTTCCTCGTCCTTCTGAAGGGAAAGCGTGTGGATCAGCTTCACGCGCCCGTTGGGCTTGCCCGCTTGTTCGGGAGGCTTGTACCCAAAGTCGAAAACAAATGTGTCGCCAGCCCCGCTCCATCGTGAGGCGGGGATGCGCTTTTCAAATAACTTGTGGTCAAGCACACCGCATCGGCGCAGGGATTCCGTCAAGCGGTGCTTGATGCGCATCCTGGCATCTTGCTCTGTGGCGCCGGTAAGACGCACGCCCACGTACTGTTCGAATAGGTCCCGAAGTTGGGCTCTCAAGTCAGTTGCCAAGCAGGTCTGGGGTGGTGACAACTGGATGAGGTTGGAATAGGACTGCTCCATCTCGCGGATGTACCCCTCGAGATCCGCTCCGTGCTCTGCGATCTGTTGCTTGAAGTGGGGTTGCGGTTCCTCGAGGAACTGGGTATCTGCCTGGGCGTGAAAACGGGTGATGCGCCGGAAATCGTCGCTGAACAAGCAATCCAGGAACTGCTCGGCACGGCAAAAGAGGAACAGCCCGATGTTGATATACTCCTGCTTCACCACGTCCGGGACGTAGCGCACCAGGAAGTATGAGCACTGCTTCAACTCGCTATCTTCCACCATAGGTCCTGTCTCGATTGACCAACCACTCCAGCCTCATGCCCAATTCGGGAACGGTTGCAGGGAACTATTCTTTGCGTCAATGATCGCCTGCCGAAGTCTTCTGCGCCGCTCGTGCAATCTTTCCACAAGCCATGTCAACTGAGCGGGGTCGGGCCCGCACCACTCGTCAGGTATTTGAAGAACACATTCCTCGATTTGAGAGCGCTCCAGGTTCTCGATGCTGGAGAGAAAGGGTTCAAACGACTTGAAACCCTCGACCTTCTCATAAACCAGGCGGCGTGGATAAAGGCCACGGATAGGGCTATCCGGAAAGCTCCACTCGCCATCGTTAAAACAAAAGCCCTGATCGATGAGCAAAGCTGAATACGCCGGACCTTGCTCGTCCACGGAGCGAAAGAAAATGACCTGGCGGCCGTTACAATTACAGGTCCACTTGTCAAAAACGAATCCCCCCAAGAATACGGAGGCTAAGTTCCTGACGTTGCGCAGCAAACGATCCGGCAGAAAATCCACCACCAGCGTTTGGTTGGGAACCCCCGGGAAG
>JBEKME010000120.1:0-19463 GCA_050008675.1 Terriglobia bacterium
GCCGGAAGTGCGGTCAGAGGCTAATATATCATAGCTGTATAGCTAAGACAAGAAAATTTCTTAATTTTTTCGATTTTCTTGATTTTTTCACAGCTTCAAACCGTCGGGACGTATGCGCCACCCGCGGTTTTGCAGAGCGTAAGTTATTGAATAATTGGCCTCGGCATATGGCCTTCCTCAATTATTTCACAGCTTCTAACGGCTGGGGGCTGGGGCAGTTTTGAGTTTTGAGTTCTGAATTCTGAATTCCGAATTCTGAATTTCCCTCTTGCTTCTCCCCACTGCCGACCACCTTCTGCTTACCGCTTGCCTCGTACTGCCTACCTTCTGTCCCCTGACTCCTGAATCCCGCCTCCTGACTTCTCTGGTTCCAATGGCAAGCCAATACCTTTCTTTTACCACCCAGTTAAGAAATATGCTCCGTTGCCGATAAGGATGGCCAGAAAGATTCACCGGTTCGTTTTGATCGCGGGTTCCGCTGTCATCGGAAGTTGAGGGAACAGGCGACCGTGAGGTTCAGTGTGACTGCGGGTTCCTGTGGCATGGGAAGAGAAATCAATGTCCCTTTTTGCGCTCGTCCGCCTCCGTCGAGGCAGGGTATTCGCGTTCAGCTTATTCCTTCTCTCCGTCGCCGGCGTTAAGGATGACGCCAGCCGCGTCCTCGTCGCCGAGCCAGATGGCCACACCTGGAGTGCCCGTCCCGAACTCCCGCTGAGTTTTGAGCCCAATCTTGGCCAAGCGGACCCGCGCGTGAAGTTCCTCTCGCGAGGATCGGGGTACACGCTCTTCCTGACGGAGGATGAAGCGGTGGTAGCACTGCGGAAGTCAGGAGCCAGAAGGCAGGATTCAGGATTCAGGATTCAGGATTCAGGGGGCAGGAGGCAGAAGTCAGAAGAGGAAAGACGTCCGTGGTCCGTGGTTCGTGGTCAGTTGCATGAAACAAGGGAGGGGGGTCGTAGCGCGTCCCTTGTCACGCCGCACTCGTCACTGCAATTTCCAGCGCCCAGTCCCCAGCCCCCAGTCCCTTCAATACTCCGCCTCAAGCTGCTTCGCGCGAACCCTGCTGCCAAGGTCACGGGCCTGGATGAATTGCCCGGCAAGAGCAACTACTTTATCGGCAACGATCCTAAGAAGTGGCGCACCCATGTGCCAACCTATGGCAGGGTGCGGTACGAGAACGTCTATCCAGGGGTGGATCTGGTCTATTACGGCAACAAGGGTGGACAGTTGGAGTATGACTTTGTGGTGGCGCCCGGGGCCGACCTCGGTCCGATCGCGCTGGCAATCGACGTCGAAGGGCAAGTAAGCAGTAGCCAGAAGGCAGTAGGCCGTGGTGGGTCGTCAATGGAGTCGACAGTTGACAGTTCACAGTTGACAGTCAAGAGCAAAGTTGCAAAGAAAGAAAACCGTCAGTTGTTCCCGCGGGGCGGGATCGGTGGTGAGTTGCAATCGCCAGCCCAAAGCAGGCAACGGACGACGGACCACAGACCACGGACGGCAGCCAATCCAAAATCCAAAATCTCTTCGTCCCTCCGCATCGTGGCGAACGGCGATCTCATGGTGACCACAACCGGCGGCGATGTACGGTTTCACAAGCCGGTGGTTTATCAAATGCAGTCGACAGTTGACAGTTCACAGTTGAGAGTTGAAAGCAGGGGTGCAATGGACCCCGCGTCCTCGGACCTCGGACCACGGACGTCCGCCAATCCAAAATCCAAAATCCAAAATCCAAAATTGATTGACGGGCGCTACATCCTCAAGTCGGACGGCGAAGTAACCTTTGAAATCGCACCGTACGACAGGACTCGGCCCCTGATCATCGATCCCGTCCTCAGCTACTCCACCTATCTTGGCGGGAGCGATATGGATTATGCCAATGGCATTGCAGTGGACCCTTCCGGAAATGCCTACGTGACAGGTTACACGGCTTCCATCGATTTCCCCCTGGCCAACCCTGAGCAGAGCTCCCCCGGCTTCGGCACCTGCACAGATGCTTCGGCCAATTTCCCTTGCTTTAACGCCTTCGTGACAAAACTGAATCCCGCCGGGACTGCGCTGGTCTATTCCACTTACCTCGGCGGCAGTGATGAGGATTATGGGATGAGGATTGCGCTCGACGCGAGCGGCGATGCCTATGTGACCGGGTACACAAATTCCACGGATTTTCCGGTGCAGAACGCGCTCCAGGCCGAGAACGCCGGGGGGTTCGACGCTTTTATTGCCGAACTGAGCGCGGACGGCGCCTCCCTGATCTACTCGACCTACTGGGGCGGAAGTAGCGATGATGTGGGGACTGGCATCGCAGTCGATTCGTCCGGCAACGCCTATATATCCGGGTTTACCGCCTCGCCTGACTTCCCGGTCACCGCTGGCGCCCTCCAGGCCAACTACGGCGGTGGCGATCACGATGGCTTCGTAGTCAAAGTCAACTCGGGAGGCGCCGAGCTCGGCTATTCAACATTTCTTGGTGGCAGCGCGGACGATTACGCTTACGGCGTCGCTGTGGACTCTGCCGGCGATGCCTACCTCACCGGCGCCACAAACTCCCCGAATTTCCCAACCGTAAACGCCTTCCAACCGAATTACGCCGGCGGCCTTTGCGCTGTAGCTCCGAACACCTTTCCTTGCTACGACGCCTTCGTGGCTAAGCTTAACCCCGCCGGATCGGCGCTCATTTATTCTACCTACTTGGGAGGAACCGGTAGCGATTACGGCTATGCCATCGCCCTTGACGGTTCGTCCAATGCTTATGTGACCGGGTACACAACCTCCACCAACTTCCCGACAACAGCGGGAGCTTTCCAACAAATCTTTGGCGGTTCTTACGACGCCTTCGTTGCCAAGCTCGATGGCGCAGGTTCCGCGCTTGTCTATTCGACTTACTTGGGCGGGGCCGGAACAGAAATTGGGTATGACGTTGCGGTCGATTCATCCGGGCGTGCTTTCGTGACGGGATATAATTACGGGGGCGATTTCCCAATCGCGCTTCCCTTGCAAGCGCAGAACGCCGGATTCTACGACGCCTTCGTCAGTGTGCTCGACGCAACAGGGAGGTCGCTCGCCTTTTCCACCTACTTTGGCGGAAGCTTAGACGAAATGGGACAGGGAATCTCTCTGGACCCTTCAGGGAACGCTTACGTTACAGGCGCGACTTTCTCGCTTGATTTCCCCATAACATCGGGCAGCTTCCAGCCGTCGTATGGGGGCGGACCCTACGATGCCTTCGTGGCCAAGGTCAGTCTTGTGTCGTCTCCCTCCCTGAGCATCTCGCCCTCATCGTACACGTTCGGCAAGCAGATTATCGGGACGACGAGTGCCCCGCAGAGCGCAACTGTGACCAACGTCGGAGCAGCGGGACTGATGGTGACGGACGTGGCCGCCTCCGGGGATTTCGCTGAGACCAACACGTGCGTAGCCTCCTCACCGATCGCAGCCTATGGCACCTGTTCCGTGAGTGTGACCTTTACGCCGACGGCCGCCGGAACCAGAACCGGCTCGCTCACCATCACCGACAACGCCACTATCAAGCCGCAGACGGTGACACTGACCGGCACGGGTGTGGGCGCCGCAGCCAGCCTCTCGCCAACAACCCTCTCGTTCGGTAACCAAGTGGACAGCACCGCGAGCGCGGCGCAGACGGTTATGCTATTGAACACGGGCAACGCCAAGCTCAACGTCACGAACGTGACCATCGCCGGGACGAACAGCAGCGACTTTACTCAGACCAATAACTGCGGCGCGACCGTGGCGGCGGGCGCCAGTTGCACCCTCAGCGTGACCTTCACACCCACCGTGGCGGGCTCAGAGACCGGCACTTTGACGATCACCGATAACGCCAGTCCTGCCACCCAGACCGTCAGCCTGACAGGAACCGGCGTGGCCGCACCGGTGCTCAGCCTCTCCCCTGCTTCCTTGACTTTCCCGGCACAAGCGGTGGGCACGTGCAGCAGCGCGCAAACCGTCACGCTCTGTAATAAGGGGAGCGCGGCCCTCAGCATTACTGGCATCACGGTCAGCGGTGACTTCTCCGAAACGAACACGTGCAGTGCCAGCCTCGTGGCGGGCGCGAGTTGCACCCTCAGCGCGACCTTCACACCTACGGCGATGGGAACTCTGAACGGCGCTGTCACCATAAATGCTAATACCGTAGGCGATCCGGTAGCCATTGCACTCACCGGCACCGGCAGTGCTCCGCAAGTGAGCCTCTCCCCCGCTTCCTTGACTTTCCCCGCACAACTGGTGGGCACCAGCAGCAGCGCTCAAAGCGTCACGCTCAGCAATACGAGAAACGCAACCCTCAGCATTACTGGCATCACGGCCAGCGGTGACTTCTCCGAAACGAACACGTGCAGTGCCAGCCTCGCGGCGGGCGCCAGTTGCACCCTCAGCGTGACCTTCACACCCACGGCGGCCGGCTCGAGGAGCGGCACCTTGACGATCACCGATAACGCCAGTCCTGCCACGCAGACCGTCAGGCTGACAGGAACCGGCGTGGCCGCACCGGTGCTCAGTCTCTCCCCTGCTTCCTTGACTTTCCCGGCACAAGCGGTGGGCACGTGCAGCAGCGCGCAAACCGTCACGCTCTGTAATAAGGGGAGCGCGGCCCTCAGCATTACTGGCATCACGGTCAGCGGTGACTTCTCCGAAACGAACACGTGCAGTGCCAGCCTCGCGGCGGGCGCCAGTTGCACCCTCAGCGTGACTTTCACACCTGCGGCGATGGGAACTCTGAACGGCGCTGTCACCATAAATGCTAATACCGAAGGCGATCCGGTAGCCATTGCACTCACCGGCACCGGCAGTGCTCCGCAAGTGAGCCTCTCTTCCGCTTCCTTGACTTTCCTGGCACAACTGGTGGGTACCAGCAGCAGCGCTCAAAGCGTCACGCTCAGCAATACGGGAAACGCAGCCCTCAGCATTACTGGCATCACGGCGAGCGGCGACTTCTCCCAAACCAACACCTGCGGCTCGAACGTGGCGGCGGGCGCGAGTTGCACCCTCAGCGTGACCTTCAAGCCGACGGCTACTGGGACCAGAACCGGGGTCGTGACCATTACCGATAACGCCGTCGGAAGCCCGCAAACCGTCGCACTTACGGGCACCGGTGAAGACTTCACTTTCACTGCGCCGCCAGGTTCGTCCACCTCTGCGACCGTCTCACCGGGAGGGACGGCCACTTACACATTGAGCGTCGGTGCAGTGGATGGCTTCAATCAAAACGTGACCTTCACTTGCACGGGAGCGCCCTCGGAAGCCGCCTGCACGGTTTCACCGAGTTCATTGACCCCGAGTAGTTCCTCAACAAACGTCACGGTACAAGTAACCACGACTGCGCCGTCTGTTGGCGCGCCGCGGCCCAATCCCCTTCCTCCCATCGGACCCGTCCAATCCTGGCCTTGGCTTCTCTGCACAGTGGCTCTGGCAGCATTGGGAAGCTTGGCTCGGGCAACCCGGGGCTGGGTGCAACCCGGAGTGGGACGAAGCCGGGCGGGGCTTGTCACTTTCGCTGCTCTATTGCTCGTGATGGGGGCAATGGCAGCTTGTGGTGGCGGTGGAGGTGGTGGTGGCAACTCTCCTCCTCAGAGCAATCCCGGCACGCCGCCAGGCACATACACCCTGACGATAACTGGCACGTGTACGTCAGGTTCCATCAACCTCAGCCACTCTGTAAACCTGACATTGCAAGTGCAGTGAGGTTGCCGAGATGTCTTTCATTTACTTTTGCCGTGGGCTGTGATAGAAATGCGCGTTTCGGTGAAACGATATGCATCTACATTTTGTCGATTACGCGATTATCGTCATCTACTTTGTTTTCGTCCTGGGAATTGGCTTCGCCTTGCGAGGCCGGATGAAGACCAGCGATGATTACTTCCTCTCAGGGCGTTCGATCCCGGGCTGGATTACCGGGCTTGCCTTCATGTCCGCGAATCTCGGTGCTCTCGAGGTCATGGGTCACGCTGCCAACGCCGCCAAGTATGGCATGTTCGTCAACCATTTCTATTGGCTTGCTGCCATGCCTGCCATGTGTTTCGTGGGCGTATTCATGATGCCTTTTTATTACGGCAGCAAGGTGCGCAGCGTCCCCGAGTACCTGCGTAAACGTTACGATGAGAAGACGCGGACGCTCAACGCCTTATGCTTCGCAGCCATGACACTGCTGGTCTCAGGCATCGACCTTTATGCCATGGCGATTCTTTTCCAGCGCTTGCTCAACTGGCCGTTCGGCGCCAGCGTGGTCGCGTCGGCGGCGGTGGTGGCAATCTACATTTACCTGGGTGGGTTGACCTCGTCCATCTACAACGAAGTGCTCCAATTCTTCCTCATCGTGTTTGGGTTCCTTCCTTTGGCGATCCTGGGATTAAAGGCGGTCGGGGGCTTTGCAGGGCTCAAGGCGAAGTTGCCGAATGCCGGCTACGCGCATACTTGGGCGAACATTTGGCATGCCAGCCAGAATCCCATGGGGATCAACTGGTTCGGCACGATCTTCGGGCTGGGCTTTGTGCTTTCCTTCGGCTATTGGTGTACGGATTTCCTGGTGATCCAGCGCGGCTTGGCGGCGAAGGACATGCCTGCCGCACAGCGCACGCCCCTCATTGCGGCTGTCCCCAAGATGTTCTTTCCGCTGATGGTTGTTCTTCCCGGCTTGGTGGCCATTGCGCTTGACCCCTCGCTGACGAAATATCTCAACGGCCGCTACGACAATGCGCTGCCGGCCATGCTGGGTAAGTTTTATCCCTCGGGCCTTTTAGGCATCGGGCTGACGGCGCTGCTGGCCAGTTTCATGTCAGGCATGGCCGGAAACGTCACCGCCTTCAACACGGTTTGGACTTTCGACATCTATCAGACGCACGTTAACCCCGGCAAGCCTGACCATCACTATCTGAATATGGGCCGTTTCGCAACGGTTTTCGCCGTGGCGGTGGGAATCGGGACGGCCTTCATCGTTCTGAAGTTCAACAACCTGATGGATTATCTCCAGCTCCTTTTCGCCTTTTTCAACGCGCCGCTGTTCGGTACCTTCCTGTTGGGAATGTTCTGGAAGCGCACCAGCGCGCATTCCGGCTTCTGGGGATTGCTTTCCGGGATTTTCGCCGCCGCCACCCACTACACCCTCTACCACTATCATGTGATTTTCTACCCCACCGATATGGCGGCGAATTTCTATCAGGCTATCTGGGCTTTCTCGGTCTGCGTTGTGGTGACCGTGGTTGTGACCCTGTTCACCGAACCTCGAAAGGAAGAAGAACTGGTGGGGCTTGTGTACTCTCTGACTCCAAAGCCTAGAAACCAGGACCTGCCCTGGTATGAGAGGCCCGGCATTCTTGCCATTGGCATCCTCGCGCTCTGCATTGTGTTGAATATCATCTTCTGGTGAAAACTATGGGTTTGGACATTCGCTTACCAATTGGAATCATCTTCACCATTTACGGCGCCGTTCTTATTATTTATGGCGCGGTGGCCGATCCAGCCATTTTCGTGAACTCTCTGGGAGTAAATATCGATATATGGTGGGGCGCGGCGATGCTGGTTTTCGGCCTATTCATGGGGACTCTCGCATTCAGGGCTTCGCATCGTAACGTCTGATGACTGAACTCCGCTGGAATCCTACGGTTCGTGAATGGGTCTCGACGGCCTCCCATCGCCAGGACCGACCGCAGATGCCGGAGGATTGGTGCCCATTCTGCCCGGGCTCGGGGAGAGTTCCGGACAACTATGACTGCTATATTTACCCCAACGATTTTGCCGCCTTCTCCATTCCCCCCCCGCAGCCTGCCATCCAGGGCGACGACTTCTATCGAGTGGCGCCGTCGTATGGCAAATGCGACGTGGTCCTTTACTCTCCGGACCACAATAGTTCTTTGCCGCAACTTTCGCTGGACCACATTGTGAAGCTCGTCCAGATATGGCGAAAACGCTTTACGGAACTCAAGGCGACTGCGGGCATTCGCTATGTTTTGATTTTTGAAAATAAGGGCGCGGTGATTGGCGTGACCATGCCTCACCCCCACGGGCAGATTTATGCTTTCCCGTTCATTCCTCCGCGCCTGGAGAGGGAGATGGAAGCGGCGCGCGCTCACCAGCGAGCCAAACGAAGATGCTTGTTTTGTGACATTCTCAAGAAAGAGCGTGGTGAGGGGCGGCGAATCGTTGCCGAGAATGAGGCCTTCACGGCTTTCGTGCCCTTTTACGCGCGCTGGCCCTATGAAGTCCACATTTTCTCGCGCCGCCACCTCGGAACACTCGATCAGCTTCGGCGCTCCGTTGAAAGTCACGTCATTCCCGCGAAAGCGGGAATCCAGATGCCTGAGGTGGACCCCCGCTTGCGCGGGGGTGACGAGGGTTCGACTTTCATTTCTAAGGGTGGGCCGCAGCCCCATGACCACTCGGAGGAGCGCGGCCTGGCGGAAATTCTGAAGTGGGTCACACTGAAATACGATAATCTTTATCAGATGTCGTTCCCTTACATGATGCTGCTCCACCAGGCGCCTACGAAAGGGAGGTTTCCCTATTTCCACTTCCACATCGAGTTTTATCCTCCCCATCGCAGCAAGGAGAAGCTGAAATACCTGGCCAGTGTCGAGAGCGGCTCAGGAACTTTCCTGAATGACTCGCTGGCGGAGGAAAAGGCTGCGGAACTCCGCAGCGTGCCACCGGTGCGGCGGGAAGAGGTCGAGAAGTAGGCAGTAGGCAGAAAGCAGAAGGCAGTACCCAAGCATGTTTGTGAGTAAGCTGGCCGCGGGTGGCGCCGACATCGCGTTTTATGTCGGCGACCGTTAAGGAACCAGAACAGGCCACGAATAGGGCGCGGTGACAGAGATGTTGCGCGTGTTGTGGGGCGCATACATAAAAGGCGATGTATGCGCCACCCGCGACCTCAACGCGTTTATGAAGTGGGAGAAACTGGGGAAGAGCGAGGCTGACTCTCCAAGATTTCGACAACTGCTGGCGGTCACGAAACAAGCCATGGCACAGCGGGTTAGCGGACAGCCCTCTGTGCGTGAGCAGATCACGACGGCGATAAAGGGCTGATTGATTATAGGGCCCGCGGGGCTGCCCCAGGCACCTGTTTTGCGTGTCTGCAATGTCCCGTTCTACAAGCGGCGTCAGATGAATCGGAATTTGCTAGCTTCCAAATACTCTGCGACGTTGTCGACTGCAAGCCAGCGCCTTCGCAATTTTTCCGCAACGGTTCCGGTTGTATTCGAACCAGCAAAAGGATCGAGAACGATATCACCCTCTTCCGTTAGCAGGAGGGTGAAGAATTCTGGTAGCGCGGCGGGAAACCGCGCGGGATGAAGGTTTACGCCAGCTTCTTTGCACTTGAGGGTGTAGGCGTCGTTGGCAGCATTGTTGCCAAATTTGAGCATATCCGTGGGGATTTCCTCAAGCACGTTGGCCGGTATCGATCCCCCAGGGCTCGTCATGCTGAAGCTGGTTTTGATGTTGTGCCCGGAAGGTCTGACCGTGGGCGTAAGACCTTTGCCGTTCAGCCGGTGCATGTCTTTGCTGTAAGGCCGCAGAACCCCTCGATTGTCCGCCTTCGGCCAAGGGGTTTTGGAGAGCCACCAAACGTATTCAACGGAATCCTTGATGCGAATCCGGCGAACTGTAACCCACTCAGCAGGCATCGGCATCTTCGCCGGGTTAAACCAGAAGCACTCCTGCGCCAGGTGAAATCCCACAAACTCAACGAGGGCGATAAGTAGTTTGTAGTGATAGAGTGAGCGAGTAGGCTGGCCCTTGTTATAACTGCCCCCTATGTTTAGAATGAAGCTGCCGTCATTTGTGAGCACGCGACGGATCTCAGTGGCGAATGGCAGAAACCACTCAACGTAGTCGGACTTATGAACATTCCCGTATTCCTTCTGGAAATGGAGGGCATAAGGCGGAGACGTAATTACAACATTGATGGAATTGTCGGGTAGCGCACTTAGGATCGACAGCGAATCGTCGACATAAGCCGCCCCCAACGGGGTTGTGTAAAGAGGGCTGTGCGTGGGGAGAAGTGCGGCCGGATTGGCAGGAGTCGTGAATAGCGCCTGCTGTGGCTTGCTGATCATTTCTGCGGTCTTTGCCATTGCCTCATCGACTCCTGATGCCGGTGTCTCCTACTCAAGATACTACAACTCTTTTTCGACAGTTTGATGGTAAATGATTAGGTTTACTTTGTCAACCTATTTGTGATGAGCAAAATCAACCCCTTAGACTGGATATCCCAGACCAAAGCGGCTAAACTTCGTGGTGTTTCCAGGCAGGCGATTTGGAAGCTTGTGACCAAAGGCCGGATAAAAAGCATTGAAATCGGAGGGCATAGATTTGTTAGCCTTGCTGATGTCGAGAGTTTCCGGCGGGGCCGACCGGGCAGGCTCAAGGTGAGAAGGAACCGTGAATAACAGGATTAACGAGGTCAAGCGGCTGCTTGAGGGTTGTACGGAGACACAGAGGCGCGAGATTTTCGAGTACCTGCGCCTGGAATTCCCAATCCACCCACTCGAGACTAAGCTTAACACGCAAGCCGAAATTATTTTGGAGGCAATCGACAGAGCAAGTGACCTCACTTTGAGGGGCATCAGGGGGGTCATTGCCGAAGCAGCATTTAAACTGAACGTGGTGGCGTCACTGCGGGGCTGGCGGAATGAAACACTTGAAGGCGATTTCCCATACGATTTCCTCTTGAGAGATTCGACCGGCGAGGTTCGCATCCAGCTAAAGATGCAGAGGTTAAAAGACCATCGCCCAATGATGGCGAGCCAAGGCTATGCATACCTTCCGACCGATATGTACGTCGTGGAGACCCAACGAACAAGGGGCGGGACGGACCCACATACCAAGCAACAAACCAGACCTTACCGTTTCGGTGAATTCGATATTCTGGCCGTGTCTCTGCACCCCTCGACCAACGATTGGTCGACATTCATGTACACGGTTTCCGATTGGCTGATCCCCCGGCCCGAGGATGCAAACCTAATGCTAAAGTTCCAGCCCGTCGCGAAGACGCCCGACCCCAATTGGACGAACGACTTCAACCAATGCGTGAGTTGGCTTCGATCGGGGCGGAAGAAGCGAATATGGCAGCAACCAGAGGGTACGCCCAGGAAGCGATGAATATGTCGATCGGAATGGTACTTGATTGCCACCACGCGCGTAGGGCATGTGCTGCCCTTGATAAATGCGCCGGCCATCAATGCCTCTCTTCAAACTTTTGCTCGAAAACTTTCCTGGGCACACGACACTCACTTTGACGGTTATGTCGCCTTCCCTGAGAGGTAGTGCCGTGCTCGAAACAATACTGGCGCTCAGCCAATTGCTCGTTGCGGGCGAAGAGCCGCGTATGGGAGTGCCTCATCGGGTTTGCGTCAAGCGCCCAATTTGCGCCATAATCTGCCTTCTGCTTACTGCTTTCTGTCTACTGCTTACTGCGGGTCGTTGTAAACGCGAATTGCTTTTGATAAGGTGAAAGGTGAGGTGAAGGACGTATGGTAAAAACGGTCACCCTTAACGCGGAGATTCCGGCCAGCCGGGAGCTGCGCATCAGGCTCCCTGCGGACGTGCCCACGGGGTCGGCCGAGATTGTGATCACGGTTTCATCCTCCGGGTCCCGGCCCCACTCGACTTTTAGCGACTTGCTGAACTCCGAATTTTTTGGAATGTGGCGGGATCGCACCGACATCGAGGATAGCTCGGAGTTTGCCCGGAAACTCCGCTCAGAAGGGTGGACCAGATCCGCACGATGAACCTTGTTGATACGGACGTCCTTGTTGATTGTTTGCGCGGAACAATTGCTGCCCAAGCGTGGCTCGAGCAACTGGCCGAGCAGCCCTCCGCCGTGCCTGCGGTCGCCGCCATTCGCCGGCTGGCGCAGAGCGAAGCTCTGCGTTTTGTAGGCATCGCGTCTCAACGAATCGCAGAGCTGCGCTCTGCGCCAGCCGGCGGGTATAATCATGCTCATATACATGAGAGCGAGGTCCAAATGAAACTGGAAGTGGAATTAAGACCGCATATTGGCGAGGCGCTGCTCGCCCGGGCACGGTCGGAAGGCCTGTCGCTCGACCAGTTTGCCGAACGCGCCCTGGAGGCGCTGGTCAAAACCGAGACCCCGAGAGCCACCGCGCAGGAACGAGTCAAAGCGTTCGAAGAGTTTCTGGCCGGGTTGGAGTCGGATGCGGTGTTGCCGGAAGAGGCTTTCCAGCGAGAGAACTGGTATCCGGACCGCCCGTAGACCGCATGGACTACCTCATCGATACCAATGTGCTGCTCCGTGCCCTCGCCGTGCGCAATCCCCTTAGGCCGGTCGCGCGCCAAACCATCAAAGCTTTGCTGCAAAAAGGAGCCGGTCTTTGCGTCGCTCCCCAAAATCTGGTGGAGCTATGGAATGTGTGCACCCGGCCCGAGAAGTACAATGGCCTGGGAAAGACCATTGCCGCAACGGATCGTTACTTGCGCTTTATCGAATCCTTTGCTGCCGTACTTCCAGAAACCCCTGACCTTTTCATCAAGTGGCGCGAACTGGTGGTGACCTACGAGGTTTCGGGAGCGAAGGTCCATGACGCGCGACTGGTGGCGGCCATGACCCTCCACCACGTCAGCCGCATCCTGACCTTCAACACGCAGGACTTCGCCCGTTTCAGAAATATCGAAGCGATCAACCCGGCAGCAATGCGATAGCTTCAGCGATGGGAGATCTTTCAGGGCGGTTCTGCCTTCTGCTTACTGCCTACTCTTAGACGGGAGACCCAATGATTGAACGAGACTTCTACACAGTTTACGGCGCGCCGCCGCAGGTGGTGGTACGCGCCCCGGGGCGTGTAAACCTTATCGGCGAGCACACCGATTACAACGACGGGTTCGTCCTACCGGCGGCCATTGACCGGAGCATTGCATTCGCTGGCCGTAAGCGGGCCGATCGGCTTGTCCGAGTGCATTCCATCGATTTCGCCGGCTCTGTGGAATTCAATCTTGATGATATCCAAAAGGATGGCAAGAATTCCTGGAGCAATTATATTCGCGGGGTCTCGAAATACCTCGAGGAGGATGGCCATCGGCTCTCGGGCGCCGACATGATTTTTGGGGGCGACGTGCCGCGCGAGGCGGGCCTCAGCTCCTCGGCGGCGGTGGAAGTGGGGACGGCCGCGTTCTGGAAAAACCTTCTCCACCTCGACGTGGATCCGGTTTATCTCGTCAAACTCTCGCGCAAGGCTGAGAACCAATTTGTGGGCGTTCCTTGCGGCATCATGGACCAGTTCATTTCCGCGCTGGGGCGCGAAAACCATGCGCTCTTCCTCGATTGCCGCGATCTTTCCTACCGTCACGTGCCGCTGCGGGACAACGTGAAGATTGTCGTCTGTAACTCCGGCGTGAAGCGCGCTCTGGCGCAGTCGGAATACGAAGTTCGCCTGAACCAGTGCCGGCAGGCGGTGGCGCAGATTGCTTCCACGGGCCTTGCGGTGAAGTCGCTTCGCGACCTCGAGCCCGCAGACCTCGAGGCGGCGCGTTCGGTCCTCAGCGGGATTCTTTTTCGCCGTGCCCGCCACATTGTCACGGAGAACCACCGGGTTGTGGAGGCCGTCAAGGTTCTGGAATCCGGTGACATCGAGCGCTTTGGGCAACTTATGAACGCTTCGCACGAAAGCCTGCGGGACGATTACGAGGTCAGCTCCAAGGAACTGGATGTTCTGGTCGAACTGGCGTGGAAACAACCTGGAGTCCTCGGCGCCCGCATGACCGGCGCGGGGTTCGGGGGTTGCACGGTTAACCTGGTCCGCCAGGACGCCGCTGAGGCTTTTGCCGAGGCCGTCCGCCGGGGATATGAGGACGCCCTGGGCCTGAAGGCGGAGATATATATCTGCAAGGCTTCTCAGGGCGCTCTGAGCGCTTAATTTTGGATTTTAGATTTTGGATTTTGGATTCACGAACAGCGGCGACCTCGAATCGGTAATCCAAAATCTAAAATCGTCCAATCAAAAGCGGAGGTCTGCGGTACTCTCTCGTGCGGAGTACACCAACTTGCCACAAGCGAAGTTTTTTCGTATCATGAAAGCGATGGAAGTACATTTCACCCCAGACCTGCAAGCCAAGATTGACCAGTTGGTCGTCGAGACCGGACGTGCGCCCGACAAGCTGCTCGAGGATGCCATGGCCGGATACGTTGCCGAACTTGTGCAGACACGGGAAATGCTCAACAGCCGTTATGACGACCTGAAAAGCGGCAGTGTGAAGCCCATTCCCGGCGACGAGGTTGAAGCCCACTTCCGCGAAAAGAGCGCCGCCGCGCGTCGTTCGCAGCGCGGTTCATGACTGGATACGATTTCCACCCGGAAGCGGCGGTTGATCTTGACGAGATTTGGGATTTCATCGCTAAGGATAATCTCGACGCCGCCGACAAGGTGATTCATGACAATTCATCTCACACCAGAACAAGAGCGGCGGCTTCACGCCGTCATAGGCCGGGGTGCCTACGAGTCTGTTGAGGAAGTGGTGGATGCAGCCTTGGCCGCCGTCGAACAGCGCACCACGCCGGGTTTTGCGGGGACACAGGAAGAACTGGACGCTCTGCTTGCGGAAGGTCTGGCATCGAAGGAACTTGCGGAAGACGACTTTTGGGGTTCGCTGAACGCGCAAACGAACGCCCTGCTTGCCGAGCATAAGACGGGCTCGCGTTCGTGAAGGTTTCGTATCGGCAAGCCGCCAGCGACGATGTGGTGCGCCAGTTTCGCTATTACCTCGTTACCCTGAATCTTCCCGACGTGGCCGTTCGCTTCCGAAAGGCTGTTCAGCGCACTGTTCAATCGTTGCGGCGGCACCCCCTTGTCGGTCCGCGCTATCGTTCCAGCAACCCCCAGCTTCAAACTCTTCGCACGTGGCCGGTTGCGGGATTTGAGGCCATCCGGATTTATTACCTTCTGGACGAAGACACCATCCACGTCATTCGGATTCTGCATGGCAAGCGCGATGTTAAACGCATTCTTGAACGTGAGGGAGGTGTTTGAGGCGGGGTAGAACGGTCAGTGCAGTCCTGACCGCGGGCTTTTCTCATGCCCGGTACCCCAGCGGTAACCTCACATAGTCAATCTGGATGGGGCACGCCGCTGACCCTCCCGCTCAAGTGTTGCGGGGTCCTGGTAAATATCTGGTATCCTTCCCTTACTTTCCTTCTGAAGGAGGCTCAATGATTCCGTTGAGAGTCCGTCGCTTCTCGCAAGCCAAGCGGCCGTTTGCGGTGGGTATATTGGTGTGCTTCTGCATACTGGGGCTCGTGTCGGCCGCACATGGGCAAGCCGACAACGTCAGTCGGCTGATCCGACAGCTGAAGGATCCGAATCCTGAGGTTCGAGGTAATGCGGCCATCGCGTTGGGTCTAAGTAAAGACCCCCGCGCGGTCGAGCCGTTGATTGTTGCCCTGAAGGACAGGGATGCTCAGGTGCGATTGCAAGCGGCCCACGCACTGGGCGAAGTCAAAGACCCCCGCGCAGTCAGTGCCCTGCTGGCGGTGTTGAGAGATCGTGACACGGAGATAATCTCCGAGCCAACGCTTTATATCTTTTTCATTGAACGGGGTGAGCCGGGCTCAGAGGATGCATTGGTCGAGACACTCGACAAGTTTGGCGATGAGGGCATGGCCGAGAAGTTCCTGAACTCTCGAAATGTGAAGTTGGAAGGCGCCGCACGCGCCTGGGCAGCGCGGCACGAAGTCCGGATATTAAACGTGGGCGGCGGTTCGGATTCTGGACAGTGGGGCAGCAAGCGGTAAGCTTTGCTCCCCGGCTCGACGGGACGAGCTACCTTGTGCTCGATGTTTCGAAAGGGGTAAGTTTTGACCCACGCGCGAAACTAGCCTCGGTCGCGGGGTTGACGCCGGTGGCGCGGACATCGGTTTATGATGTCTGCGATCATCGGGCCGAATGGCGAGCCGAGTCGAGTCGCCCAGCTTCCAGGACCGGTCGGAGAACCTATGGGAAGCAAGGAGCCATCCTTCGGGGAATCGCAGACATGCGGAAAAGACGCACGTCTGCGCGGCGAAGACTTGGCCGGGCACAACAACTTTGCTTGGCGACGAAAGTAACCCCTCACCCGGCCCGCGCCGGCTGGTGAAAACGCCGGACCCGGGCCACCCTCTCCCCAGGGGAGAGGGCTAGTTTTTGACGTCTGTCCCCCATGTCCACAAACCCTCCGCTGAGGAGAGGAGCCGTTTTCATGGCGGCGGGGCTTGTTTGAGAAGCAGGCAAAAGAACACAACCAGAAGGATGAGAAGTACCGCTCCCGTTATGGGGTTGACCCGCGCCTCGACGAACGGGCAGGGTTGCCTGGGCGCCTTTCTTCTGGCCAGGTACCAGGGAAAAATGAGCGGCCACAGCAGCAGGGTGCCCATTCCCCACCTATGCGGTTTTGGCAGCCGCTTTTCCAGGGCGTCGTAAAGGACCCAGAAGGAGCAAAGGACTTGCACGCCCCACAGCACAAGCTGGCCTTTTAGGGGGTCCATGTAGCGCTGAACCAGACTCGCGCCCACCACCCACATCGCAAATACGATCAGGAAGATTCGCCAGGGAAAACGCACGGGTTCGGGTTGCCGTCGCGCCGGTTCTCCGACCACCGGGAGAACTCTAGGTTTGCGAATCTCGGCGGGGTCGATCGCGTGTTTGCAGGCGACGCAGACCCGGCACGAGGGCGCCAGCAACTGCCCACAGGCCGGGCAGGGGAAAGGTTCAGCGGGGAACTGTTCGTCAGAGGGACGATTCTCGGTTTGGACGGTCTCCAACTCGTGAGGTTTCTCAGGTTCAGTCATTCGGTTCTCAACCGTTGTCCGTGGTCCGTTGTCCGTGGTCCATGGTCAGTCGTCGTGGTCAGATGTGCGTGGTCGTTGCAAAATACCTCGGCTTCCCGATCGTGTGTTCCAACTGACAACGGACGACGGACAACTGACAACGGACAAGGAACTGTCAGTGCTTTTCATTCCACCCTTCATGGTCCTTCCAGTGCAGGATTTGCCAGTGGACTTCCACACGCGGTAACTGGTCAAAAGTGTGGAGGCGCCCCAATTCTCGGTTGCCGCTCTGGGATTGATAAAACCAGTGAGCCTCTTGGGCGAGACTCATGACGTCACCGGAGACGCTCAGCACGTGTTTCTGGTAATGGTAAGGCGCATGTGCCTGCGGCCCCGGGCCGTAAACCTGGTCAGTCAGCAGTGTAAGGTCTGGCCGGACCACACCTTCACGGAGTAATTCCTGGAGCGCCTTTACCACGAACCAATTGTTTGTCCGGTGGTCCACGTGGCGCTCGTCAGGGTGTCCGGTATAAATGACTTCGGGATGAAATTCGCGGATGAATCGCTTGGCCGCTTCGACCACAGCATGACGCGCATAGGGGAGATTGGGCTGAGCGACATCCTCGTAAGGCGCATGCTCGCTGGCGAGCAGAACAGAAAGGTAAGGGCTCGATAATTCCACGTGGTCATACCAGATCTGGCCGGAGCCACCGTCGGGCAGCCCGAGGAAATAAATGTTCTCGCCAGGCACGCCGAGGTGACCCAACGACCGCCGCGCCTCTTCCATGCGCAGGGCGCCAAAGTTCAGGGCCTCAGCAGGTGCGCAGGAATGCTCGTAGTATCGGTCACACGAGCCGGCATCGCCAGAGGTGAAATAGACGATGTGAATGGGGATGTGATTTTCCACCGCAGCACGGATGATTCCGGCGTGCGCTCCCTCATCGTCCGGATGGGCGCAAAAAATCAAGATGGAATGTGGCAAGGGGTTTGCCGCCAATTCAAGAACTCCCGTGGCCATTGTCTCGCCCGACGTGTCGCTTACCTCCACCTGCGCCCGGAAAATCCCGTTTTGACCTGCCGGAAGCGCGAACTTGGTCTCCCCAGCAAGCCTCGATCCTCCTGGGTCGAGGTTGACTCCTGCGGCTACTTGCTTGGTGGCGAGTTCCCGGCGTTCGGGGTCGAACAAGCGGGCGCGAATAGTGACTCCACGCCAGGGTTGGTCGGTGGGATTGCGCACCGAGAAGCGCAACCTAACCTCGCTGCCCGACACAAACATCGTGTGCTCGCGCTCGATTTGAATGGCGGCCGAATCCAGGCCAGCAGGATAGAAGTGCCGATAACTGGTAACGTTGATGGCGTCCAGATTCGGATAGACGTATTGTAAGGGGTACGGTTTGGGCTCGGTAATCCCGCCGGGTTGAATGAAGACCTCGGGGCTGAATACAATGTCGTAAATGTTCTTGCGCTCATGGTCCCACACCACCACCGCATACTGCTGAAAGGAAGGTTGTGGTACCTGCTTGGCAACGGCAGCCTTCGCGGATTGGAGTTCCTGTTCGCCTCCGGCGGGTAAGGAAAGCGCCTCCCCAATCGTTACCACGTCAACCTCGGCGCGCTCCGAGGTTTGTGCAGTCCAGGGCCAGTAGCGGTCGGAAAACTCCACCCGCAGGTTGCTGATCGTATGGCCCGTAAGGTTTCTGAGCTTAACCTTGCACGCGACCGAGTCCCCCGGCGTGTAAAAGGTTCGGTCAAGCTGGATACTCTCGATCTTCACCAGCTTTCGATAAACGGCGAAAGAGGCCACTCGCCGGGCTACCAGGAGGACCTCCCGCGATTGGGAATCGGTTAAAACAGCATCAACTTCGTAACGCCCGGTTCTTGCCTCTTCGGGAATTTTCCAAAGAGTGTGGTACTCTGTCGCCGTTTCCTTGCCGCCGGGGTTCAAGCGGCTGGCAATCTCCACATTTCTTTCTTCCAGGAACTCCTTTTCTCCGGCGTAGCGAATGTTGGCGGAGATATCAAAAGGAGTTGACCTGGGATGTTCAGAAGGGGAAAGAAAGATCTTTAGACGCACTTCCGAGCCGGCGTTGTAACTCACATTGTCGGTGACTGCCTTGAGCGTGTCTTGCGGCCAAGCCTCAATGGCCGTGAGCGCAATTGCCACCGCCACTGTGAACGCCCGAAATACGGACTGCGCTGTGATTGTGCCTGCCCAAATCCGCCTCATGCAGGGTCGCCTGCCCATAATCACCCCCTGAAAGGTCCACCGGGGATTATAAAGGCCTTGCGAAAGGGCGTCCAGTTGGGATTCGCGTCTCTGCCTGAGCCATGGGATTTGCTAGTCCACCGCGGCGGACGGTACGGAAGGCTCTGCCTTTCTGGGGCGCAATGTGCTAAATTCCTTTCGCGGAGGCTGCGCCTCCGCTGGAGGGTCGAAATGCGAGTGGCATCATTGCGAGATATTTCGGTTGCGAGTCTTATTCTGATCGTGTTGGGTCTTGCCGCTTCGCCGGCAACGGCGGCGGCCGCCCAACCACAAACCAATCTCCTTGCCCCAACTCCGCCCATGGGATGGAACAGTTGGGATTGTTACGGTCCTTCGGTCACAGAAAAAGAAGTGAAGGCCAACGCGGACTACATGGCCAAGCATCTCGCCAAGCATGGCTGGCAATATGTGGTTGTGGACATCCAATGGTCCGAGCCT
>JBEKME010000121.1:0-19446 GCA_050008675.1 Terriglobia bacterium
ATTGGGAAGGGGGTAGGTCTACACTACAACGACCTGAAACAAGTGCGCATTCATCGCCAAGAACTTATCCGGCAGGAAAGCCAAAAGTCAGATGAAAATCGCTCCCAACTGCGAAAGTCGGGCTAGCACAGGAGAGAAATTCATTTGCGGTTTGCCAACTGATGGTCAGGTCCGGATGCTTAGCTGGGCGGCGCTCGAATGCAATTTTCCCGCGATCCAGAGTCACGGTCCAAACCAAATCCCAGTCTTCCACAATCCACAGGGTTGTAAGGCGGGCCTCACGAAGGTGCTGGCGCAGTTGCCTGTCACGTCCGGTAAGAACAAAGGCGCGTTGTATGATGCGCCGGGCGGCGCGCTTGGAGGGCGGCAGGGAGGATTCGTTATTGCCATTCTCGCTGTGAGTCATGCTTCTCGATATGATGCACCTCGTGGGAAGAAACTGGAAACTCGAAAATCGAAACTCGAAAATCGTGAATAAGCCCACTCCGACATCGAGTATGAGCACATATTTTCGGTCAGAGAAAAACAGCTCAAAGGGCAAAACGCAAAAGGCAAAGCCGCAGCCGACGAGAACTTCTGCCGGTCATTCCAGTCCTTGCTGTGGTTTTGCCATTTGCCTTTTGCGCTTTGCATTTTGACTTGCTCTTCGGTTCGGGTGGGTTGCCGGAAATGTGCGCGCACTACCAGCTTCTGGTTTCCATGGTCCGGTTTCGCTTTCCCAGTTTCGTTTTTCGAGTTTCGATTTTCTAGTTTCCAGTTTCTCTTTTCCAGTTTCCTTGCAGGGCTCGGCGCGCCGCCGCCTCCAACAAATCTGGAGAGGGAACCAGTTCATCGACCAACCCCAGAGTCAGGGCCTGGCTGGCCGGAACGCGTTCCGCTGTCAACAAGAGTTGCGTCGCAGCCGCCTTGCCGATCAAGCGAGTCAGCCGCTGAGTCCCTCCCCAACCGGTGATGAGGCCGAGCGAAGCTCCGGGGTGGCCAAAAGAGGCATCGTAGGTCGCGACGCGAGCGTGGCACGCCAGGGCCAGATCCAGGCCCCCTCCCAAACAATAGCCCCGGACCGCAGCAACGATGGGAAGAGGGAAGTTCGCAACATGGTTGAAGAGTGATTGTCCCGCCTGCGCAAAATCGCGGGCGGTTACCCCTTCAACCGATGCGACCTCCTCAATGGAGGCACCCGTGGCAAAAGAGCGGGAGTTGGCGGCAATCACCACGCCCTGGAAAAGGCCGGAGAGCTTGACTTCATTTAGGAGGTCGCCTAGTTCCGCAAGGACTCCCATCGTAAGCCGAGGGTATCCAGCGTCCGGCGGAAAGGCCAGCACGGCGACCGAATTGTGGCTGCTTAATTCCATGAGAAGCGGCGACGGGTGGCTTGCAAGGATTCAGGATTCAGGATTCGGGATTCAGGAAAGCACGCTTCAGGGGTCGCAAGGGAGCAGGCCCGAGGGTCGCACGCCCTGAATCCCGAATCCTGAATCCTGACTCCTATCTCACGTGCGCCCGGATGAAGTCTACAATGTGCTGAGTTGATGCCCCCGGCTGGAAGACTTCAGCAACGCCAACCTTTTTCAACTCCGGAATATCTGCATCAGGAATGATGCCGCCGACCACCACCAAGATATCCTCGAGACCTTCTTCACGAAGCAGCTCGCAGATACGCGGGACGATGGTGCGGTGCGCCCCGGAAAGAATAGAGATGCCGATAGCGTCCACATCTTCCTGGAGCGCTGCGTTGACGATCATTTCCGGCGTTTGCCGGAGGCCGGTGTAAATCACTTCCATTCCGGCATCGCGCAGGGCGCGCGCCACAATTTTCGCTCCCCGGTCGTGGCCGTCTAACCCAGGTTTCGCAACTAGAACTCGGATTCTTCGATCCATGGATACCTATCCAGAAGGGAAGAGCCCTACCCAAACACTGCCTTCAAATCAAGCGAGAAGCCAGGGAGTAGGTCAGCCTCTTCCAGCGTCTCAGGCTCGTGGCGGACAAAGCTTCCGCCGTCGGCGCGGAAAACTTGCACTTCACGGGTCTTGGGGTAGAACACCCACACTACCTCGACCCCGGCAGCGAGATACTGCTTGACCTTCTGCGTCAGTTCCTGCGCGAGGTCGGTTGGCGAAATAACCTCGATCGCCAGCGCAGGCGCGCCCTGGATACGCTTGTCCAGGTCAATTTCACGCATCCGGTCTGCTGGCACGAAGGAGACATCCGGAATTCGCACCGTCTCGGGCGTGAGCTGATAACCGGTTTCCAAGAAAACTCTGCCGAGCTTTCTTCCTTCGACAAAGTTTCCGGTAAGGCGGGCGACATTGTCTCTCACCCAATTATGCCTCGGCATCGGCTCGGTCATGGTGACGAGTTCTCCTTCGTTGAGTTCATATAGGATGCCTTCCTTAACAGGAAGCTCATCGAACTGCTCAATCGTTAGCAGGGTCTTGGTTGCCATGTAGCACTCTCCTAGTGCTCCTCCGCGTAGCGCCGACCCCGCCCTGCGGGGTCGGCGCTACACTCAAAGTTGGTTTGCAGCTCGTATTTTCTCGCCTATTCTTGCCCCTCACCACTATTTTATCGGAACGCCGGTTCTCTGTAAGTCCCAAATACCTTGCGTAGCACGTCGCACATTTCGCCGAGGGTGGCGTAGGCGCGCACCGACTCGAGAATGTAAGGCATCAAGTTGGCATCCGTGGCAGCAGCGTTTCCGAAAGATTCGAGGGACGCCTGGACGCGGGAATTATCCCGCTGCTTCTTCAACTGCTCCAACTTCTGTCGCTGATGACGGGCAACGTTCTCATCGATTACCAATAGGGTGATGGGGCGCTCTTTTTCGGTTACGAAATCGTTGACACCCACAATGATCGCTTGCTTGCGTTCGATTGCCTGCTGATAGGTGTAAGCAGCATCGTGAATCTCTTTCTGTGGGAAGCCTTTTTCGATTGCCGCCACCATGCCCCCCAAGGCATCAATTCTGCCAAAATACTCGTAACAGGCGCGCTCGGTTTCGGTCGTCAGCTTCTCCACGAAATATGAGCCGGCGAGCGGATCAACGGTGTTTGTTATGCCGCTCTCGTGAGCAATGACTTGCTGCGTGCGGAGCGCAATCGTAACCGCCTCCTCGCTGGGAAGGGCCCAGGCTTCATCAAGGGAATTGGTGTGCAAAGACTGCGTTCCCCCCAAAACCGCCGCGAGAGCTTGCAGGGTAGTGCGCACGACGTTGTTGTAGGGTTGCTGCGCGGTGAGCGAGCAACCCGCCGTCTGGGTGTGGAAACGGCAAAGCCAGGAGCGGGGATTCTGCGCGCCAAAGCGCTGGCGCATCACCCGCGCCCAAACTCTGCGGGCAGCGCGATATTTTGCCACTTCCTCGAACAAGTCGTTGTGCGCGTTGAAAAAGAAGCTGAGACGGGGAGCGAATTCGTCCACGCTCAGGCCTGCGCGTACCACCCACTCGAGGTACTCGATGCCGTCGCGCAAGGTGAAGGCGAGTTCCTGCACCGCTGTCGATCCTGCCTCACGAATGTGGTAGCCGCTAATGGAGATGGCATTCCAGCGGGGGACTTCCCTGGCGCCATACACAATAGTGTCCACCACGAGGCGCATGGAAGGCTTGGGCGGAAAGATGTACTCCTTTTGGGCGATGTACTCCTTGAGAATGTCATTCTGTGTTGTTCCTGAGATTTTCTTGAGCTCGGCCCCGCTCTTTTCTGCCACCACCAGGTACATTGCCCAGATGATGGCAGCAGGCGAATTAATGGTCATGGAGGTGGTCACCTGCTCGAGCGGTAGGCCGGCGAGCAGGGTCTCCATATCAGCGAGAGATGAAACCGCTACCCCGCATTTGCCAACCTCGCCCTCAGCCAGAGCGTGGTCACTGTCGTAGCCCATTAGGGTAGGCAGGTCAAAGGCGATGGAGAGCCCTGTTTGCCCTTGCTTCAGAAGGTAATGCAGGCGCTGGTTGGTGTCCTCGGGGCTGCCGAATCCCGAAAACTGGCGCATGGTCCAAACCCTGCCCCGATACATGGTACGGTGGATGCCGCGTGTGAAAGGGTATTCACCCGGATCTCCGAGGTCGCGCGAATAATCAAAATCAGCGAGATCGGATGGGGTGTACAGTCTTTCGACGGGCACGCCGGAAAGGGTGGTGAAGACTTCTTGCCGCTCGGGGGAGCTCGCGAGGGCGGGCTTGAGTACCTCTTCCTCCCAGCGGGTTTCGGCAGGGGAGGGTTGACGCGCGAAAGGTCCCGTCTCGCGTTCCATGTCCGTTTTTCGGCAATCACTCATTTTAATTTGTTAGCCCCCGACAGCCGTTCTCGCAGCTTGGGTTTCGGGCGACTCTTCGCACTGAGTTGCTCATACGTACGATCGCAGCAGGGAACGCAATGGATCACTCTTGCCCTCCCCGCCCCGTGACACGGACAGTCGCAATCTTTCCAGTGCTTCATCACCGCTACCCCTGTCTTACTATTCGATCGCGCCGTCAGTTCCTCGAGAAACGCGAAATTCCTGGCGGAGAGCAAAATGAGCCCTTACCGCTTTTTCCGCCTCTCTGCATCGTACATTGCGACCTTTAGGCCATGTTAGTTCAGTGCCAAACGCAAAGTCAAACTTGGCCAAGTATGGGTATTGTCTCATTTTGAAAATCTTCAGGCTGGAGGATAATCGTCTAGGGAACGCCTTTGGCATATTCCCAGATACGCAATGCGAATATGGCCACGGCAATGATCAGCAGCGTGATTGCACCAGACACTGTTAACCGGACAGAATGCTTCTGGGATAGAACCTTTTGTACTCAGTGGGGAGCTTGGTCCAGTTTCCCCAAGACAAGGAAAACGGAATCCGACGGGACCTTGGCAAGTTCCGATTCACCCTAAGAATCATAAAGTAAAACAGGCCAAGCGTAGGCAGGTAGTACACTATAAACGCGATTAGCATCCCCTTATCATATGGATTCATGGTGCTGAGATTTTACCAGATGAGACCGGCCAACATGCGCGGATGGTGACAGATGAACGAAGTGGCCTGACTTCAAGAATTGAGTTTATAGCCCAATGGCCTGTAAGTACCCCCGGCAAAGCCTGGGCCTGGAGTTTCTACATTTGTGGCGCGGTTTCTTGGCCTTGCGCGGTTTCCCGCGCCGCTTTTCAGCTTCCGTTTGGTTGCGCCGCAACTTGCGGGCGCGTGGGAGTGGGATGCGCACGGGGACAGTATAAGAATCTTGCGAAGACTCAGCCGGGCGCAACAGCTTTGCTTGGCGACGGAAGCAACCCCTCACCCGGCCCGCGCCGGCTGGTGAAAACGCCGGACGCGGGCCACCCTCTCCCCAGGGGAGAGGGCTACGATTCTGGCCTCTGCCCCCGTGTCCAGCGAAAGATGTGGGACGCGTTCAGCCCAAGGCAGAGGGCCATGATTCCGACTTCTGCTCCCATGTCCAGCCGAAGGCATGGGTAAATCAGGCCCCTCCCGCTTATCCTTGCGGGCTTGCAGGGGGCGTCTGAATGGCTGGCTCATCGTGCGTGCCTGGAATGTTAGGCGAGCGGGTCACCTTCCCTTGAAGTGCGTCATTCAATTCGACATGGTGTTCAGTCAAAATGGTGGCGGTCACCTGCTGAAATTGCGTGAGGGCCTTGGCGTAAGTCGAGCGCGCTTTCACTTCGTTGCCCTCGGCCGTGGCCAAGTCGCGTTGCGCCTGAATCACCAGGAAGACGGTGGACTCACCCAACTGAAATTTCTTCTGTTCCGCGTCGAGGGTCTTCTGCGCAAGTCGGACGGCCTTCACTCCAGCCTGGATTTGGGCCTTGGCCTGAATCACGCCGATTTCTGCGCTGCGGACATCCTGCTCAACTTGATTCTTCTGCTTTTGAAGTTGTTCCTCCAGTTGCCTCTGCTCGAGAAGGGCGCGCGCTACGTCGGCCTGCGCGGAGCGGTTGCGAATGGGGAATTGCAAGGTGAAGCCAAAAGAATAATCCGGATAATTGGCGCGGAACAATTGGGACAAGGATTGCGAGATGCCTTGGCTGGACACCACCATCGGCCGCGGAATTGCTTCGAGGCCGGTTCCCTGGCATTGGTCCCCATTCGCCGTGTACCCGGACGGGCAAGGCCCGAGCGCAGAACTGAGACCTGAGAGTCCCGAAGGGGCGTAAGTTGCAAACAGGTCAAGGGTGGGCAGCAAGGCATTACGATTAGCCTTGACGACGATTGACGCGTAGCGCAGGTTGAGGTCAGCCTGTTCGACTTCCGGGCGGTCCTGGAGTGCTTGCTTCAAGGCTTGATCCAAGGGTGGAATATCGTCCGGCGTTGGCTCCGGGAGTCTATCCACCGCATCAATCTGTGCGCCTATCAACTCCGAGTCGACTTTCCTCGCGAGGGCCGTTTTGATCAACTCTGCCTGTTGTTGCAGGCTGGTCTGGGCTACGATCAAATTCTGTTGATCGGAAGCCACCTCGGATTCTGCCCGCACGACTTCAATCGGCGCCAGGGTGCCAATTTCAACCTGACGCTTATTATCGGAAAGGAGTTTCTCAGAGAAGGCCAGGGCTTGTTCGGCTACACGGACGTTTTCCTTATAAGACAGGTAATCCCAGTAAAGATTCAAAACCTGAGCGACCGTCGTAATCACCTGTTGACGGAAAACACTGTTTGATATTTTCAGGTCGTTTTGTGCGATGCGAATGAACTTGGCATTAGCTCGATAGCCGAATCCGTTCAGTAGTTGCTGGTCGATGCCCACGGTCAGGCTTGTAGGGACGGCGGGGTTGAACAGCGTGTTGAGGGAAGTTGTGGATTGGCGGTAGCCGCTCACTGCCACTGCGTAGCTGGTACCCGTCAGAAAACCCTGGCCAAAGTAGGCGACACCGTTGGTGGTTTGAGTGATGACCGTGGGAAGACCGCTGACTACTGTATAGTTAAGAGGGGAGGTTCTGCGGTCCCATCCGAACTGGGCCCCTGCGACTGGATCGCAGCAGCCGATTACGCCGACGTTCGTAGCGCCGCCACTGCCCGTTACTGTGCTGGCGCTAGTCGTGCTGCTGCTACTGATACTACTGATGCCGCCTCCGATCGCTCCTGAAAACAGCGCTGAGGAGGAGAATGCGCCTGGAACCCCGCGGGTTGCGCCGCCGCTCTTGGCGCGCAAGAGGTCCGTCTGCGCAAAACCCAGGTTATAGCGCGCCACGGAGATGTCGAGGTTGTTCTCGAGCGCCAGGGCAAGGGTGTCCTCAACAGAAAGGCGCAGCTTACCGTCACTGATCAACGAATGGAGCCGCTCCGAGTTGCTCATCTTTGGCTGGGGAACATAGGGCGTGGCATAAGGCCCCCAGAAGTCCGGAAACCATCGGGTGTTTCCATACCTCATGGTTGCAGGGTCGGTAGTCCTTGCTTCTTGGGCATTCACGCTCTGTGACATGAGAAGCGATCCCAGCGCTACAGTTAGGGCAAACCAACGCAGGTTCTTATGGTTCATCGCGAGTTGTTCTCCCTGCAAATCGGATTCATTGAACTTCCTGGCATAGAATCATACTTACGCAATGCTTGGACGTGGAGTTTCATAAAAGGTCATCACGAGTTCTGGATTGTCAGTCGTGAGTTGGTTGAAATCCGGAAGTTCATCCAAGGATCGAACGCCGTCTTCGCCTGCTTAAGAGCATCGGTGGACCTACGTGCCTGGCTTTCTTGACACCCGGGCAACTCCTGCCCGCAATCGCGAAGCGCGCCTAACAAGAGGGCTCACCACAGAAGCCAAACTCCTAGGCCTAAAAGCACAGGCTCACAATGAGGTCTGTACTTAGATAACAAGAACACACAATTCTAACATCCACTGCCGCAACTGACAATCGTGAGCAAGTGTCATGAGCAAGTGTCGACGACTTCTCCCGGCGGGTTGGTAGTGGTGTCAGTTGCGAAACGCGGGCGTACCAGGCCGCGGTCATTCCCGCGAAAGCGGGAATCCACTCCGCAAACCTTCGGAAATGCGCTGTCCACGGACTGGATTCCCGCTTTCGCGGGAATGACCGGCGTTTCGAAAGGGATGATATTCCAAATGACACCACTACCCGCAGGTTTGCAGATTTGCGGTACGATGGTATTGTATCGTGCGTCTAGTGGCGCAAATTGGCGAGGCGGAACTGAACCCGGTGCCGCCGAGGGTCTGCAAGTACGGTGTCGTTTGAGATGGTGATCCGCACTTTCGAAGAACTTCGGGAACGCGCCAAAGGCCTCGGCCCGCGGCGCGTCGTCGTAGTCTCGGCGGACGATGAAGTGGCGTTGACCGCGGCGGCGGAAGCATTGCGCCTGGGCATCGCCATACCGGTGCTGGCCGGCGATCTCAGGAAAATTCACGAAATCGCGGAAGCGCTGGGACTCGGCGGGCTGCTCGAGCGCGCGGAGTTCGTGGACGCGCCAAATGACGCCGCGGCGGCCGCCGTCCGGTTGGTGCGGGCGGGCGGCGCCGCAATTCTGCTGAAGGGGCATCTGCGCACCGACGAACTGTTGCGCGCCGTGCTTCACAAACAGGACGGTCTGCGCGCGGGCCGCCTGCTGAGCGACGTGCTGCTGTTCGAATACGGGAAGGGCGAGCGCCGCTTGGTGGGCGTGACCGACGGCGGACTGAACGTGGCTCCCAAACTGGAACAGAAGATCGAGATTGTCGAGAACGCCATCGAGGTGATGCGCAGCCTCGGAATCGTGCGGCCGAGAATCGCCATCATGAGCGCGACCGAAGCGGTATCCGACGCGGTGCCCTCAACCAGAGACGCGCAGGCGCTGACCGCGATGGGCGTGGAGGGAGCATTCGGGGACGCGGAGGTCTATGGTCCGCTGGCCGTGGACAACGCGCTGCTGGAATCGGCGGCGGCGGCGAAGGGAATCCGCAACCCGGTGGCGGGCCGCGCGGACTGTCTGGTGGCGCCGAACATCGAGGCCGCCAACATGTTCGGCAAGGCGGCGAAGTACCTGGGAGGCTCGGCCTGCGCGCACGTGGTGGTGGGGGCGAAGGCACCGATCCTCATTCCGTCGCGTGTGGAAAGCGCGGAAGACAAGCTGAACGCCATCGCCCTGGGGGTGATCTTTGCCGCCCGTTGAGTATCGGATACTGGCGATCAATCCCGGATCGACTTCCACCAAGTTCGGCGTCTTCGCCGGCTCCCAAGCCGTGCTGGTGCGAAACCTGCGGCACTCCGAAGGCGAAATGGCGCCGTTCCGCGGCAGGCCGGTACTCGACCAGGAGGAGTTCCGGCGCCAGGCGGTGGAGCGTGAGCTCGCCTCGGCCGGCGAGGATCCGTCCGGCTTCCATGCGGTGGCGGGACGTGGAGGGCTGCTGGGACCGGTGCCCAGCGGGACGTATCGGGTGAACCAGGCAATGCTCGACGACTTGAAGGAAGCGCGCCGGGGGGAGCACGCCTCGAACCTGGGAGCCTTTCTGGCGCGGGCCATGGCTGCACGCGCGGGGGTGGGCGCCTACATCGTCGATCCGGTCAGCGTCGAGGAATGGCCGGAGATTGCACGGGTTTCGGGACTGGCGTCTATCGAGCGCCAGTGCCTCTCGCACGCCCTGAACACCAAGGCCGTCGCCAAAAGGTATGCCCGCGAAGTCGGCCGTTCCTATCAGGAGTTGCGCCTGATCGTCGCCCACTTGGGAAGCGGCATATCCGTTTCTGCCCACGAGGCAGGCCGGATGATCGATGTCGCCGATGCGGTGAGTGAAGGGCCGTTTTCCGCCGAGCGCGCCGGCAAGCTGCCCACGGCCCAACTGGCGGACCTCTGCTTCAGCGGCAAATACACGCCTCAGCAAATGGAAGCTCTGCTGTGGAGAGGGAGCGGGTTCTACTCCTACCTCGGCACCAAGGACTTGGCGGAAGTGGAACGGCGAATCGCGAGCGGCGACGCGCGCGCCTCGCTGGTGTTCGATGCCATGGCGTACCAGATTGCGAAAGAGATCGGCGCCATGGCCACGGTGCTGTTGGGCCGCGTGGACGCACTGCTCATCACGGGCGGCATGGCGCATTCGCGCAGGCTGCTCGCAGCGCTCCAGGCCGCAGCGGGGTGGATTGCGCCAGTGGCCGTGTATCCGGGTGAAGACGAATTGCAGACGCTCGCCGAGGGCGTGCTGCGCGTGCTCTGCGGGGAAGAGCTGGCGCAAGAATACGGGGCCGCGTAGGCGACCTGCGGCATTTCACGCCCCGGTTCTGGCGGGATGTTCCCTTCGCGGCTCTGCCCTCCCCTGGAATGCGGAAAGCCTTCGATGCTGTGACATCATCCGTGCAGGAAGGACCGGGTTCACGCAAACGCGCAAAGTACGCAATGGACGCGTGCAGCTAAGCAGTGTTGCCGAGAAAACACAACCTTCTGCGTTTCCCTAATCATCTTCACTCATATCGTAGGCAAGTGATCGGATCTGTGCGCATGGCGCGGCGGGCGGGGAGAAAGGCGGCGAGGGCGGCGACGAGGAGCATTGCGGCGGAGGCGCCGGCAAGCGTCAGCGGATCGGCGTCCGTTACTCCCCAAAGCATTCCCCGCAGCGCTTGGGCCGCGCCATACCCAGCCGGTGCGCCCAACGCTACGCCGATAAACACAACTATGGCGGTTTCTCCGAGTATCATGCGGAACACACTGGCCGGCTGCCCGCCCAGGGCGATGCGAATCCCGATTTCGCGCGTTCTTTGCGAGGCCGCATACGACGTCACGCCGTAGACGCCGATCATCGCCAGTAGCCCAGCGAACAACCCGAAGAGGGTTGCCGTCCATGCCACGGCGCGGTTCTGCTTGATGCCGGCATCGAATTCATCGGTCAGCGTTTGAAAATCCAGCGCCAAGTTGGGATCGATCCTCGCCGCTGACGTCTTCAGACGTTGGGTCAGATCGCGCCGCGGGCCGGCGAAGCGGACCTCGTACCTCCCCATCGGAAGGCAGGCCGAGCATTGCGCCACGGGCCTGTACAAAATAGGCAGGGGCCCGAACTTTGGGGTTTGGTAGTCGATGTCTTTGGCAACTCCCACCACTCGAACCGAATATTCGTGCCCGCTGTTTCCTTCATCGTTTTCGCGAAAACTCAAACCGATGGGATTTACTCCCGGAAAAAAGCTCCTCGCTGCCTGGTCGCTGAGGATGGCAACCGGCAGCGACTCCGCGTTGTCGCTCTCACTAAAATCCCTGCCCGCCAGCATCGGAGTGCGCCTGGTCTTCAAGAAATCCGGCGAAACAAAGAAGCGATACCCGAACGCTCGGCGCTCGGGACCACTCGGCTGAGGAACGCTCAGCTCCGGCAGGGTGTTCTTGGAAAAGTTAGCAAACCAGGACGCGGACATAACGCCGGGCAGCGATCGAAAGGCCCGCAGGAGTTCATTGCCTTCCGCCACCGCGCGCTGCGGGCTCGCGTTGGCCGCTTCCAAGCTGACTTGGGCCACCAAAACGCCTTTTGCTTCGTAGCCAGGGTCCTTGGCCACAAGCGCGTGCAGCGTCCGCACCAATAGCCCCGCGCTGTGAAACAACGCGATGGACAACGCGACCTGCACGACAATGAGCACAGCATTGCCAAGCCGGTTCCTGCCATTTCCAGTCGTCGAGCCACTTTGCATGGCGGAATAGAGTGGGAGACCGGTCGCTCGAAGCGCAGGAGCCAGTCCAAACAGAAGCGCGGAGAGCAAGGGGAGGCTGGCTGCAAAAACGAGAAGCTTCGCGTCCCAGGACAAGTCCAGAAGAGTTGAATCGCTCGAAAATGCGATCACCCAGAGCAATGCCTGGCTTCCCCAGCTCTTGAAAACAAGACCGAGCGCAGCGCCGGCCAGAGACAAGACAAAGCTTTCAGTCATCAGTTGCCGGACCAAGCGCCCGCGCGTCGCCCCCAAGGCGAGCCGCGTGGCGATCTCGCCCTGGCGCTTGGTCGCCCGGGCGAGCAACAGATTGCCCAAGTTCGCACAGGCAATGATGAGACCTACTCCAGCCATGATCATCAGCAGCAGCGCGGTGTCGCTGAAGTAGCTGCGAGACATTCCGCGGGGCATCTCACGTGCCGTCAAGGTCCTGCGGGAAAACTTGACCGGGGGAAGGGATTTGTATATCTCCGTTCCCACAACCCGCAACCATGCGTCGGCCTGGCTCACGCTGATGCCGGGTCTTAGCCGGCCGATGATCGACAGGGCGTTGCCCCACTCGAGCGTCGGCATCGGCACCCCGTTGGGCCACCTTGGGTTGCGAAACAATCTCTGCCTTTCGAGCGGCATGAACACTTCGGGCTTCTCGCCCACCTCCACACCGAAAAATGACCGGGGGGCTACTCCGACGATTTGGAAGGCGTGTTGATTCAGCACAATCGTGCGGCCGAGGACGCTCGGCGATTGCCCGTACTCTCGCCGCCACAACCCGTAGCCGATCACGCACACGGGCGCGGCACCGGGCTGATCGTCCGCCGCCGTCAGAGTCCTGCCTAAGATCGCGGGGACGCCGAGCGTCTGGAAGAAACCGCCGCTCACGAGCATACCCGCCACTTGCCGATTCTCTCTTTCGGCGGTCAGGTTGAAGCGCTCATCCCACGCGTAGTAGGCGAAAAGGCCTGAGAAAACGCCCTGCTTATCCTGTAATTGTCTCCATACTGCATAGGGGTGGACGTTCGCCCCATCACTTCGCGACACCTCGACCAATCGGTCGGGTTGGAAAACGGGAAGGGGCCTGAAGATCAAGGCGTACATCACCGAAAATACCGCCGTCGTGCTGCCGATAGCCAAAGCGAGGGAGAGGATAGCAACAGCGGTGAGGCCGACGCTGTTTCGCATGGTGCGAAAGGCATACAGAGTGTCCTGAACAATCGATGTCAGCAAACGCATTTAGTCACCTTCATGGATTAGTTCACAGGTTCGGGGCCTTCCGTTGCTTTGCGATCTTTGCGTTCTTTGCGCGTTTGCGTGAGACCGCTCTTTCCCGGCCTTGACGCGACCCTGGCCTCAGCCCCTTCCCAACGCAAGGGCCGCGTGGACGCGCTGCTGATCACGTGCGGCATGGCGCACTCAACGATGACTGTTAGAGGCTCGATGTACTGTAGGTCCAGGAGAGCCCGCAGGACTCCCTCAAGACTCGGCTCGCGGGGTTGGAACCTATGGTCCGTGCCGATTACGACGAAATTCATCGCTGCCTCAGCGTTCCACGTGCTTGACGCGCCCCTCGGTTATTCTGATTAGGAAGCGCAAGGCCTCATTGACGGCCTGGGAATCGGGAAAGGCCCGCGCTACGTCCTCCGCCAGTTGGACGGTTGCAGCCGGAGCCTTCCGCCTGGGACCGCGCGCCACAACGCGCAGCTTCAGGAAGTCGTACTCCGGGCGAAGATCGTCTTCAGCTAGACGAGCGTTAGATTTCCTCTTCATAGGTAATTCTTTCAGCCCCTTCCCAACGCAAACGCCTCGAGATTGAGCTCAACCAGCTTTTCCGGTAACCGGCGCGTTATGGCTGCGATCCAGGCCTCCTCGGAAAACTCCAGGTGGCGGCTTAGCGCGCCCAGTAATGCGACGTTCAGGCTTTTCTTGCTGTGTAGCTTCTCGGCGCGGAATTGCGAGGGCTCGATAATGATGCCGCTCGGGCTCAAGACGGCGGCATTCACGGCAACCTGGTCCGGCTCGACCGCCACCAGAAAGTCCGCTTCGCCCGCAGGGACCATGGGGCTGAAAACCTCGCGCCCGAACCGCACATCGCTGGCGACGGAGCCGCCGCGCTGGCTCATTCCATGCAGCTCGCTCTTTTTCACGTCGAAGCCCGCCTGGAGCGCCACATCGGCCACGATGTCGGAAGCCGTGAGCACGCCCTGACCGCCGAGACCGGCGATGACGATGTTAGTTACACTGCGCATTCATCCTCTCGTATTCCCGAATATTCCTTGCCGCCAGCAGGCATTCCCGTCTGGCCACGATGACCGTGAGTTCGGGCTTGTCCAGGCACTCCTTCACCAGGCGCTCGAAAGCAGCGGGATCGAGAGTTGGATCGATCACGTGCACATTCCGCACGCCGACGGCCCGGGCTAGCCCTTCGATGCTCGCCTTGGCGGTTGCGGAATGGTCCAGCGTTCGCCCCGTCCCGGGATGTTCCTGGAAACCGGTCATGGCGGTGGTGCCGTTATCGAGCACCAATACCACATGGCCCGTGGGCGGCGGATTGTAAGCCATCTCCACCAGTCCGGTGATCCCGCTGTGGAAGAATGTGCTGTCGCCGATGACGCTGACCACCCGTTTGGCCTGCTCGGGTGGAAGGGCGTGCCGCAAGCCGAGACCCACTCCAATCGAGGCGCCCATGCAAACACAGGAATCCACGGCTTCAAAAGGCGGAAGCACCGCAAGGGTATAACACCCGATATCCCCGGAGACAATGCAGCCCAGGTTTCGCAGCGCGGCGAAGACGCTTCGATGCCCGCATCCCGGGCAGAGCGCGGGGGGCTTGCCCGGCGGCAGTTCCGCTTCGGGCGAGACATCGCCGGCCAGGATGCGGCGCACCCGGCTGACGTTCAGTTCGCCAAGGCGAAACATCTCGGCCTTGCCCTCGACGGGGATACCCGCCGCTCGCACGGCTTCCGCCAAGTAAGGGTCGCCCTCCTCGATGACCATCGCGCGCTCGACCGTGGAGGCGAACCTGCGGATGAGCCCCAAGGGCAGTGGATAGGTCATGCCCAACTTCAGCACACGCACTTCCGGGGCGGCCTCGCGAACGTGCTGATAGGAGATGCCGGAGGTAACGATGCCCAAGGCCGGCGATCCCTCGACGATCCGATTCACGTCCGCGGTTTCGTTCCATGCGGCGATTTGCGCAAGAGCGGCGCGCAGCCTCTTGTGCGCCGGCCGGGCGTAGGCGGGAACCATTACGCGGCCCGGAATATCCCGTCCGAAATCCGCCGGTCGCGGGGGCGGAATGGACGGCGCCCGGCCACGCCGCAGCACCGTTTTTGCGTGGCAGACCCGCGTGGTCATGCGCAACATCACGGGCTTGCGCCAGCGCTCGGCAATCTCGATGGCGCGTAGCGTGAACTCATACGCTTCCTGGGAGTCCGACGGCTCCAACATGGCGACCCCAGCCGCCACGGCGTACCTGCGGTTGTCCTGTTCGTTCTGACTCGACGCCATTCCGGGGTCGTCGGCGGAAACCACCACAAGAGCCCCGGGAAGTTCCAGGTATGCCGCCGTAAACAGCGGGTCGGCTGCCACGTTCAAGCCCACATGCTTCATGGTCGCGATCGATCGAGCCCCTGCCAGCGAAACACCGAGGGCCACTTCAAGCGCCACCTTCTCGTTGGGAGCCCATTGGGCCCGGCCACCCAAGCCGTCAAAGGCCTCGAGGATCTCCGTGGAGGGCGTGCCGGGGTAACCCGTCCCGAGCGACACTCCGCCGTCGAATGCCGCTAGCGCCACCGCCTCGTCCCCGCTCACGAGCTCCACGGACGATTGCTGCGCTCCGCTCGTCAGAGAGGTTGCGTCCGTTCCACTCGCCGGCACCGCGCTATGGGAGTCTTTCATATTGCCATCACCTCTTTGTTGATCCAATCGAAGGCCTCCCCTCGCCTCCGAAGAGTATACGGCTTCAAGGCTGGCATTGCATCCTGAAACACCTCGCAGAAGTATCGGAAGAAACATGGGAGACCTTGAGGCGCGACCGTGATGCCCGCGGTCAGCAACATGCTGTGCAAGATTGCAAGAGTCAAGTGGCCGAAAATGGACAGCGCGAAAACGCGAGTGTTTGACCATTCGTCAGTGCCGAGCAGGTGGAGGTTAGTTGTTTGCGGGGATCGATTTAGTGTAAGTTAGCAGCGGGTGCCGGAGGGACTGGCGCAACTGACTACTGAGAACTGTCGACAGACCACCGCTTTATGCGCAATATCCGCTTGCTAATCGCCTACGACGGGACGGATTTTCATGGCTGGCAGCGCCAGTCGAATGCGCTGACAGTGCAGGAGTGCCTCGAATCGGCAATCGAGAGAATTCTCGGCGAAAGGGCACAGGTTTGGGGATCCGGGCGGACCGACGCCGGGGTACATGCCTTCAACCAAGTGGCCAACTTCAAAACGGATTGCCCTATCCCCTGCGAAAACCTCGTGAAAGCACTGAATGATGCTCTACCGCCCACAGTGCGCATCAAGGAATCCCACGAAGTCTCTGCCAAGTTTCACGCCCGCTACGACGTTCGTTCGAAGACTTATCGCTACCGGATTTTCCAGGCTCCGGTCTGCTCACCTTTTCTTTGGCGATTCGTTTGGCACTATCCGTTTCCCCTGGACGGTGAGCGTATGGCGGAGGCGGCGAAACTATTTGAAGGGGAACACGACTTCACCAGCTTCGCGGCCGTCGATGGGTCCGCCGCGGAAGAGAGTTGCCAGGGTGCAGGCAAAGACCGAGATGCGCCTCGGCAGGACAGTGGAAGCGGTGGCCAGCCGGCTGCGCACAAAATCGAAACGGCAATGGTGCGAAGAATATTCGCTTCGCGAATTTTCCGCCACCCCCGGACATCCATGCTGATCTACGAGGTTTCCGGGAATGGGTTTCTTCACCACATGGTGCGCAACATGGTGGGCACGCTCCTGGAGGTCGGGCGAGGGAAGTTGGAACCAGGTGGTATCATCCGAATTCTCAAAGCCCGCGACCGCACCATGGCCGGTCCCACGGCTCCGGCCCAGGGACTTTGCCTGGTGGAAGTCGAGTACTGAAAATTGATCCATTGAGTCATTGACTCATTTGACCCATCTCCTTCGGTTGTACTTTCAATGATTCAATGAATCAATGAACCAATGAATCAATGAGCTTTGAACTGTTGACTGTCGACTATTAACTTTGCAATGATTCAATGCAGAAATGAATCAATGAATCAATTCCGGGGGGGTGACGTGGCTTTCAAAGTCAAAGAGAAGAAACCCGGCCAGAGGGCTTGTGATGAGAAAGACGCGAAGGGAGAGCTTTGCGTCGGCCACCTCAAGCGTTGGTATTACGACGATCCGCATCGTCTCTTTTCCAGCGCGGAGGAAGAGGAAGCCATCAAGGCGTTCGGCAGAGCCGCGGAGGTTTACCGCTGCGAGCGTTGCCGCACGCTTTACCGGCCCGCCTTGGCTGACCACTCGACGGCCGGGCAAAAGTATGAGCCGAGGTCTGTGAACCTGCTGGGCGACTTCAGCGGAAAGAAGTGAGTCGAATTGATTCATTGAATCATTGAATCATTGCAAAGACCAAACAGCGGCAGGTGAAATGGACCAATGAATCAATGGACCAATGAATCAATTTTGCGGCCCTCCAGCCATTCTTTGCCCAAAGAAGCTTGAGGCACAGAGCGAGATTCCTCGCGCAGTTTACCCCGAACGGGCACGGCGAGATTCCTCGCTACGCTCGGAATGACAGTGAGCGGCTCGGAATGACAATCCTCCGGCCATCCTTTGCCCAAAGAACCTTGCGACCCCTCCGGGGATCGAAGCGCCGTCCCCGGATTCCGGGAGTGGATATCCTTGAGTGCCAGAACAAAAGCCGAAGCTTTCCTGGTGGTGGTTACCGCCATCTGGGGGTGCACTTTTGTGGTCGTCAAAGGGGCGCTCGCCGACGCTTCTCCACTGCCTTTCCTGGCAGTGCGCTTTATGCTCGCCGGACTTCTCCTTCTGGCAATCCTGGGGCGAGGGCGGGTGGATCGGGCTACCATCCTTCCCGGTTCAATCCTGGGACTATTCCTGTTCGCAGGATACCTCTTTCAGACCTGGGGCTTGATATATACCACGCCCTCGAAAAGCGCGTTCCTCACTGGTTTCAGTGTGATCCTGGTGCCGGTGATCATGATGCTCTCCGGCTTTAGAATGGGCTCTGCGACCCTTGTCGGGGGAGTCTTGGGACTTTTCGGGATCTATCTCCTGGTTGCCCCGTCAGGCATGGCAGGGGTGAACAGGGGAGACATACTTACGCTGGCGGGTGCACTTTCTTTTGCGGTTCATATCGTCCTTGTGGGGCACTATACGAAGAAGTTTTCCTTTCTCCATCTCGTGCCTGTGCAGGTTTTGGTGGTCGGTCTGCTCTCATTAGTCGCGCTTCCATTTGTGCGGGATCAAACCCTGCATTTGACCGGCCGGCTGGTAGGGGCAATCCTGGTAACGGCGGTGCTGGCAACTGGGGTAGCTTTCTCTGTTCAGAATTGGGCACAACAATACACCCCAGCCGCGCACACGGCGCTGATCTTTGCACTGGAGCCCGTATTTGCTGCACTCTCTTCCTGGCTGGTGATTGGGGAACACTTTGGAGGCAGGGTGCTGCTGGGCTCGGGATTGATTCTGGCAGGCATGGTGATTTCGGAGATTTGGGGTAGCAGCCTGCCTTCCCCCGTGGAAGGCTAGCTGTGGGACGGTAGGTGGTATGTGGTAGGTGGTGGGTGGGGAAAAACGGTAGGTCGTAGGTAGCAAGCGGTAGGTGGGGGAAATCAGGTTCCGGGTCGACCGGCACGTACGGGGGGGTGGGGACTGGGGGCTAGGGAAGTTCCATCCCCTGGCCCCTGGCACCCAGCGCTTCGTCCCTGCTTTTCCGCATTACTGTTTACGGCCGACTGCTTACTGCCGACTCTTGCCTGGGTCTCTACGAAGAGCGGCGGATGGTTACTGGGGGCGGATACCTTCGTCAAAGTACGCAGGAGTTCGGTGGCACGGTGATGCTATAATGGATTTGTGCGCCCCCTGAAGAACGGTACGGGCGTTGAGAGGGGAAGCGGGATGAGCACAAGCGGACGTAAGTTTTTCCCGGCGGTCGTAATCGTCGTGACGCTGGGGATCGGAATCTTGATCGGCACGGTGGTTTCCCACGGGGTGCGTGCTGCCAGAAGTTCACCAGTGGCTCGGGACGCCAAGCCGCTTCCTCCTCCTTCACCTGCAGAGCTATCAAGCTCGTTTGCCCAGATTGCGGATGCCCTCGCGCCTGCCGTCGTGAACATTAACACTGAGAGCACGGTTCGCATCCCCCGCCGACGCTTTCATGGGCCCGACGAGACACCCTTCGGTGATTTCTTCGACAAGTTTTTCGAATCGCCCGGCGCCCCTTTGGGGGATCTCAGGCAACAAAGTCTAGGTTCCGGAGTTATCCTAGGTGCGAATGGCTACATCCTCACGAACTATCACGTGGTTACGCAGAATGGTGAGGATAAGCCCGTTGATCGGATCAACGTATCCCTGTACGGAGACGACATTACCAGGTACAAGGCTAAGATCATCGGCTCCGATCGATGGACGGACCTCGCGATTATCAAGATTGACACGGACAAGCTGCTGACGGCCGCCCCATTTGGCGATTCTGACGCCATGCGAGTTGGCGATTGGGTGTTAGCAATCGGCAGTCCTTTCGGTTTGGATTCTACCGTAACCGCCGGTATCGTGAGCGCCAAGGGACGCGACATCGAGGGTGGAGTGCAGGGGCAGTTCAAGCGCTTCATCCAGACGGATGCGGCGATCAATCCCGGCAACAGCGGTGGGCCGCTGGTCAATC
>JBEKME010000122.1:0-19368 GCA_050008675.1 Terriglobia bacterium
CCCCAAGGGGGAGAGGGCCTTGGCTCTTTGGGCGTCAGGCATTGCCGTAGCAGACGACCGATGCACAGAAATACCTCAGCACAAATGTGGGAACTCCAGTCACGAGCCACGCCCGTCCCCCAAGGGGGAGAGGGCCTTGGCTCTTTGGGCGTCAGGCATTGCCGTAGCAGACGACCGATGCACAGAAATACCTCAGCACAAATGTGGGAACTCCAGTCACGAGCCACGCCTGTTCTACGCATGGTGACTTAGCCCTCCATTTGGGGATCGTGAAGTGGCAGCAGCGGCCTGCCTTTCAGGCTTGCGGTGAATCGCCAAATCCAAACGCCGCCGATGCCGAGAATCGCCGCCCAGTCCATCCAGTGAAACTGGGGACCTGCCCGCTCGTAAGCAGGCGCCGTGAGCCAGAAGATATCAATCACGCTCATGACGATCTGAATGGCAGCAACGATTCCCAGCCATAGCGTCCTGCGTGTTACAAAGCGGGATAAGAGCAGAAGAAAGGGTACGGCAAAGTGAAAGACGATGAGTGCCATCGCCACCCAGGCCCATCCACCCGAGGCGCGGCTGACGTACCAGGGAATCTCATCCTGTAGGTTCCCCGACCAGATGATGAGGTACTGTGAGAAAGAGAGATAAGCCCAGAGCATGGTGAAGGTCAGGAGCAGGTTCCCATAGTCATTCAGGACCCGGTTGGAAACGAGCCCAGAGAGAGGTTTCTGGGTTGAAAGCAGGATAACGGCAATGGTCACGATGGACATCGCCGCCAGCGCTTGCGTGACCATGAAGATCATTCCATAGATGGTCGAGAACCACCGGGGTTCGAGCGACATCACCCAGTCAACCGACGCGAAGGTGACGGTCAGCGCATAAATGACCATACCGGGCCCGCTGAGGTTCTGGAGGCGCTTCGCCAGGTGGGGGTTCGCGGTCTCGTCCTGCTCCCGGGACCACTTGTTGAGGAAGTAGGCCAGCGCAATCCAGGCGATAAAGTAAATCACCGTGCGGAGAATGAAAAACGGAACGTTCAAGTAAGGCTGCTTGTATTGCAGGATAGGGTCCAGCTTGACTTTCTCCGGATCTGCCCAACTGTAAAGGAGGCGCAAGCCGAACAGTAGAGGCAGCGCCAAAACGGCCATCAAATAGAATGTTCGTGTTCCCGATTCGAGCAGGCGGCGCAGCAGAAAGCCCCACCTCCCACCCACCATGTGGTGCAACATCAAAATGGCGGTGCACCCCAGCGCCACACCGACCCAGAACACAAACGCCAGGAGGTAGGAGCGAAAGAACTGCACAGGGCTGTGGAATGCCCCGGCGAAACAGAGCGTCAGAGCCACCAGGCCGACGACCAGCGAACCCCTCTGGAAGCGGTCCAGACCGGTTTGGATGGATTCCGTCGAATTCATTTAGCCTGTTCCGTTAAATGCTCCCTTTCTTGTGGTGGCACATCCTCCAGCGTCGCATGCTGGCTTAACTGGAGGGCCCGAATGTAAGCGACGATGGCCCAGCGATCCTCCGGAGTCACGCGCGACGCGTAACTGTACATGGCCCCATAACCGTTGCTAATGACCTCAAAGAAATGCCCCGCCGGGGCCTTCACCAATCGCTCAAGGTGATAAGAAGGTGGAGGCGGGAAACCTCTTTGGACGACCATCCCCCGTCCACTGCCCGTGTAGTCGTGACAGGGCGAGCAGTAGATGTTGTAGCGCTCGCGGCCGCGCTCCAGCACCTCACGCGTGACGGGGAATGGAAAGGCCTCCGACGGTTCTCCATTGACCTTGCCCGTGAACAGAAGTTCGTCGGTGCGTAAATGCCCGTGCGCCACGGTGCCTGGAACTTCCGGCCGCGCGGACCTGCCGTCGTCAAAGAAGGTGCTGGGGTCGAGCGGCTTGTACTTTGGTTGGACGTGCATGTCCAGCCGGCACCCGAACAGAAACAGCCCGCAGAGCCCGACACAAACCCAGCGCAGAGCCGCCGCCAAAACCGTCTTCCGAGGTGAGCCAGAATTGGGATCGTGACCTACCCCGGAAATTGGGTCTTCGCCCTCAGCCCTGGGGAGAGGGTGAGAAATGTTGAATCGCCAGCCCTCTTCCCTGGGGAGAGGGTGGACCGCGACCGGCGTTTTCACCAGCCGGCGCGGGCCGGGTGAGGGGTTAGTTGCACGGCGCGGAGGGTTCAGGGGGCCCAGCAAGCAACCCCTCGCCCGGCTCGCTACGCTCGCCACCCTCTCCCCAAGGGAGAGGGCTGTTTCTTGACTTGTTTTAGGACTCAATCTCTGAAACCTCTTTGGCTTTCAGGGTCGCCAAAAATTCCCTGGTCTTCTGCAAATCGAACTTCGGATCCCACGCCTTGATGCACAGGAAGAACCGGTTTCGCGTGGCCAGCTCGAAACGGGGGACGTTAAAAACCGGATGATAGGGAGTGGGCAATCCATTGAGCGCCAGCATTCCGAGTACAGTGGCCAGACCCGCGCAGAGAATCGTCAGCTCAAAAGTAATGGGGATGAAATTAGGCCAGCTATTGTAAGGCTTGCCACCGATGTCCAGGGGATAGCCGATAACGTTCGGCCAGTATTGGAGGAAGAAGCCCCCAAAACATCCGATGAGTCCTCCCACCAGGCAGAGGAGCGGGACGCGCGTGCTGCGAAAACCCACCGCATCCGCCAATCCCTCGATGGGAAAAGGTGAGAACGCATCCAACCCGCGGTATCCAGCTTCGTGCGCGCGCTGGGCAGCACTGAGCAGGTCTTCCGAGTTTTCGAATTCGGCCAACAGGCCGTAAATTGCGTGTCGCTTCATACGTAAAGAATGGGGCTGGGGGCTGGGGCAATTCTGTTCCGAATTCTGAATTATGAATTTCCCTCTTCTCCCCACTGCTTACTGCCGTCTGCTTACTGCTGACTGCCTCCAAGCTTTGAAGAGCCGCAGGACCGGAGAGCGGGTCCTGCGCTACGATTCTTTCAATGAATCAATGACCCGATGAATCAATGATTCAATCCCTCCTCTTGTGCACCAGTTCCCGCATCTCGAAGATCGAAATCATCGGCAGGTAGCGGATGAAGAGCAGGAACAAGGTGAAGAACAGGCCGATAGTTCCAATGAAAGTCGCCCAGTCCCATATCGTTGGGTGGTACATCCCCCACGCAGAGGGCATGAAATCGCGATGCAAACTGGTTACGACGATGACAAAGCGCTCCAGCCACATCCCGGTCTGGATCACCAGCGAAATCACGAAAAGCGCCAGCACGTTTCTCCGGATGCGTGAGGACCAGAGAAGTGTCAGGGGGATGGCAATATTGCACGTGATGAGGATCCAGTAGACAGGAGCATAAGGGCCAGTCATGCGATTCATGATCATGAACCTGTCGTACTGGTTCCCACTGTAAAAGGCCGAAAACGTCTCCATCACGTAGCCGTAGGCCACGATCAAGCCCGTCGCCAGCAGCATTTTCCCCATGTTGTCCAGGTGCCGTCCGGTGACGAAGTCTTCCAGCTTGTAAAAATATCGGAGCGGGATTGCCAGCGTTAACACCATGGCAAAGCCCGAATAAATGGCGCCCGCAACAAAATAGGGCGGGAAAATGGTGCTGTGCCAGCCGGGTACAATGGCAATGGCGAAATCAAAGCTCACTACCGTGTGGACAGAGACAACCAGCGGGGTGGCGAGCCCCGCGAGCAACAAGGAAGCCATTTCATAATTGCGCCAGTGTACAGCCGAGCCGCGCCACCCCATGGCTAACACGCCGTAGGCGACTTTAGCCAGGCGCTGCTTGGCGCGATCGCGCAAGGTGGCCAGATCGGGAATCAAGCCCACAAACCAGAAGAGGAGCGAAATAGTTGCGTACGTGGATACCGCGAAGACGTCCCAAACCAGCGGGCTGCGGAATTGCGGCCAAGTCCCCATCGTGTCGGGGTAGGGCGCCAGCCAATAAAACAGCCATGGGCGGCCCATATGCAGGAGCGGGAACATCCCCGCGCAGGCAACTGCGAACAGCGTCATCGCCTCGGCAAAGCGGTTGATAGACTGCCGCCAAGCCTGGCGCATCAACAGCAGGAAGGCTGAAATCAGCGTCCCGGCGTGACCGATTCCGATCCACCAAACAAAATTGACAATGGCAAATCCCCAGGCAATGGGGATGTTGATTCCCCAGATGCCCACGCCGATGTAAAGCAGGTAAGCCAGCGCCATGTTGAAGAGCATGAAGAGTGCAAAGGCGATGGCAAACCCCGCCAACCAGCCCTTCCTCGTGCCTTCCACCAAGACAATGGAGCTGATCTTGTCGGTGACCGACGCGTAAGTATGGCCGGGCCCAAGAAAGGGGCTAGCCGGCTGAGCGGCGGCTGTCTTGTCTGGTGCCTCGGGCCTCAACGATTACTCCTTGATCTCCGGGTTGGGGTTTCGCAGCCTGGCCAAATAAGTGGTCCGTGGTCGCGTGTTCAAATCCGTCAACAGCGCGTAGTTTCTGGATTGCGCTCTCAGCTTGGATACGCGGCTGTTGGGATCTTTGATGTTTCCGAAAACAATGGCCTGCGTCGGGCAGGTTTGCTGGCACGCCGTGAGAATCTCCCCATCGCGCACTTCGCGATTCTGCTCTTCCGCCTCAATCTTTCTTGCATTGATGCGCTGGATGCAATAGGTGCATTTCTCCATCACTCCCCGGCTCCGGACCGTCACGTTCGGATTCCGCATAGGGACCAAACTGGGTGTCGTCCAATCCTGAAAGAGTTTGAAGTTGAAGCGCCTTACCTTGTAGGGGCAGTTGTTGGAACAATACCGCGTGCCCACGCAGCGGTTGTAAACCATTTCATTGAGGCCCTCGGGGCTGTGGACCGTGGCGCCCACAGGGCAGACGGATTCGCAGGGAGCATTCTCGCACTGCATGCACAGCACGATTTCGTTGTAAGTCTCCGGATTCTCCAGAGCCCCGCGGAAGTAGGTATCCACCCGGATCCAGTGCATCTCGCGGCCCCGCGCCACCTGCTCCTTGCCGACCACGGGGATGTTGTTTTCAGACTGGCATGCCATCACACAGGCATTGCAGCCGGTGCAGTTGTTCAGATCGATCGCCATGCCCCAGGAGTATCCCTCGTCCTTAAAGCCGGGATAAAGCGAGGGAGCATGCGTGGTCCGTTCCTCCGAGTCCTTGGCAAAATCCGGGTTCTTCCGAAACTCCTCGATTGCGGCAACCCTCACAAGGTCTCGCCGGCCCGCCGCAACGCTTTCCTCTTCTTCTTTCTTCTGGTTCTGGCCGGTGATGATGTGGTGATGCTGCGTGGTCGCCAGACTGTACAGGTCGCCCGTCTTCGCGATTTCAAGCCCGGAGCCAAACCATGGCGCACTCGAGGGGCGAATCGCGTAGGCGTTGAACCCGATCCCCGAGCCCACCTTACCCGCCCGCCTTCGCCCGTAGCCCAGGTGCGCCGTGACAGACTCATCCGCGTGACCCGGCATGACCCAGATAGGGGCTTGAACCTCGCGACCATCGAAGCGGAGTTTCACCACCTCCCCGTTCTTCACCCCAAGGCGCCCCGCGGTGGCGAGGCTGAGCATGGCGGCGTTATCCCAGGTGAGCTTGGTCAGGGGCTTCGGCAATTCCTGGAGCCAGCCATTGTTAGCAAACTGCCCGTCCCAAATTGTGGGGTCTGGCCGGAAGATGATTTCAAGGCCGCGGCTCTGACTGTGGCCGGCGACTGCGTTCTGAGAGAGCCGTGCGTGGAAATCGGGCACGAGCTTCACTGGCTTGGGAGGCAAAGCTGTCCCCGCAACTACTCCGTCGTTGAGCCAGGATTTCCAGGTCGCTTCAAAATTCGCACCGGGCGTCTGGCGCTTCCAGTAGTCCTGGAGAACGGCGTGGGCTTGCCGGCCTGCCTCGCCTTGGAGCACCGAAAGCAGCTCGTGCGGGGACTTGCCCTCGTAAAGTGGGGCGATGAGCGGCTGGATGATACTTACGGTCCCGTCGAAGGCCCGGACATCGCCCCACGACTCGAGATAATGTGCTTCGGGGATGTGCCAATGGCAGAGTTCAGCGGTCTCGTCTTCGTGCTGCCCGAGATGGATTCGCAGGCCAACCTGGAGAAGCTTCTCTCGAAATTGCATGTCCGCAGGCGCAGTGAAAACCGGGTTGCCGCCCAGCATCAACAGCACATCGACTTGGCCGGCTTCGATCTCTGAAACCAGCTCGCGCAGGGATTGGATTTGATTGACCGGGTTTGCCTCGAGGGGCGCCGTGTAGTAAACGGTCTTGCCCACGTTCCCCAGCGCTTCATTCATGGCGTGCGCCAGCGCGTGCACGACGGGCGGCTGCTGATCGCCTGCGACCACCAAACTCACCCCGCGGTGATTCTGAAGATCACGGATGAGCGCGGGGAGCCAATCGGCAGGAAGGCTTGAGAACCTTGGCTGCGCTCCCGACAGCGCTTTAACTCCCAGCCCTTCCGCTACCACGCAGGCAAAAGCTTCCACGTCCGAAGCGCGTAAGGGCAGCCGATGGTCTGCCATGGCTCCGGTAGCCGACGGCGTGCTCTCCACAACGTACAGCCGGTTCATCGTCGATTGGCGGTCGGAAATCCGTCGCTTGCCGGCAAGGTCATGCGCGTAACGCAGACTGCCCGGCCCTGAGGAGAGAAAGTCGGAATCAAGAGAAAGGACTACGTCTGGCTGGTCAAATCTATGGACCGTGTTGATGTACTCACCGAAAGCCAGGCGCGAGCCCTCGCGCGCAGCGTCGCGGCCGCAGGGCTCAAACTGGTGCCATTTTGCGGATGGGAATTGAGCCAGCAGAGAATGAATTTGGTCGGCGAGCGCCGGCGAAGTGACGGTCTCCGTCAACAGCCGGAACCCTGCTCCCTTGTTGGCGGCGAGCTGCAATCGGAGCTCCTCTACCGCCGTGAGGAAGGCGCTCCAACTTCCAATCCGGCCATTGCGGATGGCCACCTGCGAGCGGTCCGGATCGTAGAGATCGAGTACTGAAGCTTGCGCAAAGATATCGGCGGCCCCAAGGCTGGCGGGATGCCCGGGATTCCCCTCGACCTTCGTTGGGCGGCCCATGTGGTTTTCCACCAGCAGTCCCGTGCCCACACCACCGAAAGGCATAGCAGTAGCGTAGAACAACGGCTTGCCCGGAATGAATTCCTCAGGCGCCTGTTGAGCGTAAGGGACGATTTTTTCGGTGGGGAGCTTCGTGCACGCGGTAAGGCCCGCAAAAGCAGCGGACGCGGCCATCAGCTTGAGAACATCGCGGCGTCCGAGGGTGTTGACTTCGCTGACGGCCCCGTACGGGTACTCATGACGAAGGAAATTCTTGTACTCGACAGTCTCCGCCAGCTCGTCCAGGCCGCGCCAAAACCGCTTCTTGGCGTCATTCGCGGGTGGCGTAGCGCCGCCCTTTAGAGCCTGCCCTGATCCCGCAGTCGCGGGAGAAGGGGCGGCAGATGCCGGTCCCGCCGTGCGCGGGACCGGCGCTACGTGCTTGACCAGATCGTCAGCCCGCCTTGTGTTCTCTCTATCGGCCATTAACTTTTCCCGCCATTGCAGCTTACCTGTGGCATGTGTAACAGTCGGTCAGTTGCCTCGCATCCCCAATCTTGTATTCCTTCACCAGTTGTCGCCCCAGGGCGAGCTGGTCTTGGGGTGGTTTGTAATCGGCCTTGAAAACATCCTCGCGTCGCCTGACGTAACGCTCCGGGTGTTTATGGCAATCAAGACACCAGCGCATGTAAAGCGTGTTGGCTCGCCAGGTGAGAGGCATGTCTCCAACCGGGCCATGGCAGGTGGTGCAGCCAACGCCCTTATGGATGTGAATACTGTGGTCAAAATACGCAAAGTCGGGAAGCGCGTTGACTCGCGTCCACTCGAGTGACTTGTCGGTCTGATAACTCATGCGCACGGGTTCCAGCATCGGGCTGTTAAGCCATAACTTCGAGTGACAGCTCATGCAGATATGGGTTGAGGGAAGGCCGGCGAAGGATGATTTCTCGACTGAAGTGTGACAGTAGCGGCAATCAATCCCGTCATCGGTCACGTGATGCTTGTGGCTGAAAGGTACAGGCTGTTGCCGGGCTACGCTGACGTCGGTGAAGTAAGGTGATTGGGTGATGGCCCAACCAAGGTAGCCGAGAGCGGCGGCGATAAATACCGCCCCATAGATACTCACCCGCGAAATTGTATTGGTGCTGCGATGAAAAATCTGGGCCATGGAGGAAGCCCCAACAGATTAAAGCCGTCCATGCTGCGCAGTCGGTCAGCCTTCCTGCGACCTGGGCAACGTTCGGATCACGCGTTGCAGCAAACAATCATCTTTTGAGTTGGTGTCTCGAAATCCCCTTAAAATACCAATTCTATTTCCCGAGGGTTGCTGTTGTCAAAAAAAATAAGCCCACGCTACCTGCTCACGGTCACCTGTAAAGCGGGCAGCCAGCGGGAAAGGTGATTGAGGCTGGGGTAATGCGTGCGGTCAACGTGCAGGGGGGTAACGGAAACCTCGTGGGCGAGGATGGCGGCATAGTCGGAATCCGGCTCAGCCTCACTAAGTTCCACTGTTTCATCAAGCCAATAATAGGGGCGGCCGCGCGGGTCCTTCTTTTCCAGCACCAGGTTCTGCGAAATCTTCTGGCTTTGGCGCGTCAGACGTACGCCGCACACTTCGCCGCGCGGGACGTTCACGTTAAGCATCACGCCTTCGGGCAAGCCTTCCTCCAGGACCTTTGCAGCCAGTTGGGCGGCGAATGTGGCGGCGCTGGAAAAATCCAGGTGCTTGCGCGTGGCCAGGGATATTGCGATCGACGGCACACCGTGCAGCACAGCCTCCATGGCTGCCGCCACGGTACCCGAGTAAACCACGCTTTCCCCCAGGTTGCCGCCCGGGTTGATGCCGGAAACCACAAGATCGGGTTTCTGCGGAAGGAGGTGGTAGAGAGCGATAATGACAGTGTCAGCGGGCGTGCCTGAAACAGCGTAGTGCCGCTCATCAAGCTGACGAACGCGCAGCGGCGCATGCACGCTGATGGACTGGCTGGCGCCGCTCATCTCCCTGTCCGGCGCTACCACGGTGACTTCGCCTAACGACGCCAAGCTCTCTTCCAGAGACTTCAGCCCCGGCGCCTGGATCCCGTCGTCATTGGTCAAAAGGATTTGCTTCATTGCAAACAGTCTTCCCGGAGAAAAAAATATCGGGGCGGCGGGCCTCGAGCCTTCGACCTCGCGCCCCGAATCCGAACTATGATTTTAGCACGGATGATATATCTCGGTTGTGTTTCACGGGGCAGGCTGCACGGCCAGCCGATGGTTCGATTGACAATGGCAAGTGTTGAAGGCTAGCGATGCTGTTCTCCCCTCCTCAGTTGAGGAGGGGGTCAGGGGGTGGTGCTGGTCCGCACTCTCCGACACGCGGCCCAAAGCTGCCCTGAGCGTTTGGATTTAGCAACATTTGCGAACACAACCACTAGAAACCCATCCACAAACCCCTTTTTCGGGCAGGTGGCGCAAACATCGGTTTGTGATGTCTGCGACATGCTGATGCCGCTTGAGGCTGAGGTAAAATCTTTTCATCCCCCGGCTGCGGCAGCGACGGTTCTATGATATGAACATCTGGAGCCCCAAGAGGCGGGACGAGAAATTGAATTACATGCGCAACAATCCCGTCAAGCGCGGCCTAGTGAAGCGGCCAGGAGACTGGCCGTGGTCCCGCCGCGGCGGGAAGATTCTACTTCTTAAATGACGCCTCGCTCCTGACCATGGACCCGATGCTGTGACCCACAGGTCGCAGACATCAACAAACGATGTCTGCGCCACCCGCAAGCCCTTACCAGCGTGGCGGCGATCCGCTCAACGGCGGGTTACCGGCCTCAAGTGGGGAACGGACATCAGCCAAGGGCTGTCGCGCGGATCCACCGCTAGCCGCGCGCCGGGTCGATCGAAATAGTAGGCTTGGCGGGTCACCGGTCCTGCCACGGTGAGCGCGGTGCGGCCGATGTATTCAAACTGCGGTGCGTACGGCACAACGCGGGAGGGCATGCTTCGCGCCGGCCCTCGGGATGGCTGCGCCAGCGCCGGGGTCGAGAGACCGGGCGCCGGGGTGCGCGGGGCCACATACGCTGGTCTAGCTCTCAGAGGGCTCGCCGTTGCCGCGCCCCGTGGCGCCGCGATCAGATTCCCGAGGAACTGTTGTCGGTTCTTGCCGCAACACATGGGGATTCTCCGGTTCTTCAAAATAAAGGGCCGGCGGCGCTGCCTGCTCTTTCCCTGTCAGACGTTCCAGCAGGATCGCCCCGGCGGACAGCGCCGGCCACAAAAGGAGCCGCTCTTTCCATCGGCTCCCAAGCAGTACCGCCAAAGGCGCGGACACCCAGACGCTCAAACAAAGAAAGCAATCGAGGAGTTTGCCCCAGAAGCCTGTTCCAACGCGCCGCCGGAAACGGACCAGCAAATCCCACGGCCCATCTTCAGCGTTGAGCAGGTGTGTTACGCGCCAGACCGTAAGAATGCCGAGCACCACCCAATAGTAGCGCATTGCTATCTCATTTGCTCCCCAGGACGTGAAGCGGCGAGCCGGGTTACCACCGACCGGCCCGCCGCCTCTTTGCCGGCGGATGCAAGCCGCCGGTGAAAGCACCCACGGGAGACTACGACGCAGGGGGGACGACGACGGTAATATTCACCGTCTGGTACGCGGGATTACCCCACGTGCAGACGAAGGTCGTACCATCGGTGATCCGTTTGCCAGCCCACAACTGAAAGTCATAGCAGCAGCTCTGTGGAATCATGATTTGAATCGTGTCCCCACCGCCGACGAAAGTCCAATTCGTGGGAGCGGGCGTGGGTGGCGGCGCCACGGGCGGCTGGGCGTTTGGCACGCCGTAGCCCGCGTCGACGCCGTAGAGCTGGGTTGGAGGCGAGGGTGGTGTGAACGTCGACGGGTTCTGCGCATAACCGCGATACAAAGGATTCGTGGTAGGGGCAGCAAGCGATCCATTGCCATATTGGGTCTCGATCTGGTACTGGAAGAGATGCCCGTTTGGATCGTCGACAGTGACGTGCAGCAGCACGTACCCGCCTGGCGTGATCTGGTACGATGGGCAGACGAGGCTCGACGCCGGGGTTTCAGTGGCCGGTGTGCCGTCCCCGTTGTAGACCGCGTAGCTGTCGATTGTGGGGGTAAAGCCGGTCGTATCAATCATCAGCGTGAGCGGGATGTCGGTGACCAGCGACACGGGGTTGCCGCTGATATCATAGGCGGCAATCGAGAGGCTGACGCCGCCCGTGGGCGCCCCGCCGATCAAGGCCGACGCCGGGGCGCTGAGCACCAGTCCGATATCCGACCAGCCGATAATGAAGTCTCCGGCACCGGTATTGACGGTCGGGAAAGCGCCAATCTGGGCAGTGACGGCGGCCGGCGCGTTCGGGCGCTGGTTTTGGGTCATGTAGAGGTGATCGTTCCCATTGAAGCTGCACGGCCCCAGGATGACCGCATCCGTCTCCACAGTCATCGTGGCGCCTCTGTAGATGGACACGTTGGAGATCAGTTGAGCCGAAAACCCGAGCGGCTGGGAAGTGACCGGCGCCGTGCCTCCACGCGCAGGGTTGCCGTTGCCATCCCATTGGCCTGCAAGGACCTGATAGAACGCGATATTGGAGCCTATCGCGCCATAGAGATTCAGCGTCCCGGCGAAGGCCATGTTGCTGGCGTCGTTGCCCGCGGTGCCATTGGCGTAGCCCAGGGTGATGTCCGGGACCAGCACCTGGGTTGGCGGCCCCCCGCCCACCGATGTCCAAGTGAATCCCTCTGGGACCTCGGTGATAGGACAAGCCCCAATGCTCAGGTTATTGCCCACCAGAGTGACCGACTGGCCGCTGTCGAAGCACCACCGAGTACTGGTGTTCGGATCTTCGTCGAGGATGGTGTTTGCCCCCTGAGTTGCGCTGAAGAGAATGTTGGGATTGTCGCAGCACCACCACCACCAGGGGAAGTACTCGCGAATACGTACATCCGCAAACTTGGAAGCAATCAACGCCGTACGGGCCGCGTCGGGCTTCAGTGCCGTACCGGCGCGCGCGCTGGCGAACCCCTGGCCGGTTATTAGGTCGGCGCCATCAGGCTGTCGCAAGGGTGCGACGTTGGGGAATTGCAGCTTGACGGAGGGCGCGGACGCCTTTACCTGGAGCTGGCGCTCGATGTTCTCGATCACCGCCAAGATGTCCAGTTCCCACCACCACGGCCAGCAGCGCCACCACCAGGGCCAGCACGGCCAAAGGCACAGGCGCGAGCACCAGTTGAAGCTCGCGGAAAAGTTCCCGCTGGGGTCTGTCGGCACGGTGACAATCGGAGTAGCCACAAGCCCGCTAACGCCGGTCGTGACGTTGTAGACCGTCACTTGGGCGCCAGGCACGGGGCAATTCGCAGAGGTATCGAGCGCTCCCGAGACCGTGTATTCCCGGCACCAGATCCACCAGATGTCGATGAACTCATCATCGATGTTGAGTTCGGCAAAGTCGAGTGACACCGCGCCTTTCTCATGCCCGCGCGCGCTGGCGAGGGAAAGCCGGGGCAAATCCGCGTGAGCAGCTAACGACTGAGGATCCAGGCCCTTGGGCCCCAACACCGCATAGACGCTCGGGTCGCGCGCCAACTGCGGAACTACGTGCAACTGGAAAGTACCATTCGCTTTCACGGGGGTTTCGCTTAGGACTTTATTGCCCTGCACCAAGAATACGGCAAGTCGATTGAGGTTTTTGGAACTGAGGGGCGGCAGCTTGCCTATCACAGGAACGAGCGCCCCCCCCCGCACAGTTTCATTGCTCGGTATGTCGGTCATCTAAGTCTCCTTTTTCTGGATGTGAAGTCAGTCCGCGCTTCTTTGTACCCGATCGTGCGCCACCGTTCCTCAGCCCACCCCGGCGATGAGATCGGTGCGGAACTATGCATCTTCCGTCCGCTGACGTCGGCGGTAGGCGACTGGGAGAGACCGTCTCTCGATCCGGAGCAAGCTACGGCGTGCAGCCTTCCGGCCCGTCCCTACGCCAAGGGAAACCCCACGCGCGGGGGGGCGGCGCCGCGATGTCAACCGAGCTGGCACCTGCCTTGCGCGCCAACTGTCGTTCCCTTTGAGAGGGACGACACCCAGTGGGGCGCCGATCCAACCGGCCTACCCCAACCACGGGAACGGGTAAACAATTTCTGTGCGGACTGCCCTTTCTGCAGCAGTTACGTTTCAACTGCGTGTATGCATAGTAAATAGAAAACGGCCTAAAGTCAAGCTGTTTCTGTAAAACTGCTTCAGCAGAACTGAGTGTGTAGAACCCCGAGCCCATCCTGTCGCGTGGCCGTGGCAATGATAAGCAAGACCAGTCTGCGCGAGAGCAACGGCACGCATCCTGCGGCATCCCTCCCCGCGTTCGCGAGCCGTCGGAAATGTGAACAAGAGCAGGCTCGAAAATGCCGCCTCTTCTGTGTACAATGGCGAGCTTGATGAGACCGAAATTCGAGCCCGGAGGTGAAGTATGAATCGACGAAGTCTTCTGGCAATCCTGACCCTGGCCTTGGCGCTTCTTCCGGGCAGCGCCCTGGCCGAGCAATGGCAACAACTCTTCAACGGAAAAGACCTGACCGGCTGGGAGCACGTGGGCCCGAGGAGCTTCTCCGTTGAACACGGACTGTTGAAAAGTGAAGGTGGGATGGGCTTGTTGTGGTACACACCCGAAAAGATTGGCAAGGCGGCGGGTGGCGCAGACATCGGTTTGTGATGTCTGCGACATGCTGATGCCGCTTGAGGCTGAGGTAAAATCTTTTCATCCCTCGGCTGCGGCAGCGACGGTTCTATGATATGAACATCTGGAGCCCCAAGAGGCGGGAAGAGAAATTGAATTACATGCGCAACAATCCCGTCAAGCGCGGCCTGGTGAAGCGGCCAGGAGACTGGCCGTGGTCGAGTTGGAGATTCTACTTCTTAAATGACGCCTCCCTCCTGACCATGGACCCGATGCTGTGACCCCACAGGTCGCAGACCCGCCGCGGCGGGTCCGCGCCACCCGCCGGGTTTCCGGATGGCTCTCGAGGAGGGAGGCTTCGTTGGACGAATTGCTTTTGGGGATTGACGTAGGGACGACGGGGGCGAAGGCTGCCTTGGTGAGCCCCGATGGGCGACTGAAGGCAATGGGCCGATCCGAATACGCTCTTCAACACGTGCGGCCTGGATGGGTGGAGCAGGACCCCGAAGAGTGGTGGGGAGCAGTTTGTGAGGCGACCCGCCAAGTCCTGGCCGCAGAGCGGAGGGCCGCAGAGCGGGTAGCTGGCTTGGCGGTCAGTGCGCATGCGCCCGCCTTGCTGCCTCTTAACCGCACCGGCACTCCCCTGCGGCCCGCTATGATTTGGATGGATCGGCGGGCTGAGGAGGAAGCGAAGAGGCTGGAGGAGATTCTAGGGGAGGGAACGGTTTACCGGGTAACTGGCAACCGGCCGGACGCCTTCTACGTCGCGCCCAAGCTGCTTTGGTTAAAGACGCATGAGCCTCAAATCCTGGCACAGACTTCGCGATTCGTCCAAGTCAATGGTTACATTAACTATCGCCTCACGGGGGACTATAGCCTTGATTCGGCGCACGCCGCTCTGTTGCAGCTCCGCGATTACTCGAGTGGGGAATGGTATAAACCGTTATGCGACGCCTGTGGCGTTGAGCCAGTGCAGTTTCCCGAGGTGAAAGCGGGCCATTGCCTTCATGGAGAGGTTACCCCCAGAGCTGCCGAGGCTACCGGCCTACAACCGGGGACGCGGGTGATGGTGGGTACCGTCGATAGCGCGGCGGCGGCGCTGGAGGCCGGAGCTGTAGAGCCTGGTGTGGCAGTCGAAATGACGGGGACCTCCTCAGTACTGACGATGCCGAATGAGGGCGGGGTCAGGGAGGCAGCCTTCATTGCGATGCCTCATGCCATCCCTGGAGTCCATTTGCTCCTGGGAGCCATGGTTGCCTCCGGCGCCAGCTTGCGATGGTTTCGCGACCAGTTGGGAGAAGTTGAGGTTGAGAGGGCGGCGCGGCTCAACGCGGATGCATTTGATCTCTTGACCGAACAGGCGGCAGACATTTCGCTTGGGAGTTGCGGCGTTGTTTTCCTGCCTTACATGGCGGGAGAGCGGTCACCTCTCTGGCACACTAATGCTCGAGGCGTGTTTTTCGGACTTTCCCTCTCCACCCCAAAAGCTGCGTTGATAAGAGCGATCCTGGAGGGTACGGCCTTTGCTTTGTGTCACAATGTAGAAGTGGCGGGGCGGGCGGGTATCCGGCTGAGTGAGATTCGTTCTGTGGGTGGCGGCACGCGTAGCGCCCTGTGGAATCAAATCAAGGCCGATGTCCTGGGTATGCCTGTTCACTTGGTTGAGGCGCCGGTGGGAGCTCCCTTTGGCGACGCGGTCCTGGCCGGCATGGGTTTGGGTCTTTATCCCGATATCCGTCGCGCCTTACGCGACATGGTAAGAGTGAAAACGCGATTCGAGCCGAACCTGGAGAATCATTCCAAGTATCAGGACATCTACAGGATCTTTCGCAAATTATACGAACATTTGCGGAATGATTTTGATGAAATGGCAGCTCTAACGGGTTGCTGAAAAAAGCCTTTGAAGTTGTCATCCTGAGCGTGCATAGCCGAAAACAGCTATCCGTGATGTCAGGACGTCGGCGCGCGACCGGTGCAATCGATCCGTTGAAAGCAATGGATTTACGCGCCGGCGCCTTGGAGAGCGCCCCCTCACTGTCATGCTGAGCCCGTTCGCTTCGCTCTCTCGAAAATCACCCGATGTCGGTCATTCCCGTCCCGCCATGGCGGGAGGAATCCAGCTCGATGTAGACTGACGTGGACCCCCGCTTACGCGGGGGTGACAACACGGGCGATTTTCATCTCTTTGGGTGGGCCGCAGGCCCATGGACACTCAGGGTAAACTCCGCGAAGCATCTCGCCCTGCTGTTTCTCGGCAGAAACGTCCAGAGCGAGATTCTTCGCTCCGCTGCGCTCAGAATGATAGCATGGCAGACGAGTGTGCGGATGTCAGGCTGAGCAGTGCAATCGAACCGTTGGCCGCAGGAGGTATAGAGAATGGAATTATCCAACAAGGATAGAAGCAATTCGGTGGACAGAAGCTTTGCGGGCCGCGTCGCTTTAATTACGGGCGGATCGCGAGGCATCGGACGCGCTACGTGCCTGGCCTTGGCTGCCAAGGGCGCCGCCGTAGCCGTACTTTGCCAGAGCCGAATCAAAGAGGCTAACGAAGTGGTTGAGCAGATCCAGTCATCCGCTGGGCAGGGTCTGGCCATCGAAGCCAATGTACTTGACCCAAGAGCGATTAAGCAATCGGTTCAAGAAGCCGTGGCGAGGCTGGGGAAGATTGACATCCTCGTGAACAACGCCGGCGAGATGACCGATGTTTCTGTTGTCGATATGAAAGATGAAGATTGGGAACAAGCTCTGGCTATTAACTTAACGGCAGCTTTCCGATACGCGCGTGAGTGCATCCCCTCGATGAAAGAACGCCGCTGGGGACGGATCATCAATGTCTCGTCACAGGTGGCTTACACCGGGTCGAACAATCATGCGCACTACTCGGCAGCGAAATCGGGACTTCTAGGTTTCACCTTTTCCTTGACGAAGGAGCTGGGGCCTTACGGAATCACGGCAAACGTGGTGGCCCCGGGACGTATCCTTACGGATTTACTCCTCGAGCGTATGGCAGGACGCGAGCAGGAATGGATCAGCCAGACTCCCCTGCGGCGTTTCGGCCGGGCCGAAGAAGTGGCTGCAACCATAGCGTTCCTGGCCTCGGAAGAAGCCAGTTACATTAATGGCGCGGTCATCAACGTGAATGGCGGCTTGGTGATGGGGTGAGGGAATTGAGTGATTGATTCACTGGGTCATTGATTCATTGAAAAGCGTCGCCCAAGGCGGAGCAATTATGAATAGTGAATAGTAAATTGTGAATTGAGGAAGCGTAGCAGTCAGAGGCCCTGGGCGCGGCGCGCAAAGCAAACTCTGCCTCCGCAATCCACAATTTACTATTCACCATTCACTATTCATAATTGCGCTCGTCACTTGTCACTCGTCACTCGTCACTGCTCTTCCGCAAGTTTCACGCCATGGACTTCGCTCAAGAGTTTTACCGTGCGCTCGATTTCCTGCTGGGTTCTTTCCTGCGACCATTCCAGCACCGGCGCCAGCACGACAGCCAGCTCCTCTAACAGATCAAGGCTCAATTGACCCAAGAGAGCCATGATTGTCCGTCTCAAGATGAGGTCATCCAGGTGCACGATGCCCTCCTGCGACGCTATGAATTGAATTTCGCGCCGGCTGTATTCGGGCAACGAACGCAGAGGCTGGTCAGGCGCAGCACTGATGAATTGCGCCAGGCCTTCCGCGCGAGTCCCATACCGGTCCAGCAACGCCGTCAAACGCCCGATTGGTAGCCGAGTCTTTTTCTCCAGGGAACCCAGCCATGCACTCTTCTCTGCCGCCGTTTGCGGGTAGCCCTTGCCGCCGCCAATGGGCAAATCGGCGGAACTGGTCAGGCGTGGCCTTGCCAGGTGGTTGAGAATCTTGTCCGCCACCTGCTCGGCAAAGGCACGGAAGGTGGTCCACTTCCCACCGATCAGGGAATAAACCGGAAAGTTAATTCCATTCCCCGCCGGGATAACCGCGCAGCTATGATCTCGGCTGATCTCTCCCGGAGTGGAGGAATCACTGCGGGGCAGTGGGCGGACTCCACAGAATCGGTAAACAATGTTGGACCGGTCCCGCAGACGCGGGAGGGCGGGGAAAACCAGGCGCATGGACTCCAGGATGTAGTCCACCTCATCTTCCTCACAAAACGCCGTTTCGGGGTCCGTAACAGGTATGTCCGTGGAACCCGCAATCACTTTCCCATAAAAGGGATAAAAGATGCAGATACGCCCGTCCGCATTGGCAAAATAGAGCATCTGTCCTTGGGTCGCGGCCAGCAGTTCGGAATGCTCGAGCACGATGTGCGAGCCTTTGGTGCCGCCGATATATTGAGTCTGCCGCTCCAGGGCGCGATTGGTGAAATCGATCCAGGCCCCACTGGCATTGACCACGAACCTGGGCTTGATTTCGAATGTGCGACCAGAAATCTCATCTTCCAGGACAACCGTATCTCCCTTCGCGCCTTTGGGGCGTGCATAATTCAAAGCGTACGCGCCTGAACATTGGCTCTCTGCATCCAGAACGAGTTCCAGGCAGAGCCGTTCGGGATAGCTGATCCAGGCATCATAGTAAATTGCCGTGCAAACGATCTCCGGGTGGAGCTGAGGGCGCGCGGCCAGGGAAAGATGACGAGACTTGAACTGGTGAGTGGGTAAAACCGCTTGATTTCCTGCGAGGAGGTCGTACAAGGACAATCCAATTTTGAACAGCAAGGCTCCTCGATCGCTGGGCCGCACCCTGAAGCCCAGGTACTTTCCCAGGGCCGAAAACAGGCCATCTGCCCAACTGAAGATTGGAATGGTGGTGGGGAGAGGCCTCACATAATGCGGGGCGTTTTTGAGCAGCCGGTTTCGCTCCCGCAAGGCTTCTTTGACCAGGCGAAATTCGCCGTTCTCGAGGTATCGTAGCCCGCCGTGAATGATGCGCGTGGAGGCAGAACTGGCGCCGGAGCAGAAATCGGATTTTTCCACCAGAAGCGCGTCCACTCCTTGCAGAGCCAATTCACGAAACAGGCCAACGCCATTAATCCCGCCTCCCACGATGAGCACCGAAACCCCCGGCCGGTGTCGGATGGCCTCGAGCCGCTCCTCTCTCGTCATTCAGTCCTCATGCCTTGCTATTGGCCGAGCGATGCCCTTGCGGAGCGGACAGCTTCGATGAACTTTCGGGCATTGGCAACCACCACATCCAGCTTGCCTTCCTTCAGGACTTTCACGTTCACTAGTTCTCCGCCCACCGCCACTGCCGCTGCCCCAGCCTTGATGAACTCCGGTGTGGTTTCGAGATTGACTCCGCCCGTGGGGACGAAATCGATCTGCGGGAATGGGCCTTTCAGTGCCTTGATGTAACTGGGGCCGCCCACGGGTCCACAAGGGAATATTTTCACCATGTCCGCGCCTGACTGCCATGCCCAAACGACTTCGGTCGGCGTGAGGGCGCCAGGGAAACACGCCTTGCTATACCGGCGCGCCACTTCGATGACCCGGGGATTGAGGGAGGGTGTGACGATGAACTCCGCGCCTGCCAGCAGAGCTGTCCGGCAGCTTTCCGGATCGAGGATCGTTCCCGCGCCGAGCAGCACCTTATCCCCGAACTTCTCCACCACGCGTTCCATGACGTGAATGGCGTTGGGAACTGTCATGGTGATCTCGGCAATTCCTATCCCTCCTTCTATAA
>JBEKME010000123.1:0-19351 GCA_050008675.1 Terriglobia bacterium
GCCAAGAACCGCGCCCCCGGCGAGCAGATTGGCCGCGAGTAGATTAAAAGACCGCCGAGAGATTCTCTTGTCCATGCTGTGCTCCCCTTTCGTTTACGGTCGCCTTCCACGCTAACTCTGGTCGAGTTGAACAGAAGCCATGTGGCGTTGTTACTTGGCCCGGCCCCTTCCCCCACTTGGCGAGGGAAGTAGATTGCAGTGGCTTCTCCGGCGCCGCCGTCTCGGCGGCAGGACAAGAGCAAGATGCCGGCAGGATGCCGGTGCGACGATTGCGACGAGAGGGACGACCCATGCCGACCTGTCGGGATAGGTGGTACAGTGCCAGCCCGCCTGATCTTATCTGCCTCCTCCCGGCAGACGAGATGGAAAGGCCGCAACATTGAAGAGCGAATGTCGCGCTAGTTTTTCAGGTCCTCCGGTGTGTCGGCCAAGAGGCCCAGCATTTCGTACACTTTAATGATGGCGTGGTCCACCATGCGCTCGCCCGCGCCCAGCTCAACCCAGGTGCTGCTGTTGGCCGCGCCGTAGCCGCCCAGGGAAGCCGCACGAATGGTCGGGAAGTAGTCGAAGGATCCGTTGCAATAGCCCAGGAAGAAAGCGTCGCGGACCGGGCAGCGGCTCCGCCATGCCATTTGCAGTTCCACAAACGGCTCGCCCGGCAGGGTCATCAGCGCAATCCGCTTGTTGATGAGCACGGTGGCGACGGGCAGGCGCAGCACTTTTTTGCTTTGCCGATCGAAGGTTTCGGCGGCCTCAGGCCCCCAGGATTTCACCACCGCTTCCCGAAACTTCTCCGGATTCCACCGCATGTGGACCTCCAGCAAATCCTCGGCAACATCCAGCGTCGCGTCGGGAACCGCCGCGGTCTGGATGCTCTTCGCCACGCGGGCGGCTTCCTGGCCTAGACGCTCACCGGTCCAATCGCGCATCTTCACAGCGTCCTGCTGCAACGGATGCACGGCATAATACGGGTCGATATCGCCACCGCCGCCTTGCAGGAACATGCCCAGCGGCTTGCCGCCGAACGCCTGCTCGACGATATTGATCATCACTCCCGGATAGTCAGCGGAATACTGCATGTTGTCCGGGCCGAATACGACCGGGTGGCAGGCGTAGTTCACCAGAATGGCCAAGGGCTTCCCCTCCGCCGTGTCCACGCGCAGGACCGAGACCGTAGGATCGACGGGCGCCGTGGGCACGCGCGTAGGATTGTTCCAAAGCATAGTGACTGTTCCGTCGGGCATCACTCGAATCCGGTTGTGGCCGATGTCCACCGTCCCGTAACCGGTCCCCAGGCGCGCCTCCATAGCGCGCTGGTGCGCGTCGGTGATGGCTTTCTCGACCTTGTCCAGTACTCCCGTTTCCCAGTCGGGAGCCTCTCTGGGGGGATACTCGTCCCGGACGGCAGGGCCTGAATGCGTGTGCGTGGCGGCAATCAACACGTAAGGAATCCCGCTGGTCTTCTTGACGTCCTCGCGCAGGCGCTCGATCCACGCGGGCGCCGGCACCCGGCCCAAATCCATGACTACTAACGCCAGCCGCTTCCCACCTGTCTCCAGAACCAGCACGCGAGCGAACAGCGGGTCCAGCACACTTGTTGCCACGCCCTCCTTGCGCTGGGCATAGCCATACATGCGCAGACCGGTGGGCGGCGTGATTTCCACTTTCGCCACGCCGGCTTTCAATCCAGCGCCCACGAGAAACAGCGGCAAGGCCAGAACCAGCAGACAGAGCATGCAAATGCCCATCAGTATTCGCGACACGATTCCTCCCTACGGCTCGGCAGATTAGGAAGCCTCACGGCTTCCACTGAAGTGTGCTGATGGAAACCGCTCCTCCTCGCTTGAAGCTCACTGCGGTAGAAGCACCCGCAGCACTTTTTCAAAAGCGCCGATGATTTCGTCTTCGTCGCGCTTGGTCAAACAAGAAGGTATGGGCAGCAGAATGCTGCGTTCGAACAGAGAATCGGCATGAGGACAGGCGCCCTTGCTGTAGTTGCCTCCCAGCCCCGCGTTCTCCGCCAGGTTCCAGGGGAAGCCTCGACCGTCCACGCTGCTGCGATTCACCAGGCTGATGTTGTTGTAGTACAGGTGCAACCCCCAATCGGTCATGACAATGTCCGAGATGCCCTGGGGAAAAGTGACAATCCCTTCCGCGCGCAAGGCGCGATTGACCCGCTTCGCCGTGTCCGCGTCAGGATAAGTGGTGATGAGGAAACAACCGGTATCGCCGCTCGGGTCGAGGATCTTGCGCAACTGCACGCGGGGGAACTTCTCCAACCCCTGTCGGATGCGATACTTGCTGCGGCGCATGTTCTGGATGATGCGGGGCAACTTCTTGAGCTGCACCCTCAGAACCGCAGCGCGGAGTTCGTCCAGCCGGTAGCCCTTCCCCCACAGGCAGAGGTCCGGAACGGTGAAGATCAGGCGACCGTTTTCGTCGCGCGCGTAGCCCAGGTCGTGGCAGGCAAAGGCGCGGCGATAGAGGCGGAAATCATTGGTGGCCACGCAGCCGCCTTCGCCCGCCGTCATGTTCTTGTTCATCTGGAAGCTGAAGATTCCCAGGTCACCGAAGCTGCCGACTCTCCGGCCGCCCAAGCTCCCGCCGTTGCACTGGGCGCAGTCCTCCAGCAGCCAGAGCTTGCGGGCGCGGGCGATTTTCTGCACGGCTTCGACGCTGCCCGGCGCGCCGCTCATGTGGACGATGATGATGCCCGTGGTCTTCGGTGTTATCTTCTTCTCGACGTCGGCGGGGTCCAGGCAGAACGTGTCGTCGATATCCGCGAGCACCGGGATCGCCCCGTGGGCAACCACCGCGGCCACCACCGAGACCCACAGATAGGCCGGGACGATGACCTCCTGTCCAGGCCCTACTCCCAACGCCGAGAGTGCCACGTGCAGCGCGCCGGTGCCGCTCGACACCGCAATGGTGTGCTTGACGCCGAGGAAGCGCGCCAGCTCCGACTCCAATTTCTCAACTTCCTTCTTCAATTTGATTCCGTAGTACCGGAAAGGCGAGCGAGCCCGTAGCAGTCGGACTGCTGCCTGGATTTCCTTGGTGTCCATGTGGTGCACCCCGGGGAATTCCAGCGGCAGAGGTTTCCGTCGGACCGGCTTGCCTCCATCAATCGCCAGCTTCTCTTGGTTCATCTTCGACACCTCGCAGAAGATCGATGTTCAGACGGCCCAAGGGGCCGGCTTCAGAAAGGAAGCGTTCCAGAGGCCCGTCTTTGCGGCAGCCATCGGCCGCCAGACGGGTCGGCCCCGTCACTTCTCCTTCAGCTCCTCGGGGACATCGCTCAACCGGCCGAGCATTTCATAGACTCTCGCCACGGCATGGTCCACCATGCGTTCCCCAGCGCCCACTTCGACCCAGCTGGTGGCGCTGGCAGCCCCATAGCCGCCCAGCGAGGCGGCGCGGATCGTCGGGAAGTACCCAACATAGCCGTTGGCATAGCCGAGGAAGAAAGCATCGCGTACCGGACAGCGGTCCCGCCAGTTAATCTGGAAATCGACGAAAGGCTCACCGGGCATGGTCATCAGCGCAATGCGCTTGTTAATGAGCACCGTGGCGACGGGCGCCTTGACTTCTTCCGTAATGCCAGCGGCAAACGTGTCGAAAATCTTCTGCCCATAGGCCGCCAAGAGCGCTTGCCGGAACCTGGCCAGATCCCAGCGGAGACGAAACGTCGTTACATCTTCGGCGAAATCCAGGCTCGCCTGAGGGTCAACGTGGGTTTGGATTCTCTTGGCGACACGGATGGCTTCCTGGCCCAAGCGCTCGCCGCTCCAGTCGCGCTTCTTCACAGCGTCCTGTCCCAGCGGTGTTGTGGCATCGTAAACGTTGACGTCGCCGGCCGCCCCCTGCAAGAAGAGACAAAGCGGTCCGCCGTCGAAGGCCTGCTCGACCGTCTTAGTCGTCACGCCCGGGAAGTCGGCAGAGTATTGCAGGTTATCGGGCCCAAACACGACGGGATGGCAAGCGTAGTTCACTAGAATTGCCAGGGGCTTCCCATCTGCCGCATCCACGCGCAGCACCGAGACTGTGGGATCGACGGGCGTCGTGGGCACGCGCATAGGATTGGTCCAAAACATGGTGACCCTTGCGTCCGGGTTCACTCGAATCCGGTTGTAGCCGATGTAGGCGACACCATTGCCTGTGCCGAGTTTCGCATCCACCGTGCGCTGGCGCGCTTCGTCGATGGCTTTGGCGACTTTCTCCAGAGCCGCGGTTTCCCAGGCAGGAATGGCGTTACCGGGATACTCATCCAGGATCACGGGGCCCGCATGGGTGTGCGTGGCCTGCACGAGCACATAGGAAATCCCGCTTGCCCGGCGGGCAGTATCCCGCAGGCGCTCGAGCTGGGCCGGCCCGAACGCTCGCCCCAAATCCAGTACTACCAGCGCCAGCCGCCTTTCTCCTGCCTCCAGTACCAGAACCCGAGCGAAAAGCGGATCCAAGGTTCCCGTGGCGCCGGCCTGCCGATCAAAATACCCCCACATCTTCTTGCCCGGAGGCGGCGTGATCTCCACCTTGGCGACTCCGGCCCTGAGCCCGCCGGTCTGAGCCGACGCCGCTACGCCAAGAGCCAACACCCAACCCGCCAGAACAGCCTTTGACACACGAAGCATGACTCTTCCCCCAAGATCAGGTGATGAGTGCTCCACGACAAGCAGGCGAGCTTAACTTGCAACTCTCCCCTTGTCATTCGTCACGTGGCGAAAAGAGGCAGGAGAACCGATACGACAAAGGGAATCTACGCTTCGAACCGGATCTCCTTCAGGCGGTCGATAGGTAGGCAAAAACCAAACACCTCGGGGCTCGAAGCGTCGTGCTGATCCGTGGTCCCCAGGAGGCCCGCCTCGGCCGGCTGCCCAGTAGGCATCAGGAAGCGGGCATTCACCGGCGAGCCATCGCGCAGGGTCAATTGCATTTGCTCGCCCCGGAATTCGACGCAGTCGATCTTGGAGAACTCCAGTTCGTCGGCGCCACTGACCTGCCCCCAATTGTCGTACTACTTTCTATGTTAGTGCGTACGCCGTTGACCTCCAAATCCTAACTTACCAGCTGGACCGGTCTAAGGGGGGCTGGTCACTGCGCATTCCCCATCGTCACGATCCCACGGTCTACACGCAGGATTTCCTTTTTCGCATCCTGGTTGCCATCCATTTTACGCCCAGCGGCTTCCGTGGAACCTGCATCCTGCCTCTCCCGAGCGAGTTCGGGGCCCGGAAAGGGGCCAGTTCTGTCCCCTCTGGGTAAGGGAAAATCGGGAAGTGCATGATGCAGTTTGGCTCCGCCTCAGCGGAAAAGACCACCGACAGCCAGCGGCGCTCCTTTCAGGGTGACGCCGCCAGCCGACGCTGGCGCTAGATATGCCCCCCTCTCAGCGCACGGAGGATTTCTGTCAAAACCTATTCCTCGATAGCTCCTCTCCAGGAAACACATGAGTTACTCATGTGTTTCCTGGTAGTTAGCAGATAGCAGGACAGCCGCTATCCATGGTTAAAAGTAAATACGTGCTCCGATCTGCATGATGCGGCTGCCCGACTTGCCATTGATTCCCCCGAAAACCGGGGAAGAGGGACTGGCGAAGATGGTGCCATAAAGTGGATGATTGAGGAAGTCGGTTGCCTCGGCGCGAATTTGGAAGTAACGCGAATGCTCCGCACTGAAGTAGAAGTTCTTCAGGATCGAGGCGTCGGTCGAGAATCCGCCAGGTTGACGGGCGTCAATAAAATTCCGGCCCATTGTCCCAAAGCCATAATTCGGAGTCCTAAAGAACCCATCGCGATTGAAGTAGGAACATGGATTCGAGCTGACGAACTGATTGTTATTAACCAGGGCGCAGGAGGGCTTATAGTTGCCGCTCTTGTATTGGCCAGGAATGAGCGTATAGAAAAGAGACGCACCTGGAGCAGTGTTAGCGTTCGCCGGCCTGGGCATCTGTATGACTGTTCCGTGGGGCCAAAACATGCTAACTCCGGCGAGGCCCCATCCCCCAATAACCTTGTCGAGGACCTTGCCCGCGAAGCTCGCGGGATTGCTCATGAAGTACCTGCCGCGACCGACGGGCAAATCATAGGAGTACTCGAACATCAGTCTTTGAGGGATCTCATAATTAGCCGGCCCATAGGCTTCACTGAAGTTGTACGGGTTCTGATATCCCCAATTAGCCGGCCCGCTTTCGCGCGCGTCCTTGGCACTATTGGTGGTATACGTATGCCGGTTCTGATAGGAGGCCAGCAGCCCCAAGCCGTGCCAGCCACGGGATTGGATCTGGAAGTTGAGATAATGGGCCATCATATACCCCCAGGTGGTCTCTTCGTAGGTAATCGGGTTGTATTGCGGCATACGGCTCAGAAGCCTCCATAACGGAATGGTTGGCGCGCCAGCGAAAGCCTGCGTCTGGCCGTTGAACGGGTTCGGAACCGGCGTAAACATCGTCGCCCCAAGGCTGTAGTAATCTATGGGAAGGGCGTTCAATTTGAAACCATTTGATGGCGTCACCATGTGAATCCCCCGAATGCCTTGATACTCGGCGGTAGCCACCCAGGCATTCCCGATCTGCCGCTGGAAGCTTGCTCCCCAATCGTATTCCTGCGGGGCACTCTGTTGGGTAGCATAGAAAGGTCCGGCATCCCCCCCCAAGGTGTCATACCAAAACTGTTTATTGTTCTTTATAGCCGGTGTGTAGCCCAGATGGCTTCCATCAGGCTGGAGTGGGAATAAACCGAAACCACGCTCGAGGCCTAGCTCGCTTATCCAACGCATCCCATCCAGAGTTAAGACTGAACTAAAACTATCTTGTAAAATCGTGATGCTATTGCTAGCGTCGACTCCCATTCCATACATGCCCTGGTAAATAACGCCGCCGGTTAAATGGATCACCGTTTGCTTGTCGAGGGCGTAAGAAATACCCAAGCGTGGCTGCCAAACGGGTCCCGGACTATCCCAGATCACGTCACCCGGCGATTCCGGACTACCCAGCATCGTCACGCGTCCGTTTATGCCACTGGTAAGCCACGCCGGATCGGGGTAGCTTGATAGCCCGGGCACGGCTGCCTGCACCTGACCCCAACTCCAACCAGGGTTGGGGGTAAGCACATTCTTGGCAGTCATGTCCAACCTGAGCGCGGTATCGGCATAATGCATCCTCTTAGGCCCATCGCGATCGATGCGCAGCCCCATCTGAACCGTGAGCTTACTGTTCACCTTCCAATCATCCATCACGTAGCCTGCGAAGCTTCTCATGAAGGGTGAGTAGTCACCGATACCCGCAGAAACTAGCGTCGCTGAACCTAAAAGCAAGTCAGCCGGCGCGTAGCCGGTATTGTTGTTTGTGGAAGGATACTGCCATGTCCCAAGAGGCGCCGCGATCGACGAAGCCGGCCCAGTACCCGCGTAGAGATAATTAATCCCACTTGGGTCGCCAGCACGTTCGTGCATCGCCGTGTGGTAATACTCGACCCCCCCCTTAAGGGTATGCCGGCCCAGGATTTTGGTGTAGGCAAATGTGGCGTTGTAGTTCGACGCGGGCATGTGGTCGGGGTAATAGCCGCCGATACATGTGTACCAGTAACTGCAAAAATCGCCGCCGGGGAGAATGTGCTTATTCATTACAACCCCAGTCCCGAAGGCCATGGGATCCAAGCCCAAGGTGGTCTCATCGAGGCTAGGATCGGGTGTCATACCCGTCGCAATGAGGAGGTCAGAGATGCTGAACCCCGCCCGTGCTTCAAAAATCGAAGTGGGTGAAGGAGTCCAGACGTACTGCAAGCTTCCCGACCAGTTCTTATCGTCCTCAATTTGACCCTGCCCCCACTTGAAGGGGGCTGACGTGTCGTCGGAGGCATGGTAGCGCGTGGCTCGCAGGTTCACCCGGTGCATTGGGCTAATATTCTCATCCACTCTGAACGTCAGCAGATCAAGGGGGAGAGAATTTTTGACGGTGGCAAAATAGTTGTCCTCGTTGGAGGTGTTAGCAAGGGGCGCATGGTTGGGCAAAGGAAACGCGTTAATCACGGAATGGCCAAATGGGTCCCAGTCTTTCGAAGGAATTACCGCGTTGGCGAACTGCGGGCGCACCCAATTTCCACTGGGGTCGGTGTAACCATTGTACGGGTCGAAGATTTGCATCGGTACAGGTTGCCCATTTTCGCCATAGTTGGCGAGGACGTTGGTGAAGATTCCTTGCCTTTCCTCCGCGGTGGGAACGGTACTCTCCGACACGGTGCCACTGTTAAAGCGTTGCGCTTCCCAGGAGACGAAGAAGAAGGTTCGGTTGCGTCCGTTGTATAGCTTCGGAATCCAGACTGGTCCGCCGATGGCGGCCCCGAAGTTGTTTTGATGGTAGGGGGTCGTTGCAATGTCGTGATTATTGTTGAACCAGGAATTGGCGTTCAGGCTCTGATTGCGGAAGTACTCGAAGAGCTTGCCATGAAAAGCGCTGGTGCCGCTCAAGGTGGACATGGTAACGGTCCCGCCTGAGTAGCGGCCTGAATCGGCAGTTAAAGCGCCGCTCTGCACGCGCAACTCCGCGATGGCATCGGGTGTGGGAATGGCACGGTTGATCACGTTCGAGTCGCCCTCATTCATATTGGCGCCATCTACCGAGAACGTGGTCCCGTTCGGCAGGCCAGCACCAATGCTGTACTGTGCCCCCTGCAGCCCTACCATGTAAGTTGCATTACCAAGCAACTTAGGCCCACCAACTGGACCAATGATGACTGACGGATTCAGGCCCATGTAGTCCGTGGTGTAACGGGTGAGCTGAGGTAACTCGGTGATCAGCTTGTTATCAATCACGTTGGCACTGCGGGTATCGGACACTGGCAGTAACGGCGCTTCGGCCGTTACCGTGATCATCTCGGCGTGCGTGCCCACCTGCAAGGTAAAATCCAACGACAGGCGGTCCCCATTGTGCAGGACCACATTTAATCGCTCGATAGTCTTGAAGCCGGCTTTGCTGACGGTCACTTTGTAAGGGCCCGGGATCAACTGTGGGACCTCATAGATCCCGCCGGTGTTGGTCTCGGTTGCGAGGGTGACGTTGGTAGCGGTGTTGACGGCGGCCACCTTCGCGCCGGGAATACTGGCGCCAGAGCTGTCAGTTATCAAACCGCTGAGCTGGGCATTCCCGCTTTGAGCGAACGCCGGGCTCCCCGGCCTAAGCAAGAAGCAAACTAGTAAGCTCAACAAAGTCAGACCGAGAAACTGGCACATCCGTTTATCCATCTTCGTGTTCTCCTTTTCCTGAAGTTCCCAAGATCCGACGCAGATCACACAATCAGTCTTGCCAAGCGGTACCGACCAAGGCCGCAGCCGTATCGGCCTGGCTAGCGCGCAAAGCAGAACCTCCAGCCTTCCAATTTCCCGTCTGACCCATTGGCTATGTTGTCCGGCAGTCCGGGGGGGGTGAATTGCCACCCTCAACGGGGGCCAGCCAAGAAACTCCCCTCATGGAATACCTCCTCGTTGACTACACCGAACCAGGCAATCCAATGAGGGCCTATAAACACATACATCGGGACAGGACGCTAGCGCAATAACGCGGTTGTTGTCAAGAACTTTTTTTCTGTAACTAATTACATGTGAGCTTATCTAGGCAAATTGGTCTAATACGCGCTCCTTAGACCTAACAGTGGATGTTTCAGCCGGTTTAATCTGCAGCTTAATTCGCTTGTGGCGTAAGTCGACTAACACGCGAGTGCAAGGCCGCCTTTGTTGGCAACAACTTGTTTGTTCCCAGCAATTACCTGCGCCATTCGGGGCCCATGCTGCGTAGTTACGTGGTGATGCCCCCCAACCATGGGTATTTCACCCGAGTCGATACGATCATTAATGCGCATGTGATGTAAGTTGACTTCTTTCCGCCCCCGTGGTAATTTACGAAGGTCTGCTGCGGACCCAAGCCCGGACAGGGCTTGCTCGCATCGGGGGCTTTGCATGCGCACCGATGACATTTGCGATGTACTTAAGCTGATCTGCCGACGCGGGCCCATATCTCGCGTCGAAATAGCCCGGCAAACGAGGTCTGCGCAAAGCTACGTCGGGGCTATCGTCCGTGAGGCTCAAAACCGGGGATTCGTGGTAGAGCGAGGATTCGCCCCATCCGCCGGTGGCCGACGCCGGGTACTTTTCGAACTGAACCCATGCCTTGCTCAACTGGTGGGAATCGATATGGGTACGGCTAACCTTCGCCTCGTCGTAGCTGATTTCGCTGGCAAGGCCCTGACCCACCGTTGCCTTCCCTCAGAAGCTTCCAAAGGAAAGGATCATTTGCTCAGACTGGTTCATGTGGAGCTTAAGCGCGCACTCTCACAGTACTCTGAGATTGCCGCGATTGGAGTTTCACATTCCGGGGTGATTGACCAACAGGTTGGGAAGGTACTCTTCTGGCCCAAAGTTAGCGGCTGGAATGACGTTCCCCTCAAAGGGATCCTAGAGGAGGCCTACGGGCTTCCCACGTTGATCGAAGACAGTGTGCGCTCCATGGCCAAAGCGGAACAAATATTCGGTCTGGGAAAACATCTGCCCCAATTCGTATTTGTAACTATTGGAATGGGCATCGGTTGCGCCATATTTTTTGATGGGCATCTATACGAGGGTGCCGACGGCTTGGCTGGGGAGTTTGGACATATGACGGTCGAGGAGAATGGGAACCTATGCACCTGCGGAAACCGAGGTTGTTTGGAGCTCTACTCCTCGGCGTCCGCCATCGTCGGAAGGGTCCGTGCCGAACTGGGGCACGGAGTAGGTTCGAGTCTTGGCAGCGAATTCCGTGATCACCTCGATGAGCTTACCGTAGAAAAAATCGTGGCAGCAGCCCAAGCGCATGATCGATTGGCAGAGAGGGTCATAACGGAAGCAGGAATGCACCTGGGAACTGCTCTTGCCGGCATTGTCAATTTGCTGAATCCCCGAAAAATCATCTTGGGGGGAAGGGTGCCCCAAGCGGCGAGCGAATTATTCCTAAGCCCTCTCCTCTATAATCTTCGCCACCGGGCCCTCCCCCAAGCGGTAGAGAAACTTGAGGTCAGTGTCTCTCAACTTGGAGAAGAGTCAGCGGCCTTGGGGGCAGTCCTTATGACAAGGGAAATAGTTCTAGCCGCCCGATGCAGAGGAGCAGGGTGGTTGTAGTGCTTCACCCACAGCCGCCCGGCGCGCCGCAGACCGGAGCAGATTTCGGCGACGAGGGAGGTAGGGGAAGGGAAAGTGTCAGAGGAATCGGTCGGAAAGCGGCAGTTTCGGGCTTTGGGATTCTCCGGAGAAGTAAAGCTGACCCCTTCCGTGGTCCGTGGAAACACCCGGAACTGGAAACCCGACCGAACCTTGCAGTCAGAGGCGGTCGTGTGTATGTTACCCGTCGGTCGGAAAATGAAAATGGAAATTCCGTATAACAGTTACCTCTCGGCAAATCGGACCAAGGTCGAACTTCTGACCGTGTTTCTGATCATGGCCACTAACTCCATCGAATTTAGCGCGATCCGAGTTTTGGGTATGGACAGCTCGTGCCGCACCGTCAAATGTACGTTGACTCCGGGAAGAACGCGAGGAATGCGGAGGGGGTTGTAACTTGTCCAAATTCCGAGCGTTTTCGATAAGTGCCATCGTAGTTCTCATATCGCCCTTTATATTCGTCTTGGCACGTAGATTCGCGCAAGAAGGGCGCAGGACTATCCATCTTCCTACCGGCAAGGTTCTCGTGCTTCCCGCGCCTGGCCCGGCGCAAAAGACCAACAGCTTTCCGACCGCGGCGGCTCTGCGTCCTGACGGTAAATACCTCGCCATCCTCAACAACGGGTACGGCACGGAAGAATCGGGGCGGCAGCAATCCATCGCGGTGCTCGACCTCGCTTCGAATGCGATCAAGGATTTTCCCGACTCGCGCCTCGGGCAAGGATCTCACCAGACTTACTTCCTCGGCCTCGCCTTTAGCGCCGACGGCGCCAAGCTCTACGCCTCAATGGGCTCGATGAGCGATCCCACCGGTTCCCAGCCCGGCTCGACTGGCAACGGCATTGCTGTTTACAAGTTTGAAAATGGCCGTGTGACGGCCGATTCGTTTCTAAAAATTCCGCCCGCCCCACTCGGTCGGGGCAAGAAACCGTCGAACGCGTCGAACGCTTTGCCTAAAGGCCAGGCGCTTCCGTTTCCCGCCGGGATCGCGGTGATCGCGGGAAAGGGAGAAAAACTGCTGGTGGCGGAGAATCTTTCCGACGACGCCATTCTGATGGACGCGGCGAGCGGGCAAATCCTTTATCGCTTCCCGCTCAGCGATTCGCCGGTGGTTCCCGCCGCGTATCCTTACGGCGTTGTGGCAACGCGCGACGGGACAAAAGGCTATTGCAGTCTCTGGAACGGTTCCGCGGTGGTTGAGCTGAATCTCGCGAGCGGCCGCGTGACGCGCCGCATTTCGCTCGACAGCCCCAAGTCTCCTATCGCCGCGGGATCGCACCCCACGGCCATGCTGCTGAGCCCGGATGAAAAAAAGCTCTACGTCACGCTGACCAACAGCGACCGCGTGGCCGTCGTGAACACGGCGACCGGCGAGCGAGTGGGCATGCTCTCCACCGAATTGCCGGGACAGAAATTCGGCGGCAGCGTTCCCATGGCGCTCGCGTTCAGCGCCGACGGCCGGCGCCTCTTCGTCGCCAACGCTTCCGCGAACGCCGTAGCCGTGTTCGATGCGTCGGCCGCGCCCGGCGCGGCGAATTCCCCTTCCAAAGCGCTCGGATTCATTCCCACCGAATGGTATCCGACCGCTCTGGCTGTGGAAGGCGACGACCTCTTCATTGTCACCGGCAAAGGCGAGGGTACGGGGCCGAATTCGATGCCCGCCCGGCGACGGGGTCAGAGCGGGGTGCCCCACCCTTACATCGTGACGCTCCTCCACGGATCCGTGGCGCGTTACAGCGTCAAGGACGCGGAGTCAAACCTCGACGCGCTCACGCGTGAGGTGGAAGCAAGCAATCTGATGACGGGGTCCCCCGACCAAATCCGCTTCGCGCAGGGCTCGAATCCCATCCGCCACGTTATTTACATCATCAAAGAAAACCGCACTTACGATCAGATCGTCGGAGACATCGCGGAGGGTAACGGCGACCCGTCGCTGGTCTTGTATGGAGAAGACATCACGCCGAACGAACACAAGCTGGCGCGCCAGTTCGGCATTCTCGACAACTTCTATTGCAGCGGCGAAGTCTCCGGCGACGGCCACGTTTGGTCAACCGCCGCCATCACCAGCGACTACAACGAGAAGACCTGGGAAATTGCTTATCGCGGCGGCGAGCGCACTTACGACTACGAAGGCGAAGTGATGCACGGCTTCCCTCTGCACCAGGGCGTGCCCGACGTGGACGAGCCGGGCAGCGGATACATCTGGGCTAACGTGGCGCGGCACGGGCTGACGCCTCGCAACTACGGAGAGTTTGTGGCCACGCATTGGTGCGAGGCAGGACCAGGAGGCGGCTCGCCAAAACTCGGCACGCCGCTGCCCGCCGGCGAGTCTTGCCCCAAGGCGTTCGTCCGCCAAGGCGAGCCCTTGCCGTCCAACGTCGGCTCGCCCCACGGCTCGCCCAGCCCCTGGCCTTGGCCCGTTCCCATGATCGCGCGCGATGAAGCCACCAAGCCGGAACTGGAAGGCCACTATGACTCCCGCTTCGCCAATTTCCGCCTCGATTATCCCGATCAGTTGCGCGTGGACGAATTCCTGAACGAATTCAGCGGATTCGTGAAGGCGCGCGAGACCCACCACGGAACCAAGCTGCCGCAATTCGTGATTCTCCGCCTGCCGAACGACCACACCGCCGGGTCCACCCCCAACATGCCCGCCCCGGCCGCTTCGGTGGCCGATAACGACCTGGCCGTGGGGCGCGTGGCGGAGGCGATTTCGCACAGCCCGTATTGGGACGACACGGCGATCCTGATTTTGGAGGATGACGCGTCAGACGGCGCCGACCACGTGGACGCGCATCGCAGCCCGGCCCTGGTGATCAGCAAGTATTCGCCCGGCTCGCTTGAGCATCCGTGGGTGGACCATAACTTCTATACGACGGTGAATATGATCCACACCGCGGAAGTGCTGCTCAGCCTGCCGCCCATGAACAATAATGACGCACGCGCGCCCGTGATGGCCGCGCCGTTTTCCGGGCCGGGCGATCAGCCACCCTTCACTGCCGACCGGCGAAACCTCGAAAACGGATCTATCTACCATATGAATACAGCGGACGCTCCGGGCGCCGGGCAGTCGGCTGGCATGGACTTTACCCACGCCGACGCGGCGAACGCCCTGGAGCTTAACATCATTCTGTGGCGAGAACGCAAAGGCAGCGTGCCCATGCCCAGGCCACGACATACGGTCGTCAGAGACGGCGGTAACGAGTGAAGCGTTCGGAGCGCGGCTGTCCCTGCTAAAAACCTCATCCAGAATGAGAAGGCGCAGGGCGTTTTCGCGATGGGCGTTGGGTCTCAAGTGCAGAGCTTTGGCAGGCCCCACCCGCTGTATATGACGCACGGACGGGGGAGCAGGCTCTATGACGTGGACGGAAACGAATTTATTGATTACCTCTTGAATTACGGACCCCTGATCCTCGGACATTGCCCCAAGGGGCTGCACGACGCGGTTCGGGAGCAACTGGAAAGGGGCACGGGCTTCGGAGAACCGCATCCTCTTCAAATTGAAGTTTCAAGGCTGTTGGTCGAAGCGGTGCCCTGTTTCGAAGTGGTCAACTTCAACAACACCGGTTCAGAGGCTGTTCAGGCTGTCCTGCGTTTGGCGCGTGCGGTGACTGGCCGTACGAAGTTCATCAAGTTTGAGGGCCATTATCACGGCTGGATGGATAACGTCTTCTTCAGCTTCCACCCCGACAAAGATGAGGATTTCGGAACGCGCGAAACCCCCAAGCCAGTCATCCACGGCTACAGCAAAGGGGTGGCACGCAATGTGCTCGACAACGTCATCGTTCTTCCCTGGAACAATCTCGATTACGTGAAAAACACCTTCCAGAATCACAAGAACGAAATCGCGGCCATCCTGAATACCGCTCCAGATTCTCATTCGCGGGAAGGCGGATGGCATACTTCACCCCGCGCTCTTCTAGAGCCTTATAAATCTCCGGCTTGGCAAACGCCGCGTCAGCACGCGGCGGACGCTAACGTTCTGCGGGTCATTGATCAGGCGCTGGCGAATGAGCACTTACGAGTCCCAAACCGAACCGACAATCCACATGGATATCTTCTAAGGAAGACATATGACGACGGACTTGATGGTGTACCGCTTCTCGTTCGGACCTTGGAATCTGAGTGAAGGAACCGATCCCTTCGGACCACCCGTGCGAGACCCTTTCACCTTTGGGCAAAAACTGAGCATTGCCAAGCGGCTAGGCTTCCAGGCAATGCAGTTCCACGATGACGATGCCGTTCCTGATCTCGATTCGCTTGGCCCTTCAGAGATTGCTAAACAGGCGCGCGCAATGAAACAGACGCTTTCGGACCACGGCTTGGTGGCAGAGTTCGTGGCGCCGCGCCTTTGGTTCAGTCCCCGAACCATCGACGGGGCCTACACATCGAACAACGCGGCTGACCGCGCCTATGCCGTAGAGAGATCGATTAAAGCCGTTGATATTGGCAACGAACTGGGCACTCACCTGATGGTGCTTTGGCTGGCCCGTGAGGGAACTTATGTTCGCGAAGCCAAGTCGGTCCCCGTGGCGATGCAGTATCTCGTCGACACCCTCAACAAGCTGTTGGAGTACGACAAGCAACTGCGGATCCTGATTGAGCCCAAGCCCAATGAGCCTACCGACCAGGCCTACATCCCTACCGCCGGCCATGCCCTGGCCATTGGCAATCGCACGGTCGATCCTGCAAGGATGGGAATCCTGATCGAGACAGCGCATCAAATACTGGCGGGCCTGGATCCTTCCGACGAAATGGGGTTTGCACTCTCATTCAACAAGCTCTGGAGCGTGCACCTGAACGACCTGAGCGGCTTGAAGTTTGACGAGGACAAGTCCTTTGGCGAAGTGGATCTCCGCCGCGCTTTCAATCAGGTGCGGGTTCTGGAGGAGAATGGCTACGGCCAGAACGGGGAATACGTGGGCCTCGACGTGAAGGCCATGCGCACGCAGAAGCAGGACGTGTCCATGAAACATCTCGCCAATAGCAAACAGACATTTCTCTGGCTGGTCGAAAAGGTCCGCACCCTCGATCGCCCGCGGCAGAATGAACTGATCAAGCAGCGCGACTATGAAGAGTTGAATCGCTACATCACAGCCCATCTTCTGGGTATGCCCAATTAGCGCTCCGAGCGTGTTTGCTGGGCATCGATCGGTCGCTGAGACGGGATGTCGAACTTGCGCCGTTCCGGGACCGTTTGCGGGAGGATGGGAATGCAGGGGTCGCCCGCAGCGTGAGCCGCAAGTTCGCCTTTTGGGGAGGATGCCGCGCTGAAGCCCGGAGCTACGAGGCTTGGGCTAATTCCCGCCCGATGCCCAGCGCCTCCGCCAATTCCCTCTTAGGCGTTCTGAACTCAGGATACTTGTTTATGAGTTCGGACATCGAACCTCCCATTTCTCGGCAGATGGAGCCTCAGCAGCACTGGCAGGGCCCGGGGTGCCCATTGCGCCCAGCCGGTGCCCCCTGCCCGTCGTGAAACGAAATGCTACCGAGGATGTGCAGCTCACTCAGAATGCCCCGCCATCGCGTTTGCTGCCGCGCAGACGCATCGCTGGGAACTCAGTAAGGACATTTTTAGAGCGCGTGCAAGAGCATTCTCCAAGACTGGACAAGCAAATAGTCCCTGGGCGTGTGATGAAGTACAGTGTCGAAACGAGTACGATGATTCCCGTTAAGTTGAGGGTTCGCTGGCTCGTATAACACGCCGAGCGCGCGGATAGTTGACATAATTCAGACAATAAAGATGACCATCCATATTCTATTGATTCTACAGTTATAATTCTGACAAAAAACAGAAATTCAAAAGAAGAAACTCCGTCAGGTCAGGGCCTGTGCCCCCTCAGCATGGAACCCCTGGACAACTCCACAGCACGTGGCTGCCGTCGTCCCGTGCTTGGATATTTGTTTTTGCTTGCGAGCAACTGTCTCTCTCCAGGAATACCCCCCAATTGCGCAGATTTGCCCCAGGACACACGACCTCTGCGTTGGCAAAGCGCTCCCATGTCCAAGGAGCTTTCAGAGGCTCAAGTCAAGTGGCCACCCTTAGTGACCACTACCCGCCGATACCGGGTGCTACCAACCGCCCGCCGACTCTCGGCAAGCCCTCATAAACACTGGCTCGGCAGCATGTTATTTCAATTTGTATCACTCAGTATAAGTTGTTGATTCTTTGTAAACGTCCAACTGGCAGTAGTCATGTGGTCGAGGGTTCGAACCCCTCCAGGTCCACCAGCATATTCAAGGGGTTGGCATCAGTAGAGCGTTTCCGGAAAGTACAAACTCGTACAAGTCACATTCTCCAAAGAACATCCCCGACCTTCGAGGCCGTATCTCGCTTGTCCGCGGTCACGGCCTGAGTGTACGCGTTCAGCGTGGTTTGAATGTTCGCGTGACCTTGTACCATCGATTGCAGCAACCGATCAATGACCTCGATCAGCAAGTCAGCGGACAAGCCTGCCGACGTCCTCAGGCGCGACGGTTGATGACGCATCCAGGGGTCGGGCCCGTCACCGTGTTGGCCACCGAAGTGTACTTGGGTGATCCGATGCGGTTCGCCGATGGCAAAGCGGTGGCCAGCTACATTGGGATGGTCCCCAGGGAGCCCTCCAGCGGGCGCCGACAGCGGCTGGGCGCACTCAGCAAGCAAGGCAACGCTCTGCTGCGATTTCTGTGGTGCGAGGCGGCGATGCACGCCGTACGGCGAGATCCGGAACTGAAACGCTTCTATCGGCGCAAACTGGTCCAGAAAGGACTGGGAAAGGCGAGAATCGCCGCAGCTCGCAAACTCGGGATTCGGCTCTGGATCGTGTCGCGTGACCAGATCGATTACCAGGAGTTCTGCCGCCGCGGACAGAGACGGCAAGAAGCGGCCCTGCCCGTGCGGGGATGCCTGACTACTACAAAGGTCCTGCCTTGCAGTGACCGGCCATTTGAATAGGTCCCCCGCCTCCCTGAATCGCGGGGAGTTCGAAGAAATCATCATGGTTCCCAGTGACCGAAGAGATGTCTGGTGGGCAACACCGAAACGATGAATCAGAGCGGGCCAAGCGGATAGGCTGGACAGGAATGAGAGAGACCGACGGTTGCCCCGAATCACGCGCCGCGGAAAGGGCGTGTGTGCCCCAATGGAAGGGTGTGCCGAACGAAGAAAAACCAGAAGCAAGAACATCTTGACATGGCCGGCGTCGTTAGAGATGTAGTTGATCGTGGGGTGATTCCCCTCGCGCCGGCACAGTTCCGAGACCGCAACCTCTCCCCGGATCCCTTCCAACACGATGCGGATCTTCTCCTCGACGAGAAACTTGCGTGAGATGACTTGGCGGGTGCGGCGGATCAGGGCACACGCCGCCTCCCCCGCCCGGGCGGGGGAGGTCCCTTCTCCTCTGACGGGATCTTCACTCATGGCTCACTCTTCTCCGGCTCCGCGGATTCTAACGCGGGTTAGTGGGTGAACCAGAGCAAAAACCATAGCTCGGCGAGCCTCAATTAACGCTCTCATTTGTGCTGAAGTCGGACAGTCGTGGATGATTACGGCGGGATCTCTCATTTCATCTGGAGAGATCCGCGGCACATCCTGTCGTGGGCCTCGCGCGCGCCGCTGGGTGGCTGCTTCTATCTTTACGAGGATCGCGGCAATAAGCTTGAAGTTGTGGGGGACGGTGTTATGACCGAGGATGACCATTGCACCTACGTGCCCGGCAATCGCTGGATTTTGTGCGATACCTATCCTGATAGACAGTGTGACCAGAACCCCTATCTGCTTGACACCCGGACCGGCACACGCCATGCGCTGGGGCACTGCCGCTCGCCAGTCGAGTGTGACGGAGAATAGCGGTGTGACACGCATCCGCGTTGGAGTTGGGATGGCCGCTATGTTACGATCAATTCGCCGGACGGCGGCAACGGCCGGCAGATTCATTTGATCGATATCAGCACGATTGTCGTCTGAGAGGGACGGGCCGGAGAAGCTACTGCAATCTACTTCCCTCGCCAGGTGGGGGAAGGGGCCCGGGCCAAGTAACAACGCCACATGGCTTCTGTTCGACTCGACCAGAGTTAGCGTGGAAGGCGACCGTAAACGAAAGGGGAGCACAGCATGGACAAGAGAATCTCTCGGCGGTCTTTTAATCTACTCGCGGCCAATCTGCTCGCCGGGGGCGCGGTTCTTGGC
>JBEKME010000124.1:0-18702 GCA_050008675.1 Terriglobia bacterium
TGATGCGGAGCGGAGAAGCCGAGGCGACCTCCAAATCCGCCACTTTGAACTCGACGATGAGAACCTCTGAGATCAAACCAAGTGAAGATCGGAACTCCTCGAGAAAGGCGTCCCGGCCGAGTGACAGCTCCGAGGAAAAACTCGCGCGCCGGACGGCGAGAGTCGGATCCTCGCGGATGCGGTCAAACCCCTGGGGAGCGGGCGAGGCCGCCGCGAGTTGCGGCGAAAGGAATGCCGCGAGGGCGCGCACATCGTTCTTGTTCTTACGAAGCTCAACCGCCCAACCCGAGAAATGGCTTTCGATCTCGCGGCCATACCTCTCGCTGGGATAATCATCCACATTCTGCCGGGCTTTTCGGATCAGTTCCTCGAGGGGGGAGTGCGCCCGATAGTGAGGAAGAATTCGGTAATCAGAGAACAGAGGGGAGACCACGGGGAGCCCCGTGGCAACTTCCTGAGCGACCGGAGAGGCCATTGCCCCGAACAGCGGCGCGGGGAGGAGCAGTGTGGATGCATAGCCACAAGCGCCCAGGAAATCCCGCCGTGAAAGCGTGCTTCCGATTCGCCGTGGACGATTTCCCATGAATGCTCCCGACCCAGGTGAGGTGTCGGACGCTCTAACCTAACAACAAGGTCGTCAGCAGTCAAGAAAGCCTCCTCCGGTGAAGTAAGTTTTCGTGCTACCGATCATAGTAACCGTACTTCTCGATTTCGTCCCACATGGCCAGGACATTCTCGAGTTTGGCGGCAGGATGAATCTCGGTAGTCGAGCCAATCCAGAAGCGCCCTGCGGCCCCGGCTTCGTCGATGGTCTTCCGCACTGTTTCCCGGACCTCGGATTCGGCGCCGAAAGGCAGGAGTTGCGAGACGTCAATCCCGCCCATCAAGATCCACTCCGGATAAGCCTTTCGGACGTCTCCCGCATACATCCTCGACAACGGTTCCAGAGGATTAATTCCATCGATCCCAGCTTGGCGGAAATCCTCCAGCACGGCCCAAAGGTTGCCGTCCGAGTGGTAGATCACTTTAATTCCGTGCTCATGCCACGCATCCACCAACTTTGTAAGCCGCGGAAAGAACTCCTTGCGCAGGAACTTAGGCGAGAAGAAAACCTGTTCCGTACCGGCGATATCGGAATAGACCAGAGTTACAGGTGATAAGTCGGGGTCAGCCGTCTCGTGGACGCGTTGGATCTCCGCCCAGTTCAGCGCTTCCAACCAATCCGATACGAGCTGAGGGTTCTCCGCGTAGGCATAAGCCAGCAGGTCCAGTCCCGCCCGCACGTGAGCGGTGTCCAGCCCCACGGGGCTCTCGTTGGGGAAAATCACGGTGTTCTCGCCAACCTTCTCCTGCAACTCCAGAAACTGCTCACGAGGTGACTTTGAAGACGCTCCCCAGACATTACTCTTCCCGGCGAAGGTGAACATGTCGCCAAACTGCCGACGGTGGATTTCCTCGAGGTTGCGGGGAATGTAATCGAGCAACCCCTGCACATCGTTGAACGGACGCTCGATGAGCCAACTGGTCCACCATTCCTGTTTGTAAACGAAGCCGTCCTCGTGCCGGATGAGCTTGTCTTCGACGGGTGGCGCTATCCCCCGCGTAATATCAAGCCGCTCGCCTATGGTCTTGCACACCAGGTCCAATCCGTTCTGCAAGGTGACCTTCTCACCCGTAATATATTCAATCAGGGGTATATGCTGGATGAGATCAAAGACGGGTACCCGGTCAGGGAGCTCACCCCGCAAAGTGCATTCAATGCGCTGCCGCGCCGTCATTCGATCCCTGGGAAGTTTGCGCATCGCTTATCTCCTCTTCAACAATAACCACACCGCTTGATGACCGTTTCATTGACAAAAGCTCTCCAGAATAAGAGTCCATCTACGCATAAGAACGGCTCATTATACTCCGCTGCTTTATGTGTCCACAAAAACCGAATTCCAAACTCTGAAACTGGCTCGCGATGACATGTCATTCTGATCCCGTCCTGCGGGAGAAGAATCTGCTTCTGGTTGCGGCCTACGGCCGGGCTGTTAACTTTATGCGGTGCTTGGCATCTGCCGATAGAGACGAATGGAGTGATGCCATGAAGTCAGCGCGCCAGATCCTGCTTTCCCTTGTCCACGCAACCCAATCCTTAACCCAGAGGGTGATTGGTCGCCGGGGGATTCGCGTTCGAGAACCCTTGGCTTACGTCTTGGCTTTTGCGCTGGTGGTCGTGACAGTGGGGGTCTTCCTACGCTTCCACATTGCAGGCACGTACCAGGAAGAAATGGCCTACTGGCGGGCGCGGCAAGCCAGTGTTGCCGATGATCGGGCGCATTGGATCTCGGACTGGTTAACCGAGCGTCAAGCTGATGCGGAACTCATCTCCAGTTTTCCTTTGGTCCGTGCTGCCTTGCGGGTTCACTACGATGCGGGCCAGCCTTGGGGGCGCCCGGCGGTCCGCCTGCCGGAATTGACGGCAGTCCTGGACGAAATGGCAGGGTTGTACTCCTACTCCGGAGTCTACGTTTTGGACCGTGAAGCACGCGTGGTGGCGCAGTCCAACTACGCGACACCCTTGAGCCCTTTGCTCGCCGAAACCTGCCGGGATGCGGCCCGCACGAACGGGAGGCGCATCGATTTGCTGGGCGGCGCGCCGGACCGAAGCCTGATCAGTTTCAGCGTGCCCGTGTTCCCGGAGTCGGCTCCGACCGCTACGGGCCGACCCCCGGCCCAACCTCTTGGGATTGCCCTCGTGGTGGTGGAGGCCGCGCGGACGATTTTTCCCCTTCTGACACGGCAGGGTGTCCTGACCCAGACCGGGGAAACACTTCTCGTGCGCCGCGAAGGCGACGAAGTCATCTTTTTCTCCCCACTACGCCACATTCCAGCAGGTTCCCCGAACTTGCGGTTTCCTCTTTCCACCGCTCCCCTCCCCGCGCGCCGTGCCGTGGAAGGCCTCGCGACCTTTGTGGAGTACAACGACTACTGGGGCGCTCCGGTGCTGGCGACAACCCGGTACATTCCGCTAACCGAGTGGGGAATAGTCCAAAAAATCAACCGCGCCGAAGCCTTGCATGATTTTTACCGGATGGCGATTGTGGAGGGGCTGGCCGCGGGCCTCTTGATCATCTTGCTTGGCGGCCTTCTGCTGTTTTATCGCCGGGACGTCCTGACGCGGGTGCTGAAGCGGGAAGAGGCGAAGTTCCGCGCACTCCTGGAGTCGGCGCCGGATGCCATGGTGATCGCGGATGGTGAGGGCCGGGTCGTCCTCCTCAACGCCCAAGCGGAGACGATGTTCGGGTTCAGGCGCAAAGAACTGATAGGCCTGGGGTTGAGAATGCTGTTCCCCGAGTGGGCGCACGTGCAGCCCGGCGGGAGTCTTCCATGGGATTTCTCGACGGAGGTCGCGCAGCAGGTAGGAAAGACCATGGAGATGCACGGCTTGCGGAAGGACGGCGCCAAGTTTCTCCTCGAGGCCAGACTCGGCCGCATCGAGACCGCTGAGGGACCCGCCTTCTCCTGTGTTATTCGCGACATCACCGAGCGCCAGCGCGCAGAAGCCGAAATGGCTGAACGACACCGTTTGGCGGCACTCGTGGCTGAAGTGGGGGCGGCGCTCACGGGGGCCGAGAGCCTGCGCCAAGGCTTGCAGCAATGTGCGGAGATCCTAGTACGCGACATCAACGCTGCTTTCGCTCGCATCTGGACCGTAAACGAGGCGGACAAAGTCCTCGAGCTACAGGCCAGCGCCGGAATGTACACTCACCTTGACGGTGGCCACGCGCGCGTACCCATGGGGCAGTTCAAAATCGGGCGCATCGCTGAGAACGGGGAGCCGCACTTGACGAACACGGTGCAGCAAGATAGCTGGGTGGGGGACCCGGAATGGGCGCGGCGGGAAGGCATGGTGGCGTTTGCGGGCTATCCCTTGAGAGTTGGGGAGCACGTGTTGGGGGTGGTAGCGGCATTCGCGCTTAAGCCCCTGACGACGGCCGCCCTTCAAGCCTTCGCGTCCGTGGCCGACAACCTCGCGCAGTTCATCGAGCGTAAGCGGGCGGAGGAGGCGCTTCGAGAAAGCGAGGAGAAGTATAGAGCCCTGATCGAGACTACGGGCACCGGGTATGTGATTATTGACACGCAGGGCAGGGTGGTCGATGCCAACCCGGAATACGTTCGGCTCACCGGCCGCCGGGCGTTGCACGAAATTCTCGGTCACAGGATCGCCGAGTGGACAGCGCAACACGACCTCGCGCGAACCGCCGAGGCAGTCCGCAGGTGTGCAGAGCTGGGCTTCACCCGCAATTTCGAGATCGAGCATGTGAACGGAGATGGGAAGTGCATACCCATCGAGGTGAACGCCACGGTCGTGCTGGTGGCGGGGGCTGTCCGTATGGTCGGCCTGTGCAGAGACATCACCGAGCGCAAGCGCGCCGAGGAGGCGCTGCGCGAATCCGAGGCGCGCTACCGCCGGCTCTTCGAACAGAACCTCGCCGGAGTCTTCCGGGGCACGCTAGACGGGCATGTGCTGGATTGCAACAACGCGTACGCGCGCATGCTCGGATACAACTCGCCGCAGGAAATTCTGGAGCTTGAGAAGCTGGATTACTTCTACGACGCCCAGGAGGGAATGGCCGCCATAGCCCGATTGCGCAGAGAAGGGTCTCATGCCAACTTGGAACTCCGCCTGAAGTGCCGCGACGGAAGCCCCATCTCGGTCCTCTCGAACGTCACCTTGACCGAAATGGGCGAAAGCGGCCTGCTGCTGGTGGAAGGCACGCTGATCGATATCACCATGCGCAAGCGCGCCGAGGAGTCGCATGCGTTTCTAGCCTCCCTGGTGGAATCCTCCCAGGATGCCATCATCAGCACGACTTTGGAGGCGTTAACCGTAAGTTGGAACCATGGCGCCGAGGAACTCTATGGGTACAGTGCCGAGGAAATGATTGGGAGCTACGTTTCTGTCTTATATCCCCCAGACCGCCTTGCTGAATTGGCACAGCTTCTCGAAAAGGTCCGCCAGGGAAAAAGGATCAACTGCTACGAGTCTGTCCGGGTTCGCAAGGATGGCACTCGGGTGAACGTATCACTGACCTTCTCGCCGGTCTATGACACAACGGGGAGAATCACTGGGACGGTGACCATCGCCCGAGATATCACCGAGCGCCAGCGGGCAGAAGCCGAAATGGCTGAGCGACACCGTTTGGAGACACTCGTGGCTGAGGTGGGGGTGGCGCTCACGGGGGCCGAGAGCCTGCGCCAAGGTTTGCAGGAATGTGCGGAGATCCTGGTACGCGACATCAACGCTGCTTTGGCTCGCATCTGGACCGTAAACGAGGAGGACAAAGTCCTTGAGCTCGAGGCCAGCGCCGGAATGTACACTCACCTCGATGGTGGCCACGCGCGCGTACCCATGGGGCAGTTAAAAATCGGGCGCATCGCCGAGAGCGGTGAGCCGCACTTGACGAACACGGTGCAGCAAGATTCCGGGGTGAGGGACCCGGAATGGGCGCGGCGGGAAGGTATGGTGGCGTTTGCGGGCTATCCCTTGAGAGTTGGGGAGCACGTGTTGGGGGTGGTGGCGGCATTCGCGCGTCAGCCCCTGACGCCAGCCACCCTTCAAGCCTTCGCGTCCGTGGCCCACAACCTCGCGCAGTTTATCAAGCGTAAGCGGGTGGAGGAGACGCTTCGAGAAAGCGAAGAGAAGTATAGAGCCCTGATCGAGACGACGGGAACTGGGTATGTGATTATTGACACCCAGGGCAGGGTGGTCGACGCCAACGCGGAATACGTTCGGCTCACCGGCCGCCGGGCGTTGCACGAAGTTCTCGGTCACAGGATCACCGAGTGGACTGCGCAACACGACCTGGCGCGAACCGCTGAGGCAGTCCGCAGGTGTGCAGAGCTGGGCTTCACCCGCAATTTCGACATGGAGCATGTGAACGGAGATGGGAAGTGCACACCCATCGAGGTGGACGCCACGGTCGTGGTGACGACAGGGGGCGTCCGTATCGTCGGCCTGTGCAGAGACATCACCGAGCGGAAGCGGGCGGAGGAGGCGCTCCGAGCCTCGGAAGAGCGCTACCGTGAACTGTTCGAAAATGCCAGCGACCTCGTTTACACCACCGATCTCGAGGGCCGTCTAACCTCTCTCAACAGAGTGGCGGAGCAGACCCTCGCGTACTCTCGGGAGGAAGCTGCCCAGATGAACCTCCGGCAACTGGTCGACCCCAGGCACTGGCAGCGGGTTGAACAGACCCGCGAGCGGCTCCTGGCCGGTGATTCCGCTGTCACCCTCGAGCTGGAAATCACGGCAAAGGATGGCCGCCGGGTGATGCTGGAAGTGAACCCCCGCCTGATCTACAAAGACGGGAAGCCTGTCGGGATGCAAGGTATTGGGCGCGACATCACGGGCAGGGAGGAGAGAGAAATGGAGTTGCGCCACGCTCAGAAGCTGGAGTCCGTGGGTCGCCTGGCATCCGGAATTGCCCACGAAATCAATACCCCCATCCAATTCGTAGGCGACAATACGCGCTTCGTGCAGGATTCTTTCGGGGGTTTGCACACCCTCCTCAGCAAGTACCAGGAACTCCGCGATGCCGCGGCCGCCGGCGCCGTCAGCCCAGACCTCCTGGCCGCAGTGCGCCGAGTCGAAGAGGAATCGGACTGTGCCTACTTGCTGGAGGAGATTCCCAAAGCACTCACGCAGACGCTCGATGGTGTGACTAGGGTGGCGACCCTCGTGCGCGCCATGAAAGATTTCGCGCACCCAGAGAGCAAGGAGAAGGCTGCTGCCGACCTCAACAAGGCGCTCCTTAGCACCCTTACCGTGGCGCGTAACGAGCTGAAGTATGTTGCCGATGTCGAGACCGATCTCGGCGACCTACCACCGGTGGTTTGCAATATCAGTGATTTGAACCAGGTTTTCCTGAACCTGCTGGTGAACGCCGCCCACGCGATCAGTGAAGTCGTGAAAGGCAGCGGGGAGAAGGGCAAGATCCGGGTTCGCACGGTGGCGGAAGACAACACGGTTCTGGTCACCATCACGGACACCGGGTGCGGCATTCCTGAGGGCATCCGCACCAAGGTTTTCGATCCCTTTTTCACCACCAAAGAAGTGGGACGCGGAACGGGACAGGGCTTGGCAATTGCGCGCTCGGTGGTAGTGGAGCGCCACAAAGGGACCCTGACCTTTGAGAGCGAGGTGGGGAAGGGAACCACCTTCTACATCTGTTTACCCCTCGAACCCGGGGAATGTTCCAGGGAGATGAAAGTGCAATGAGGCGCGTGCTTTTTGTAGACGACGAACTCGGGATAGCGGAGGCATGATATGGCCGAATTGAATCGACCGCGAATTCTGATTGTGGACGACGAGGTGCTGGTGCTCGACGCCCTGCAACGGCAGTTGCGGATGCGCTTTGACGTGACCGTTGCCTGCGAGCCTAAGGAAGCTATGAAACTGGTTGTGTCCAAAGGACCGTATGCTGTGGCCGTCTCCGACCTGCGGATGCCCGGCATGGATGGTGTCGCCCTGCTGTACTGCATCCGGAAGCTCTCGCCGGATACGGTGCGTGTCCTGCTGACCGGTTACGCGGACGTCGAAGCCGCGATCACGGCAGTCAACGAAGGAAATATCTTTCGTTTCCTCAGCAAACCTTGCCCGACCGGGACGCTTATCCGAGCGCTGGAAGCTTCCGTGGAACAGCACCGGCTGATCACCACCGAGCGTGTGCTTCTGGAGCAGACGCTGCGCGCCAGCCTTAAAACCCTTACCGACATCCTGGCGCTTGTCAACCCGGTAGCTTTCGGGCGCCCCATCCGGGCCCGTAAGCTGATAAGTGAATTGGCTTCTCTGGAGAAGGTGTCGGACCCTTGGCAGGCTGAAATCGCGGCCATGTTGGCACAGATCGGATGGGTGACCCTTCCCGTTGAGACCGCGAGCAAGCTCTATCACGGCGCAGCACTCTCCCTATCCGAACAAGCCATCGTGGATAACCTGCCCACCCTGACCGAACAACTCCTGGCCAACATTCCCTGCCTGGAGTCCGTCCGGGAGATTCTCCATTATCAAGACAAGCACTACGACGGACAGGGACCACCTCACAACCAGACCTGCGGTGACGCCATCCCCTGGGGGGCACGCGCGCTCAAAGCCGTCTCGGATTTCGACGTCCTGGAGTCCCAGGGCTACTCGGTGGAAGTGGCGTTAGATACTATGCGAGTTCGCACGGGGTGGTATGACCCCGCCATGCTGGAAGCCCTCGCAAAACTCCGCGGAGACAAACCCCGCGATGCGACGGTCATGAAGCTCCCCCTCCACGCGGTGCAGCCGGGAATGATCTTCGCCGAAGATGTCAAAAACCACTCTGGCCTGCCGCTGATTGCACGCGGTCAAGAGGTCACGCCGAGCCTGATCGAGCGGATCAAGAATTTGGCGCTGAATTCGAAGATTAATGATCCCGTGCTGGTTATACTTCCGATCCAGCCGTCCATCCCCCCACTAGGCGCAGAGGCCTTAAACGCTCAAGGTGGGTCTACCGTCGCGGGGGGAACACAGCCCAAGAACGCTGGGGCCTGAGCGGGTCTGCCCCGAGGAACGCCTGCGACCAGGCGAGACTCCCTTCGTCACACGGGTTCTACCTTGCCAAGTTCCTCGATCTGTCGCTCGATGTTCTCGCTTACTTCCACCGCCTCTCGGCTAATCCCCTGATCGAGGGCCTCGAGGATACCTATCATCCTGTGAAGTGGGACGGCGAGAAGGAGATGGTCTTCGGCAAAGCCAGCCAATCTCCTTGCCCCAAAATCGAGGAGAGACAGCCCTATCTCACCTGTGACCGCTGGGTAGGTGATCCCAGTCCTGCAAGCGGGACCAGAAAGCTCGGCCTTCAAGGAGCCGCCTTCCCAGTAGCCCGCTAAACTTATGAGACGGTGGAGAGGGTCGGGTTTGCCAACGAACACTACGATGTCAGGTAGGATCGCCGCTCGCGATAGAGGCGAGAAGAAGACGTGACTCGCCATCCCCAGGGGTGGCAGGACGGTCTGTTGGCTGCGATAGATCGCAACACGGGAGTAGAAGACCTTTTCCTTGTTGACGAGGAAATGCACTAGCCCTTCTCTCCCTTGGGGTGGCATCTGTCCAAGCCCCAGGCTGACAAGGCCCCCGGGGCAGCCACAGGTCTCCGCAGTGATGGTGACGGCTTCGCCTTCGCTGGCTTTCTTCAAGGCCTGACACACGGAAACTTTCCCCTGAGGAGAGGGGGTCCCTGGCGCCGGTGCGCCCGCGAAAGTCACGGCGATGGGGTCCGTGTCGAGCTTCAGCTCATTTTTCAACCGCTCAGACCATTTCTGCCAATACATTTTCTCCCTCCTGCACTTTTGCCCCAGGCCGCTCACCCCAACCTCTGCCTGTCGATGAGATGAGGCCGCTGACCATCCACTGAAGGAGGTGGCAACCATGCCGCTCGAAGCCAAGGTCATGCCCCGTCCCGCAAAAGTGACAGGCAGATTGTATCCAACCCACGCTCACAGAGTCAATTATGCCTTGAGCGGCAGTATTGGTGTCATTTGGTATGGGGATCCACTCGATCCGCCGGTCATTCCCGCCCTTCGGCAAGCTCAGGGCAAGCTTTTCGCGGGAATGACTGCGCTCCTAATGACACCACTACCTGGGCGGCTGCAGTCGTCCTTTACTGGGTCTGGAACGGTCCGGGGATGCTGATCAGGTCGGCTCGCGTCTGGCCACGTTCCGTGATTCGCGCCAAAGTGTAGACCGTGCCATCTTTGCCGACAGCGATGGAATTGACGTAAGTCGGCCTGTCGCCGTTCTCATAGAAAATCGCGCCCTGGTCAATGTACTTGCGCGTTGGGATGTCGTAGGTAACTAAGTGGAGATCCTCAAGCCCCTTCGCTTCGCCCTTGGCGGTGGTGGCCTTGCCGGTGACCCGCTTCCCTTGCTCGTAAATTGGCCCGCCGGTGAGGTAGTAGATCGCGCGGTCGTCGGGACCGAGCGTGAAGCCCAGATATCCGTAACTGAACTCGTCGTACATCCCGCTGCGCTGAGAAAGTTCGGAGGTAAGGCGTTCCAGGACCTCCACCCGCGGAATCCGCGGATCGAAGCGGAATAGATATCCAGAGTTGCCGTGCACGCCGTAGATCATTCTTTCGGGGGCATACCAGATGGTCTGCCGCCAGTTATACCCCATGCTGCCCGGCGAGGTCGGGTCATAGCCGCCGAAATAGTCTTTCTTCAAATCTTCTCCTTCGACCTTCTCAATGGCATCCCAATCATAGCGGTAACGAAAGATCCAGCCGTCTCCGGTTGTGTAGTAGACGGAACCGTCATCCGGATCGACCCGGAGAGAACGGCACAGGGTTCGGTAGGTAGGGCCTTTGCCGGATTCGCCTTTCAGGGAAACCGGCCCCAGATCTTTCAGCTCCTTTTTGGCTAGATCAAAACGAATGAAGTAGCCGATCGGCCAAGTGAGACCATAGAGCCGACCACGTTGTGGGTCCATGGTCATGGCGATAATCCCTTCGCCGTGAGGCGCCAGGGCCAAATCGTCGAATTTTCCGCTGGCCCTGTCATAGGCCAGGAAGTGACCGCCCCGATAAGGCTTCCAGCCCAGCGGCGGAATTCCCGGCTTTTCCATGTCTTCGATAATGCCGTAATACCCGAGGTGGGTGGCGAAATAGAGCTTGCCGGCATGTTCCACGAAGTTCACATGGCTCTTCCCCTGGGAGATCACTTTCATTCCTTTCTCACCGCACGCTTCCGTGAGGTCACCCAGGTGCTTGATGTTGCCCGTGGCCGGATCGTAGGAGTACATCTGGCCGCCGATGTTGTATTCCACCGAAGAGAGGACGTAGTAGATCTTGCCATCACTGGCGGCAAGCATGCCGTTGTAGGTGTCGTGCGCCTGCGCGAAGCCTGAATTGTAAGTGCGGGCGTGCAGGATGCTGGGTTTGGAAGGAGCGGGTTGCACTGGCTTAGGCTCCTCTCGCGTGCAGCCCAGGGCCATGAGTAGAATGAGGCCAGCAATCAACAATGCCTGCTTGATCATCACACCAACTCCCCGGCGTGTTTCTGAATCTTCCGAATAGCTTCAGCGATGTCGTCCATATCGCGCCGAGGGCCGAGCAACATCTCTTGGAAGAACCAAACAGCTTCTTCGCAGAGCTTGTCGTTCTCCGGGCACGCATTGCGCTCTTCCCACGCGGCGATCTCGGGTCCGGAATAGATCGTCCGATAGACGCGGGAATTGAGCAACTCCTTCAGGAAGGGCTCTTTGTTCAGCGGGGTGTAGCCGCCCGCGCAGGGAATTCCTTCCTTCTCCAAAGCCTCTAGAAAGCGCGCCCGCGGCAGATCGGCGAAGTGCGACTTATCGTACCGGAGCATATAGAGGTGGTAGCCGTTTCTGGTCGTACCCTCGTACATGCGGGCGGGAGAAATCCCCGGAATTTGGTGCAGCAGGCTGGTCAGATACTGGGCATTCTGTTCGCGCACCCGTGATTGCTCTTCTACGCGCGTCAGTTGCTGCAACAGCAGTGAAGCCTGGAACTCCGTCATGCGCAGGTTGGAGCCCTGCCGCGCATACTGGAAAGCTGCGCCGGCCGGGCCGCGGCCCTGGTTCTGGAAACTCTTGCAGAACTCGTGCAGCGCCGGGTTGTTGGTAAGGATGGCGCCACCCTCGCCCGAATTCAGATTCTTGCTGGCCTGGAAGCTGAAGCAGCCCAGGTCGCCCAGCGTGCTGACCCTCCGATGACGCCACTCGCCCGTATGAGCCTGACACGCGTCCTCGATGACCGGCAACTTATGCTTTTTGGCGACCTCGAGCACTACGTCCATGTTCACCGGGTTACCACCGAGGTGTACCGGCATGATGCAGCGCGTCCGCGCGGTGAGTTTCGCCTCGATCTTGCGGGCATCGATCTGGAGGGTTTCCCGGTCGGAGTCCACGAACACCGGCAAGGCGTATTGCATCAGAATGACGTTGAGCGTGGCGACGAAGGTATAGGGCGGTAGTATGACCTCATCGCCGGGACTAACTCCCAGAGCATTGAGAGAGGCGTAGAGAGCGGTGGTGCCGCAGGACGTCACCACACAGTACTTCGCCCCCAATGTTCTTGCCCATGTCTCCTCGAACTGCGTCGCGAAATGGCCGTCGCCTGACCGGCACCAATCCTTGCTGCGCAGCACTTCCATCCAACCTTTTTCGTCGTTCTCCTTGATTACGGGCCAGGAAGGGAAAGGTTCGGTTCTGACCGGTTTGCCGCCCAGAATAGCAGGTTGTTCTCCCATAGAACCTGTTTGGGCAGCATGCGAAGAGGCAGCCCCTGCGGCCAACCCTATCCCCGCCGCGCCTGCGGACACCGTGCGAAGAAAATGACGTCGCGTGAGATGATTATCCATATGTCCTCCTCAAAACCCAAGAAAGATCTCGCATCTGGGTGTTAGTGTCATTTGGGATGGAATCCCCTTCCAAACGCAAGTCATTCCCGCGAAAGCGGGAATCCAGTCCGTCGACAACGCATTTCCGAAGGTTTGCGGAGTAGATTCCCGCTTTCGCGGGAATGACTGCGAATTGCAGCGCCCATGTCTCGCAAATGACACCAGCACCGGCATCTGGCTGTCCCGCCCGCGTAATGCTTGCCTCAAGAAGATCCGCTGCGGACCCGCCGGACTAGATTGTGTATCTTTCCGATTATCGTTTCCTCGATGGTTGGCGCAAAGGGGCCGGGTTGGCCGTAATACACCATTGCACCTCCACCCTCGTAGCCGCCTTCCTCGAGCACGCGCAACGACGGGATGTAGGCAAATACGTCGTTGCAGTAGGCTGCTACCCAGAGCTTTTCCGCGCCCAGCTCCTTTTTCAGACGCAAGTCGTAATCCACCACCACCTCGCTCCCCAGAGCGATTAACGTGAGGTCCTGGCCGAATTGCCAGATTTCGAGGGGGTAAGGATATTCGGCGGGTAAATGGCCGTCGCGATTTAGAACCGTGAGCATTGCTGCGGCCCAGTTCCGATGGTACACGTCCTTGTTCTCGAGTTGGGCCTGCAACTCCTCGCGGCCAGGCGGCATTGCGAAGGCGACCGGGAACTCTTCGTAGGCTGACTTCAAAGGTCCGCTGACCGATTGGAGCCCCCGGACCAACAGCTTCTCCACCGCCCCAGCCAACTCCTCGCCGTGTTGGCGGGCGAGTTCGATCGTCCCGCGCGGAAACGGGTTAGCGTCTCCACCGCAGCCGGCAATGAAGAGAGCCATGGCGCCCGGATGGTGGTTTTCGAGGCACGCTTCCGCGAAACCCGCGTAATCGCCGTGCAACTGCATGAGATCCCGCGCCGCGGTGTTGTGACAAGCGTACCCGAAGACGAACGCCCGAAGCTTTCCATGCTTGTCATCGACTCGCAATACCGGAACGTCGTGGTCCACTGGCCCTTCTTTGTTGACCCCGATGGCTATCTCTTCCTTCGTACGGGCGCGGCGATTCATGGCAAAGCCGGCTTCGCCGTGGCCAAAGCTCAGACGGGCGGGTCGCAGGGACTTCAGAGCTGCTCCGACCAGCTTAACGATCTTATCCTCAAGGTCACTCGTGTAAGCTTCGACGTCGGCCCACTGCTGCGAATTCATCGGGTACATCAGCCCCAGCATTTTACCCAAGACCGGCCCACCATGCGTGTGCGAGGAACTCAGCAGCAACTGGTCGCGTGTCAGATGATATTGTTTCTCTACCCGCGAGGTTATGTCATGGCTAACCGCCGCAGGAAAACCCAGCAAGTCACTCGTCACCAAAACAGCCCGCTTGCCGGAGTGGTCTTCCAGTGCGAAGGCCTTGGCGTAAAGCTCTTGGATTACCCCTTCGGACGGCTTTGTGCGACTGGCGTAGCCCGCCATCCAGAGAGGTTTCTGCGGCGTAATGATCACCTGAGCAAGTCCGGCTTTCCACGCCTGGCGCGCGGCAAAAGCGTCCAGGGAGAACTGTGTAGTCAGTCCCAGCCCCGCTGCTCCTGCCGAGACCGCGCGGAGAAAATGACGTCGCGTCAAGCGATCACTCATAGGCCTACCTGAAAAAGGGATTGAAAAATGGTCAGTTTGGAGGGGCTGCGTGTGCCGACAGAATTCACACAGTCACTATGGATAGCGCAACTGTTGGACCAGTTCATGAACCTTCCCAACGATGGTCTCCTCAAGCGTTGGCGCGAAGGAAGCAGGAGGGCCATAGTACACCATGGCGTCATGTCAACGCAAAATCGGGTATGGTGTCATTTGGGATGGGATTCCTTTTGAAACGCCGGTCATTCCCGCGAAAGCGGGAATCCAGTCCGTGGGCAGCGCATTTCCGAAGGTTTGCGGAGTGGATTCCCGCTTTCGCGGGAATGACTGCGGCCTGATGCGCCCCTGTCTCGCAAATGACACCACTACCCAAAATCGAAAAAAGAGGTGGGAAAGGTCGATCCACACGGATACAATTGCGCACTGCAAGCAATGACCAGAGCCGACAAACCGAAGTGCCGGAACAAAGCCTTGGCGGCCGGTAACAGGGCGTGCCTAGGGGCCGTGATTTGCTCGCTCTTCGCCGGCCCACTACCGACTACAAAGCTGGGCGTTACAATTTCCAATGGTAGACACGCCAGTGCCTTGGAGAATTCGATTTCAGACCAACTGCCCGGGTGCATCACTGAATCACCGTTCTTCAAGAGTCTACCAAAGGGCTTCCGCTGGCCGGACCCTGGCGACGCGTTGAGCCTGCGCGTGCTCGAGGAATACGGGGCGCTCTTCGTCGCTCGTGGAGGAGTTGTGCTTCCCCCCGTTGTGATATTTCCAGACCAAAATGCCGTCGCGCATTGGCAATCAAGCCTAAGCGTAGAGCAGGCTGAGCTCGCCGGCATCCCTGTGAGACTTCAGAGCGCCGCGATGCGAGCCTTGATGAAGGCCCGCGAGGAAGCATTTCAAGCTCATGTTGACATTTCACCCCGCGGCCCTGATGCAGCACAGCGCAGCTATGCCCAAACCCTCGAACTATGGAGGAGCCGTGTTAATCCGGGTCTTCAACATTGGGTCGATAAGGGCTTACTGAGTGCCTCCGAAGCAGAAAGGATCAGAAAATTACCTGCCCGTGAGCAGGTGCCCGAGATCCTCGAGCTCGAAAAGCGAGGGCTGTATTTCAGCAAAGATCTCTCCAAGTCAGTTCTCTTGTCCGTAGCACCTCCTGGCGCCTCACAGCATCTTTCCATGCTCGCCTTCGATGTCAAAGAACACGATGACCCTGTCGTCCGTTTAATCCTGGAACACCATGGCTGGTTTCAAACCGTAAGGTCTGACTTGCCCCACTTTACTTACCTGGGCGTCAAAAAACAACTGCTTCCATCCCTCGGGCTCAAGATGGTCAGAAACGGCGACCGCGTGTTCTGGATTCCAGACTTTGCGTGCCCGCCACCTACGAAACCGTAGATCTGGAAGTGGGAGATATTTGGGGTTCGTCGGGAAAGCTTCTTTCCTACTTCTGACTCCTGATTCCTGACTTCTGACTCCTTCTCTCCAACGCCTCTTCAATCCTCCGCAGCATGAAGACGTCTTCCCGGTTGTAGGTCAACAGTTCTTTCAGGAAGCGCTCTGTTCGGGTGGCCACATATTTCTTCCACGTCTCGTCGGCCCACTTTCCGTCCTTGCCAGCGAGCTCGCGTTTCAGGCCCAGCATCTCCTCGATGGCCTTCTGGCCTCCCCACAGGCCCGCCTTCCAGCAGGCCGGGCAGAGGTCCAGGTGCTTGAATGTCTTGTCCAGCACCACGCCGAATTGCGCGGCAATCACCGGGAAATCGAACCCTGTGTAACCCTTCACATTGTCGGGAATCGAGCGTCCGTTGTAAGTGACAATGCGCTCCACTCCCTCCAGCACCGCCATCAGCGCATCTCGGGTGGCTTCCTCACCTACAAGCTGGACAAAGGCGTCCTTCTCGCCATCCACGATCCTCACCCCGATCACCGTGATCTTGTGGTTTTTGCAGTCCCTGAAGAGGCGCTGGTCGGTGAACGATCCAACGTAGCTGGTTTCGATATCGAAGTAGGCTGTTTTCACATTCTCCCCTTTCGAGCAGCCTCTTGATTTAGGCGGAGGTGTCAGTAGTCAGTTGTCAGTCGTCAGTGGTCAGTTGAAAAGACGGGGCTGGGGACTAAGTTCTTCCCCACTTACCACCTACCTTCTGTCTTCTGACTCCTGACTCCTGACTTCTGCTCGCCACCTCTCACTCCCGCCCCAGGAAGTCCCGCCGCTTCCGGGCTTTTTGCTCCTTGCCGGTCTCGATGGAGCGCGCCAATTGCACTGCTTCGAAGCCAAACCTTTCGCGCAGCTTATCGGCGGCCTTGAGAATCTTATCAAGTTTATCGCGCTGCGGCGCCTCGAGCAAATTGCGTTGGAACACGGCGCGTTCAAGGTTCGACGCGCGGACGCCCACGAGGCGGACTTTCTTCTTCGCTTCGTATGAGCTTTCAAAGAGATGCAGAACGTTTTCAAAGATGACCGAATCGAAGTTTGTCGGCTCGTCGATGGTGACGTCTCGGGTGAGGGTCTTGAAAGGGGCGTAGCGAAGTTTCAACCCCAGCGTGTGGGCAAACAGGCCTTGGTCGCGCAAACGCCGCGCCACGAGTTGGGCCAGATAAGAAAGCGTCCGCTCCAATTCCTCGAGGTCGTCGATATCTTCGTCAAAAGTGGTTTCGTGGCTGATGGATTTGGGCTCTTCCCCGTAAGCGTAGGCGTCAATGTCCCTTCCGCATGACTTCGTGTAAAGCCATGCGCCGAATTTGCCGAACTGCTCCCGCAACTTCTCCTCGCCCATTTGCTGGAGGTCGCCGATGGTGGTGATGCCGAGCGAGCGCAGTTCCGGCTCCGTCACCTTTCCGATGCCGGGCATGCGGCGGATAGGGAGGGGGGCAAGAAACGTTGCTTCATACCCCGGAAAGATGTAAAGCAGGCCATGCGGTTTGGCCTGGTCGGAGGCGATCTTGGAAACCAGGTGGGAAGTGGAAAGGCCAATCGAGCCGTTAAGTCCGGTACGCTCCTTCACCGTGCGAATCAGCTTATCCGCAGCCCGAAATGCCGAGCCGTGCAGACGCTCGCAGCCGCTGAGGTCGAGGTAGGCTTCGTCGATTGACACCATCTCGACCAGGGGCGTGAATTCACCGAAGATCTGGCAGAGCTTGTGGGAATAGGCGCTGTACTTGTGGTGTTGGCCGCGCAGGAAGATGGCGTGCGGGCAGAGTTTCTTGGCGGTTCGGATCGGCATGGCGGAGTGCACGCCGAACTTGCGCGCTTCATAGCTGGCCGCAGCCACCACGCCGCGCCCCTCCGGGTCTGCGCCCACGATTACAGCCTTGCCTCTGAGGGAAGGGTCTTCCAGCTCCTCGACGGAAACGAAGAAGGCGTCCATGTCGATGTGCAGGATTTGGTTTGGCATCTGCGAACATCCAGGGGCTGGAGACTGGGGCGATTTTGGATTTTAGATTTTAGATTTTGGATTTTGGATTGCGCCCAACTCCCGTTGCCCGGTCCTTGCCTTTCTTCTCATCACTCGTCACGGCCTTTCCTGTGCCCAAGCGCTGGGGACTGGGGCGATTTTGGATTTTAGATTTTGGATTTGGCCCGACTCCCGGCGTCCAGCCCTTGCCTTTCTTCTCATCACTCGTCACTGCCTTTCCGGTCCCCAAGTGCTGCGGCTGGGGCAATTTTGGATTTTAGATTTTAGATTTTGGATTGCCCCCGACTCCCGGTGCCCAGCCCTTGCCTTTCTTCTCATCACTCGTCACTGCCTTCCCTGTCCCCAAGTGCTGGGGCTGGGGGAAATCCTGAATTGTGAATTCTGAATTGTGAATTGAAGAAGTGCAGCGTTCAGAGGCCCTGGGCGCGGCGCGCAGAGCAAGTCCTGCATCCCCAATTCACCATTCACCATTCACTATTCATAATTCTGCCCCCTACTCTTCTCCTGACTCCTGACTCCTGTCTCCTGTCTCCTTCTTTCGCGCGCTGACCACCCTCGGAATGCCGGCCAAATCGGGCATGACTTCGATTTCCGTCCACTGCTGGCCGAGCCGGGCGAGCACTTTCTCGCGCATATTGTAGCCCATCTCTACCACCACGAAGCCGCCGGGCTTAAGCGCTTCGAGGGCTTGCGGGAACAGGCGAGCATAGATTTCGTCGCCCTGCTCGAGATTTCCCCAAGCGATGCGCGGCTCAAATTGCCGTACCTCCCGTTGCACCATTTCGATGTCCCGCTTCCCGACATAGGGTGGGTTCGAAACCACAAAATCAAACGTGCCCAGGAAATCTTCATCGAGAAATCGAGCCAGGAGGTCGCTTTCAAGGAACTTGACGCGTTCCGGCATTGCCAAGCGAACTGCGTTTCGCGACGCCACCACCAGAGCCGGCCTGGAGATGTCTGCGCCGAAGAGGATGGCGCGGGAAAGCTCGGAAGCGAGCGCCAGGGCAATGCACCCGGAGCCTGTCCCTACGTCCACGATGCGCAGCCGAGCTTCTTTCGCCAATCCGCTCCGGCGCGCCAGTTCGAGCACGCGTTCGACGGCGTGCTCAGTTTCAGGGCGAGGAATCAGGACGTCGGGGGTGACCTCGAAATCGAGCCCCCAGAACTCCTGGTGGCCGGTGATGTATTGCGTCGGCTTGCCGGTGGTTCGCTCGTCAATCAGCAGGAAGTAGCGCTCGGTTTTCTC
>JBEKME010000125.1:0-18594 GCA_050008675.1 Terriglobia bacterium
AGGCGTCGGAACAGGACTCGGCGGCCACACTGGAGTTGAAAATGTAGTGTAGACCTTCGAGACCGCTTTGCTGAAAACACAACACTTACTGCCTCAATGACCCCTCAACTGCGAAAGTTCGGCTAGTGTGCTGAAACATCCCATTCTTGACAATGGTCACGCGGCAGTGCCTGGTTGTAGGGGTACGGCTTGCCGTACCCTCTTGGTTCGGTCGCGCGACAAAAATGAAGAGGGTACGGCAAGCCGTACCCCTACAACCAGGGCGGCAGAGACGCTGGCCAATTGTCTAGATTTGGGTGTTACGCGACACTAGGGAGCCCATCGAGGAGCCGCTAAAGACGAGGGATCAAAGATGTTGACAAGCAAAAGCCGTGCTGGGGGCAAGAAAGGGAACAGCGCCAGACCCGCAGAACCGTATCGCCATCCGGAAGCGGAAAGCCCCATGCGCCCGGATGTGGGCACGCAGGCGCAGTTCAAGAAGAAAAAGCCTCCGGTTACTTACCGCTACGACTCTTCGCTTTCCCCGGCGCTCGACTGGGACGGGCAGAATTCGGCGCGTGAGCAGGGCGAGGAACAGTTGTCAGTCATCGGTTCTGAGTTGTCAGTACTGAGGGAAAAACTTGTAGCGCAGCGCTCGCCTTCCAGCGCTGCGGCTGTTCCATCGATTGAAAAGCCGCAGGGTCAGAAAGCGGACCCTGCGCTACAAGCCCTTGCGAAGGTGGAGGAAGCCACCGCGGGTGGCACATACATTGGCTTACATGTATGTGCCCCACGGACACGGGCAACACCTCTATCACCGCGTCCTATCCGTGGCCTGTTCTGGCTGCCCGACGGTCGCCGACGCGAAGGGCAATGTCGGCGTCACCCCCCGAATTCACTTCGGCCCCGGCAGCAGGGAGCGCGTCGATAAAGTCGAAATCTTATGGCCGGCGGGAAAAACGGAAACCCTGACAGACTTGGCCGCCGACCACTTCTATAATGTGAAAGAGGGCGAAGGCATCGTTCCGGTCGAAAGAAGCAGACCGGTACTTCCTAAGTACTGATAAGAGAGCTTGGCCCATGTGGCGCTACACTAGTTTCGCAAGGAAACCCTTGGATTAAGGGAGGCGGCAATGACAGGACAAAGTTCGCGGCGCGATTTTCTCGGGATGTCAGCTCTGGGGCTGGCGGCAGCAATTGCTCCCAAAGGGGCAGTCCGGCAAGCGGCCGCATTGGCCGGGCCGGGAAACAAGACTCCGAATATTGGCGGGGAGATCTCCATTTGGGTCACGTCCGGCAAAGAACGCTTTGCCGCCGCCCCTCGGGCCCTGTGGGGTCCAGCCCGGGAGACCCCTGGGGCCGATCAGATCCAGTTGGACCCAAGCAAAAAATTCCAGGAGATTCTGGGATTTGGAGGCGCCTTTACTGACGCTGCCTGCTACATGCTCAATCAGCTCGCACCCCCAGTGCGCGAGCAACTGTTCCATGAGATGTTCCATCCCTCAGAGATGGGGCTCAGCGTTTGCCGCATCTGCGTCGGATCGAGCGACTACGCGGTAAAACTTTACAGCTTCGATGATGGTGAGGCCGACCCGGATCTCGCGCGATTTTCGATCGAACACGACCGCGAATACATTCTGCCTGTGCTGCGCCAGGCGCGACAGGTGAATCCTGATCTGTTCCTTTTTGCTAGTCCTTGGAGCCCGCCCGGCTGGATGAAATTCAACGGCACGATGCTGGGCGGCTCAATGTACCGCCATTACCTGCCGGTTTACGCAAAATACTTCCTCAAGTTTCTGCAGGGGTACGCAGCCGAGGGCGTGCCAGTGCAGGCGGTAACACCACAGAACGAAGTGGATACAGATCAGGATGGCAGAATGCCCGCTTGCACCTGGTCCCAGGAGAGCGAAATTGAATTTGTGCGCGACCATCTGGGCCCGCTTTTGGAAAGCAGTGCGATACCGGCCAAGATCTGGATTTTGGACCACAACTACAATTTGTGGGGACGTGTCGTGGACGAACTGGAGGACGACAAGCTTCGCAAATACTGCAATGCCGTTGCCTGGCACGGCTACGGTGGTACTCCCGACATGATGAGCAAGGTCCATGAGGCCTTTCCCGCGGCAGAGATGTATTGGACGGAAGGCGGCCCGGACTACAGAGACCCCGGCTATCTGACAGATTGGTGCACGTGGGGTGTGACTTTCAGTGGCATCCTACGCAACTGGTGCCGCTCCATCACCTCCTGGAATTTGGCTCTCGATGAGCGTGGCCGGCCGAATATCGGACCGTTCTCATGCGGCGGCGTGGTGACGATCAACTCGCAGACCAAGGAGATCACACGTAGCGGACAATACTGGGCCTTTGCTCATTACTCCCGTGTCATCCGTCGCGGGGCTCGCCGCTTTGACTCGCAAAGCGCGGCCGTTGATCTACAGCACGTCGGCCTTGAAAATCCAGACGGCCAACAGGTGCTCGTCGTTACCAACGCGGGACCCGCAAGGGCGATCGAGTTGCGGCTCGCGAATAGGGCGGCCCGAGTTTCATTGAAGGAGAATTCAGTAACCACCTTGGCTTGGCGGTGAGCCGGGGGAGGTTTATCGCACGTCGAATCCATAGATTCCGCAATTAGGTAGCACTGTTTTGCCTTCTCGAGCAGCGCTTCAAGCAGAGATTCTTGCCCTGCGGCATCCGGGAAGCTGATTCTCTCGATCTCGCCCTACGACCGCCCGGGAACGACACTAAATTCGTTCGGGAGGTGTCTCAAAACCATTGACACGTTCCGGCGACCGTCGTCCGGTCAAAGCGAGGGACCAGCGACAAAAGAGCATGGAGTGTTGGGATTCTCCAGAGACGTAAAACTGACCCCTTCCGTGGTCCGTGGAGGCACCCAGCACTGAAAACTCGACTGGACCTTGCATCCAGAGGCGGTCGGGTGTATGTTACTGATCGGCGGGGAATTGAAAACGGAAACTCCTGTGTAGAAGTAGCCCTTTTTGTCATTTGCGCGTCAATCTAAAAGGGCAATAAACCCGGAAACCCAGCAGGTAAGTTCCCGGCACTGGTCCCCGAGCGGGGAGATGATGAGCAACGATGATCAACCGAACTCGGTGGACGCCGACCTTTGTTCTTAGTGCGATGGTAATCGGTACGCTATTGTTAGCTTTCCCGTTGCTGGCACAGCAGCAAAACCCGGCGTCTGCGGATACGTCTTCACAAGGCCAGTCCAAGGCGGGAGAGAAAAGTGGGGACAATAAGGACCCCGCGATCCAGGAACAGAAGAGCCCAAAGAATGACCGCCTTCTCTTTGCCTTGCCAAACTATCTGACGGTGGAGAATTCCAAACAGCTCCCGCCGCTCACGACTGGGCGGAAATTCAAGCTGGTGGCCTTGGGAGCGTTCGACCCCGCCCAGTACCCGTATGTAGGCATTCTCGCCCTCATCAATCAGGCTAAAAATGATGATCCCAGCTACGGACAGGGTTTTGCTGGCTATGCGAAGCGCTACGGGGCCGCCTTCGCCGACACCACCATCGAGAACTTCATGGTGGGCGCCGTCTTCCCAACACTGCTCCACCAAGATCCTCGCTACTACCAGTTGGGTAAAGGGGGGTTCTTTCGCCGTGCTGGTCACGCTGCATTGCGCGTCGTTATCACGCGCAGCGACTCCGGGAAGGGACAATTCAACTACTCCGAGTTGGCAGGCAGTGCACTTGCGGCAGCAATTTCCAACGCCTACCATCCAGCGCAAGACCGGACTGCCCTAGACAGCGCCAACATCTGGTGGGAGCAGATATTGGGAGATGTGGCGGGCTATGAATTGAAAGAATTCTGGCCCGATATTCGTCGCAAACTTCACAAGAAGTAGTCAACTACCACCTACTGGACTTTTGACCTTCGACAGTTGACTTGTCGGGCAGCCGTTCCTGTATCTCGCGCCATCTCCTTGCCCCAATTTACTACTCCCCAACTCCTTGTTCAGGATTTGGCAATGTGTCGGAGGGGCCAGCGAACCAGACGTAAAGGGTGGGGAGGAGAATGATGCTGATGAGGAGGTTGGTAATCAGGCCGCCGACATTCACGATGGCGAAAGGCCGCTGAGAATCCGAGCCGATATCGTGAGAGAGGGCCGCGGGCAGCAGCCCCAGAGTTGCCACCAACATAGTCATCATTATCGGCCGGAGACGTCGGATCGCGCCTTCCACGGCTGCCTCCATCACCGCCTGCCCACGTGCGCGGAGCTGATTGATATACTGAACCATGATTACGCCCGTCTGCACGGAGACACCGAACAGTGTCAGGAATCCAACCCCAGAGGAGACACTGAAGTGCGTTCCGGTGAAGAATAATGCCAGCAAACCACCGATGGGGGCCATCCCTACGTTCAAAAGGATGAGGAACGCCCACTTGAACGAGCCAAAGGCTGTATAGAGAATCAGCAGAATCAGCAGGAGAGTTATGGGAACAATAAGCGCCAGCCTTTTATTGGCACGTTGCTGGCTCTCGTACTCGCCCGCCCAATCCAGCCGATACCCCTGGGGAAGCTTGACCTTTTCATTCACTTCGCGGATGGCTTCCTCAACCGTGCTGCCGAGGTCACGGCCTCGTACGCTGTACCTGATGGCGATGTAGCGCGAGTTCGCCTCGCGGTAAATCATGGAGGCGCCATCTTCCACTTTGACGTCACAAAGTTGTGCAATCGAAACACGCTCCCCCGAAGGCGCCAGGATACGAATATTCGAGATGTCTTCCACCGTTTGCCGGTAGGGTTCCTGATACCGCACCACCAGATCGTAACGGCGCTCACCTTTCAAAATCTGGCTAACGGCTTTCCCCCCCGCGGCGGTCTCGACGGCGTCCTGTACGTCCGACACGTTTATACCAAACCGGTCGGCTTTCGCGCGGTCTACGATAATGTTCACATTCGGCTGGCCCAGGACACGAAAGACGCCCAGGTCGGCGACGCCCGGCACCGTTCTCATGACATTGGCAATTTCCTCGCTTTTGGCCTCGAGTAATTTCAGATCGCTACCAATCAGCTTAACGGCGAGCTCCCCCTTGACCCCGCTGACTGCCTCCTCCATGTTGTCCGCGATGGGCTGGGAGAATCCCCAATCGACGCCGGGGATCTTCTCAACCTCTCGGTCCAGGGCTGCGATGAGTTCCTCTTTGTCTTCATGGAACTGCTTGCGCCACTCCCTTCGGGGTTTAAGGTCGATGAAGTACTCGGTGTTGAAGAAGCCCGTGGCGTCAGTGCCGTCATCGGACCGGCCAACCTGCGAGACAACCTGAGTTACTTCCGGGAATCGGGCGAAGGCAATGCGTGCCTGGTCCATGATCCGTTCGCCTTCATCGGGGCCAGTGCTGGGAGCCAGCGTGCCTCGAGCCCAGATAGCGCCTTCATCGAGGTGAGGCAAGAACTCGGAGCCGATCACACCGCCGAAAGCCAGGTAAAGAGTCAAGAAGAGAACGGCCCCGGCAAGGCTAGCCGTCACCCAACGGTGACGGATGCACCAGGGAAGGTCTTGGCGATATCGCTGGGTGAGAAAGGCGAGCAGCGGATTACGCCATTCGCTGGTCCGGCGGCGGAACAAGAAACTGGCCAGCACCGGCGCGAGCAACAGAGAAAACAGCAGGGCGCCCAGCATAGCGAACGCCATGGTCCAAGCCATGGGCCGGAACAGGCGGCCTTCAACCCGCTGCAGAGTGAAAATCGGCAGGTAGGCAGCGATGATGATGGTGATGGCGTAAAAGACGGGGCGTTGGACCTCGTGCGCCGCAACGCGGATCGTCTCCCCCATACTTCTCGAGCCGTCGCCGTTGGCGCGCATTTCGAGGCGGCGCAGGATATTCTCAACCATCACCACCGCTCCATCGACGACCGTTCCGAAGCCGAGTGCCCCGAGGGAGAGGAGATTGGCGGGAATGTGGCGCAGGTCAAGACAGATGGAAGCAAACAAGAGCGAAAAGGGAATGGTAAGGGCGACAATCAGAGCGCTGCGGATGTTGCCGAGAAAGATAAACAAGATGACGACCACCAGGATGATTCCCTCGCCGAGGTTGTGAAGGACGGTGTGCGTGGTATACCTCACCAGATCACTGCGGTCGATGTGGGGAACAATTTTTACGCCGGGCGGCAACACGTGCTCGTTGAGGTACTTGACCTTGGCGTGCAGGGCCTCGAGGGTGGGAGCCGCATCGGCGTCTTTCCTGATTTGGACGATGCCCTCCACCACGTCGTCGTCATCGATCACCCGTCCGTCCTCGCGATGAATCGCCTTCCCGAGACGCCCGAGGCGAATCTTGGGACCTTGCACCACATTCGCCACGTCCCTCACACGTATGGGTGTTCCATTTTGTGCTGCGATCACGGTCGAGCCGATGTCGTCCGTATTCTTCATGAGCCCGATGGCGCGAATGTTGAAAGCTTGCTGGCCTTTTTGGATGAAGCTGCCGCCCGCATTCACGTTGTTAGCCGCCAACGCTTGCTCGACTTGGCCGATGCTCAGGCGATGGGCGACGAGTTGGTTGGGGTCCACCTGGACTTGGTACTCGCGGGTGATCCCGCCAAAAATGGAGACCGCCGCGATGTTGGGTACGGAGAGGAGTTCCTTCACGATCACCCAGTCTTGCAGCGATTTCAGGTCCATGACGTCGATCATCGGGTTGCTGCTGGTGAGGGTATAGAAATAGATCTGCCCTACCGGGCTGAAGTCGGGCCCGATTTGGGGGCTGAGATTCTCGGGCAGGCTGACCAAGGTGAGCTTCTCCAACACTTGTTGGCGGTTGGTCAGATTGTTGGAATCGTCGTCGAAGATGATGCTGACAAATGAAAGCCCCGAGAGGGAAAGGGAGCGAAGGTGGGTGAGGTGGCCCACGCCGTTCATCTGAATCTCGATGGGGATGGTCACCTGTTGTTCCACTTCTTCGGCGGCGCGGCCGGGCCATTGGGTAATCACCCAGACGTACTTGTCCGCTACATCCGGGTAGGCCTCCACGGGCAAGTTGTGAAACGAGATGATGCCCCAAATCAGGAGGAGTACACCAATACTCAAGACGAGAAATCGGTTGCGCAACGCAAAATCGACCAGGTGCTTGATCATGTCTTTACTCTGTATCCGCGGCACTGGCGAATTGCAGGGCGTTGACCACAATCTGGTCGCCGGGTGCAAGCCCCGCGATGACTTCTTGGAAGCCGTCGCTGGAGACGCGACCCGCCTGAACTTCAATCCTGCGGAAGCGGTGGCCGCCTTCCGCGCGAAACACCCAATCCTTGTCGTGGAGGCGCAGCACAGCTTTGGCGGGCACGACGGAGCGGAGCTGCTTGCTCTGGGAGCGGAACGTCGCGGTGGCGAACATACCGGCCCGCATCAGACGGCGCTCGTTATCCAATTCCAGACGCACTTTGGCCGTGCGAGTGCTCGGATCGAGCACGCGGCTGATGTTGCTGACGCGCCCTTTCAAAGCCTGGTCCGGGTAAGCGTTTAGCCGGACTTCCGCGAAGTCGCCGAGTCGGACCTGCGAGAGGTTGTTCTCATAAACGTCGCAAAGAACCCAGACGCGGGAGAGGTCCGCGACGGTAAAGAGGTTGGGAGAATTATCCATGGAGCGGACTCCCGTGCCGCCGGTGACGTTCTGCTCGACGATGGTCCCCGCGATCGGCGCCTTAACCTCCACGATGGACGAGGGCTGGTTTAGGTCCGCGCCCAGCACGCGAAGGTGTTCCGCCGCCGTGGCCAAATCCACCTTCGCCTTCTGCTCGGCATCCTCGGCGGCCTCCAAGTCGCGTTGCGCGATGGCCCCTTTAGCCAAGAGCGTCTCCGAGCGCTCCTGTTGGCGGCGGCCCAGCACCTCATCAGCCTGGGCCTTCTGATAGTCGGAAAAAGCTTGTGAAACATCCGGGCTGTTGATCCGTAACAGGACCTGGCCCTTGGTCACGTCATCCCCCAGCTTGGCGCGGATGTCCACCACGCGGCCTCCCGCCAGCGAAAGCACCGGGACCGAGCGGTTGACATCGGGCGTCACTACGCCATTGACCTTGAGCTCGTCGTAAGTAAGGCGCTGCTCTACTGTCGTCAGGGGAAATTGTTCGGGATCCGGCGCCTCCACGATGGCGGGGTCCGGGGCTTTTTCAACCGTTACCGGGGGCGCATGGTCGGCGCTCGATCCGTGGCTGCAACTTGACAAAAGCCACGCTGCCAAACTAGCGACAAGAATCAAAGCCGTCATGGCGTAGGAGTGATGTTTCATTGGTCACCTTCCTGAATCTATCAGCCCGTCCGGCACATGAACGAGCCAGGGGCTTGTCCCTGGCCCCCGGCCTAAGGAGCGCTCTTGCGACGGCCTCGCTGTAGACCTTCAAGCTCTGCGCGAGTCCGCCGCTCGGTAGGAGTGGACCTCCCGCCAGCCGACACACCCGTTGCGCCATCGATCCCAAGGGCAGCGTTAATCTTCGGCAGCTAGGTTAGCCGTGGAGGGAGGGACCGAGGCGGAGCTCTCACTTGCAGCCTACCTACGGCACGACTAGGAAGGTTGGCGCCGGCCAGGAGAAGAGCGAGTCGCTCGAAGAGCAAGTTGTTGCAGAAATAAGATCCGATGGAGAAATCAATGCAAGATCGGTACGACTCAGGAACGGTTGCCTGAACTCTCTCATGTGGGATATCCGACAAGATGCAGGGACCTTCGGTCCAGATGGATCGTGGGTAGGCAGTTAGATCCCCCTGAGTGAACTCGCCATGGCCGTTGTTGATCCAGACCCCGACTGGGGCAAGCGTCCAAGCGCTCATGACGACCAGATCCAGGTCCCCATCGCCGTCCACGTCGCGGGGGAAAATACGCAGTCCGCCTTTCTCGGCGGAAACGCTGAAAGAACTGGGGCTGACACGAGTGGTGAGCTGAAGCTCGATTCGATACCGGAGGCCCTTCGAATCCCAACCCTCCGCCCGCACGATGGCGAAGTCGGGACGGCCATCCCCGTCCAGATCGGCAATAACGCCGCCCTGGTCACACAGGAGAGGTGCGGTTTGCAGTGGCAAGGCTGATGGCGATAATGTTTCCGAGGCTAGGCTGGCAGCCGACAAACCCCATAGTGCGCAGAGTATCAGGGCGGGCCGGCGAGAACTGCCAGAGCAGGGGGCTGCCCTCGATGGCCTAGGGCCAACCCTGGAGGCGCGCCCAGCTTGGTGAAGAGGCAGCATCCGCAGAAAGCACCCGAAAATTCCTTGTCCATCCAACACAGAGCTATAGGTTACTCCAGGCGCGCAAGGCGAGTCAACGCAGCTCCCTATTGGGTAGTGGGTCAGTTTGAATTTCTTTTCTTGTAAGGCCCACGCGGTCCAAAAACTGGCTTGGGCAAAAGACCTATAATCTCGTCATAAGTCCAAACATGGTCGGCCACACCAGCCTCCATAGCCGGGGTGCATCGTATGGTCTGATGAATTCTCCCAAAATTGTAGTACATGAAATAGACGGCCACGGTCGCTAAATGGTTCTTGAGTTTCTTGCTAAAGGCGTTCGTTAACCGAGTGAAGCGGCGCATGTGCATTCGCATGGAGAGATTCTGGAGCTCAACGTAACTGGTCGAAATATGTTTGGGATCGGGATTCCCTTGCATCCGCTTAGTCTCGCAGCCAATGCATTCGGCGGGAGAATAGCGGGTTTCCTCCTGTGAGGCTCCGTAAATCTTGACCAACTGCGCATAGTCAACATCCGCTCCGAAAGCCCCTTCTACCGCTTCCACGTAAACTTTGAGACCATCGGTTGTGAGTTGAATGCGGCTTGCAAGGCGGCTCTTGAGATCTTCAATGAAAGCGTTGGCGGTACGTGCATCCCTGTTGCCGAGCATGAAGGACGGAATGAGCTTAGTATCCGCATCAATGGCCGTCCAGGTCCACACATCCCCCACGCCAAACGTCCCCTTCATTTCGGCTGGAACGTTCTTTTCCTTGGCGTAAACGAAACTCCAGGTTTCATCACACTGAATCCGTTTGCACTTTAGGTTTCGGAGAGTACGATCCTGATAATCAATGCAGGCATCGCCAAGCTCCACAAGTAGCCTAGTGATAGTGTTCTTCGAAATTCCCGTTAAACGGACGGTGGCCCGTATGGAGTTTCCCTCGCAGATACAGGCAACGACTTGAGCGCGTTGTTCATTTGATAGCTGTTTCATACTGCCCATTATGCATGACTGGATTTTACTTGTCAAGTGTTTATTAAAATATTTTCTTGCTTTCTTTAATGGAATGGGGTAGATTAAAACCACTATGATGGATGAAAAAGACTTCACGGTTTCGATGACAGGGAAGTTGGTCCCAGTGGTTACACCCTCGCCAGAGGTTAAGGTGGCGTTTGTTCCTGACCCGCTTCCCCCAAAGTGGCAATGGCCGGACGCGCTGTGGAGAAATCTTATTGAGGCAAGAAAGTGCCTATCAAGCCTCGATGGGACGGGGAAGCATCTACCGAACCCGGAGATAATCTTACGCCCCCTGCAAGGTCGAGAGGCACATCTTTCCTCCCAATTGGAAGGTACGATAACGGACCCACAACAGCAAGTGTTATTTCAATCCGAACCCCGTTATCCAACTTCAGAGCGAGACCCAAATAACGCTTTCCAAGAGGTTTTTAATTATCGAAAGGCATTGAGGCTCAGGTTGGATGGAATAAATGACCTTCCACTGTCACTACGATTAATAAGAGAGCTTCATGTAATACTTATGGATGGAGTAAGGGGGGCAGAGCAAAGACCTGGAGAATTCAGGAAAATCCAGAATCAGATTGGATGGCCAGCACGGTTTGTTCCTCCACCTCCAGAGAATCTGGATGAAACGCTAAACGCGTTTGAGCTGTATCTACACACAAACGACAACTTTGATCCTCTAGTCAGAGCATTCCTATGTCATTATCAATTTGAAACTATTCACCCATTTAGAGATGGTAACGGAAGAGTGGGAAGGCTTTTGTTGTCATTAACAATCGCGGATTGGTGCGGCCTTTCCAGTCAGTGGCTCTACATGAGCGCCTACTTTGAAAAGCACAAGCGCGAATACATGGATTTGCTCTTGAGCGTAAGCACTCATGGAGCTTGGGAATCATGGATTAGGTTCTGCTTAGAAGGTGTAGTGGTCCAGTCCGCCGACACGGAGAAGCGCTGCGACAAACTACTGAAACTCCACCGGGATTTCCATGACAGGATAAAAGGCGGAAGTATCCGTCTGGCAAAGCTTGTCGATGACTTGTTTGAGTCGCCAGTAATCGCTGTTAACCGATACAGAACGACATTTGGGGTAACCTATCCCACCGCACGATCAGATCTTAAGAAGTTAGAAGGACTTGGAATAGTCAAAGAACTAGAGTCGATGGGTCGTATAACCTATTACTGTCCACAAATATATGATGTGACGTATGAAGAAGTTGAATCTTAACGGTTGTTTGATCCCCAACGGTCCCTTGCTGCTTTTCTGGCAATTTCTCTGCGCCTGCGTGGAGAAAGCGCCCTGGCTCGTGCTATGCCTCCCTTCGCTCCTCCGAGTCTGCCTAATGCGACAGCAGCTGGATTCTTTCGCGATTGGGGATCATCCAGGGGCGTTCCGTCCAGGTGCTCTCCAATGGCCTGTTCAACCACTCTGCGGGCCACCGTTACAAAGTCATGGTCTTTGCTTGAGCGTGTAGGCATATAACAAGTATGTCTCTCGCTTCTGAGCGAGTCAAGAGAAAAACCTTCTAGAACATGGGCGACTTTACGGACCAGGACAAGGCTCCCTTCCCGGGTTTTCAGCAACTAGCTTGGTATCGGTATTAACTGTTATCTTTTTGACTGTCTTAAGCACATCAGCTTGGGTCAGTGGAGTCCCCTTTTGATTTTCCTTTGCTTCGGCGCTCTTTGAGGTATCCTGCACGACACGTCCTCCTCGAAAAGAGAATCACAGAAACTTCTTGATGTGGTCTTTGATCTTCTCGAACTTCGGCGCTGCTTGATCGGTGACATCTTTGGGCTTAAAGACGCCCATCTCGTATCGAGCATTGTAGCCGAAGAATTTCAAATCCTGATACTCGTGGAAGATTCTTCTCAAGTTTGAATCTCTACCTACGATCGAGTCGCGTGTCGTATGGCTTCTCATGTGTATGCCGAAAATTACCGCTAAGTAGGCTTCGACGTAGTGCAGTGCAGCGTAAAACAGGGCCACGAGAGCCCAATCGATTTGGGGTTGGCTATCTAGGGAGAGCGAAAGCGCGAATGTCGCGTCCCCGTTAGCCTTCGCGATGTGCTCTTCTTTGGAGGGCACTTGGACTTCTTCTTAGCGTGAATAAATGACACTGGCACCAGTGGCGATCTCCGCGTGACTCCTACCCATGGCCAGTACAAGATTGAAATCGAAATCAATTTCAGGGAACCCGTCGATAAGCTCCATTTCCTTCTGATAAATCCGTGCCCTCACTTCTGGGGTGGGATCATCAACTGCAATCCATACGAGGAATGGGCCATCAACACGCTCCGCCATCACGTGACAAACCTGGGGAACGCAAGCGAAATCCTTGGCCATGGCGATTTCTAAGCTTTCCCCAAACAATACGTCCGGTTCAACGCCGTAAGCGGTTGTAGTTGTCAGCCATGGAGTACTGGAATTCAATTCGAGTCGAACCTCGCTGTGCTTAGTGTCACATCTTTTCGGAGACGTCGCCAAAGCTACCATGAGCACACCTTCAATTAGGAACATATTGCGTATCCTTACTGAACCTTCTTCTTCAGGTTGTCAGGGACTTCGACGTTTACTAACTGCTGCGCTCTAAATTGGTAAAGCGGCTCGCCGACATTGTTGTATTCGTCCAATCTCGCTACGTCCAAGACAACAAGTTTCACCCGCAGTTTCGTCCCGTCTTCCAAAAGGTAAACGTTCCAATTCTCTCCCTTGCTCTCAAAGTTGATCTCTTGGCCAGTGATCTTTCGGCCTTGGAAGTCGAACGTCTTCTTACTGATGTCATCCACCTCTGACCTCCCTCGAAAGCCGCGCTGATGTTCACTTGAGTTACAAAGTCTAGCACACATCCATTATGCAGGCTAGGGCAAGCAGAATGATGAGCCGGGTGTACTCGACTAGGTCCTGCCCTTCCACGGTCTGGTTAGAGGCTCCTTCATAGGCCCCCTAACACACTATTTTCCGCACTTCGCTGGCCTTCGTCAATGGCACAACAGTACCATTCCGCAGTATGGTAGAGCCATACGCTTAACGTAGCCGAAACGTAGAGCACGTTTCCTTCCACTCCAATTTTCCTAAATTCAGACTGACCCACTACCCCCTATTCGCAGCTCCCTATTCGCCATCTTGCCAGTTCTTGACGGCACGTGGAGCCAAGCGTTAAGCTTCGTCTGGGCCTTCGCCAGTGCACACTCCCCAGCGCTGGCCCGCCCAATCATGCGCAGGTCATCGTTCTCGAAACCGCTGCTGGCCACCTTGGCAACGCTCTTTGCCGCTGCCACCATTCTTTACACCGCCCTTTGGATGTACAACACCCGCTGGCAACCTCGGGTGGAATTGGGCTTTGATAACCAGTACCTTGAGGCTGAGCATTGCGAGCTTGTTAAAAGTGTCCAAAGTGGCAGCCCCGCTGAGAGCGCCGGATTGAGCGCGGGAGATCGAATAATAGAGATCAACGGACGCCACATTGAGAATGCCTTCTCCCTCAGCAATGTCTGGGCCATGCACCACCCTGGTGATGTTGTCGAGCTGACCATCGAGCGTGCCGATGTTTCTGCGCCGTTCGTCATTAAAGCTGTATTTCGGGGCCCTCGCCCCGCTTCGAAGGAGGGAAGGGTAGCGCAGGATGTGGGCAGGGACGTCGCGAACAGCTATCCCGTGGGGTTCCTCGTGGTCGGCTTGGCGGTTCTGTTTCTTCGCCTGGAAGACCCCAATGCCTGGCTTCTGGCTTTGATGTTCGCTGGCTTTATCGCTATACCCTCTGCTGGGAATTCGTTCGCGGGCCTGAATCCCTCCTTGCGGTCGTTCGTGCTGGCCTATAGGGCATTCTTCGGCAACATGGTTACGCCCTTGTTCTATTTCTTTTTCGCGGTCTTCCCCACGCGCTCGCCGCTCGATCGCCGTCTTCCTTGGTTGAAGTGGGTCGCCCTCGTAGTAGGGTCATACTTTCCGCTGATGGACGTCTTGGGACGGCCCCCCGGCGGACCACATATCCTCGTGTTGTCTTTTTTCTATGGGCTCATCGCCTTGGGCTTTGTCTCGCTTATATGGAATGCCTTCAGCGCTCCCACTCCGGAGGCGCACCGCAAGATTCGAGTGATTCTCTGGGGGACACTGGTGGGCGTCGTACCGGCCACGCTGGTACTTGGGGCAAATGACTTTTTTGGCTTTCACGCGCCTCTATTGCTTGTTGTGGCGATCGTAGTTCTTTTGTGGCTCTTTCCCTTATCCTTTGCCTACGCCGTAGTAAAGCACCGGGTGCTGGAGATCCCGGTTTTGCTCAGGAGGAGCGCTCGTTACCTGCTGGTGCAACGCGGCTTTACGATTCTGCTGGCGCTGCTGAGTGTTGGCGCGACGCTGGCTTTTGCTCTCTCCATTGCTCGCTATCTGGAACCACTAACCCGGGCCGCCGTACCCGGAGGTATCGCCTTGGGAACGGGTTTCGGGACGCTCCTGCTCTGGACCGGTACGCGTGTACATCAAGGCGTGGGAGGAAGGATCGACCGGGCGTTCTTCCGCAATGCCTACGACGCTCGGGTGATCCTGGAGGATCTGGTTGAGAAAACCCGGACGGCGACGAACAGGGCAGAACTGGCGGCACTACTCGAGCACCATTTGAATCAGGCACTTCAACCCAGCTCCTTCGCTGTCTATCTCGAAACGAGTGACAATCGGCTGTCTGCCACGCGTGGTAGTGTCCCGCCTGAACTCGAAACCATCCCTGCCACGCAGGCGATCATGGCTGAACTGGTGCGACACGGCCGGATGTATCGACATTCTGGGGTTCCCTCCACCTGGGAGGTCCCCGCGGAGAGGCCCAGCGGTACGACAGAACCCTTTCTACTAGCGCCTCTTCGGCCCGATTGTCTGGTGCCCATACTGGGACGTGATAGCCGGCTGGTGGGTTTACTGGTATTGGGCACTCGCCTCTCGGAGGAGCCTTATTCGAGCGACGATAAACACCTGCTAACTTCAGTAGCGAGCCAAGCGGGCGCCGCGCTGGAGAGCATTCGCCTGGGCGAGAAGATTGCCGAGCGGATCGAGGCGGAGCGACGCATTACCCAGGAAATGGAGTACGCAAAACAAGTCCAGGCCAGGTTGTTCCCGCAGAAGCTCCCGTCAATGAAGAACCTCCAGTATGCGGGCGGCTGCATCCAAGCTCGCCAGGTAGGTGGGGACTATTACGACTTCCTCGAGTTACGCCCCGGCCGGTTGGCGCTGGTGCTGGCGGACATCGCGGGCAAGGGGATATCCGGCGCTCTCTTGATGGCCAATCTCCAGGCCAACCTGCGCAGCCAGTACGCCGTGGCCTTGGACGACCTGGCGCGGCTGCTCAAGTCCGTGAATCAATTGTTCTACGCGAACAGCAGTGACAGCAGTTACGCCACGCTGTTCTTTGCCGATTACGACGATTCGAGCCGTCGGCTGCGCTATGTGAATTGCGGACACTTGCCGCCACTCCTGCTGCGGGCGGATGAACAGTTGGAACGATTAACCGCTACTGCCACCGTGCTGGGATTATTCGAGAAGTGGGAATGCTCGGTTGCGGAGGTCCAGCTTGCCGCGGGCGACATCCTGATTCTTTACACCGACGGCGTCACGGAAGCGGAGAACGCCGAAGGGGAGCAATTCGGCGAGTCCCGCCTTATCGAGACGGTGCTCGCCCACCGCCACCTACCTGTCCCCTCTCTGCTCGAAACAATCGTGGCGACAGTGCAAGAGTTCAGTGATGGCGAACAGGCAGATGACATCACACTGGTGCTTGCACGGTGCAGATCCTAGCCCGAGTTTACCGAGTTTGCGGACGGAAATCGACATATCTCATGTAGGGAGCATGACTTACGGGTTTGGCGATGTATGACCTACGCTTGTTTGGAAGCGCCTCAGGTCAAGAGCTTCGACGAGGCGTTGCTGGAAAGGCGTCAGGGAAGTGTAAGAGATGACCGGAAGGGTTGGGCGGTCGGGATACAGGTGAGGCCGGCAAGAAGTGAGCAGCCCCAGGCTCAGCCGGTAAGCCCGCTGGAAGGTGCGCTGCTGAGAGTTTGTGACTTTTTTAATTTGTGGGGCTTTTTGAGGCACTTAAGTCTCTTGTTTTCAGTCCCTGTTTGCAAGCACATTCAAGAAAGTCACAAACTCTGAGGAAAGAGCGAGCGCCAAGATTGCAGCAGTTGGTCGAAAGCCTCAAGAAGGTTCATGAGCCACTCCCGGAGGGGCCAAAGGTTCTGGGCAGAGAAGCTGACGGGTCTGGGGGCTGAGCGGATAGAGGAAGATGTGTTTGGGGGAGCGGCCCTGGGCTTGGCCGGTGCGATCCATGCGGCCGCGGCCTTGAGGGGTGCCGACCTCGATCCAGTTGACGGCGCGATAGCAGGTGCCGGGGAAACGGGTCACGTCCACCAAGTGATTTCTCTTACCCTCCTGTTAAAAGCGACAACATGTCTCTTGACATGCCCCACAACTTGCTGTAGCCTATTAGTGTTATGTTAGCACTGAAGGGTGAACACCATGGGGCGGGGAAGAGCAGGATCCAGGATTCAAGATTCGGGATTCAGGACAGACAAGATCAAGGCATACATGCTAACCGGCTCGACATGACAGGATGGGTGAGTTCGCCGGCATGTTTGAACAAAGGAATTCTTTTTTTTGCAGGAACGACGCGGGAATGTTGTTGAAAACAAAGGAGCGCTGTGGAAAAAGCCGGAACGAAGCGGGGATGTATATGAAAATAAAGGGGGAAGAGCAGGATTCGGTATTCAGGACAGACAAGACCAAGGCACATATCCTAACCGGCTCGACAGGGCAGGATGGGTGAGTTCGCCGGCATGCTTGAACAAAGGGATTTTGTTGCAGGAACGAAGCGGGAATGTTATTGAAAACAAAGGAGCGTGGTGGAATAAGCCGGTAGGAAGAGCGCATGTATATGAAAATAAAGGAGATATTCGTTGAATCCGGGAATGTTGATGAAAAGAAAGGGGATAGGAGGTAGGTCGTATACGGTAGGTGGGGGAAAAGCGGAGCCAGGATTCGGGATTCAGGACAGATAAGGCCAAGGTGCAGATGCAGGTCGCACACATTCTTGCGGTATCGCCATTTTCGACTCTTGACTCTTGACTCTCGACTTTTGACTCTCGACCTTCGACTTTCGACTCTCGACTTTCGACCCTGGACTTTCGACCCTCAACTGTACCTGGCTTTGACAACTCCTGGCAACTCGCGTAAAATTCTTGCTTTGAATCAATTCAGTAATTATGAACAACGGAGGAATATTTATGCCTGTTAAGGTTGGAATCAATGGCTTTGGGCGCATTGGACGGAACTTGTTGCGTGCAGCGCTCGACGATCCAGGAATTGAAATCGTAGCGGTCAATGACATCACTGACCCGAAAACCCTGGCTCATTTGCTGAAGTACGACTCGGTATTCGGAATCCTGGCCGCCGAAGTGGCTCACGGCGCAGACTGCATCACCGTAAATGGCAAGTCGATCCGGGTTTTCAAGACCAAGGACCCCGCGGACCTTGATTGGTCCTCCTTGGGCGTCGAGGTTGTGGTTGAATCCACCGGCCTTTTCACCAAAGCGGAGGACGCAAAGAAGCACTTGAAGGGCACTGTGAAGAAAGTCATCATCACGGCGCCGGCCAAAGGTGAAGACATCACCATCGTGCTGGGGGTGAATGAGCATGCCTACGACCCGGCCAAGCACCACATCATCTCGAACGCTTCCTGCACCACCAACTGCCTGGCGCCGGCGGCCAAGGTGATTCACGAGAACTTTAAGATTCTCAAGGGTTCGATGACCACCATTCATGCCTATACCAACGACCAGCGAATCCTGGACCTGCCCCACAAGGATTTGCGCCGGGCTCGCGCTGCCGCCCTGTCCATGATTCCCACCACGACAGGCGCTGCCAAGGCTGTTGGCCTGGTATTGCCCGAACTGAAGGGCAAGCTGGATGGTTACGCCATGCGCGTCCCCACGCCGGATGTCTCCGTGGTCGACCTCGTGGCGTTGGTCGAGAAGCCGACCTCCGTGGAAGCCGTAAACGCTGCTTTCAAGAAGGCCGCAGAAGGCCCCATGAAGGGCATTCTCCAGTACGTCGAAGAGGAGTTGGTCTCCAAAGACTTCACCGGCAATCCGCACTCGTCCATGGTGGACGCCGGCTTCACCAAGGTCATCGATGGCAATCTGGTGAAGGTGATCGCCTGGTACGACAACGAGTGGGGCTACTCCTGCCGCGTCCGGGACCTCATCGAATACGTGGCGAAGAGCCTATGAAGCAGTAGGCAGTAGGCAGAAAGAAATCACTGCTGTCCAAAATAATCGAGTCCTCAGGGTCCAGCCACTGCAACGAAAGGCTTTAGGACAGGATCGATCAGTAAATGAGAAGGAGGTTGCGGTTTTCATAAGTGCGTTGCCTGTCCAAATCAT
>JBEKME010000126.1:0-18339 GCA_050008675.1 Terriglobia bacterium
GGTGGACCGGTAATCTCAAAATAGGGGAGTGTGAACAAGCGCGTAGGCTCGGGGGGCATTTCGCGGGCCAAGGCGTCGTAAATGTCTTCGCCGGCAGGCAACAGTTTGCGCTCCGCGCGGGCGAAGGTGTCGCGGAACCATCGCACCAGGGTCCCGCCTTGGTTGTAGATGAAGGAAACAAAAAGCCCTGGCAGGACGTGATGTTCAATATTGAGACCGTGGCGCAACATCGCCGCAGCGTCCGGGAGGTGGTCATAGGTGGGCGTAATGCATTCGAAGGTTCCAATGCCGCAAACGGCTTTTCCAGCCTCGTAAACGCCCGCGCCCAGTGAACCGCAGCACTGGTCGTGGCCGCCGACCACCACGAGCACTTCTTTCGGCAGATTCAGCTCCCCAGCAACGCGCTCACAAACGCTACCGGCGACAGCGCCGCTGGGCATCGGAACCGGAAGCTTGGCGCGTTCGATTCCAGTCCATAGAAGCAATGGGTCAGACCAATCCTCTCTGCGAATGTCGAAAAGGAGCGTGCGATTGGCATGAGAGTAACTGGTAACCGGATCGCAGCCGAGCATGAAAGCCACGAGGTCCCCCCAGAGGAGAAACTTGTGGGCTTGCGCGTAAAGGGCAGGCTGATATTCTCGCCGCCATAAGAGTTTAGGAAGAGAGTATTGCGGGCCAAAAATATTAGGGTTGATGCGGAAGAAGGCCTCCTGGGAAATCTGGCGCGCCAGCGCTTCAACGTATTCCATGCCGCGAGTGTCCGAGGACAGGATACAGGGACCAAGAATCTGCCTGTCCTTGGACACGGGGGTCATGGCTTCGCCCATGGAGCTGACGCAGAGCGCCCGAACAGGATGCTGGGTCACCCGACCCGACACCTCGGCGATCGTGTCCCGCACCGAGTTCCACACCTCGCGACTGTCAAGTTCTGCCCAGCCCTCGCGGGGGTGCAAGGTTGCATATTCACGGTAGGCACTGGCGAGACACTCCCCGCTTTCCAAAAAGGCCGCAGCTTTGCACCCTGAGGTTCCGACATCGATCCCCAGCAGACTCATACCGATGCCACCTCGTATCCCAGATACCTCACGAAAGCTTCTCTGACAGGAGCGGCGACGTGTCCCGGCGTGACGCTGACGTGGTGGCGATGTCCCAAGTAGCCGATGGTCTGCAGGGCGTCCTGCAGGTTATCGATCTGCGCCACGCCGGCACAACCGAAATAGTTCTCCGGGATGGGATCTGCGGTGAATCGTCCCTGCCCGAGATAGAACTTCAGCTTGCCACCTTCCGTAAGCAGGCTGCTGAAGGTAAAAGGAGTGGGAGCAATGCGGCCCGTGTTGCATCCGTAACCGCATCCCTGGCCTACCGCGTTGGCAAGAATGAAGTGATCGGTGATCTGACCCTGGAAGGCCATCATGGATTGAGGGACCGGGCCGCAGTGGAAGAGGATACACTTGTCGTCTTCTTCGCTGTAGTTATTGTTCCAATCCAGGCAAGCCGCAACCTTGCCGGAAGCCTGGCTCAGACCGTACATGGCCACGGCATTGCCAACGTCCACTTCGCAGGCCGCGACCACGCCTCGATCGTTCATCTCGCTCAGCAGAACGCAGGGCGAAATATGAAGTTGCTTTTGCATCTCGACCCAGCAACGGATGGCCAAGGCCTGCAAGCCGAACTCTTCGATGAGGGTGTCGAGAACCACGCCCAGCCTCGCCAGAGTCTCGAGAGCCGCTTCGGGGACGCCGGTCCAGGAGGTATACCGTTTCAGTCTTTCGGCCTTGGCGACGAGCCTCGCGTCAGTGCTACTGAGGGCGGACATCCTCGCGAAAACATCCGAGAGGTCCAACGTCTCCATCGTGATCCCATGTCGCTGCAGCGCCAGTTCGTCGATGCGGACCGTCTTGAAGGCCGTGGTTCGCGCGCCGATGGCGCCCACGACCATTGATTTCATGCCCTTGACCACCCGGCACACGCGGTCGAAATGATCGATGTTGGCTGCAAAACGCGGACTTCCTGGATGCACCGTGTGAGGCTGGAGGGCGGTAAAAGGCAAGCCGTACTGGCAAAACACATCCATGATCGAGAACTTGCCGCAAAACGCATCGCGCCGCTGCTCCGGGGCCATCTTGCCTAATTCGTCCGGGTAGGCCTGAATCAGGATCGGAACACCGGCATCCTTCAGCGCCGCGACAGCTCCCGTTTCATCCCCAAAATTCGGCAGGCACACGACCACCCCATCATATTTGCCTATATTCTGGCGCAGGAAATTGGCGTAAACCTGACCTTCCCGGACCGTTTCCACAGCGCCATAACGCGTGGCTCCGGCGTCAAGCATCAAAACCTCATGGCCAAAGTTCTTTAACACCTCCGCCATTTCCTGACGCGCTCCCTCGAGCAGCGAAGCGGGGAAAAACCCTCGACTACCAATGAATAGCGCAAATGTGGACTTCCCGTTGTTCATAATAACCTCCCATGAATATCGTCGTAGTCATTCCCGCGAAAGCGGGAATCCACTCCGCAAACCTTCAAAAATGCGCTGTCCACAGACTGGATTCCCGCTTTCGCGGGAATGACCAGTGCTTCGAAAGGGATTCCATCCCAAATAACACAAACACCGTTCTTCCCGACGTCACCCTTGGCTCGACGCCAATCAAGCCTCCGGATTAATCAACCGTCGGGAACCTTGAAGCTCGAGTTCTTCAGTCAGCACTTGCACCGCGGCGTCGTACGCCGCCTTCTTGGCAGCCTCCAGCGATTCTTTGAGAGCTACCTCATAAGGCTGGCGGATTGCGGTGGCGATGTTGATCTTGGCGATTCCCCCATGGATGGCTTCCTGAATGTACTTTTTCTTGATCCCACTCCCACCGTGCAGAACCAGAGGAATTTGAACCGCTTCGTAAATACGCTGCAAGTGCTCAATATTCAGTCTTGCCTCAACCTTTTTATTGTGCCGCGTGACCTCCGCAATGGCCCCGTGCACATTCCCCACCGCCACCGACAGCCAGTCGACTCCTGTTTCCTGAACGAACCGCCGCGCGTCCTCTGCGGCCGTGAAGCCCTTCCCGCTTGTGAAGAGTTCCTCGTAAGGAGGAAGCGGACCAGCCTCGTGACCAAACACGGCGCCCAATTCGCCTTCCAGCGCAATTCCTGCGGCGTGCGCGAGGCGAGCGATCTTCTTCGTTGCTTGGATATTCTCATCCAAAGGGAGACGCGAGCCGTCCACCATCACCGACTGATACCCGAGTTGGACGGCTTCCTGGATTACCGCCTCGTAGTCCACACTCAGATTGTCTTCGTCGATTACGGGGACATGATCCAAGTGCAAGCGCGTAAATCGTTCGTCCTTTACCCGCTGGTACTCCTGATAGATGGCTCGAACGCTTCGAGCTTCGAATTTCATCCACTCTGGCCGCGCCACGGCTATCAGACCGAAACAATCGGTATCTTGCAGGGCCTCGACGACCGGCTCCATCATGGGCAGAAACGGGATGTTGAATGCGGGGATGGCTGTCCCTGCTCGTCGGGCGTTCCACATGCAGGCGTTGGTAGAAAGTAGTTTCATCGGCTCTCCGTTTCTGGCCTTATGAACGCGCGAGTAATTCTGGTCCCGAGGGCGGCTTTCAGTCAAGCTTGGGAATAGCATCACGAACGCGTCAGCCGCGGAATCCACCTGCGCACGGCTCTACGGTACTCCTGGTAAGAACTCCCAAATTTCCGTGCCAGGGCAGGTTCTTCGTAGGAGAGAACGAACAGATGGACGAGAGGAAACAGTAGCAAAGCAAGCAACAGAATCGAAATCGAACGCTCGTAGAGACCGAAGCCGACGAGGAGCATCAGCCCCCCGATATACATTGGGTTGCGAACGTACTTGTAGGGGCCGATGGCGACGAATGCTCGCGGAGCATCAAAAATAGCGGGTGTTCCTCGTCCTCGCGAAATGAAAACACCCGCGCACGCAAGCACGAGAATTGCTCCGACGACCCCCAGGATAGCGCCGGGGATTTCGGTCGCAGCAGGTAAGGGGGCGCCAAAACTCTGGTCAAAGGCTCGCACCCGCAGGGCAATACAGCCAAAGAGAAGCAAAAAACCGCTCATGTAGATGACAGATCTGATCGCGAGGAAGAGAGTCTTCATTCTGTGTCTCCAATGGAAACTACGTGTTGGACAAGAAGATTATCGTGACAATGGCATCCAATTACCAGGTATAGAATGTCAGGATGGTCAGATTCAAGGAAACGGAAACACGCAAGACGATTCCAGGCGTCCGCATCGGTCACGCGAGTGACTTCAAAGGGCTGACGGGATGCACAGTTGTCCTCTGCGAAGGGGGCGCGGTCTGCGGAGTGGATGTGCGGGGTTCCGCTGCAGGAACGCGCGATTTGGCTCCCTGCCTTCCCGGTCATGTGGTGGAGCGCGTGCACGCGATCTTCTTGAGCGGAGGGAGCGCCTTCGGCCTGGACGCTGCCGCAGGGGTTATGGAGTATTTGGAATCACGCGGCGTCGGATTCCCTGCCGGGAAAGTCCGGGTGCCCATCGTTCCCGGGGCGGTCATCTTCGACCTCCACTTGGGCTCGTCAAAGGCTCGACCAAACCGGAGCATGGCACTTCGAGCCTGCCGGAATGCAACCGAGAAAGTTGTTGAAGGGTCGGTGGGGGCAGGGACTGGGGCGACGGTTGGAAAACTCTATGGGATTGGTCAGGCCACCAAGGGTGGCTTGGGGTTCGGGAGTCGCGGGTTGCCTGGCGGGGTACGCGTGCAGGCGCTTGCGGTGGTGAATGCCTTTGGCGATGTAGTCGATCCCAGGACGGGTCGAGTGATTGCCGGAGCGCGGGTGTCTCCTGAATCACCTGAATTCGCGGTCACTGTGGAAAGCATGTTCAAGGGGGAAGTGCCCAAAGGCTTTGGAGCTACCCACACGACGTTGGTCGTCGTCATGACCAATGCCGAGCTGGACAAAGTCCAGACAACGAAGGTTGCGCAGATGGCTCACGATGGAATGGCGCGCGCCATTCACCCCGTTCACACCCAATTGGACGGCGATCTGGTCTTTGCTCTTTCGCTGGGCAGAAAGCGGGCTGACTTGAACAGCCTCGGGACGGCGGCGGCGGAGGCGACCGCGGAAGCTATTGTCAGGGCAGTAGAAGCCGCGCAAGGGCTGGGCGGAGTTCCGTCATGCCGGGAATTGAGGGGCTGGCGGCAATTCTGAATTGTGAATTCTGAATTGTGAATTGAAGAAGTGCAGCGGTCAGAGGCCCTGGGCGCGGCGCGCAAAGCAAGTTTTGCATCCCCAATTCACCATTCACCATTCACTATTCATAATTCTTCTCCTTACTCTTCTCCTGACTCCCGCTCCTCAGTGGCTCGGCTGGGGACCTATGTCAGTGGGGTTTGTGGACGGGGATGGGGTGGGACCTGCGCTGTCCCCATGCGGAGTTGTTCCGGGCATGCTGGTGGTCGAAGTGGATTCCACCTTCCATCCATTGCCCGCTCTGCGCAGCTTGTACTGTACGCCAACCGCCATGTTGGGTGCTTGCTTGCTGCGGAACTTCACTTGGGCCTCGGCAGTGTCCCCACTGAACGCAACCTCGCCAACCTCCACGGTCATGTTCTGGAGAACGACGTTCGGGCGCTGCTTCAGGTGTTCCTCGATCGCCTCCTGAACCGCCGCTTTGGAATGAACCCCGCTCAACCGGTTGCAGGCGGCGAAGCCTGCCAACCCCAGAACCAAAAGACTCATCACTACCGCCCGCATCCGAAGCTCCTGTGTCTGAGACAACCCTACCCCTACGCTGACGGAATGTAAAAACGGGGCGCCCGGCGGCAGTCATCCTACTTGCGCGACACGGGAGTTATACGTCGAAGTCATTCCCGCGAAAGCGGGAATCCATTCCGCAAACCATCACAGATACGGTGGCAACGGACTGCATTCCCGCTTTCGCGGGAATGACCGGCATTTCGAAGGCGATCCCATCACATATGACTCTGATACCCAGCGCCCCGAGCCTTGCGTCTTGTGGGATGTCACAATAAATGAAGCTCCGCCTACTGACACCAGAGGGGTTACGGAATTGAATGCCCCAATTCGTCACAACTCGTGTCACTATTGCCGGCAAAATGCTATGTTTCTGCCACTGTTGCTGGCATGAACCTACATCTCACGAGGGGCGAACCGGCTAACTGGTTTCCGCTGGTGTGCTTTGGGGGTCCGGACTCGCTACCCGTAAGTATTATTAATGCGGAATTTTGGCTTCGCCCTGCTCGTGCGGCGTTTCCCGCGCCAGACTTCGTTTTGCCGACTCGACCGCTGCGTGCCTGTCATGCACGCCCAGTTTGGTGAAAATATTCCTCAAATGAAATTTGACAGTGTCCTCGCTCACGTCAAGCGCCCTGGAGATTTCTTTGTTACACAAATCCCTTCCCAGCGATTCGAGCACCATCTTCTCTTGCGGAGTGAAAATGTCGCGGCTGCCTCCGCTCTTCTGAGACCGCCGTGAAACGGACTCGACAAACAGCCCGAAGACCTTTCGAGTCACCCAAAGCCCCCCTTCCCATACCGCCTCGACTGCCCGGCAGAGCGTGCCGCCGAGCTCGCCGTATGTCACAAATCCCCGCATACCAATGCGGAGTAGGTGGCACAGCTCCTCGCCCGACGATTCGTCGCCTACGATCAGCACCCTGCCGGCGGGGAAGCGCGACCTCAAGGTGTGCAGGAAGTGCTCAAGGGGAGGCGGAGCTGACCGTTGGTCAATCACCAGGACCAATTCGGATGGGGCCGGAACGCTTTGCCCTTGAGAGGCCTCTTCCAGGCTGAACGCCTCAATGATTCCGCTACGGCGAAGGACAGTTAGGATGTACCGCGAGGCAGGCACGCTCCCACCCGCAACGCATACAGGAATCGGTCCCCCCTCCCCTTTTTTCTGTCCAAGCACGGGTGCCTCAGTCTCCAGAGGCCTTAGTGTAGAAGCATACATTAACTCTATCGGAAAACAAGTGCAACCGTTTTTCCCAAGCGTTTCTTGAACGCCTCCCATCGGGTGGGTACCCACCCGCCGGGTAGGCTGCCCGGAAAGGTAGTTGTCAAAGGCCCGAGAAGACGACAAACTTTGTCGATGGAACCGATCGAGAATCTTGGAGGTAACAGTACCATGTACATAAACATTTCACGAAAGTTATCCATTGTCCTCTCGTGCGTCTTCGGCATAATGTCGATGGCCATTATGCTGGAACTCGGGATTCGACCAAGTCCGGTTTACGCTCAGAATGCGTCAAGCACGCCTATCGTCTATCCGGAGGAACCGCACGCCATTTCTCAGCCGCTCTCGGCTCTGCCGGCCGCTCCCGAGGCCACGCCGAGCCAGGGCGCCCCCTACGTGATTCCCTTACTGCGGAGGGGCCCAGTGGGCGCCGCTCCCCAGGGCATCACCGACCCCGCATCCATCCAGACTGTGGTGCTCCCATTGATCCTAACTACAAATCTCCTGAACTTTGACGGCATCGCGTACAGCGCCAACCCTTACGGCCTGGTGCCGCCAAGCCCAAACAGTGCAGTGGGCGCCACGCAGGTCTTTGAGACGGTCAACATCTCCTACCAGATCTTTAATAAGTCCACGGGCGGCTCCGTGGCAGGGCCCAACCTGCTCTATCAGATTTGGACAAATCTTTACCAGCAGTATGGTACCGTTTGCGGTACGCCGACCAACGCCCCAACACCCGCCTATTACAGCGACCCCGAAGTTTTGTATGATCCATTGGCTAGTCGCTGGCTAGTGACTGTCATCGCCTCTTATTCAAGCGCGTTTACCACGGGAACGGAATGCATCGCGGTGTCCACGACCTCGGATGCAACGGGGACTTTCTACCTTTACCAGCAGACGTTCAGCTATCTAAATGACGCCCCGAAGTTCGGGGTCTGGCCGGATGGGTACTATGCATCTTATAACATGTGGAACACGTCCACTGACCGGTTCCTCGGCGCTCAGGTATGCGCATACAATCGTACCGCCATGCTCGCCGGGAACACCCAAACACCCATCTGCTTTCAGCGGACGAACGCTGATTACAGCTTCCTGCCTTCGGACATCGACGGGACGACCGCCCCTCCGAGCGGCGAGCCCAACTTCTTCGTCGAACTCGTACCGAATTCCGCACTGGACCTCTACACATTTCACGTGGATTTTGGCACACCCTCGAACTCTACCTTCACAGGCCCCACGTCTATCACTGTGGCGTCTTTCGCCGAGGCATGTTACATCAATGGAACTTGCATCCCCCAATATGGAACGAGCCAACAACTCGACTCTCTGGGCGACCGTCTGATGCCTCGCTTGGCGTACCGAAACTTCGGCGACCATGAGGCACTTGTGGCTAACCACTCCGTAACTGCGGGAAGCAGTGTGGGGGTGCGTTGGTATGAGATCAGGAGCCCGAACAGCACTCCGACCCTATATCAGCAAGGCACGTACGCGCCAGATTCAGCTTACCGTTGGATGGGCAGCATCGCGATGGACAAGTCGGGCGATATCGCAGTCGGGTACAGCGCCTCTAGCGCCAGCATCTACCCGCAGATCCGTTACTCGGGGCGCGTTCCTAGCGATCCTTTGGGCACGCTCGAGCCCGAGGATTACATTATGTCGGGCTTTGGATACCAAGGCGGGTACAATCGCTGGGGCGATTACACGAGCATGGCGGTCGACCCGGTCGACGGTTGCACTTTCTGGATTACAAACGAGTACTATGCCTATGGGAACTCGGGAACTACTAATTGGAGTACCCGACTGGCCTCCTTCCAGTTCTTCAACTGCACCCCCACGCCATCCGCAACCGTGTCGCCAACCAGGCTGAACTTCACCTCAAAGTACGACCAGCAGGTGACCCTTACCGACACGCTGACAAATAACGGACCCGGGACGCTTTCCATTTACTCTATCGAAGTAACCGGCGATTCCTCGTTTTCGTTGAACTCTACATCATGCACAAGTTCTCTGCCCCAAGGGCAGAGTTGCTGGGCCAAAGTGACCTTTGCGCCCCAGGGCTGCCTTATTAATGTCACGGGGCAATTAGTCTTTTCCGACAATGGTACCGGCGGGGAACAGACCGTCAGCCTGACGGGAAGGACCATAGCCTGCCCCCCTGCTCCCGCAGACTAAAGCGGGGCGACAAGATATCGAATGGGGTTGGTTGGTAGGTGAAAGACGCATCAGTCACGGCTGGTTCTTTTTGGCGGGCGGGGGCTTAGGCCCTTTGGAGCCAGGCCTCCTTCCCGCACAAAGTGACAGATTCATCCAACCATGTGCGAGTTCAAGTTCGTAATGAAACTCCGGCGCGATGGAGACCACAACAGCGGGCCTGCGGTGGTATAATGTCGCACGACCCTTGGACGGCGCAGGTGCGCTGTGAGTATCATGCGTAGTCGTCACACGTCCGGGATAAGCGCCACGCTTTCCCTTTTCATGCTTGCCCTTTTGGGCGCGATTCTGTTTCCCGCTCCAACCCTGACACATTCCTTCACAAGAGGCGCCCGTGCCACAAGGTTCGGTGGCAGAGCTGTGGCGCAGCTAGGCTTCGCCTCGCCGTCTGCATCTTCCTTCCCCACGGCCATGGCGAGGCCGATGCTGCAAGCCCCTGTTTCACCGCTGGTCTACGTGTATGGCCGTGCGAATTTTGCTGCCGCAAATGGTGGGCGGCTCGCGGCGGTGGCCGACCTCAACGGGGACGGCTGGCTGGACTTCGTGACGATCACTCCGAACTTTTTGACGGGTTCCCAGAACAACTCCGTTTCGATTCAGCTCAGCCAGCCGGATGGCAGCTTCAGGGACACAGGTGTAAGCTACCCCCTGGCGGCTCCCCCCCTAGGTGTTGCGGTAGGCGACTTCAACGGTGACGGGAAGCTGGATCTGGCCGTCCCGGTCGCCGTCTGTCCCCTAAACTCCGCCTGCCCTCCCGGGTTGGTTTCCATTCTCCTGGGAAACGGCGACGGAACCTTTCAGCCCCACAAGGACTTCGCGACGGGCCCCGGCTGCGGGGGCACTCCGGCGGTCGGGGATTTTAATGGCGACGGAAAATTGGACTTGGCGTTCGCGTGTAATCTCCAATCGGGCTCTACGGGTAGCCCGGGAATCGCGTCCATCCTGCTGGGGAACGGGGACGGAACTTTTCAGCCCCCTCTTAATTTCGCGGCGGGCACGGGCGTCATTGGCGTGGTGGCAGGCGACTTCAACGGCGATGGCAAGCTGGACCTTGTAGTGGCCAATGCTCCCACTCTGGTGAGCCATACGGTGTCCCTGCTCTTGGGCAAGGGCGATGGCACGTTTCTGCCGCCCACCAACGTGGAAGTGGGCGGCCCCCCATATGGGGTAACGGCCGCGGACGTAAATGGGGACGGCAGGCTGGATCTCCTCGTCGCAACTGGGGGAATGAGTATCACGGTGATGATCGGCAACGGGGACGGAACGTTCCAGCCGCCCGTCAGCTATCCCACGGCCGGATGGGCGAGTGACATCGTCGTGGCAGATATGAATGGAGACGGCAGGCCTGATCTAGTGGTTGATGACGGTGGAGCTGCTGTCTCAATCCTTTTGGGCAACGGCGACGGAACCTTCAAGCCTTATGTAGAGTGCGTCGGGGCAGGGGCCTTCGCGGTCGGCGACTTCAACCGCGGTGGCAAGCTGGATGTCGTCGACCTCGGTGTAACGGTTACCCTTGGGAACGGGGACGGAACGCTCGCCAATCCCGTTGACTACGCGACGGGCAACGGGCCCTCCGCGGTAATTGCCGACGACTTCAATGGTGACGGGAACCTGGACCTGGCCGTCGCCAACTTCAACGACAACACGGTCTCAATTCTTCTCGGTCTGGGAAACGGCAAATTCAGCGCTCGCACGGACTACGCAACCGGCGCCGGGCCGGTCAGCCTAGTGGCGGGTGATTTTAACGGTGACGGCAAGCTGGACCTGGCGGCGCTGGACCAAGGCGATAACAGTCTTTCTGTTCTTCTCGGCAACGGCGATGGCACGTTCAAGCCCGCCGTCAAATTCGCCACAGGTGCGATTCCGGAGCAGGTGGTGGCGGGCGACTTCAACCTGGACGGTAAACTCGACCTGGCCGTCACCAACGGGGCTGATAACACGGTCTCCATATTGCTGGGCAATGGCGACGGAACATTCCAGCCTCATGTGGACTACGCGACGGGCCCCATTCCTCTGGGAATAGTCACAGGTGATTTCAATGGTGACGGCAAATTGGACCTCGCGGTTGCGGACTACGGCACGCCTTCACTTCCAACGACGGTGCCAGGGCTCGTCTCAATTCTTTTGGGCAACGGTGATGGCACCTTCCGGCCCTACACGGACGTCCCACTCGCCGCTGGGGCGATCCCGGAATATCTGGCCCAGGGTGACTTCAACGGTGACGGAAAGGCCGACTTGGCCGTCATGGTGGGGATAGACGATCCCGACGGACTCGCGGGACTCACCATGTTGCTCGGTAATGGGGATGGAACCTTTCAAGTTTCACAGGGCTTCCCAGGACTCCCGGCTCGCCTCCCCAGAGCGATAGTGGCAAGCGATTTCAACGCGGACGGAAAACTGGACGTGGCGTTCTCCAACTACGGCAACAGCCTGGTGAACATATTTGACGGCCTGGGTGATGGCACCTTCCGTTCACAAGGCGTCTATGGGACGGTCACCGGGGCCTATGCTCAAGGAGTCGCTGTGGGCGACTTCAACGGAGACGGTTACCCCGATATGGCTGTGGTGTATGCGGGATCGAACACCCTTTCAGTTTATCTGAGCACTCTGCCCTCCTCCACTCCGGATTTTGAGTTGTCGTCTTCGGATACCTCCGCCAGCATCACGGCAGGCCAAACGGCGACATTCACCTTGGAGCTCGTTCCCGTCAACGGCTTCAACGGGACAGTGTCCATGGCCTGTTCTGGTGCGCCCGCTGGGGCCACGTGCACGCCATCACCGACCTCCATTTCATCGACTGGCTCGGGACCTGTGAACGCGACGGTTACCGTGACCACCACTGCCAAAACTTCCTTCGCGCCACGCTCCCAGCCCGAGACGCAAGTGCCAGAACTGCGTCTACTCCCTCTCCTGCCCTGGCTCGCGGTCTGGCTCTTGGTGCTAGGCCTGTCGCCGCGCCTTGCGGCATCTCGGCGCCGAACGGCATGGGTGGCGCCGGGGACAACGCTGTTGTTTATTGTGACTTGGGCGGCCTGCGGCGGCGCAGGGTCGTCGCCGCCGCCTCCTTCTGAGCCTGCGGTCAGCTTGTCAGCCTCGAGCCTGACCTTCAGTTCCCAGAACATGGACTCGACCAGCGCGGCACAAACAGTGACCCTGACCAACAGCGGCAACGCGGCGCTCAGCATCTCAGGCATTGCGCGGGGCGGCGCGAACCCCGCCGACTTTGCCCAGACGAGCACTTGCGGCACGAGCGTCGCCGCCGGTGCGAACTGCCCGATCAACGTGACGTTTACTCCCACCGCGACGGGCACAAGGAACGCCTCCATCAGCATCACGGACAACGCGGCTGGGAGCCCGCAGTCGATCAGCTTAACGGGCACGGGCGTACCACCTGCCACGCCGCCTGGCAATTACACGCTCACCGTCACCGCAACGACATCCAATGGCTTGTCGCGCTCGATTGCGTTGACGCTCACCGTGCAATGACATCGCCTCCGGACTCCCCGTATGGCAAGTCAGGTGGTGACTCACCGAAAACCTGCGCTCAGAGCTCCGGTTGCCAAGGAGCCGCTTGCCGGTGGCCGTGCGCCGCTACGGGACGCCTGACGGAGCAGCTAGGCGGCGGCCTCCTTTGTGGAGATCTCTGGTGCGGGGAGGGCGTAGACCTTAGAGCCGTCGAACGCTTGCTGGCGGGTGGCGCATACGGCCCGGGGTGAGATCCTCTGGTTTATTGTCCTGCCACCTTGGTCCAGGGGCTATCAACTGCCGGACGCTCGTGTCGTGGCTGAACCCGGACAAGGTAGCCTGCTCTCTGTCATTAACGGTGAAACTTTATGTCACGTATCCTGAGACGAATGTCACCAATTCTGAGATCCTACACGTCTGTTCAAGTTTGACACCCTCACCCGCCTGGTTTAAATTGACGGTTCAGCTTCTAGCAGGCTGCTGAAAGCAATAAGGAGTCGACATGCTCGATCTGAGTTTTGTGCGCGACAATCTGGAATTTGTGAAGCAGAAAATGGGCGAGCGCGGGCTGGGGGATTCGCTCGCAAACTTTGAAGCCATCGACCGCGAAAGGCGCAAGTTCCTGCTGGAGGCAGAAACGCGCAAGGCGCGTCGCAATAAGGTTTCCGAGGAAATCGCCGCTTTGAAAATGGCGAAGCAGGATGCCTCCGCATTGATTACCGAGATGAGGCAGGTGGGCGCGGAGATCCAGGCGCTGGATGACAAGGCCAAGGGGTACGATGAACAATTAAAGGAACTCCTGCGCAACATTCCGAATGTGCCTCACACGAGCGTTCCCGTCGGCCAGGGCCCAGAGGACAACCTGGAGGTTCGGCGTTGGGGCGAGCCGCGCCAGTTCGGCTTTGAACCCAAAGCGCACTGGGACTTAGGCCCTGCCCTGGGCATCCTGGATTTCGAGCGTGCCAGGAAGATTGCCGGGGCCCGCTTCGCGGTTTACAGCGGCTTGGGGGCAAAACTGGAGCGAGCTCTGGCAAACTTCATGCTCGATATCCATACACGGGAGCACGGCTATACCGAAATTCTTCCTCCCTTTATCGTGAACTCCGCGAGCCTCTTCGGCACCGGCCAGTTGCCGAAGTTCAAGGAAGACCTCTTCAAGCTCGAGGGGACTGACTACTGGCTGATCCCCACCGCGGAAGTCCCTGTCACCAATCTGTACGGTGGAGAGGTGCTGGAAGCCGAAAAGCTACCGGTGAAGCATTGCGCCTGGACCGCCTGTTTCCGGAGTGAAGCGGGCTCCTACGGCAAAGACACGCGTGGAATCATCCGCCAGCACCAGTTCCAGAAGGTCGAGCTGGTGAAGTTCGCGCTTCCGGAAAGCTCTTTCGACGAGCTCGAGTCTCTCACCCACAATGCCGAAGTCATCCTCCAGCGCCTCGACCTTCCCTATCGCGTTGTGGCCTTGTGTACGGGCGACCTGGGCTTCAGCTCTGCGAAGACCTATGACCTGGAAGTCTGGCTTCCCGCTGCCCGCGAATACAAGGAGATATCTTCCTGCTCGAACTTCGAGGCTTTCCAGGCTCGGCGGGCGAACCTGCGGTTCCGGCGCGGCAAGAGCGGCAAAACGGAATTTCTTCACACCCTCAACGGCAGTGGCCTGGCCGTGGGAAGGACGTGGCTCGCCATTATCGAAAACTACCAGCAGGCCGACGGCTCGGTCATCGTTCCCGCGGCCCTGCGGCCGTACCTTGATGGCCTCGAGAAGATCAGTAAGCAGTAGGCAGAAAGCAGAAGGCAGGTGGGCTGGTGGGCAGTGCAGAGATGGGCAGTGAACAGATGGGCAGTAGGCAGTAGGCAGTGGGCGGTGGGCAGATGGGCAGGACGCAATAGGCAGCTAGAGGTCAGAATCTCGCTTCGCGGACCTTGTTCAGCGCGGCCATGGCGTCTGCGAGGGTTTTGATGGATAGGAGCGGCACTGCCAGCACCGCAGCCCTTTCAATCCGACCATTTTCGATATTCCGGAATCTGTTGACCGCTTCGAGGTCCCGTTTATCCGCATGCTTGAAATACAGGTACCAGATATCCCAAACTTGACACACGCTACTGATTACCTTGTTGGGATCCATGTGATACTGGATTTGGGCAACCAAGAACAAGGGCTCTTCTACGCCCTTTCTGAAAAAGACAACGGCCAGACCCTCAACGTAGCCAGGACTCCCATCTTTGGCGTAATATCTGTACACCCCCTGTGCCATCCAGAACTGTGCTCTAACCTGGTAGGTCAGCTCACTCGTGGCTGTGTTTGCAAATACCGAGGACCAGCCACCGGCGAACATCTTCCCGTCAAAGTCAACCATAAGCTTGCTGGTGTCAGAGTGCAACTGGCGGACCGCCGCGAGCGCCGTTGTTAGTTTCTTGCCGTATTCATCCGCCATAAGACCCCCGAGTCCGAATGAACTCCAGACCTTCGACTTGTGTGAATCCCTCGAACAAACCCTCCGACCGGTAGAACAGACCGTCGTCCATCCCCAAAAACGGCAGCGAAGGTTCTTCGCCAAATCCGTTGAAGTACTCGAGACCTCTTCTTCCAAGGAGGAGGCTGGTATCTCGAAGCACCAATTCTGAGACTCGGTCCGCTCCGGGACGAGCACGATTGGCCGCAACCAACAGGTCTTGCCATTGAACTCTAAATAGAAGCCCAGGGTCCACGTCCGCCTTGCAGCAGGCCAGAGTAGAGCGGATTTCTTCCACTGACTCTCTGGGGGTCAGATAAACCAAAGCTGCTGTGGGGTTCTTGGGCAGACTCGGCACCAGAGCTGACAGGTCATTTAGTACCCGAAGGTATCTGACCAGTTGGTCGTCCTCCCCGGTTCCACTCTTTTCCGACCAGAGCTTCACCTCTATCAGGACTACAACCGGACGCGCTCCCGCCTTTACGAAGTGGAGCAACACATCGGGCTGTCCAAATCTGGGGTGGGAAGACCAAAAATGCACTTCCAGAGTCGAGAATTCTGAGATTCTTGGACCCCTTTTCGCAATGTAACCCGCGAGAGTGCCCTCGCCTTCCTCACCGGGAAGGCCTTTCGCCCGCAAAAAGAATTCTTCCCAAAAGATCCCTGGTGGCACGTAGCGCAGATGGCCAAAGACTGCCGACGTGAGGTAATCCTCGTTTCTCTCCACTTCTCCAATGCCGTGGCCGTGAATCTCAGCTAGAAGCATGTGTCGTACACACCTCTATGAGCTTCCCGAAAATTCTCGTCCATTAGGACTGAAGTCGGCATGTGGCTTGTCTTCCTTCCACTGCCTGCTGCCCATTGCCTTTTTTGTTCCTCTGCTTTCTGCCTTCTGCCGACTGCCCATCTGCCCACTGCCCACCTGCCTAATGCCATCTGCCCACTGCCTACTTCTGCTGGTCGCTGCCGGGGGCGGGTTCCGGCATATAGCGGTGAAAGTCGCCGGGTGGGTGGGTGTGTTCGAATTGGATGGTGGAATGCGTGATGTCGAACTCGCTGGCTAGAACGTCGCGAATCCGCTGGCCAATTCTTTCACTCTCCGAAGTGGGCATGTCGAGTATGTGAATGTGACAAGAGAGCGCGTGAGATTGGCTTCCCAGGCTCCAGATGTGAATATCGTGGACCTCACGCACGCCGGGAACCTCGAGCAGTGCGCTGGCCACGCGTTCCAGACTCATGCCCTTGGGAAGGCTCTCGAGCAGGATATTCGTCGATTCCTTGAGCACCCCCAGAGCTGTCCATACGATCATGCCGGAAACCAGGAATGCGATCAGAGGGTCGATCAGCCATAGGCCAGTCCTTTGGATCAGCCAGGCTCCGGCGACGAGAGCGAGGTTGGAGAGCGCGTCGCCCAAATTGTGGATGAAAACCGCGCGCAGGTTCAAGTCGCTGCGGCCGGATGCCAGCAAGAGTGAAATGCTTCCGTTGATGACAAAAGCTGCGATCCCCACCACCAACATGGCTTGGGCGGCGATCGGTTCCGGCCTCAGAATCCGCTGGTAACCCTCGTAGCAGATGAGCACGGCTACTGCCACCAGCAGCAGGGCATTTACAAAGGCAGCCAGCACACCCGCGCGTTGGTAGCCGTAAGTTCTCTGATGATCGGGAGGTTTGCGTTCGAAATACAGAGCAATCCAGGCGAGGACGAGGGTCGGAAGGTCCGTCAGCTTGTGCCAGCCATCACCGATAAGCGCCAGGCTGTGCGCGAAATGACCCGTTATGAATTCAATCGCCACCAGGGCCAGCGTCACGACCAAGGCGGTCTTGACAATCCAGTCCGGCTTCCGCATGTGGGCGTGCGTGTGCACACGAACCTCCGACGGCATTCTATTCCATCAGGGAAACCCCACGCAATCCACCACTATTCTGGAAGTAAAGTGACAAGCGACAAAGAGGAGTCAGAAGACAGAAGTCAGGAGTCAGAATGACACCGAAACTCGAAAACCGGCCAACAGGTCATTCCCGCGAAAGGGGGAATCCACAACCTCGTAAACCCCTGCTTGCACGGGGGGTGACGTTGCACACAACGAATTTCGACTTTCGATTCTGACTCCTGACTTCTGACTCCTGACTGCTGTCTTCCTCAAACCAGTTTCGCCTCCAGCGTGATCGGGGTAGCAGCGAGGGCTTTGGATACGGGGCAGCCTTTCTTGGCGGCTTCCGCCTGTTGCTGGAAAGTCGCGTGGTCAATGCCCGGGATCTGGGCTTCGGTGTGCAATTCAATCTTGGTGATGCCAAATCCGCCCTCGACAGGTTCGAGGTGTACCTTGGCCGTGGTATGTACTCGTGTGGGCGTGAAGCCGGCCTTCGACAAGCCCGCAGACAGCGCCATCGAAAAGCATCCGGCGTGCGCGGCAGCGATCAACTCTTCCGGGTTAGTCCCTTTCCCGGTTTCGAATCTCGAGGCGAAGGAATAGCTGCCTTCGTAGGCGCCGCTCCCCAGCTTCACAGTGCCCTGCCCTTCCCGTAAATTCCCTTTCCATTCGGCTTCCGCAGTTCGAACAGCCATAGTGGTATGCTCCTTTTGAAGAATTTAGAAAGAATGTGTGGGATGCTCGTCAATTAGGCCCCAGACGCATAGCGCCACGGCCCGCCTGAATACTAACCCTAAGAAATCAGTATAACACGCTCGCGTCTCAGCGATGCTCTTCATCCACCCCGGCGCCCGTCGCTACCGAGGACGGGGAGGAGATTTTCTCCCAGGCACTGGTCTTCCAATTGTCAGCCCGTCCGGCCGCAACTTTCCAGGCAGGGTAAGGCATTAGAAGCCGCTCGGAAAACCCATTAAGGTAGGGCTCATACGTGGACCGCAAATCCCGCAACTTCTGCTCGCCGGCCCCCCTGCTGCACACCGCCACACGCGCCGAGGCAAGAAGACCGCGCAACTGCTCGAGGTCATTTGCGGACAGGCGATCTGCGACGGGTTGTTTTGGTGGAATCTGCAAGACCTGAGCAAGGTCCACAAGAGCGTGTCGTGAGATCGCGAAGGTGAGCTGCGCCTGCCACTGGAGAGCGCCCTCCGCGCATGATATCAGCAGGGCGCAGGTATCAAGGACGGCGGTAAGAGCGGCAAGCCAGGATTGGTTGTCGTGCTGCGAGCGGAAATAGCACAGCACGGGAAAAGAAAGGTGGCTCTCCATGAGTTCAGCCGACCACGCTTCCCAATCGCGAAGGAATT
>JBEKME010000127.1:0-17563 GCA_050008675.1 Terriglobia bacterium
CCAGTCCCGCGCCGAGCACTACAACTTGACGCACACCGCGTTCAACAGCGGCCGCTAAAGCATCCTCCGCGAAGCGCGTCCTCACGGCGATGAAAATTCGCATCCTTCGTCCAGAGGGTCGCTCCTCGGCCTTGCGAGCTACGGTCTCGGAGTCTTCACCCAGGATACGCAGAGCAAGTGGATCGGTGAAGATGCGACCCTGTTCCAGGACCTGATGAGCGGCACGGTGAGCGGCGGCGGCCCAAGCCGTCCGGCTTGGCTTTCCCAATTGCACGAATAAAGCGCACCACATCTCTCCAGAAACTCGACGCATTACTCGTTTCCATTGAGCAGCTTGGGCCGAGCCTGTCTGAGCCGTCCTCGCCCCGCAACTAACCCCTCACCCGGCCCGCGACGGCTGGTGAAAGCGCCGTCACGGTCCACCCTCTCCCCTTGGGAGAGGGCGGACCCACTTTGCCATGCGCTGCGTTTCTGACATCACGGATAACGGTCTTCGGCTACCCTCGCTCAGAAGACTGGCCTTATTCGTCGCGGCGCGCCTACTCGAGCGGCGCAGATTTCCACTCCCTGGCAATGGTCTCGCATGAACGAGTATTGCGGCATGAGCGCGGCGCAACCAATGCGCCGCTGCGGGTGCTTGCCTTTGGATCCGAGAGCGCGAATCTGAGGAAGAACCGCAGACCTCCCGCCAGGGCGGGACGGAGGTCTGCGCTACGCTTGCTATTCCGGGAGCATGGCTGGTTCAATTCAAGAATGCAGCACACCCTTTGATGAGAGAAGCGCCCACCGAATTCGCCAAGATGGTCTCAACTTTATAGTTGTCTCCGCCGATAACCAGAACGAATGCTTAGGGCGAGTCAATATAAGTCTGCCCATGGAGAACTTCACCAGGAGTCTGGAAACGATTTTGACTCAGAGGCAATGGAACCCAGGGTATCATTCTGCCGGACAGCCGAGTGAAAACGACTGTTCCTGTTCGGCCATTTCGAAGGCGTAGTGGACGAGGCGTCGTGCGGCACACCGATTGGTGATATGATCGCAGCTCGGCAATCCCCGAGTGGAGGAAATGGTCTCTTGCGAACTCGACTCATGATGAAAGTTGGGTGCATTGCGCTTATCGCCTGGGCGACGGTTTCCGTCGCGTATTCACAAAGCGCTGACGGTCAGGCTCCGGTAATTTGGATTGCCCTGGAGGGCCGCACGCAGCTCAAAAAAACTGCGCCGGGAACCTCGCTGGAGGGCAAGCTGGCGCGCAGCGTTTATTGGCGGGATACGGAGGTTTTTCCCAAGGGCAGCACGGTGCGGCTGGTGGTGGATCAGATGGAGTCGCGAAAGAAAGCTTACGCGGTAGACGACCGGCCTTTCGTGATTCACCTTTTTGCACCCCGGCACGATGTGGTGGCGCGATTCCGGTCGGTGAACGTGTTGATGCCGGGAGGGGGTCAGGTTCCGCTGCGGGCGACGTTCATCGCCCTGACGCAACGCGCTGAGCTGCGGGCGGAAACAGAGAAGGCTGCGGCCAAGGGGGGGAAGGCGGCGGCAGATCCAAGCGCGCCCGCACCGAAATCGAAGCAACAGAAACCTGTTCCGCCCTGGGTACTCACATTGCAAGTGGAGCCTGAGGGCACAACTTTTCCGGCGCTGGCTGAGGCGCGCGCAGGGAAGGACGCAGGCGCTCCGGCGGCCTGCCCGGAGCCTTGCACCATCGCCGACGGGACGCGGATGCCCCTCGTTCTGCTCGAGGGCCTCAGCGCGGCCAAGAACCATCAGGGCCAAACTTTCCAGGCCGTGTTGCTGGAGCCCGTGCGCGTGGGCGCCACCATCGCCATCCCCCAGGGCAGCATTCTGCAAGGAGTGTTAGCAAAGCGCGTCCCACCCCGCCGCTTGTACCGCCCTGGCTCGTTATACCTGTTGTTCACTCATTTGGCCTTGCCGAATGGCACGGCCACCGCTATTGCCGCTTCCCCCGTCGCCGCGGAGGTGGACAAGGGAACCCACATGACCATGGATTCCGAGGGAAGAATCCACGCCCAAAATCCCGGCAAGGCAAGGTTTCTGCTGGATTTTGCTGTGACCGGGGGGATCTCCAAGGTCAGCGACGATACCACGCAATTGATCATTGAGGCGATCAGCTCAACCGCCACCGATGTTTCCACGGCCGGGGTGGCCAGGTTTGCGGCGATGGGCGCGACAGGAATCTTTCTCCTCACCCGCCACGGTCGCGACGTGATTTTGCCCCCCTACACGGAGATGGACGTCAGCTTGAGCCGCGCCGTGTCACTGGGAAGTGAATCACCAGCCACAGGACCTCCCAAGTAAATCGCGCCCCCGCCGGGGGCGATATTTAAACGCCGGATTTCTGATTACGTACCTTCCCGGCGGCAGCTCACCTATGAGGAAGTTTCCATCCTCACCTTCTTTCCAAAAGGACTATCAGCTCCCTTGTGGTGTCAGGCTTCACCTCTTGATGAGAGAAGCGCCCACCGAATTCGCCAAGATTGTCTCAAGTTTATAGTTGTCTCTGCCGATAATACAAACTGAAATTCATGTTTGTGGGCCGAAGAAGGGAACCTGGCCAAAACGAAATCCCAGCAGGGGTAAGGCAGAACACCAGGTGGGGTAGGTTATACCCAGGTACTTGTGTGCTATTGCAACGGTCTAGAGTCCCTCTTTAGCATGAATTATGCTCTTGGCGAGTCAATATAAGTCAGCCCATGGAGAACTTCACAACGAGTCTAGAAACAATTTTGCTTCAGAAGCAACGGAACCCAGCGTGTCTTTCTGCCGAACAGCCGAGTGAAAACGACCGTTCCTATGTGGGCAGTGGCGAAACACCGCGCCATGTCATGGCGCCGGTGACGATGAAACGGGAGGTTTCTATGCGATCTATCCAATGGCTTGGTCTCATTCTGACCGCAGTATTCCTTCTCTTCTGCGGGTGTGGTGGCGGCCCCAGTGCTGTTATCTCCCCTCAGCCGCCCTCGGGACTCAGCTATACTACCGCCACGGCGGTCTACATCAAGGGGACGGCGATCACGCCGAACAGCCCCACCAGCACCGGCGGAGCGGTGACCTCTTACAGTGTGAGCCCGGCCCTTCCGGCGGGCCTGAGCCTGAGCGCCAGCACGGGCATCATCAGTGGAACCCCCACGGCCGTGACCGCCACGGCCAGCTACACGGTAACGGCTTCCAACTCGGCCGGCAGCACCACGGCGACCCTGACCATCACGGTGAATGATCAGCCGCCCTCGGGACTCAGCTACACTAACGGCACGGCGGTCTACGCCATACGGGTGCCGATCACGCCGAACAGCCCCACCAGCACCGGCGGAGCGGTGACCGCGTACAGTGTGAGCCCGGCCCTTCCGGCGGGCCTGAGCCTGAGCACCAGCACAGGTATCATCAGCGGAACCCCCACGGCCGCCACCGCCACGGCCAGCTACACGGTGACGGCTTCCAACGCGTCCGGCAGCACCACGGCGACCCTGACCATCACGACGGCTAAAATTGTGCCCACAGAACCAGCGATGGATTGTGCCAACATCGCCCAACTTGTTCTTCCTAATACTCAGATCACCACAGCAGAATTGGTAAGTGCTAACTCTACTCTTTCCACTCTTTATCCCGGTGCGGGGTTTTTACCAGAGCACTGCCTGGTTCAGGGCATCGTGAATCCCCGCCTTGGAGTTCCTGCGCCCGCGATGGATCAGTATGGCAATTTGACCCCAGCAACGCCATCGGATCCAAATTATGGCATTTCGTTTGAACTGAGGATGCCTACCACCACTTGGAACGGCGACTTCTTTTTCACGGGAGGCAGCGGGAATGACGGTGTGGTAGCAGAGGCTGTTGGTGCCACCCTGGGTGGGGGTACTGCATACCAACCCGCTCTCTATCGCGGGTTCGCAGTTATAACTCAAAACTCGGGCCATACCTCCAATACGAGCGGACCCAATCAGAATGATGGGTTTGGATACGATCCTCAGGCCAGGAACGACTACGGTTATCAGCAGACTGGAACCATGACTCCCATCGCCAAGTCCATTCTGACGTCGTTTTACGGCATTAGCCCCGTCTACTCGTATTATTGTGGTTGTTCCAATGGAGGGCGGGAAGCAATGGTTGCCAGCCAGCGCTGGGGTGACATGTTCGACGGAATCGTCGCTGGCGATCCCGGCTACCGGCTTCCTCATGCAGCCATCGCTGAAGCCTGGGATACGCAACAATTTGCCCAGGCAGCCCTGGCTGTCGGAACCACCGGACCCGTCTATGATGTCAATGGGAATCCTAACCTTTTCTCCGCCGCCAGCCAGGCGGACTTGGCGCTTGTGGGGCAACTCGTGCTCCAGGCGTGCGATTCACTCGATGGACTACAGGATAAAATGATTTTCAATACCGCTGCCTGCAAGACAGCATTCAACCCGGCCACGATTAGCCAGCTTCAGTGCACAGGGGCGAAAACCTCGACCTGCTTGCTTCCTGCGCAGATCACAGCAATTCAGAATGTGTTCGCGGGGCCCGTGGATTCCCAGGGGAATGCGCTCTACTCGAATTGGCCGTACGATGTGGGAATCAGCGACATTAAATGGCTGATGTGGCCGATTGGTCTCAACCCTCCTTTGTACCTTCCCATGGGGTATCCGCAACCTGTCAATTTCCCCCTTCCGTTATCCGCATATCCGCAAACCCCTGCTGCGAATATAACGCAGGGGGCACAGTCAGCAATGTATCTCTTCTCAACCCCACCGGATCCTTCTCTGAATCTGTTCCAGGCGTCAATGGACGATCTGAATGAGGCCGTGAATGCCACGAATTCTACTTTTACACAGTCTGCCGTAACCTATATGGAAGCGACCTCGACGAACCTGGATACGTTTACAGCCCACAACGGCAAGATAATCTTCTTCCACGGGGAGAGCGACCCGGTGTTCTCGATGTATGATACGGTGAGTTACTATGAGAACCTGTCATCCCGGGACGGAAGCAACACGGGGACCTTTGCCAGGCTCTTCCTGATTCCCGGAATGAACCATTGCTCTGGCGGGAGTTATGCCCTCGACAGCTTTGATCCACTTGGTGCGATTGTTAGTTGGGTGGAAGCAGGCACGGCCCCCGACTCCATGATTGCCCGCAATTCATTTAACCCGACGGCGAACCCCCTTAACCCGACGCCGAACCCCCTTTCCGGGAGCGCGCTGCCATCTGGCAGGAGTCGCCCTCTGTGTCCTTATCCGCAATATGCCCAGTACACAGGTACAGGAAGCAGTGAAGATGCTGCAAATTTCACGTGTGTAGCACCTAACCCGGATGATGAGTTGGCCCCCAAAGTCAAGACCATTTTTCATCGGCAATAAGTTAGTGTCGGTGAAGTCTGATTGTCTCTGTGCCGTGTCATGGCGCCGGTGGCGATGGAAAAGGAGCATTCTATGCGATCTATCAAATGGCTTGGTCTCATACTGACCGCAGTATCCCTTCTCTTCTGCGGGTGTGGTGGCGGCCCCAGTGCTGTTATCTCCCCTCAGCCGCCCTCGGCACTCAGCTACACTACGGCCACGGCGGTCTACATCAAGGGGACGGCGATCACGCCGAACAGCCCCACCAGCAGCGGCGGAGCGGTGACCTCTTACAGTGTGAGCCCGGCCCTTCCGGCGGGCCTGAGCCTGAGCACCAGCACGGGTGTCATCACGGGAACCCCCACGGCCGTGACCGCCACGGCCAGCTACACGGTAACGGCTTCCAACTCGGCCGGCAGCACCACAGCGTCCCTGAGCATCACGGTGAATGTCGCGGCCCCGGCTGGCTTGGCCTACACTACTGGCACGGCGGTGTACACCGTGGGGACGGCGATTACGCCGAACAGCCCCACCAGCACCGGCGGAGCGGTAACCTCATACAGTGTGAGCCCGGCCCTTCCGGCAGGCTTGACCCTGAGCACCAGCACCGGTGTTATCAGCGGAACCCCCACCGCCGTCACCGCCACGGCCAGCTACACGGTTACGGCTTCCAACTCGGCCGGCAGCACCACCGCAACCCTGACTATCACGGTGAATGTCACTCCGCTGAGCGCCGACAACATCAACCTGATCTTCGTGGTAAGCGAGGATTTGGCTTACCAAGACCAAGCTCTCGGGGACGTCAATCCAAGCACGGCAAACCTCACCAACAAGGGTTTACAGCGGTCGCTGCTCATGGCCCCGTTCCTGCAGCAGGTATTGGGGATGAACAATGTAACCGGCATCTACGCGCTCGAACCGATGACCCATTTGCAAACCACACCCACAGGCAATTACCCCGATATGGCGGCACTGGAGACCATTCAGCAGTTCGCCCTTCTCAACCAGATCAGTCTGCCCACTGCCAGTGATGGCCTGACCCAAGTTACCGCCAACAGCTACCCGCTCAATGCCTCGTATGCGTTGACGTTCGTCCCCCCCACCCCACCCCCCGAGATTGCTCCGCCGTTGCTATTCTGCGAGGCCTGCCAGGGTCTCGATTTCAACGACCAGAATGGCGACAACGAAACCCTCGTAACCGGCGTACTCGGTATCATCGCGGCACACGTCCCGGGCTTTTATGTCTTCTCGGCACCCTGGGAGACCACCAGCAGCCTGTTGGCAAATATCAGTACGCTCGAAGGTTATAACCTGACTCTTCCGGCGAGTTATCAGGGTCCGAACTATATCTATGCGATCTCGATTGCGCCGTCGGGAAGCGCTAGCCTGGTGACTTACAACAGCAATCTGAACCCGCCTTCCACCTACCCTGCGCTGCCTCCGGTGCCGCTGCTCAGCACATGCGCTGCGACACCTTTCAGGATCCCAACGACCGGAAGTATTCCGCCGCCACCGCCCGCGCAGGGATTCATCCCCAACACCAACGAAACAGTTTACTTCATGCGGCACGCAGAGGCGCATCCGACGAGCTCTTGGGACGACGGCAACTATGTCGGTGCGGGGCAATGGCGCGCGCTGGATCTTCCGAACGCACTGAGCGGCAAAATCAGCCCCACCCAGGTCTATTCGATCGACCCCGCTCAGGTTATCCCCGCGGGTCATTCCTACTGGTCGTATGTCAGGCCCTCATTGACCGTCGAACCCTATGTAATCGCCAATAACTTGCCCTTGAATCTGTTTGCGAGCGTCGAGATGTTTGCGCTGACCTCGCCCGCGCTAACTAATACTTTTTTCTTCACGGGGAACACATTCTCCGGTCAGACCGTGCTGCTGGCGTGGGAGCACGAGCACTTCCCACCGATGGTAAATGACCTGCTCAGGAGCTACCAGTACAGCACCCAAACGGCGCCCGCTTGGCCGGGCGACGACTACGACACCATCTGGACGGTGACGCTTGACTCCGTGGGCAACTTGACGGTGAACAACGCGCTATGCGAAGGCATCAACTCCGCCACGCTGCCGGCCACGCCTCCTCAATTTTAGTAACGGCCAAAAGGGGGATCATGAGCGGATTTCGACGATGCCTTCTCCAGGGATGGAAATGCGCGCGCAACCATCGTATGCGCGGCTTAGGATCCACGCGTCAGCCCTATCTGGCCCGTGGCGAAACACCGCGCCATGTCATGGCGCCGGTGACAATTGAAAAGGAGCTTTCAATGCGATCTATCAAATGGTTTGGTCTCATTCTGATCCTAGCACTACTTCTTCTCTGCGGGTGTGGTGGCGGCCCCAGTGCTGTTATCACCCCTCCGCCGCCCTCGGCACTCAGCTACACTACCGCCACGGCGGTCTACATCAAGGGGACGGCGATCACGCCGAACAGCCCCACCAGCACCGGCGGAGCGGTGACCTCTTACAGTGTGAGCCCGGCCCTTCCGGCGGGCCTGAGCCTGAGCACCAGCACGGGCATCATCACGGGAACCCCCATGGCCGTGACCGCCACGGCCAGCTACACGGTAACGGCTTCCAACTCGGCCGGCAGCACCACGGCGACCCTGACCGTCACGGTGGAAGACGCGGCCCCGGCGGGCCTGGCCTACACTACCGGCACGGCGGTCTACACCGTGGGGACGGCGATCACTCCGAACAGCCCCACCAGCAGCGGCGGAGCGGTGACCGCGTACAGCGTGAGCCAGGACCTTCCGGCGGGCCTGAGCCTGGACGACGACACGGGTATCATCAGCGGAACCCCCACAGCCGTGACCGCCACGGCCAGCTACACGGTAACGGCTTCCAACGCGACCGGCAGCACCACGGCGACCCTGACCATCACGGTGAATGCCGCGGCCGCGGGCGTCCAGTTCATCCCCAATATGAACCAATGGATTACGCCGCTGGCGCCCCAGGGTTCCCAGTTCCAACCGCTGGTCACCCCTTGGTTAGTAAACGGTAATCCCTGGCTGGCCGGGCAAGCGGTCTCGAGCGTGGTGAGTCCGGATGGGAAGACCCTGCTGGTTCTGACCAGCGGGTTCAACCGCATTTTCAACGGCGACGCCCTCACAGACATGGCCTTCGTGGCCGGGGGGAACGTACAGCCCGCAAACCCCGCCGCGCCCCCAGCTCCCGGCGGGCTGGCAGCAAACTCGCCGTCGAGTGAGTACGTGTTCATCTACGACATTTCGACGGACACGCCGGTCCAGAAGCAAGTAGTGATGATCCCCAATTCCTACAACGGGATCGCCTTCGATCCAAAACAAGATGCTTTTTACGTATCCAGCGGGATGGGTGACTTCCCCTTTGGCAGCAACGGTAACCCCGACCCCAATAGCCCCCAATTTGACAATGTCCACGTCTTTACTCTGAGCGGAGCAACTTGGGCGCCGGCGCCGTCGACGCTGCTGCCAGGACCGGAGCTTCTCTTGAACCATACCACGGGGGGCGTTGGCCTTCCCGTGCCTGCCAGTGCCCCATTACTCCAGATAAATAGCGTGGTTTACGTGTCGCCGTGCGCCGCCGGCGTGGCTGTTTCGAATGATGGCCAGACGATGGTGGTGGCAAATTATTACAACGACTCGATAACGGTGTTCACCGGAGGCTTGGGCAACTGGGCGCCGCTGAGCACCCTTACGGCCGAGGAACCCCTGGGACTGCAGAACACGGGGGAACTCGACCTGCGCCCCGGCAGGGCCGCTAGCTCGCCGCAGCCGGGCACGCCGGGCGGCGAATATCCGTTTTGGGTGGTTATCGCGCAGCCGCCGCTGCCGGCGCGTAGCACTACAACCACTTGGGCGTATGTCTCAAGCCTTCGCGATCGCGAGATCGACGTAGTGAATCTGGATGGGGGGACACCGGCGGTAATAAAACGGATCCCCGTGAAAGGCCAACCGAACAAGATGACGCTTAACACGGCCCAGACGCGCCTGTATGTCGCCGAAGACGAGTCCGATACGGTTGACGTCATCGACACGAACCCCAACGACAGCACGTGGAACACCGTCCTCGAAACCATCCCGGTCATCGCTCCCCCGTCAGTCGTGCCTGCCAACCTGAAAAATTATACCGGCGCGAACACCAACAGCGTGACGCTCACGCCGGATGGGACGCAACTCTACGTGACCAATGGCAATATGAACAGTATCGCCGTCGTGGCGCTGACTGGAACGGATAAGAACGACCAGGTCGTGGGTCTCATTCCCACCGGCTGGTACCCGAGCTCTGTGAGCTTCAGCCCCGATGGCAAATGGGCATACGTGGTCAATGGGAAGTCGCCGACGGGGCCGGATCCCAATTGGTGCTATAACGCCGGCCCGCCGACGTACCCAAATTGCATTCCCATGAATGAGTGGAATCCCCAGTTGACCAAAGCCGGCTTACAGAGCTTCCCAACCGCCACCCTCGCGGCGCAACTCCCGGCGCTGACGGCGCAGGTAGCCACGAACAACCGGTTCTTCACCGCCGAGAGCTCGAGCGACGCCGCGGTCATGGCGGCCGTGCGCCAAGGCGTCCAGCACGTTATCTTCATCATCAAGGAAAACCGGACTTACGACCAGGTTCTGGGTGACCTGCCCGTCGGCAATGGCGATCCTAGTTTGGTTCAGTGGGGAAGTGCGATCACGCCGAATCTGCACAATCTGGCGCAAACCTTCGTCACGCTCGATAACATCATGGCCACCGCCGAAGTCAGCTATGACGGCTGGCTGTGGACCACTTCGGGTCGCGCCCCCGACGTGGTAGAACGTCAATACCCGGTGGCCTACGCGGCACGCGGCCTCAGCTTGGATAGCCAGGGTACGAATCGCAGTGTGAACGTTGCGATTCCGACCGTCGCCCAGCGCATGGCCGCCGAACCCCTTACACCGAACGATCCGGATCTGTTAGCGGGCCAGACCGACGTGGATGCGCCGGATGGACCGAACGATGAAGTGAATACCGGCTATTTGTGGGACGCCGCGCTGCGGGCGGGTCTCACGGTTCGCAACTATGGTTTCCTTCTGGACGCGACCTGCTATAACGCGCCCACGTGCGCCATTCCCCTGGCGCACGACCCGGCCGCAACCAGCACGATCGTGGCCTCCCCCGCGAATGTCTCCCTCACCCCGTACACCGATCCGTTCTTCCGCGGTTTCGACAACAACTTTCCGGATTATTACCGTTACACGGAGTGGGAGCGGGAGTTCAATGCCAATTACGCCAAAGGTGGACTCCCTTCGTTGAGCCTCGTTTACTTCATGCACGATCACACCGGGAACTTCGGTACCGCGATTGACCTGGTGAATACTCCGGAGACGCAGGAAGCTGATAATGACTATGCGGTCGGCTTGCTGGTTCAGAAGATCGCCAACAGCATCTACGCGAATAACACTCTCATCTTTGTCATTGAAGACGACGCGCAGGATGGCGCCGACCACGTCGATTCGCACCGCACCATCGCGTTCGTGGCGGGCGCCTACGTGAAACAACATGCTCTGGTCTCGACACAGTACAACACCCTCGACTTCGTGCGCACGATCGAAGAGGTTCTGGGCCTCCCGCAGATGAACCTGAACGACGCGCTCGCCAGGCCCATGGCCGACATCTTCAACACCACGCCGACCGCGTGGAGTTTTACCGCCACGCCCTCGACGTATCTCTACAACACGAGTCTGCCGCTGCCTCCCCAGGCGGCCGGCGTGATCCTGGTCAAGTCGACGCACAACGCGCAGTACTGGGCGCGGGTCACCAAGGGAATGGACTTCTCGGACGCAGATCGCGTCGATCCCGCGGTCTACAACCGCATTCTCTGGAAAGGGATGATGGGCGGCCGGCCTTATCCCGCCGGGCCGACCGGACTGGACCTACGCCAGAACCGCAAGGAGCTCCTCGCGAGTTACCGGCGGTCTCTGAAGCAAGGAGCGGCGCAGAAACCGAAGACGGTCACGAACTGAGCGCGACGAGGCGGGCGCGCACGGACGGGGTTCCCCCTCACAAAGCAGGATCCCCGGGCGAGTCTAGCCGAGCGCGCCCGCCACGTCCCGGGGCCTGCCAGGAAACAAATGTTACAACTCCTGCGTGCCACCCCCCTGCCCGGCAGAGGAATCCACTTCATTCCCGTCCTCCCGCCTTGCGGGACGGGGGTGCCGCTCTGCCGTTCGCGTCCCGGGGCGGCAGGGGGCTTTCGGATGCAAGATTTAACAGTTATTCGCTGACAGGCCCTAAATGAAAATGCTGGCATCCAAATCAAATGACAATCGCTGCTCCGGTGCCAGGACCCTTGACCATTCTCGCCACAGTTCCTGGCAATTTATACCCTTGTCACAATTGTTGAGGATGACTTACGGCTTAACGTTTCAGCCTGAAGAGAGCCGACGCAGGTGGAGATCAGATCTCGGGGAGATGCACATCTCTGGATACGCGCGTTCAACCATTAAGTTGTGCGTAGCTGGACGGGCACCTGCAAGGTTACTTCCGGGTGCGTCACCCGGGCGAAATAGACCAAGTCGGCGCCTAACTTGTCGTGTACCCCCTGGGCAAATTCGATCCTAGGATGAGGCGTACAACATCCCCAGATTCCTTACCAGATCTGCACGCGGTCTGTGGGGGCGAGGTAGAGCTTCTCTCCGGGTTGGACATCAAATGTCGAGTACCATGAGTCGATGTTCCGGACGGTATCTGCACGGAACTGCGCGGGGGAGTGCGGGTCGGTCATCACTTGCTGGCGGAGCGCAGCTTCACGCGCCTTCGATCCCCAGTTCTGTCCGAAGGCAATGAAGAACTGCTGGTTGCCGGAGAAGCCGTCCTGCATGGGGGCGGTCTGGCCCGCGAGTGAGGCGCGGTAGCCGTCGTAGGCAGCGGAGAGGCCTGCGAGGTCGGCGATGTTTTCTGCCAGCGTCTGCTTGCCGTTCACGAAGAGGTCGGGGAAGGGCTTGTAGGTATCATATTGCGCGGCGAGTTTCGCGGTGGCAGCGTTGAAATGGGCGAGGTCCGCAGTCGTCCACCAATTGCGCACACGCCCTTGGGAGTCAAACGCGCTGCCTTCGGTGTCAAAGGTATGGCTGATTTCGTGTCCGATGACGGAGCCGATGGCGCCATAGTTGGCCGCGGCAGGGGCCTGCGGATCAAAGAATGGTGGTTGGAGTATGGCAGCCGGGAAGTTGAGGGCATTTTGCAGCGGGAGATTGACGGCGTTCACCGTCTGCGGCGTCATGGACCATTCCTTGCGATCGACCGGAAGGCCGAGACGCGCCACTTCGCGGTGGTAAGCAAACAGGCTGCCGCGCCAGATGTTGCCGAAGATGTCGTCCGCCTTGACTTCGTAGGCAGAGTAGTCGTGCCAGGTCTCCGGATAGCCAATCCCCACATAAAGGGTGGTGAGCTTGGCCTGCGCTTCGGCTTTGGTCTCAGGAGCCATCCAGGAGAGCGCCTCAATACGCTTCCGGAAAGCGGAGATAATGTTCGCAACCATCGCCTGTGCCTCAGCCTTGGCTTCCGGGGGGAAGTAGCGCTGCGCGTAGATTTTGCCGACGTCGTCGCCGAGCAGGCCGTTGACCAGTCCGACGCCGCGCTGCCAGCGCGGACGCTGTTCCGGTGTGCCGGAGAGTATCTTGCCGAAGAAGGCGAAGCGCTCGTCATTGAACGCTTTGGGCAGCACCCCGGCATAGGCTTCGATCAGGTGGAACGCCAGCCAGTCCTTCCACGTGTCCAGCGAGGTGGAAGCGACGAGAGCTGACTCCCCGGTGAAGGCAGTTGGCTGCCAGACGATAAAGCTCGTCTGCTCGCTGAGGCCGGCGCCGCGGAAGTACTCCGCCCAATCGAGGCCGGGGGCTTTAGCGGCAAAGTCGGCCTGCTTCCACGTGTTATTGGCCTTATGGACATCTTCGTTCTCTGCCAAGCTAAGGTGTTTTTCCGCGATGGCATGCTCCAACTCGACGATGTGCTCGGCGCGGGTGTCCGTGTCAGTAAATCCCGCAAGCTTGAGCATGGTTGAGATGTGGGCCTGGTATCTGGCGCGGATGTCGCGCATACGGTCGCTGTCAGCCAGGTAGTACTCGCGGTCGGGCAGTTGCAGGCCGCCTTGCAATAGGTAGGCGGCATAGTGCTCAGAGTCGTTAAAGCCGGGCGCGACCCACAGCCCGAAAAGGTTGGGGGTGTGAAAGTTGGTGTTATTTAGCGCGTCGACGTCAGCTCGGAGGCTCTCACCCAAAGCTCGGGCCAGCTCGCCCTTGTTCTGGATGGCGGCAATTGATTCGAGGTGCGGGCGAAGCGGGGCGAGGCCTTTAGCTTCGACGGCGGCTTCGTCCATGTACGAGTTGTAGAGTGCGGCAATTTTGCGCACGCTGGAACCGGCCGGCGCATTGCCCTTGGCTGCTTCCTCAATCAGGCCGACGGTTCGCTTGTTGCTCAAGTCGGAGAGGCTGGTGAAGACGCCAACTCCTCCGCGGTCGGGCGGAATTTCGGTGCGCTTAATCCACCCCCCGTTGGCGTATTGGTTAAAATCGTCGCCTGGCTTGACTGAGGCGTCCATGTTGGCCACAACGATGCCGTGGGTATCTTGTTTGGGCGCGTCTATTGACGCGTTCTGCGGCTGAGCAGCCAGCAGAGGGAGAGTGAAAAGAGCGCAAATTGCGGCGTGCGTGAGGGAAATTTCCGAGGACCTAGGTTTGAATCTCATGCATAGCACTCCAAAGGCTGCGGCTTAGAAGCACAGTCAACCGGGACTAGACGGCAGCCAACCGAAGAGTGTAGCACGGCCGCCATGTTCGCGGGTGGCGCCGACATCGCTTTTTATGTCGGCGCCCGTTAAGAAGCCAGGACAGGCCACGGATAGGACGCGGTGACAGGGATGTTGCGCGCCTTCGTGGGGCGCATACATGAAAGACAATGTATGCGCCACCCGCGTAAAGACTACTTAGTTGCCGGATAGCTGTGGAGCTGGGGGCCGACGACGTTGGAGAAGTTGTAGTTGCCACGGCGGTCGGCGTCGATAGTCCAGAACATGGCGCCGATCATGCCGGAGTAGCCGGTGGGCTGGTGCAGCTTGTACTTGGTTCCGGCGGGAGCCTTGCCGGTGATGATGTAGTCCATCGCCTGACTGACGATGGTGGGCGTTGTGTCTCCGGTGAGGAAGCCGACGGCAACCTTATCGGCCGGCATCGGTGGGAAGAACTGCTTGGGATTGCCTCCAACGTTGAAGCCGTGCAGCAGGAGTTCTGTCATGGCGGCGTGATAGTCCACGGAGCCGGGCTGATAGATCTCGCCATCGAGACCTTCAAGCGGCGGCGTGTTGTAGTCCTGCACGTCAATGAAGGAGAGGATGTCGCGGATGGCGTACGTGATGGCCAGATAGGAGCCGAACTGGCCACCATAGCTGGGGTAGCCAGCAGGGATCTGCGTACCTTCGGGCACGAGGCTGATCATGAAGCGGGGGCCGAAGTGATCGCGCAACTGGTGCAAAGCCGAGATGAGGTTCACGATGGATGGCGTGGTGGGATGCTTGAAGTCCGTGTCTCCGGGGTCGATGGAGAGAGACGGGCTTTCGAAGTCGATGTCGATACCATCGAAGCCGTACTCGGTGGCGATGCGGGTGACAGAGGAAACGAAGTTCGGAATGCGCTTCGGATCGGCGAGCGTGAAGTGCTGGCCGCCGCCACCGAGGGAAATCATGACCTTCTTGCCTTGGCTCTTCAAGTAGGCAATGTCGGCCTTGAACTGTTGGGTATCGAGTCCGGCGGGTGTGTGGAACTGCATGCTTCCTTCCGGTGCATTCTTATCCGGTGTAGAGAAGGCGATGATGATGACGTCCCACTGCGGCGAGACCTCGCGGAGCGGGAAGGTGGAAGCCGCGGCGCCATAGCCGGCCCAGTAGCCGATGAGCTGATGGCCGTTAGGCGAGCCGCTCATCGGGACCGCCTCGACTGTGGGCTTAGGAGGTGCGGACGCACCACCGCCTGCGCCAGGACGTCCACCGCGTGCCGGGCACGGCTTGGAAGGGTCAGTGAGTGCCTGCGCGTCTGGGAAGCTGTAAGTGCTGCCGAGACCTTCAAAGGTGCCGGTATACCAGGGCAGCAGGGCTACGTTCTGCAGGTGATAGGTGGTTCCGCCCACATGAGCGACAAAGGCCTTCGATGCGGGGATATTGTTCTTGGGGTTCGTATTTGTGGGTTCGAGAAGGAAGTAGGTGGAGGCGACGCCCGTGCCACCGCAGCCGCCCTGGTCTCCCGGACGCATCGCGGCGGGACGCATCCAACTGGGGAAGGTGTTTCCCGCAACTTTGACGTTGCGGCCGTGGAGCAGGGGATCGTGCAGGGGATCGTTGATGAACTCCCCAAGCTGCTGAGTGAGCGGCTGCACGTCACCGTCTTCGACAACGGTGGGTGCGGCATGGAGGTACGAGCCGAGCACGAAGGAGTTTTCGGTGGCGGAGTCGACGCCGTGCGTTCCCCAAGAGCAGCACTCCGTTGCGTCGCCATCGGCGTAGTAAGTGGTGTTATGCGTCATGGCGATGACGAGCTTGCCTTCCTGTTTGGGAAGTTGCTTGAAGAGTTCCTTTTGCAGAAACTCGACGTCGACGACGGCGAAGGAGCCGCCGGTCTTCTTCGAGGTGAGGATGTAGCCGTAGCCGACGGGGACGGTGATCTTCACATGCTTCACCTCTGGCTTGCCGAGCAGCGTATGCCACCCGTCAGCCTTGGGGAAGGTGGTGCGCAGCATAGCGTCGGCATACTGTGTGCTGCCGCCGGAGGGGAAGGCGAGCTTGGAGAAGACGGGCGAGCGCAGGACGCGCGGTACGTCCGGGGCTGCGTCCATGATGAAGGGCTTGCCGGCGGTCTTCTTCGCGTCAAAGGAGAGCGTGATAGGAACGAGCACTGTGGGGATGGTGGTGGTGCCTCCCTGTGCCGGATCGCGGCCGACGAGAGTATAGGAGCCCTGGCCGACGGCGTGCTGGAAAGTGGGCACGGTGCTTTGCGCATGCGCAAAGTGCAGCGGCAGGACGAGGAGAAAGAGGAGACAGATGGACTTGATTCGCATATCCGGATTTGCGGACCTCCGAACAGGATAAAAGACGTGCGCATCCAATTTATTCCACGCGAGGCAGCGATAGCAATAGGGAGCGTCATCATGGTCATCATGAATTTCTCAGCCAAGGGGAAACCTTCACGAAGACCTCACGACTTTGCGCGGGTGGCGCATACATTTGTCTTTCATGTATGCGCCCCACGAACACCCGCATTATCCCTGTCACCGCGTCCTAGCCGTGGGCTGTCCTGGTTTCTTAAGGGTCGCCGACATAAAAGGCCATGTTGGCGCTACGCGCGTTCGACCTCATACGTCAACGGCATGCCTTTGTGTACTGGTTGACATTTAACGCAGTCCGTTATAGGCCGGGGAGGCGATCAGGACCTTCCGGTCCGACGAGACGGAGCGGCTCTTCTACATTAGGAGGCTAGGATGGCCAGGAAACTGAAGCCCGTGCATCCGGGCGAGATTCTGCGCGAGGAGTTCATGAAGCCGCTCGGCCTCAGCATGAACAAGCTGGCGTTGGACCTGCGCGTGCCGGTGACACGGATTGCTGAGATTGTCCACCAGCGCCGCGCCATTACGGCGGATACCGCCCTGCGCCTCGGACGATATTTCAAAACCACGCCGGTCTTCTGGATGAACCTCCAGGTTCGCTATGACCTTGAAGTGGCGGAAGACGAGCAGGCGGGAAAGATTGCTCGGGACGTGCAGCCCTTGGAAGCTTCCGTCTAACTTGCTCTAGCGTTTGTGACCCTGGTCCTTTCTTTCGTGCGCCAATGGGGTACTGGTGTCATCTGGAATGGAATCCCCTTTGAAACACTAGTCATTCCCGCAAAAGCCGGAATCCACCCTGTCGGGCGCGCATTTCCAATGGCTTGCGGACTAGATTCCCGTTTTCGCGGGAATGACTAGCTATTGCAAATGACACCACTCAGAATCCGGGACTCGCAATTCATAATTGCTCTTGCCCTTCAGCCGCCCTTCAATGAGTCAACGGATCAATGATTCAATGACTCAATCGAAGAAGCCCTGGGCTACACCTGTCAATATATTTCTCTTGACAACGCCCCGCCCCTGTGATAGCCTATTAATGTGTATAGCCTGACCCGCGGGGAAGTCCTTTCCCCGCTATCCCAACATTCCGTCCCAGGAGGAACTATGTCCTTACGCAAATC
>JBEKME010000128.1:0-17528 GCA_050008675.1 Terriglobia bacterium
AATGTCGTGGCCATAATCAATCACAGCCGCGGTCGATAGGACCCGCAAAACGATGGTGCTGCGGGAGAGCGGATCCTCGCCCCCGATAATTTTTTCACAGCTTCTTTTTGTCGGGATGTATGCGCCCTGGGGAGGATATAATGTTCGGGTATCTGAGCCAAAGCGCTACTACGGCCTCAATCATCTGCATTATTTGAAACCTGCGGGAAAACCTGGGCTAGGCGTGGTGCCAGAAGATGCTGGCGCGGGTCACGCTACCTCCCGCCGTCCACCATCATGCGCACTTTCGGGTATGGCAACGGAAGTTCTACGACATGAACATCTGGAGCCCGAAGAAGCGAGATGAGAAATTGAATTACGTGCATAACAATCCCGTCAAACGAGGCCTGGTCAAGCACCCGGGCGACTGGCCGTGGTCCCGCCGGCGGGGGGGGTTCTATTTCTGGAAGGACGGTTCGATCTTGGGCATGGACAAAATGCTATGATGGCATCGACATACCGAGGGGCGCATACATCCCGAAAAAACCGTCGGGACGCGCCACGCGCGAAACCGCCACCGACCTCGGCCGACCCATCCCCCAGCCCAAAGGCCGCCTCGTCTTCGCCTAGTTCCTGGCCCGTCCTAAGTCCTTAGAAACCAACTTAGTGTCCCTGGTCGGCGATGATTTCGCATTTGCCCCTAAGCAAGTTTTCCAATAGCTGGACGGTGCGTGGCATCCTCTCTCGAGCGTGTGGTCCCAGTGTTAACTGGCACGCGCCGTCAAACCTTGCCTGGACTAACTCCACGTCCGCATCGCCGTTGAATGCGAGCCGCACGTTCTTGAACGAGCACGCGAGGCATTGCAGCCCATCGAGGGTCTGGCCACCGCTTTCAAAACTCTCGCCAAAGAATTGACGCAGGTAGGGCGGGGGGAACGGCGCCGGCCTTCCTTTTCTTTGTATCCACGTCTGGCCCGCTTTGCTAAGGGTCATGATATCTATCGGGCCGCCGACGCCAGATGAGGCCGGTGCCAGTGCTATGGTTGCCTCCTCAAGCACACGCGCGAGCGCGATGCCGTCTCTTAACCGGAAGTCGTCTAACCTTCCCCTCTTCTTCAAGCGATAGAACCTGCGCATAATCTGGGAACGTGAGAAGGCGTCCTCTCCAGGTTCACTGGCATGGAGCAACTTCAGCGCGACGCTGGGTTGGCCGATTGCATCCACGTCGAACCGCAATCCCAGCGTCGACGGAGAGTGTAGAAGCCACACGGGCGTGCCCACAGTCCAGTAATTGACTCCCTGCGCATACATCGGGACGATGGGCAGGACGAAACTCGTCCAAGCCGGTTCGCCGCTTTCGGTCACTGACACAGCGGCCACTTCACCGGCAATTGTCCGCACTACAGCGGCGTTCGGGCTCAAAAGCCCGATGACACTCCCGAAAGCCTCGCCTGCGGCTCGGGCTATAACGTACGCGTCCGAGTATGCGACGTTTGCCCGAGCAGACCGATCCATCAGGAGCAGATGGCTTCCAATTGCATCCCGCAGGTTGAACCCGTCGACACCAATTTCGGCGCCGACGGTTCCGGCGATCACGCAAGCGGCTCGGGCCCCTACGGTAAAGAGTTTTTGCGTATCATCAGAGTGGGTTCCGTCCGCGTGGGTGGCTCGGCTGTCCGTCGCCAGGACGAATCCGTCCTTCGTAGATACGACCACATCGATTGTGCCATGGATGTAATCCGAGCCTGCTCGCTCGGCGCCCGCCGTGTTCTCTGGCTTACCGCCGGCAGGACCTTGAGTTTGGCCGCGGGCGCTAGGTGGCTCACATGTTAGCGCGGCTATCAGAACGCACAACAGCGCGCAGATTGCTCGCTCATTTCGTGCCCGCGCAGCTTTAACGGTCCCGAGTGGTCCCAAGTTTCACCTGAAATCCGTCGCCAACCGGGTTAGCTAGCTGATTCTAGTTAGCAGGAAGCAACGACCCGAGCCCCGATATGCACGTCCCAGGTCGGCAGCGTTACGGATACACCCGAACGGGGCACCCCGATAAAAGTAAATGGGCTGCCCTCAATTTGTCAAGCGATGAGTTCCGCAGCGATGAGTTCCGCATGGCAGCGATTTCGCAAGCGCCGTAATGTAGCTGTGAAGTTGATGGCGGGTGGCGCACACGCCCCGAAGGTTCTTGTCGGGGTGTATGCGACCCAGGGACCATCTAATGTTCGGCCGCCTAAGCTGAAGCACTATTACGGCCTCAATCATCTGCATTGTTTGACCGCCAGCACGTATCCTTGGGCGCGGCTGCTAGACTCCGAGAGCTTTAGGAAGCAACGGGTTGCTACTTTCGGCGAGTTGGAGCGGGGATTGAGATTCCGCGGGTGGCGCATCTACGTTGGTTTTTATGTATGCGCCTGAACGTGCCTCCAACGGGCTGGCAAGACCAGTGGGCCTACTATCGCTGCCCCAGATTTGAGCCTCCGCTGACGGTGGGGTCGTCATGGAAAGCGCATTAATCAGCCATCTCGGGCAGCGGCACGACGGCAAAAGCGCATGTCGGCCCGAGGGTTTTTCTCTCCTCAAGATGATGATGGTGGTCACGGTGATCCTGATCGTGGCTTCCATCTCTGCCGGACATCATGTCTCTTGACAAGCGGAACGGAATAGGCTAGGATTGTTTGTTGAAGTCATGGAGGCAGTCGCGGCCTCCCGGGAACACTTGATTGCCATGCTACCCCGACCCCCAATCCGCTCGCGAAAGTGTTCCAAGCGTGGAAAGAAACCGGGAAAGCCTCTCGGTTTCAGGCGGACAGCGAGTCCTTGTCGGGACAGGAGGGAAAAAGAATTCTTCAAAAGTGAGCGATCAATGCGCGTATGTCTATGAAAACAAATGGTCAGCACTCTACGAGCGCCGGCAAACCGGGAATGTTGCTGAAAACAAAGGCAGTTACGCGTTGCAAGCGGGAATGTCGCTGAAAAGACGTATGTTAGCTATGGCTTGTGTGAAGAGCCGCAGGGCCGGAGGGCGGGCCCTGCGTTACCGGTTACGGGGTGGCGCTCAAGTCGTGGACCATGTCTACCAATGCCACCACGTTCTCGAAGGGCGTGTCGGGGAGCAGGCCGTGCCCCAGGTTGAAGATGTGCCCCGGCTTCCCACCTGCCTGATTCAAAATCCTCTCAACGCGCGCGCGGATGTAAGCCTGGTCGGCATACAGGACGATGGGGTCGAGATTGCCCTGGACGCCCACCGAGTGGCCCAAGCGCGCCCAGGCCTCGTCCAGTTCCACCTGGGAATCAAGACCCATGATGTCGCCACCGGCGTCCCGCATGTCCTCGAGCAACATGCCGGTGCCAGTTCCAAAATGGATAATAGGCGTGCCGGGAGTAATCCCCTCGACCAGCATCCGCGAGTAGGGAAGCACGAACTCGCGGTAGTCAGCAGGGCCCAGGCAGCCGACCCAGGTGTCAAAAATCTGCACAGCCTGAACGCCGGCGACGATCTGGCCGTTGACGTATCTGGCAAGGTTGCGCGCCAGATGTTGCATTAAGGCGCGCCAAGCTCCCGGGTCTCGATACATCAGCCTCTTGGTGTGCCGGTAGTTTCTGGATCCGCCGCCTTCGATAAGGTAGGAAGCCAGTGTGAAGGGACATGCAGCGAAGCCGAGTAGCGGTAATGTGGGGTCGAGGTCAGCGCGCGTGCGGCGAATGGCGTCGTAAGAATAAGCGAGCGATTGCTGTGGGTCCACTTCCAGAAGCCCGTCCACCTCGGCAGGCAATCGCAACGCGGGCTTGATCACCGGCCCCTCGCCCTGGTCATAGGCGAGGCCGAATCCCAGTGGCTCGACAATCAGCAGCAGGTCGGCAAAGATGATGGCCGCGTCCACCCCCAGCTTTTTGGCTGCCGTCACCGTAACTTCAGAGACGAGGTCCGGATTCTTGCAGAGCTCCAGGAATGGCACCTTGGAGCGGAGTTCGCGGTATTCCTTCATGTACCGGCCCGCTTGGCGCATCAGCCAAACCGGCGTGGCATCCACGGCCTCCCTGCGGCAGGCCTTCATAAACCGAGAATCATCCCACGGGGCTGCGCCAGGATTCTTGCGTTGTTTGGCGCCCGTCGATTGAGAATGTGAGATGTTGGCAGGCATAATCTCCTGAGGGAAAGCCTAGCCCTCTCCCCGGGGGAGAGGGCTATGGATTCAGTTCTACCCCCGGTGTCCAGCTAAAGATGTGGGACACGCTCAGCCCCTTGGGAGAGGGCAAACACCCCCCTCTGCCATTCTCCTCAAAAAATCGGCAGCAGAATCCAGAAACTCAGGTAGTACGGCTTGCACTTGGCTACATGACCCCGCCACTCCGCGGCGTGCTGACCCCGCTTTGCGGGGTCAGCGCTACGGCGAGGCCTCGACCAGCCTACGATAAACCTCGCGCACGCGCCGGCGGGTTTCGAGCAGGCTTGATGCCAAGGTCTCCGAGCCAGCGACCAACCCCCAGCGGCGAGCCAGGTTTCCGACCGCTTCGGCATGACCGGCTCGATCCGGTAACCCGTCGGCAGCCTTCCCTGTCACTAACCGGATGGCATGGTCTACCGAGCGAAGGAAGTTCGCTCCATCCGTCAAGACTTTACTGTCCTCGTCATTCATCAACCCAGCGGAGTGTAATGCGGCGATTTGTTCAGCCATGTTAGCGCCTGGGTGAGCTGTTATGTGTCCTCGCAAGCGGAGGAGAGATACGGCAAAATCGATGTCGTAATACCCTCCCGCAGCGGTCTTGGTGTTGGTGGGTGGAACGGGCACTTCTCTTTCCAGCCGACGCCGCATTTGGCGAAGTTCCGTGGCCAGCGATGGGTAAGCGGCGAAGCGGTCGAAGACAGCGGTCACCAGCCGGGAAACTGTCTCTCGTCCTAGTTCGGCATTGCCCGCCACGTGGCACGCTTTGAGATAGGTTAATCCCTCCCACACCTGGGCGTGTTCCAGCGCATAGCTGAGCAATTCCTCCTGCGTCACCACCAGTTCGCCCTCCTGGCCCCGCGGTCGAAGCCGTGTATCGACGGCGAACACCGTTCCTTCGCGCGTGTAGCTGGAGAGGACGTCGATCATTTTCGCCGCCAGCCGTTTCCAGAAATCCAGCTCGTCTCGTCCCACTTCGGGGCCCGTAACGAAGATCAGGTCGGCATCCGAGGCGAGGTCAAACTCGTTCAAGGCCAGCCGTCCGAGCGCCAGCACCGCAAACGGCCAAGGAAGGTTCGGTTCCACGAGGCTTTTGGTTTCGAGGACCGACCCGGCAATCTGCAAGGCGCTGGAAACGCACCGAGCGGCCACCGCTGACCAGCGTTTCAGAATCCAAAAGCTTGATTCCCGCGAGGCCAAATCCGCCGCACCGAGCTCCAAGACACGGGCCAGGAAATGCCTGCGGAGCACCGCCATCTTCTGGCGCATCGCAAGCACCGGTTCCGACGCCCAGGGATGAGGTCCGGCGTCTTCCGACCCTTTCAAGTCGATTTCCATCTGTCCCGCTGCCGGCGGAATTTCCGAAGAGGCGAAAACGATCATGTCCTCGGGATGGCGAATAAGAAGTTCGCCGAGGTATTCGCTCTCGCTCACCACTTCCAGCGCGCGCCGGAGGAGTTCAGGTTTCTCGCGCACCAGGGCAAACCGCTCCGGCGACTCGAGCAAGGCAGTGAGGAATCTCGCCGCGCTCTTACGAGATCGCTCGGGAATTTCAGCCTCGTGGACCCAGCTCGCTATGTCCGGCGCCTGGGCGTTGAGGAAACTCAAGGTGGAATCGTACGAGGCATGCCCAAGGTCGGGAGTGACCGAAGGAAGCGGCTTAAGCTCAAACCCCTTACCCCCCGAAGCCGGAGTGCGAGGATGGATCACGCGTTGGTAGATCTCGTCCACTTTCTCAAACCCATCTTGCAGTTTCTGTAAGAGCGCCTTTCCCGGCGATTCGCGCGAGCCGCCGGCAACGCCCACACGGCGGGCAAGACGATCAAGGGCGCGCGCGCCAGTCGGCAAGCGGTGCGTTTGCTGGCCGAGTTCGAGTTGGACGCAATGCTCCACCTTGCGGAGGAATGCGTAGGAATTTGTGAGACGGGCATAATCGTGGTCGCTTAGCCATCCTTTGTCATTCAGCTTGCGCAGCGCAAAGAGAGTCCCACCGGAGCGAACCCACGCGTCATGGCCCCCGTAAAGTCGCTGAAGGCACTGGGCCAGAAACTCGATATCCCGAATGCCACCCTGGTGCTGCTTGACGTCAACCGTCTGGCCGCCACTCTCACGCACTCTTCTGGAGATTCGCTCGCGCGACCACAGAACGCTTTCGACGGCCTCAAAATCGCCCGGCGACCCATAGATCTCCGGCTCGACGCCGCGCAGGAAATCACGAGTCAGCCAGGCATCGCCGGCCGAGTGGCGAGCCTTAATCAACATCTGCAACTCCCAATCCCGCGCCCGGTGTTCGTAATACTCCAGGGACGACTTCAACGAGATGGCCAAGTCACCTTGGTCCCCTTCCGGGCGCAAACGCAAGTCGACGCGGAAGACTTCGCCCTGGGGTGTCGGCTGTGTAATGGTCCGGGTGATGGCATTGGCCAGGTGGACAAAGTACTCTTTGTTGGTGACGATGGACTCGTTCCCTCCGGCTGTTTCACCGTCGTGGGAATAAAGAAATAGCAGGTCGATATCGGAGCTGTAATTCAACTCGTTGCCGCCCAGCTTGCCCAGCGAGATAATGCTGAACCCGCTGCGCGCGATGCGGCCCTGGGGGTCATGGTACTGGGGCTGGCCATAGCGTTTGTCCAATTCGCCGCCACAGTAAAGAAGCGTGTTGGTCAAAATCACGTCCGCCAGGGTGGCCAGTTCCAAGGTCGTCTCACCCAAAGTCGAAAGGCCCAGCACATCCCGCATCGCGATAGGCAAGTAATTGCGCCGCTTGAAGCGCGCCAATTGGGCCGCCAGCCAGGGGTCAGGGTTGGTGGTGGCGAAGCGCGCATAATCCTGCATCAAGTCTTCTTTGGATTTGAGTTTGGTAAAGTTGCGGTCGTGAGCAAACTGGAGGACGAGGCTCGGTTCGGACAACAAAGTTTCCGCCAGAAACCCGCTGTAGCCGAAGATCGCTACCAGGTAGGACAAAGCCACAGGGTAGCGCGCGATTTCGCCCAGCACGTCTGCCAGGGCTTCCTGCGCGTACCGTTCCAGAAAGTTCAGGGCACCGTCCGGATCGGGCGAATGGGCCAGCAGGGAGGCCAGCGGCACCATCAGCGTGGGCGCAAGTTGCTGTTCGAGTCGCGCCAGGTTGACTTCTGCCTTCTCAACGTCGTCAAAGGGTACAGCCTGGAACTCGGGACGCATGGCAGGGATTATACCTTACGTCACAAGCGTAAGTTCACGGTTCAGTACTTGATTTTTCTGTTTCGGGGGAAGGGTTAGACAGTTGTCAGTTGTCAGTCGTCAGTTGTCAGTAGTAGGTGGACACTTCCGCTGCCCTTCTGTCAGATTTGAAATCAGGGCGAGCTGCGATCAGAAGCCGGTGAAGCCTGCAACAGGAATCATGATTGGTGGCCCGAGGCAGGCACGCCCTATCCAGATTGACAACGTGCGATTGCCGTTGAGGTATCGCGCATGAGAAAACCCCACGGTCAGAAATGCACTGACTGTGGCTCATGCTTGCCCCCATGGCGAGAGGTTTCAGTGGGGTTCGGTATAAACCGCCTCGGCGACATTGTTGGGCGGCCCGGAAAGAGACGAGCCGGGCGAATAGGCCGCCTTTTCATACCTGCTGCCAACCTTCCGGATGATGTCGTGCCATCCATCATCCCAGGCAATGTGGACTTCTCCGTTTACAACGGTCCACATGCCACCTTCTGAGCCCAAGGTCTTATGGGCCACGCCGTCGGGCTTGAGCGTAATGAGGAATGTCCCCCCGGAGCCGCTGCCCACTTCCCACTCGCCCAGAAAACGAGCTCGGCCGGCCGATGCCTTCTCCGCGGGGGAATTGAACTCGATTCGGGCAATGTCCGCCAAGCGGAAACTCTGTTGGCGACCGTCCCTAAAGACAATCACGATGGAGCCGGATTCGACTTCCGTCACGGCTTTCGGCGCAGCCAGCGGAGCGACAAGCATCAACATTCCCAGAATCCAGACTGTTTTGGTCACATAGCGCATATCTGTTCTCCTCGGAAGGCACAGCGGAGGCGAACGCATCTGTTCCCTCGCTTCAAATCATAATACGAAACCGCGTGGCAAATGGTTCAACCCTCATGGGGCGCATCGCGCCGCTGCCGCGTGCGTGGGCATCCAAGTAGATATCCGCGCCCTTGGCGAGGGCTTCCTCATCGGGTAGAATGGGCGGAAGCGAAGAGGGGAGATTGGAACTCATGGTTTTCTTGCTGGCTTTGGCGTTGATGGCGCCGGCTGCGTCCGGCGCCGTCGTGGTTGAGCCCGTCGCCAACATGTATTCCGCCCCGAGTCAGGGCGCCGACGTGGTGTCGCAAGCGATCTTCGGCGCCAGCGTCGTTCTGGTGGAAGAGAAGGGCGCATGGGCAAAGGTGCGCACGGCAGATGATTACAGCGGCTGGATGCTGCTCGCGGCGCTGCGTCGCTACGGCGCGGACGATCACGCCTACGCTTCCACAGGAACAGTTGCGCAAGTGGAAAACCCTTTTGCGAATGTCTACCGCGAACCCAACGTGACGGAGCACCAACCGGTGCTGACGCTCCCCTTCGCGGCGCGTCTGGAAGTGACCGCTGAGCCCGGGAACAATGGCGGCCGCTGGGTGGAGGTTTGCCTTCCGGATGGGCGCTCCGCCTGGATTCAGCGCGGCGATGTCGATTTGAACCCCAGGCCGCTCAGCATCAAGGAGACGATCGGGCTCGCCAAACGCTTCCTCGGCTTCACTTACCTGTGGGGCGGGACTTCCAGCTTCGGATTCGATTGTTCGGGCTTCACGCAAATGCTGGTTGGCAGGCGTGGTATCGTGATGCCGCGCGACGCCAACGTGCAGGCGGCATGGGCAGGCGTCGAGGCGGTGAAACGCAGCAAACTTCACGCTGGTGATTTGCTTTTCTTCGGTGAGTCGCCCCAGAAGATCACTCACACCGGGATGTTCATCGGCCACGGAAAATTCATCCACGACTCGACGCACGAGCATCCCGGGGTGCAGGTCGGCCGTCTTGCGGATCAGCCGTGGGCGCATTTGCTCGTTGCATGCAGGAGGTTGAAATGAACCGGCGCGACTGGATGAAAGCCTTGGGATCTGCTGCCGTTCTGAAGGGCTTGGAGGCTCCGACGCGGGGGCTGGGCCGGACGGGCGCCCTCAACGCCGCCGACCGCTCTTCTACGAATCTGCTCGAGACTGAAATTGTTCGTCTGAAGCTGCGGCACACCTGGACGACCACGATGTCATCGAGTGCGTACCGCGACACGCTCCACGTGCGGTTTATTCGCGACGGGGTGACCGGCCACGGCGAAGGGGCGCCCATCGTCCGTTACCAAGAGAACGCCGTAGACGCGCAGCGGGCGGCCCAATCCGTGCAGGATTTGGTGACCGGGGCCGACCCCTGGCAATTCCAGAAGCTCCTGACGGAGATTTTTCATCGCGTGCCGGGACAATACGCCGCCAAAGCCGCTCTCGACATCGCCCTGATGGATTGGGTTGGGCAAAAGTTGGGGGTGCCGCTCTACCGCTACTTCGGCCTTGATCCCAACGATGCTCCCATCACCACTTTTTCTATCGGGATTGATACTCCGGAAATCACCCGCCAAAAGGTACGGGAGGCTGAGCCTTTTCCCGTCCTCAAAATCAAAGTGGGCCTCGACACCGATGAAGCCACCATCTCGGCCGTGCGCAGCGTCACGAACAAGCCCCTGCGCGTGGACGCCAACGAAGGCTGGAAGGACAAAGAAGAGGCCGTGCGAAAAATCAACTGGCTGGCAGGACAAGGAGTGGAATTCGTTGAGCAGCCCATGCCCGCCGACATGCTGGAGGAGACGCGTTGGGTGCGGGAACGCGTGCACCTGCCATTGATTGCCGACGAGGCGTGCCAGCATGCGAGCGACATTCCCAAGCTCGTGGGCATCTTCGCCGGCGTGAACGTCAAGCTGGATAAGTCGGGCGGAATTTTGGAAGCCTTCAAGATGCTGCAAATGGCGCGCGCCTTGGGGCTCAAGACCATGCTGGGCTGCATGATCTCGAGTTCCGTAAGCGTCACGGCCGCAGCCCACCTTTCGCCCCTGGTTGACTACGCCGACTTGGACGGGAATCTTCTGATCGCCAACGATCCCTTCTCAGGAGTGCAGGTCAAGAATGGAAAACTTTTGCTCCCGGATCGTCCCGGCCTCGGGCTCGAGCCGGCGTGAAGGCCCACCCGAAGTGAGCCGCGGGTGGCGCCGATCCGCCGCGGCGGACCCTTCATGTCGGCGACCGTTAACAAGCCAGAACAGGCCATGGATAAGACGCGGTGACAGATTTGTTCTGGTTCACCTGGGCCATATGAATCTCTGCGCCGATATGTGGCTGCCGGTCGGAAGGGGAGTAGCACCCGCGTGACGTTGCAGTGCAGAGAAGTGTCGCGGACAGGAGATCGCAGACCCCAAACCGGGGTCTGCGCCAGCCGGCGACACGCTACTTCTTCCGGCTCGCGTTTTGTTCCAGCAATGCCCGGATCACTTCCGAGCTGGCGCGGAAGTTAGTGGATTGCAGCCGCATTATTACCTCGGGTAAATCAAGCAAGCGCCGCTCCGCGGCGCGCTGCAACACTCCCAACGTTCCGGTCACTGTCAATCCTAAACAACGCGCCTTTCCCACACCCTCTCTGTCGTCCATGAGGAGCATATCCGCATGCCGATTCAACGCCAGAGCTATTGCTTCGCTCTCGCCGTCACCGAGGAGTTCAAGACCCAAGCCAGGAGCAACCACCAATCCACGTGGAACAATCTCCAGCCAACTGGGCGGGTCCGATACTCAGGAGCGAACGGTCGTTGGGGTTCGTCCACGTTGCAATTCCTCGATGACCGCGAGCGGGACCAGCACTTGGCCGTAGAGGCGATGTAGAACTTCTGCTTCGCCCACCAGAACAAGATAATGTAATAGAGATGCGTCCGAAATGACGATAGGCATCTAAAGGCCCAGGCGCTCGTGGGTCTCGCGGTCACGCTCTAGGTCATCGATACTATAGCTCAGCCAGACCCCGTGTTGCTTTAGGAAGCCGTCCAGCTCGATGCGAGTCTCGAAGTCCAAGAGCCGCCGCATTTGGTCGGAAGTGAGTTTTCGCTCGCGATAGGCCTCGAGAGCGAGACCTTCTAAAGCGGCGCGGCTCAGGTCCTGCCACTCCGTAGACAACTGGCGCGCGATGTCCTTGGGCAATTCAAGTGTGATGTTCACAAGGTGAAGTATACTCGCTGGCGGGAGATCGCGCAACTCCGCGGTTGATGGTGTCCGCGGTTGATGGCGCTTGATGGGCGAAGGAAGAGCCTCTTGGTTAGCGAGGTGCGCCGGCGAGTCCTCATGGCATGAGTTCGGCGGCCGCCTATCGTCAAATCCCACCACTCCGCCCGCCACCTGAGCCTGAAGCTCCCGGTACGGTCCAGGCGGTCCGCCGCCGGAAGGCAGTTTGGCAACTGACGACGGACCACGGACCACGGACGTTCTTTAGATGTCGTAGTACAGAGCGAACTCGTACGGGTGCGGCCTCATATTCACGGCCTGCACTTCATTCTTCATTTTGTATTCGATCCAGGTCTCTAGAAGTTCCTCACTGAAAACATCGCCTTTCAGCAAGAAATCGTGATCTCTCCCCAGAGCGCGGAGGGATTCTTCTAGCGAGCCGGGGAGGGTGGGAACTTTTTTCAACTCCTCTGGGCCCAAATCGTAAATGTCCTTGTCCAAAGGCTCGCCTGGGTCGATTTTGTTTTCGACTCCATCGAGACCGGCCAACAACATGGCGGCGAACGCCAGGTAGGGGTTGCAGGATGGGTCGGGCGGACGGTACTCCACTCTCTTGGCTTTGGGGTTTGGCGAGTACATGGGGATTCGACAACAGGCGCTGCGATTGCGGCGCGAGTAAGCCAGGTTCACGGGCGCCTCAAAGCCCGGCACGAGGCGTTTGTAAGAGTTGGTGGTGGGCGCAATGAGCCCCGCGAGTGCGGGCGAGTGCTTCAGGAGGCCGCCGATGTACCATAGCCCAAGTTGGCTGAATCCCGCGTATTTGTCCCCGGCAAAGAGCGGCTTGCCGTCTTTCCAGAGGCTCTGGTGCGTGTGCATGCCCGAGCCATTGTCCTGGAAAATCGGCTTGGGCATAAAGGTCACCGTTTTCCCGTACTGGTTGGCCACATTGCGGATGATGTACTTGTACAACATCATTCCGTCCGCAGATTTCAGCAGGGAGTTGAATCTCTGGTCAATCTCGGCTTGGCCGCCGGTCGCGACCTCGTGGTGGTGACACTCGATTTCAAGCCCGGCTTTCTCCATCGCCAAGACCATCTCACTGCGCAGGTCCTGGTAATGGTCGGTGGGTGGGACCGGGAAATAGCCTTCCTTATAGCGCGGCCGGTAGCCCAGGTTATCCTTCTCCCGGCCGGAGTTCCAGCGTCCCTCTTCCGCGTCAATATAGTAGAAACCGTGTTGCTGGGCCTGATCGAACCGGATGTTGTCAAAAATGAAGAATTCGGCCTCCGCACCGAAATACGCCGTGTCCGCGATTCCGGTATAGACAAGGTAATTCTCAGCCTTCTTGGCGATATTGCGGGGGTCCTTAGGATAGTGCTGCTTGGTGACGGGGTCGATGATATCGCCAATCAAGGCCAAGGTGGGTGTTTCTGTGAACGGGTCAAGCATATACCAGCTCGCGTCAGGAACCAGGAGCATGTCGCTCTCATGAATCGCCGCCCAGCCGCGGATGCTGGAGCCGTCCATGCCGAAGCCTTCTTCGAAGGAACTCTCTTCCAATTCGTGAATCGGGAATGACACGTGTTGCCACAAACCCGGAAGGTCGGTGAAACGAATATCTACAATTTTCACGCTGTTGGCAGCAGCGAACTCCAAGACTGCCTTCGGATTCATATGTCCTCCATAAAAGAATTTTCTCCCCACGATTAGGAGTTTAAATGCCGGCTGTTCTTCACTAATCGCGGAAACATATCGTGTGCGGAGATTTTAGTCAAGCCCTGCCAGCATGAATATTTTTAATGGTCTCCATCTAACTTTGAAATCCCGCTCCCCGAGTGGGTGAACCTCGTAGCGTGCCTGAACACTGTCATGCTGATCCCGCCCTGCGGGAGAAGCATCTCGGCAGTTTGTCGATGACCCGCGGCAGAAAGGACAACTACGAAGATTCTTCGCCCCGACAAGTCGGGGCTCAGAATGACAGGTGTTGACGCATTGGAATAAGAGCGCTGGTCACAACCAAGTCACTGTTTTCCGCTTGTCAGGAGGTCTCCGGGCACTCAAAAATGCATTGACACTTTTCCTGGCTTTAGGTACGGTAAAAAATCCCTGGCCATATCCCGAAATGGAGTCTTCCAGGTCCGTCTTCGTCAGCGACGGCACTCGGCCACCGGAAAGGGCAGCGCCGACGAGAAGGTGGAGAGCCAAATGTTTGTAGCCAAGCGAATGTTTTTCACCAAGGGGGTCGGGAAACACCGCGAAAAGCTGACCAGCTTCGAATTAGCATTAAGGTACGCCGGGATCGCTGCCTGTAACCTGGTGCGAGTCTCCAGCATTTTCCCGCCCCGCTGCAAGCTCGTTTCCAGGACCGAGGGCGTGAAGGAACTGCGAGCCGGGCAGGTGACTTTTGTGGTCATGAGCGAGAATTCGACGCGGGAGCCGCATCGCTTGATTGCCGCCTCGGTTGGCGTGGCGATTCCCTCTGACCGGAACGCTTTTGGCTACCTTTCAGAACATCATTCTTTCGGCCAGACAGAAGAAGTCGCTGGCGAATACGCAGAAGAGCTGGCGGCGGAAATGCTCGCCACCACGCTGGGCGTGGAGTTCGACCCCGACCGGAGCTGGGACGAGAAGAAGGAAATCTATCGAATCTCCAATAAGATTGTCCGGACGATGAATGTCAGCCAATCCGCTATTGGCGATAAAAGAGGTCTCTGGACCACAGTACTGGCCGCGGCGATCTTGCTTGGAATCGACGAATGATTAGCAAACACCAGATACTTTCCAGGCCGACCCATCCTCTGGTCGTTGATGGTCGGAAGAGCGTTGCGGCTTTGCTCGAGAAAATGCAGGGGATATCGTTTCAGGGGCGTTCGCTGGCCACCGCTTACCAGATCTGGAAGAAGATGCTCGGCGACCGGGTGATGATCATGATGGGGATGTCCGGAGCGCTGGTCCCCGCCGGCATGCGACGACTGGTCGTCTATATGCTCAAGAACCGCCTGATCGATTGCCTGGTTTCGACCGGCGCCAACTTCTTCCACGATATCCATGAAACCCTGGGCCGGTTCCATTACCAATCCTCGCCCTCCGTCGACGACGTCCTTTTGCAAAAAAACCTCATTGACCGCATTTACGATACGCTCGCGGACGAAGAAGAATTTCGGGAGGCGGACGAGATGATCGGCAGGTTCGCAGCCTCTCTCGACCCGTCGCGGGCGTATTCAACCCGCGAGTTCCTGCATCTGCTCGGCAAGCATTTGGCGAAAAAGGCGAAGGAAGACGGCATCGTCACTGCGGCGGCGAAAGCCCGAGTCCCGCTGTATTGTCCTGCCATTGGAGATTCCTCCATCGGAATCGGTATCGCGGAGAACCGTTTCCTGGGCAAGAACCAGTTCACGTTCGACGTGATCGGTGATGTCCTCGAGACCGCGCACCTGGCGGCTGATTCCCCTGCCAGCGGCGTCATCTACTTTGGCGGAGGCACTCCCAAGAACTTTGTCAATCAGACCGAGGTGACGGCTACGTTCATGCGTCAGTCTCATAACGGTCATAAATATGCCGTACAGATCATCACTGACGCCGCACACTGGGGCGGACTTTCCGGCTGCACGTTCAAAGAATCCCAGAGCTGGGGAAAGATTGCGCACGACGCCAGCATGGTGGACGTCCACTGCGACTCCACCATCGCCTTGCCCATGCTGGTCACGGCACTTTCGGAGAATATGGGCCTGATTCGAAAACGGAAGAAGCCCGCCTTCGATATGGGCCGCGAGCTCAAGTTCACTTTTCCGAAGTGAGCACTATCGCCAGCGCGGGACACGGGCGTTGCAAGTCGCGTCTTGCCTTTCGAAGGGGATCCCATCCCGAATGACGCCAATACTCCCGATTGGGTAGTGGGTCAATTTGATGCTGTAGCGGCGATCCCGCAAGGCGGGATCGCCAAATGGCGGCGTAAAGCCGCCTCTACCTCAAATTGACCCACTACTCCCGATAGCCAGCGCTTGACATAACCAACCCCCAATTCCGATAATGCTTAACGGTTCAGAGTGGGCTTATCCTCGAGGGATTCCCACTGGCGAATCTTCGACTCTTTCTCTCGGCTTTCAAATTTCTTGCGGAGGGAAATCCTTTTGCGCGCAATCTTCTTGGTACTGATACAAGCTACACTCCTGGTGGCCGGCGACAAGCCCGTGGCATTTGTTCGGCATGGTGACCAGATCGACGTGAGCATTGGAGGGAAACCTTTCACGACTTACTATTTCGGAGCCGAGGCACCCAAGCCCTATCTCTACCCATTGCGTTCGGCTGAGGGCATTATCGTCACGCGTGGATTTCCGATGGTAACCAGCATCCCTGGCGAGAGCAGGGACCATCCTCATCACCGCTCTATGTTCTTCGCCCACGGCGACATCAACGGAGTTGATTTCTGGGGAGAAGCAAAGTTCGCAGAGAAAACGCCCGTGCACGTGACGGGCAAGACCTACACATCTGAGGATCTCCCCAAGGGCCGCACGGTATTTACCAAGCTCGAAGAATCAATGGGCGGGCCTGATTCCGGCACGCTTCGGGCGCTCTTTAGTCTGTTCGGCCCGGATGGTAAGGCGATGGGCAGCGAGACACAGGAATACACTTTTCGGGGCGATGAAAGCGCCCGCACCATCGACTGTTCGTTTACCATTACGGCTGACAAGGGAACGCCCTTGAAAATGGGCGATACGAAGGAGGGAACCTTCGCCATCCGGGTGGTCAGGAGCCTGCAAGAACCCGCCGTGAAAATGCTGAACTCTGTAGGCGCGGTGGGTGAAAAAAACATCTGGGGTAAGCGAGCTAATTGGGTCGACTACTCCGGAGTTGTGGGGGGAGAAAGGATCGGAATTGCTATCTTCGATAACCCCCGTAACATTAAGCATCCCACTTACTGGCACGCCCGTGGCTACGGTCTGTTCGCCGTGAATCCCTTCGGCGAGCACGACTTCTATAATGACCCCAAGCGCGACGGAAGCGTCGCCATTGCAGCCGGAGGCTCGCTGACATTGCGATATCGGGTGCTGATTCATGATGGCGATGCTGCCGAAGCTAAGGTCGCTGAGGCTTACGAGCGGTATGCCGGAGGGAAGTGAAATGGCAGCACGATAGCCCCCGGTATCTCACTGCGGCTGGAGTTCGATCAGCCTCTGTTTTTTCAGGAAATGCGCAATCATTCGAGGTGATTTATGGAACGACTGCTCAAAGCTCAAGTGGAGGGGGGATTTCAGCAGATCGTCCGGCCCGGGGTTTTGCGTTTTCTCGACTTTGCCCGCCTAAATCTGGTGAAGGGCCAGAAGCATTCGGCAAAGGCCCAGGGACGAGAATACGTTCTGGATATATTTTCCGGAAGAGCGACCGTCACCGTCGAGATTGCCTACGGGCAGAGGCAGGTCTTCTCGAATGTGGGCGCGCGCGCCGATGTCTTTTCCGGACCGCCTGTCATGGTCTATTTGCCACCGCAGTCTTCCTACGAGATTACGGCAGAGTCGGAGGTCTTCGACGCGGGCATCTTCTCGGCGCCTTCTACCGCGACGGCGCCTCCTGCACTCCTGGAAGGAGCGGCGGCGGTCGCCAAGCAGGTAGGCCGCGATAACTGGCAACGCACCGTTTATTCGGCGCTGGCCGAAAACGTTCCGGCAGAGCGCTTGTTGGCGGGCGAAACGCTCAACCCGCCAGGCAACTGGTCCAGCTACCCGCCCCATAAGCACGACCGCTCGAACCCGCCGCAAGAAGCCGTCCTCGAGGAGGTTTATTTTTTCCGCATCAAACCCGCTCAAGGCTTTGGATTGATGTGGACCTACACCGCAGCCGACGACCCTGACGGTTTCTCCACGGCCTTCGTGGTGGAAGACGGGGATACAGTCCTTCTGCCCAAAGGTTACCATCCCGTCGTGGCAGCGCCGGGCTACGAGCTTCACTACACCTGGGTCCTCGCCGGAGAAGAACGCCGCTACGGGGCCTGGGCTGACGACCCGCGGCACGCTTGGGTGAAAAATGCAGCGGCTAGTGGCTAGTGATTAGTATTACTACGTTAAGTTATTGACCTCCCACGGGAGAGGTGCTATGCTCCGGTCCATGACCGAGAGCGAAATCAAGAAATGTCGAAAGCGCTTGGAACAATTCTTGACCGACCTGCTGGAGCCAC